>JAZJXM010000021.1:31950-124002 GCA_040390915.1 Pseudomonadota bacterium
ACCTGACCCTGAGTTTCACTGCGCGTTAAGCCAGGCAGAGCGGTAAACTCAAGCGACCGGGCCGTCGGAGAACGTCTGCGACGGGGAACCTGGGCTCCATTGAAAATTCGGCGTCGGATCTAATCAGGACCACTGCAAATAAATTTTCCCGGCGATGTAAAGACGTGATACTTTAGTCACTAATGCGGCTTGGCAACATTGCCAGGCCGTTTTCGATTCTAAGGAGCCACCATGTTCGACCGTTTCAAGCGCAGCTACGCGCTCGTCAAAGCCAGCGCCGCCGTGTTGCGTCAGGATACCCACCTGCTGGTATTTCCCCTCATTTCCGGCTTCGCCTCGCTGATGGTGATGCTGTGCTTCGCGCTGCCGATCTTCGGCCTGCAAGCATTCGACGGCATGGACCGCAACGGCGCGCTGGTGTACTCGACCGCGTTCGCCTTTTACGTGACGCAGTACTTCGTGATTTTCTACTTCAACGTGGCGCTGGTTGGCGCCACCATGATCCGTCTTGACGGCGGGGCGCCGACCGTGCGCGATGGCCTGGCCGTGGCCAACAGCCGCCTCGGCGCGATCCTCGGTTACGCCGTGATCGCCGCCACAGTTGGCATGGTGTTGCGGGCGATCCAGGAGCGGGTTGGCTTCCTGGGCCGCATCGTGGTCGGCATGCTGGGCGTGGGCTGGACCGTGGCGACCTTCATGGTGGTGCCGATTCTGGTGGCGCGCAACAAGGGCCCGATCGAATCGATCAAGGACAGCGCCGCGCTGCTGAAACAGACCTGGGGCGAAAACGTCATCGGTCAGGCTGGCATGAGCGCTTTCTTCTCGCTGTTTTTCATCGCCCTGATTCTGGGCGGCGCCGGCCTGCTGGTGGCGGCGGCCGTCAGCGGCAGCGTGGTGCTGATCGTGCTGGTGGCGATTGCCTTCGCGCTGTTGTTGCTGACCGCCTTCCTGGTGCAAAGCGCGCTGATGGGAATCTACTCGGCCGCCCTGTACCGCTACGCCGCGAACGGTGAAGCGGGACTCGGTTTCGATAGCGGCGTGCTGCAAACCGCTTTCCTGGCTAAGAAATAATGCGTCAACCGGGCAAGATCACGATCTTGCCCGTCACCTTGCGCGCAGCCATGTCGTTCAGTGCCTGCGCGGTTTCCTCCAGTTTGTAGCGGCCCGAGATCAGCGGCTTGATCTTGCCTTCGGCCAGCCATCCCATCAGCTCACGCATCGATGCCATATTCGCCTTCGGTTCGCGTTTGGCGAACTCTCCCCAGAACACCCCCATCAGCGACGCGCCCTTGAGCAGCGTCAGGTTCAGCGGCAGCTTCGGTATTTCGCCGTTGGCAAAGCCCACCACCAAATAGCGCCCGCGCCAGCCGATTGAGCGGAATGCCGGTTCGGTATAGATGCCGCCGACCGGGTCGTAGATCACGTCCGGGCCCTTGCCGTCGGTGGCGGCCTTGATCGCCTCGCGCAAGTCTTCTTTACTGTAGTTGATGGTGGCGTCGGCGCCGTGCGCCACGCACACCGCCAATTTTTCGTCGGTCGACGCGCAAGCGATCACGCGCGCGCCCAGCGCCTTGCCGATTTCAATCGCCGCCAATCCCACGCCGCCAGCGGCGCCCAGCACCAGCATGGTTTCGCCGGCCTTGAGCGCGGCGCGGTCGACTACCGCGTGGTGCGAAGTGCCATAGGTAAGGGTGATCGCGGCCGCGGTGTCGAAGTCCATCCCTGGCGGCATCGGCATCAGCGCATGGGCCGGCACCACGATCTGCTGGGCGAACGCGCCGTGGGCGGTAAACGCGATCACCTTGTCGCCCACCTTGTAGCCGGACACGCCGTCGCCCACCGCGCGCACCACGCCCGACAGCTCGCTGCCCGGCGTGAACGGCAGTTCAGGCTTGGACTGGTATTTGCCCTGGATGATCAGCACGTCCGGAAAGTTGACGCCGGCCGCCTTGATGTCGAGCGCCACCTGGCCGGGGCCGGGCAGGGGATCGGGCACGGATTCCACCACCAGGGTGTCGGGCAGTCCCCACGCTTTGCAAACCACGGCTTTCATAATTGTCTCCAGGTTGTGTGTTTATTAAAAAATAGTACGACCGTTTGTTTTTATTATGCACGTGTTTTTTCGTTTGTGCATCCTCAAGGCGGGCAGTGATGCGCTTGTTACAGTCGAGACGCAAGCGCGCCAGTTGGCATTTTGGAAAGGAGGCTGAGATGGCAATCCGATATGGGTGTTTTTTCAGCTATGCACATGGCCGTTTCGAACTGATGAACCGGTTCAAGGCGGCCTTGTCAGACGCCATTCGCTGCTACCTGGAACCGTACTTCGACAATGAAGACGAGCTGTTCATCGACACCGAACAGCTCGGCGGCGGCGACGACATTGACCGCCGCATCGCGCGCGCCATGTGCGAGAGCGTGGCCATGATCCTGATCTACACCCCCAAGTACGAGGCACATGGCTACACCCGGCGCGAGTACGCGGCCATGCAGCTGCTTGAACGCGAACGCAGCCAGTGGTACCAGATGCCCAGCCACCTGATCATCCCCGTCATCATGACCATGCACCCGGCCAAATTGCCGCCGCAAATTATCAATTCCAGCCTGTACGTGGACTTTTCCCACTTCACGATGGCCACCACCGACTTGAAGTCGAATCCTGATTTCCTGCCGGACATCAAAAAGATGGTCGATCGGATCGTTGCCCACTATGAGCTTCAAAAAAAGTATACGCCAGTGAGCCACGACTGCAACCAATTCGTGCTCCCCGATGTCCCACCTGAATGGCGCGACGTGCCGGATTTGACCTTCCCAAAAAAATAAGCAATAAGGAGCATGACGCATGGAACTCAAACGGATTACGCTGCCGCCGATAACCGCTCCCGGCGAAGTGACGACGTTTTATTCTTTCGAAAGCGGAACGGCGCGCAGTGTTGCGCTGTCGAACACGGCCGTGTTACTGGCGGGCCGTCAGAACGCCACGGTACCTGTGCTGATGATCGATTGGGATACCGAATCGCCAGGCCTGCATCATCATTTCGGGCGGCATGATGCGCATCTGGGCTTGTTGGAATACTTCCAGGCTTGCAGCGACCAGCTGGCCTTGCTGGGGCGCGCTCCGGCCGACGCCGCCGACACCAACCTGGCGCGCCAGGTGCTTGAGGCGGTTGACTGGGAACGCTACGTGCAACGGGTGGACGAGAGCCGCCCGCTGTACCTGATGCGCGCCGGCTTGTTTGACGACAGCTACGGCGAGCGCGCCGACCGCATGGACTGGGACGCGCTGTTCGCGGCCTGCCCGGCGCTGTTTCGCTGCTTCGGCGAGCACCTGGCGCGCCGCTTCCGCCACGTGCTGGTAGACGCGCGCAGCGGGCGCTCGGCGGCCGTCAGCATTTGCACCACGCTGCTGCCGCGCAAGCTGGTCACGCTGTTCACGCCCAATCAGCGCAGCCTGGATGGCCTGGCCGGCGTCGTCACGCGCGCCATCGATTACCGCTGCAGCCACGAAGAAGAACAACGCCCCTTGCTGGTCTACCCGCTGCCATCGGCGATCGACAGCGCCGACTGCGAGCGCCGCATCCAGTGGCGCCGCGGCGACCCGCAGCGCGGCCTGGCCGGCTACCAGCCGGTGCTGGAAAAGCTGCTGCGCAAGTGCTACAGCCTGTCGCAACTGTCGCTCGACAGCTACTTTGACGAAGTGCAGCTGCAGCAGACCAACGCCATGTGCGGCGGCGAACACTTGCCCGCCGTGTCGGCCTACGATGCCGATCGCTTTTCGCTGACCCGTACCTTTGAAGTGCTGCTCGAGTGGCTGGCCGACGGCCGCTTCGCGTGGCAATCGCTGGAAGAAGTGCGGTTGTCGGGCGCCATTGCCAATGCGCGCGGGCTGGCTGGCGACACGCCGGGCGGCGCGGTCGCGCTCCCGCTTTCGCGCGACTTGAACCAGCTGGGCGAACTGTATCGCGACCAGGATAGACCGGTCCAGGCCTTGGCCTGTTTTGAAGAAAGCCTGGCACTGCGCCAGCGCGTCCTGGGCGACGAACATCGCGATACCCGCATCAGCCGCGCCAACCTGGCCAACTTGTTGCGCGACTGCGGCAAGCTGCCCGAAGCGAGCTTCCTGCACGAAATGCTGTATGAAGACTGCTGCCGCTTGCTGGGCGACGACCATCCGGAAACGCTGGCGGCCCGTTCGGCGCTGGCCGCCACGCTGTCCGCGCTGGGCGAATTCGAGCGCGCGCTGGCGCTGCATGAAAAAGTCATCGACACCTGCGAGCGGCTGTACGGCCCCACCTGCGCGCTGACCCTCGACAGCCTGGCCGGCCAGGCCCAGACGCTGACGCGACGCGGTGAGTTTGCACGCGCGCGCATGGTCTACGAGCGGGTGCTGGAAGGGCGCGAGCGGCTGCTTGGCAGCGAACATGCCGACACTTTGCGCTGCGCCCAGCAACTGGCTACGCTGCTGTGCGAATTGGGCGACCTGACGCACGCCCGCAAACTGCAGGAAGGCGTGGTGAACGCGCGCGACCGCCAGCTTGGCAGCGACCACCGGCGCACGCTTGAAGCGCGCGAACTGCTGGCTGAAATCCTGGCCGGCCAGAGCGACATCGACGGCGTGCGCAAAGTGCTCGAAGCGCTGGCGGCCGGGCGTGAACGCAGTCTGGGCGTTGATCATCCCGACACCTTGTCGATCCAGCTGAAACTGGCCACCACCCTGGCGCACCAGGCGCATGGCGCCGAGCCCGTGCTGCAGGGCAGCGCGCGCCTGATCAGCAACCGCGCCATGGCGGCCGGCCCGCATGAGTCGCACACCGGCGCGCTGCGAGTGCGCGCGATCATCCCCGACAGGCGCAACAGCGTCACGCAGGCTGACACGCTCGATCACAAGCTGGCCGAGCTGCAGCAACTGATCGACAATCGCAGCGAGCGCGAGGCGCGCGAACTGGCCGACAGCCTGCGCACGTCTGTGCTGCGCCCCAGCGCCGCCAGTCCGCTGCGCCAGCGCGGGGTGGCCTTGATCAAGCAAGTCTATGGCAATGACAAGGATGCCTTGCTGTCATTCCAACAAGATGAGCTGTTTTCCTTGCAAGCAGCCCTGTTGGAGGGGGCGGCAGGGACCTAGAAAATGTTCTCGCCGGGAGAGCGATGGACCCGTTGCTTCAGGTAAAATCGCTGAATGAGAATTCTTATCAGTAATGACGACGGTTATCTTGCTCCCGGACTGAACGCCCTGGCCGCAGCGCTCGCGACGATCGCCGAAATCGTCGTCGTGGCGCCCGACAGCAACCGTTCCGGCGCCTCCAATTCGCTGTCGCTGGACCGGCCCTTGTCGGTGCAGCAGGCACCCAACGGCTTCTATTTCGTCAACGGCACCCCGACCGACTGCGTGCACGTGGCGCTGACCGGCATGCTGGACTACCGTCCCGACCTGGTCGTGTCGGGCATCAACAACGGCCAGAACATGGGCGACGACACGCTCTATTCGGGCACCGTGGCCGCTGCCACCGAAGCGTATTTGTTCGGCATCCCGGCCATCGCGTTTTCGCAAGTGGCGCATGGCTGGGAGCATGTCGACGCCGCCGCCAGGCTGGCACGGGACATCGTGCAGCGCCGCTTTGACGGCTTGCCGTCGCCGTACCTGCTCAATGTGAACATTCCCAACTTGCCGTACGAGTCGCTCGGCACCGTGCGCGCGACCCGGCTTGGCCGGCGCCACGTGTCCGAACCGGTCATCCGCGCCAAGGACCCGCGCGGGCGCGAAATCTTCTGGATTGGCCCGCCGGGCGCCTGCCGCGACGCCGGCGAGGGCACCGATTTCTACGCCACCGCGCAAGGCGAAGTATCGATCACGCCGCTGCAGATCGACCTGACCCACAAGGCCCAGCTCGAGATTCTGGCGCGGGGCCTGGCATGAAGGACAAGCGCAGCAACTTCCCGCTGCCGCTGTCGTCGGTGACCGGCAACGCCAAGTCAGGCGCGTACGCGCCGGCCAAGGTAGCGACGCCGCAGACGGCCACCCGCAACGCGGCCTACACCACGGTGGCCAAGCCCTACGTGGCGCCGGCCCAGGTGGCTTCGCCATCGAAATCGCATAGCGCCACCATCGCGCGCGCGCAGCCAGCGCCGATGGTAGCGCCGCGCGGCGACCTGATGGTGTCGGAAGCGATCCGGCGTGCCATGGTGCAGCGCGTGGCCAAGCAGGGCGTGCAGGACCAGCTGGTGCTGGGCGCGCTCGAAGCGGTGCCACGCCACCGTTTTATCGACGAAGCGCTGTCGGCCCAGGCCTATATCGACGCCTCGCTGCCGATCGGCCATAGCCAGACCATTTCGCAGCCCTACATCGTGGCGCGCATGATCGAAGTGATGCGCAATGGCGGTCAGCTGGCCAATGTGCTCGAGATCGGCACCGGCTGCGGCTACCAGGCGGCGGTGCTGGCCTGCGTGGCGCGCAACGTGTATTCGATCGAGCGCATCAAGCCGCTGCACGAGCTGGCCAAGAACAACTTGCGCGCGCTGCGCATCCCCAATCTGCGCTTGCATTACGGAGATGGTATGCTAGGCCTGCCGCAGGCTGCGCCGTTTGACGGTATTATCCTGGCCGCGGCCGGCCTTGAAGTGCCGCAGGCACTGCTGGAACAGCTCACCATCGGCGGCCGCCTGGTGGCGCCGGTTGGCGCCCGCGTCCAGCATTTGCAACTGATTACCCGCACCGGCAAATCCGAATGGATGCACGAAACGCTGGAGGGCTGCCATTTTGTGCCCCTGCGTCCCGGCATCGTTTGAACCCGTGCCCACGAATATCGACCTGACACTTATGAGAATGAACCGAACTAGCCCATCCATCCTGCTGATCCTTACCCTTGGTCTGCTCAGTGGCTGCAGCAACGTGTTGCGCCAGGCGCCCATCGTTGAACGCAATCCGGTGACCGACACCAAGCCCGAGACAGTCACGGCCGCTGCCGAAGAACCGAAAGACGAACGTTACTTCTACACCGTCAAGCGTGGCGACACGCTGATCGGCATCGCGCTCGACTACGGTCAGAACTACCGCGAACTGGCCCTGTGGAACAACCTGGCCAACCCGAACGACATCAAAGTCGACCAGGTGCTGCGCGTGGCGCCGCCGGAGCAGGTCGCCGGCGTGCAGGTGACGCCGGTGCCGATGCCCGAATCGAAGCCATTGCCGCCCAAGAAGCCAGTGGTCAAGCCGGTCGTCAAGCCGGCTGACAGCGCGCTGGCAGACACCCACAAAGGCGAGAACGGCGACGCCAAACCGGTGGTCAAACCGGCAGAACGGCACGACACGGAAGTGGCTGTCGTCAAGCCGGCCTCGGGCATTGCCGCCGGCAGCGTGGTGACCGCCACCGACGACGACAAGCTGAGCTGGATGTGGCCGTCCAACGGCAAGATCGTGGCCACCTTCGACGAAGGCAAGAACAAGGGCATCGACATTGCCGGGCGCGCAGGCCAGCAGGTCATGGCCGCCGGCACCGGAAAAGTCATGTATGCGGGCAGTGGCATCCGCGGATATGGTAATCTGGTGATTGTGAAGCACAGCAATAGCCTGTTGTCGGCCTACGCCCACAACCGCAACATTGTTGTCAAGGAAGGCGACACCGTCAACAAGGGGCAGGTCATTGCCGAAATGGGCGATTCGGACGCCGACTCGGTCAAGCTGCACTTTGAGATCCGCCAGCAGGGCAAGCCGGTGGATCCGTCGAGGTTCCTGCCCAACCGTTAACACGTTTGCCCGGCCACCACAGGGTTGCCCATGACACATTCGCAGAATCAGCTCGATGAGGATGCAGCTTCGGAAGACTTTCCGGACGAGCCGTTGGACGAGGCTGTCATTGAAGCGGAAGAGTCGGGCGACTCGGACAGCGCCCCGGCCGTGGGCGTGGTGCTGGAAAGCGTGGACGAGCTCAAGAAGGTGCTGGCAGCCGAGCTGTCCACCGACACCACCCAGCACTACCTGAACCAGATCGGCACCCGCGCGCTGCTCACAGCGCCGCAAGAAGTCCATTACGCCACGCTGGCCAAGGCTGGCGACTTTACCGCCCGCCAGACCATGATCGAACACAACCTGCGGCTGGTGGTGTCGATTGCCAAGCACTACATCAACCGCGGCGTGGTGCTGCTCGACATGATCGAAGAAGGCAACATCGGCCTGATGCGCGCGATCGACAAGTTCGAACCCGAGCGCGGCTTCCGCTTTTCCACCTACGCCACCTGGTGGATCCGCCAGAGCATCGAACGCGCCATCATGAACCAGGCGCGCACGGTGCGCCTGCCGGTGCACATGGTGCGCGAGCTGAACCAGATCCTGCGCGCCAAATACCACCTCGAAGCCCAGCACCACGACGGCAAGGACGCCACCGCCGAAGACATCGCCAGCCTGGTCGGGCGCCCGGTCGAGGAAGTGCAGGACATCCTGGCGCTGTCCGAGCACGCCACCTCGCTGGACGCGCCGCTCGACAACGATCCCCAATCGAGCCTGATGGACATGCTGCCCGGCGACGCCGAGGACAGCCCCGACCTGCGCGCCGAACACCACGAAATGACGGTGCTGGTGCGCGACTGGCTGACCCGCTTGCCCGACAAGCAGCGCATCGTCATCATGCGCCGTTTCGGGCTCGACAACGACGACCCGGCCACGCTGGAAACGCTGGCCGAAGAGATGGGCGTGACGCGCGAGCGGGTGCGCCAGATCCAGCAGGAAGCGCTCGTCAAGCTCAAGCGGGCTATGGCCGCCCGTGGCGTCGTGCGGGATTCGCTGTTATGATTCGCGCGGGCATGCGTGCCCGCGTTGACCTTCGTTGTTCCCTTATTTGACCTCTACTCCACGCTTTTCGCGTGTTTTTCGCCATGCACGACACCATCATCGACATCAAATCCCTCGACATGGACGCCCGCGGCGTCGGCCACCTGGCCAACGAGGACGGCACGCCGGGCAAAGTGATTTTTGTCGAAGGCGCCTTGCCGGGCGAAAAAGTGAGCTTTTTGACGTTCAAGAAAAAGAAAAACTGGGAAGCGGCGCGCATGACGGTGCTGCACCGCGCCTCGTCGATGCGGGTCGACCCCAAGTGCCAGCACTTCGATTATTGCGGCGGCTGCTCGATGCAGCACCTGGAGCCGTCGGCCCAGGTGGCAATGAAGCAGCGCGTGCTCGAAGACAACCTGTGGCACATCTCCAAGGTCAAGGCCGAAAACATCATGCGCCCGATGTACGGCCCGACCTGGGGCTACCGCTACCGCGCGCGCCTGTCGGTGCGCCACGTGGTGAAAAAGAATACCGTGCTGGTGGGCTTTCACGAAAAGCGCTCGGCGTTCGTGGCCGACATCAGCGACTGCAAAATCCTGCCGCCGCACGTGGCCGCGATGCTGATGCCGCTGCGCGCGCTGGTGGGCGCATTGTCGATCTTTGATCAGGTGCCGCAAATTGAAGTGGCGATCGGCGAAGAAACCACCGCACTGGTGCTGCGCATCATGGCGCCGCTGACGGCTGCAGATGAAACCATCGTGAAGGCATTTGCTGACCAGTGGGACGTGCAGTTCTGGCTGCAGACCAAGGGGCCGGAAACGGCGGCGCCGTTCTACCCGCTGGACAAGGAGCTGTACTACACCTTGCCCGAGTTCGGCGTAAAAATGCCGTTCAAGCCGGTCGACTTCACCCAGGTCAATCACCACATCAACCGCGTGCTGGTGCACAAGGCGCTCAACTTGCTGGACGTGCAGCCGACCGACCGCGTGGCCGATTTGTTCTGCGGATTGGGCAACTTCACGCTGCCGCTGGCCACCCAGGCCCGCGAAGTGGTCGGCATCGAAGGCAGCACCACGCTGACCGAACGCGCGCTGGCCAATGCCAAGTCGAACGGCCTGTCCGACAAGACCACCTTCTCGACCCGCAACCTGTTCGACGTGACCAACGAGGACCTGGTCGCGCTGGGCAAGTTCGACCGCATGCTGATCGACCCGCCGCGCGACGGCGCGATGGCGCTGGTGCAGGCGCTGGCGCAGTTGAAGCTCAGTCACCCGGAGATGCTGCCATCGCGCATCGTGTACGTGTCGTGCAGCCCGTCCACGCTGGCGCGCGACGCAGGCATCCTGACCCACGAAGCAGGGTACGTGCTCAAGCAGGCGGGCGTGGTGAACATGTTCCCGCACACGTCGCACGTGGAATCGATGGCAGTGTTCGAGCTCGCAGATTGATGCGTATTCTCGGACTCTTCTATGTGACCCTTCTCGCCGCAGTCTTTGCCGGCTGTGCGGCGCCTGTGAAAAAGTCTCCGGTTACCATCAAGGAAGCTACTCGCGGCACCGCTGTCATTTATTTCTTTCGCCCTGAAGCTGATCAGGTCGATGTGGAGGCGCGTCCAGTGCTATCCATTGACAATCGGCCAGTTGGAACACTGGACCATGGAACCTACACGGCAGTTTCATTGCCACCTGGCGTATACAAGGTGTCGCTGGTCGCGGATCCGTTGGACTGGGCAAACTGGAATCAGAGCGCCGATCTCACCGTCGAGGACGGCGCCACGTATTACGTAGCCCTTTGGCATCAGAACCAATGGAGAACCTCGCCAGAAGCACTCTTCGGCGTTGGCCCGAGTTGGGCGCGTTGGCAGCACCGGCCGCGGGGCTTGGCGGCTGTTCAGTTTGAGCTTGTGAATCGGGATATAGCCGAATATGGTCTGACCGGCCTACGCTTTCTTGCGCCGAAAGACGACGCGATGACAGTCCGTTGAGAGCCGCGCGTTTTTGAGTTGATATTGCATCGAGTTTGATGAACGCCTAACATTGGGTCTGCATATGTCTCAACCAGAAAATTTACTGGCGTCGCTCTTTCGCTACAAGTTGTGGGCGAACAGTGAAATCCTCGCCGTGGCGCGCACTGTCGATGCGGCCCAGAATGCCAATGAGCGCCACGCGATCATCCGCATTCTCAATCATACCTATGTCGTCGACCGCATCTTTGCCGGTCATTTGACGAACACGCCTCACCAATACAGCGCAACGAATACGGAAGAAACGCCTTCTCTTGACGATCTCGCCGCATCAATTTCGCAGTCGGACGCGTGGTACCTGGACTATGTTGCAGGCCTGTCTTGTGCATCGGTGGCTGAACAAATGCGTTTTCAATTCACCGATGGCGAGACCGGCTCAATGACGCGGCAAGAAATGCTGATGCACGTCGTCAATCACGGCAGCTACCATCGCGGCGCGGCCGGCAGAATCCTGGCGCAGCTGTCCATCGCGCCGCCGAAAGATACCTTCACCGCCTTTCTGCACCAAGCGGAGCCGCAACGTCGCATCTGAACAGGCCTCAGCGACATTGGAACCTGCGCTCGTCCGGGACCCGTGTTGCGCCGCTTGGTCGCGATGTGTCGGCCGGCTTGTCGTCGGGAAAGACGCTGGCCAACGAAGCGATTTCTTTCAGCGCCGAGCCTGTCTCGGTCGCATTCGCGCAGTAACAGGTCCCGTTGTTGAGCTCTTCGATGGCGGCGATGAGTCTCGGCCGCAAGTGCGCCTTGACGCAGGGCGCAACCGAAGGCCAGGCCGAGGCAAGCTCACGCAGCACGGAAACGGCTGACGAGGGGCGCAGACAGCCGCTGACGTCGGTACTGGGCTCGAAGTAGATGAGCCGCCCGGCAGGGGCAGTCCAGATGGCGGCCGCAAGGCGCAAGGCGCAAGGCGCGTTCGCTCGCTGAACCACTTGGTGCATAGGATGCCAGCGCAGCATAGCTGACGTAGTGGTACACCGTCTCTGCGCCCACCGCCAATCCGACGCCGGGAAGCTGCGTGACTGCGTCAACTGCCGAGCTCTCAAGGCATTGCAGGGCTGCAGCATCAGGCACCGGCATGTCGAAGATCTTGTCGCGCTGGCGCTGGAACGCCAGGCCGAGCGCTTGCTGCGTCTCGTCGGCCGACGCCATCGCAGCGCATAGCGCCGCGTCGCTGCGAGCCTTCGAGGCGACGGCCAGCAATCCGATATGGCGCCGTGCCAAGGGGGACGACACGGCTTTGCTTGCCGAACTGCCCGGGACGGTGCAGGCGCGCGCTGGCATTGCGGACATGGCGGCCGCGAGCCACAGCACACTGGCAAGCCATGTGTTCTTTCTGAACATACATTGTCCTTTCATTGATGATGGCGCCTGCCGCCTCCCGGGCGACCAGCATACCCGGCCCAGGAGACGGTTGCTACCGTCGCTTGCCCAGTGTCCGTCGTCGGACCAGTGGGGCGGGTCGGAGCCATGGCCTGCGCCGCCGCCCGCGAGGCAGGCAGGTCCACGCTACCGGCAGCGTTGCGATGCACCCAGCAAATTTCAATACCCTCGCTCTCGGGGTGCATGGCAAGCTTCTCAGCTTTCGAAGTGCCGGGTTTGATCTTGGCCAACACTTGCAATGCACAAAGTTTCTTGCGCTTCCTGCAACAATGCGCGATCATCCCGGCTGCTCCAGCAATCTCTTATTGACGACGAGAACTATGCCCAACTACTTGCGACTTCCCCTCGCGCTCGGCGTTGCCGTGCTCGTCTTGCTGTCCGGCTGCAGCACCACCACGGTCGCCGTTGACCCTTTGAAACTGCCGGCGCAATCGGATCAAAGCCCGGTCGTGGTCAGCGTGACGGCCAATACCGGCGAAATTCGCGGATTCGACCGGATCACCTTGACCCGCGTTGCCCCGCCATTGAAAGCGGGCGAGAGCGCAGCGCCGGTGGAAAATTTCATCCTCGAGCAAGTGGTGCCGGGAATGGCGCGCGACACGTCGCTGTTTATCGGCGCCTTGCCGCCTGGCGAATACCAGTTCTCGTCGTTTGACGACACCAAGACCCGCAAGACGCTGAACCTGCTCGGTTCGGATGAGCTGGGGCATTTCAGCGTCCATCTGAACAAGCGCGTCGACCTGGGGCGTTTGCTGCTGACGCCGGTCAATGCGAACGTGGTGTTTGGCCGTAGTGCGCGCGCCGGCTCCAATCAGACGCTGATCCAGCGTTTCTCGCCGGCCCATGCAGCCTTGTTTGCCGCCGAGGTGGAAAGCGGCTGGAACCTGCCCGTGCCGAAAGACGGCTTCGAGCAATACGCACTGAGCCGGCCGGTGGGCGCGGACTGCGCGACCGAACGGGCCGATGGCAGCGTGGTGGCGGCCAGCCGGCTCGGTTCCGTGCTGGTGCGTTCTCCGGCAGGGCGCTGGAACGTCGTGCGCGGACCAGGCATTGAATCGCTGCTGTGCGTGACGCCAGTCCAATTGCCCGATGCAGAACTGCTGGCGGTCGGCGAATTCGGCACGCTGCTGCGCAAGCCGCCTGGCGTCAACGCATTGCTCCCGGTCGATACGGGCGATCTTCCGCCAGGCAACCTGCTGCGCATCTATGGCAATGCCGAAGCGGGTTGGTTCGTGGCGCATCAGCACGGCCAGGAAATCAAGCTGTTCCATTCCGCCAAACTGGAGGCCGGTAGCTGGACCGTGTTGCGCAAGGAGAGCATTGCGTTCGATATGTGGCGCGGCGCGAACAGCTTCTGGATGTGGAAAACGGACGCCGGCCTGGCCTACAGCGTGTCAACCGGCCCGCTGCGCTTCCTCGACTTCAAGACCAATCAGTGGACCGAGCGCGCCACGCCCGGCAACGACCGCCTGGTGGCGTTGACGGTTGATCCGACCGGCACCATGGGTGTGCTCACGTCGCCAGGCGGTGGCTTTGCCGGCATCTTTGCCGGGGCCTTTGTCACCAGGGACCAGGCCGCGAGCTGGCAGCCGGTCAATACGCCGTTCAAGGTCAAGGTGGTGCCGGTGCAACGGACCGCGGACGGCACCATGCTGATGAACGGTGGTGTATTTGGCGCGTCGGAACTGCAGATGAGCAAGGATGAAGGCAAGACCTGGACCGTGCAGGGCAAGTTTGAGCTGGGGCGCCAATTGCTGGTGTTGAAATCGGGCGAACTGCTCGATCTCGACCTGGGCCAGTACGGCCTGTTTTCTCTGAGTCATTCGACCGACATGGGCAAAACGTGGAAGATGGAATACAGCAATTTCGACCGGCGCGCCTACGAGGCACAGAAAAAATAGGCGGGCCATTGGAACGGTCCAGCGCTCTTGAGTTTTGTTGCATACTGACCGAATAACTTTTCAGGAGTCCGTCATGTGGAAGCCAGCTTTGCTCTTGTCCTGCGCGCTTGCCTGCGCGCCCTTTGCGGCCCAGGCGCAGGTCGCTCCAGTACTTCAGGTGTATGACGCCGACCTCGCCAAGTCGCTTGGCGCGAACGACAACGGCATGCGCAGCTACGTGCTGGTGATCCTGAAAACCGGGCCGCGCAAAATGCCCGATGGCCCCGCCCGCGATGCCATGTTCAAGGGCCACTTCGCCAATATTGGGCGCCTTGCTGGCGAAAAGAAGCTGGCCGTCGCCGGCCCGCTGGACGGCGTCGATGGTTTGCGCGGCATTTTCATCATCGCCACCCCGGACATCGACACGGCCAGGAGTTATGTCGAGACCGACCCGGTCATCGTCAACGGTGAAATGGTGGCCGAATATCATAAGTTCTTCAGCTCGGCCGGCCTGATGATGGTCAATGAGGTGCACAACAAGATCCAGAAAAAATGATGCGCATTCCAGCCAGGCTGTTGGTCACCATCGCGGTGCTTTGGCTCGCCTTTGCGGGCTTCGTCGGCTTGATGGTGCAGCCCATGGTCACCGCGGTCCCGTCGACGCCGCCGCCGGCCGATCCCGCGCGCCTGCAAGCCCATGTCAAGAAGCTGTCGGTCGACCTGTATCCGCGCAGCTTCGAACAGTTTGCGCATCTGGAAGGCGCGGCCAGCTACATCGCCGCGCAACTCAAGCAGGCCGGCGCCACCGTCACCGTGCAAAACGTCAAGGTGCAGGAGGCGACTTACCAGAACATCATTGGCCGCTTCGGCCCTGCCGCCGGGCCGGTCATGGTCATCGGCGCCCACTACGACAGTGCCGGCGACTCGAACAGTGCGCACGTCACGCCGGCCAGCCATACCCCCGGCGCCGATGACAACGCCAGTGGCGTGGCCGGCTTGCTGGAGCTGGCCCGCCTGCTGGGCCAGAAGCCGCAAGCGCGCGCCATCGAACTGGTGGCCTACACGCTGGAAGAGCCACCGAATTTCAGGTCGGACAACATGGGCAGCGTCTGGCACGCCAAATCACTGAAGGCGGCGGGACGCGAGGTGCGCCTGATGCTGTCGCTGGAAATGATCGGCTACTTCAGCGACGCACCAGGAAGCCAGCACTATTCGGCGCCGGGCATGAAGCACCTGTATTCGGACCGCGGCAACTTCATTGCGCTGGTCGGCAAATTCGGCGGCTTCCAGGCTACCCGCACGGCCAAGGCGCTGATGGCCGGCGCCACTGACCTGCCGGTGTATTCGATCAACGCGCCGCGGCTGATGCCCGGCATCGATTTTTCGGATCACCGCAGCTATTGGAAAGAAGGCTACCCGGCCATGATGGTCACCGACACCGCGTTCATGCGCAACCCGAACTATCACCGCGGCGGCGACACTTACGACAAGCTGGACTACACGCGCATGGCCAAGGTGGTCCAGGCGGTATACACGCTCACCGAGCGGTTCTGACGCCATGACCCGCGTTCACGGTACCTTGACCCGCTGGAATGACGAGCGCGGTTTTGGTTTCATCACGCTTGCGCAGGGCCGGCCCGAGCTGTTCGTGCACATCTCGGCATTTCCGCGCGATGGCATTCGCCCGGCAATCAACGAACTGATTTCATTCGAGGTCGAGGACGGCAGCGACGGCAAGCAGCGCGCCATGCGCGTGCAGCGTCCCCAGCGCAGGCCCGCTGCGCGTCCGAAACCAGCGGCAAGGCGCCTGACATGGGCGCCGGCAGCGCTGACGCTGGCTGCGCTCGGCATCGCCGTCGCGTACGTACTGGCGCCGGTGACAGGCAGCATCCCGGCGCACGTCGGCTTGCCCGATGCGGCGCCGGTCGGGCAACCAGAACCTGTCGGTTTCAGCTGCGACGGGCGCAAGCGCTGTTCGCAGATGTCTTCGTGCGACGAGGCCAAGTATTTCCTGCGCCATTGCCCTGCCCAAGAAACGGACGGCGACCACGATGGCATCCCTTGCGAGAGCCAGTGGTGTAATTAGACAAAAAAAAGCCGGCCCAAAGGCCGGCTTGGGGAGGGCGCGCGCTGCTTAGTCGCGGCTGCCGCCCAGGCCCAGCAGGGACAGCAGGTTCGAAAAGATCACCCACACGTCGATAAACAGCATCATCGCGGCGCGGATGTAGTTGGTCTCGCCGCCATTGATGACTTTTTGCACATCGTACAAAATCCAGCACGAGAAAATACCGATCGCCACGACCGACAGGGCAATTTGCAGCATGGCCAGCTGAAAGATGAGCGCGGCGGCGCTGACCAGGATCAGGATGACGGTGCCGGCCGCCAGGAACTTGCCCATGGCCGAGAAATCGCGCTTGCTGACGGTGGCGATGGTGGCCATCACTGCCAGCACCGAGGCGGTGCCGCCGAAGGCGAGCATGATCAGCGTGCCGCCATTGGCCATGTGCAGCGTGTGGGTCAGCAGCGGCGTGAGCCACAGGCCGAGGAAGAACGTGAACAGGAACAGCACGCCGATGCCGTTGGCCGACTCCTTGGTCTTTTCGATGGCGAACATGAAGCCGTACGTCACCGCCAGGAACAGCACGAAGCCGAAGATGCCGCGTGGCATAGGAACATTGTATTTAACGCCAATCATGGCGCCCAGCACGCTGGGAATCAAGGCCAGCGCCAGCAGCCAGTAGGTGTTGCGCATGCATTTCTGGCGCGCGTCCAGGGTCGATGTCGCGGGGGTATATTCTTTATCTATAATGACCGACATGCTGCCTCCGTAGGATGGTAAAGCTTTCAAAATGTGTGCAAGACTGGCAGAATCACCATCGCCAGTCCCGCATTTGCTGGTGCCACTCTACCACTTCCGGGCCGCTCCGTGCATTATCGGGTGGGTGGGGGTGATATATGGTAAAATCGAAGGTTGATTGAGTCTAGCAACTCGACATTAAACCTTTCTTTTTATTGGAGTTTTTACAAATGGCAATCGAACGCACCCTGTCGATCATCAAACCAGACGCAGTTGCAAAAAACGTAATCGGCCAAATCTACAGCCGCTTCGAAGGCGCTGGCCTGAAAATCGTTGCAGCCCGCATGACGCACCTGTCGCGCGCTGAAGCTGAAGGCTTCTACGCTGTGCACGCTGCCCGTCCTTTCTTCAAGGACCTGGTTGACTTCATGATCTCCGGCCCAGTCATGGTTCAAGCCCTGGAAGGCGAGAACGCGATTGCCGTGCACCGTGACCTGATGGGCGCAACCGATCCGAAAAAAGCAGAAAAAGGCACGATCCGCGCCGATTTCGCCGATTCGATCGATGCGAACGCCGTACACGGTTCCGACGCTGCCGAAACCGCAGCTGTTGAAATCGCTTACTACTTCCCAGCACTGAACGTGTACTCCCGTTAATTAGCCCTGGCTGATTAGCATTGCAGCATCACCGCTCGCCGCAAGGCGGGCGGGCTTTACAGAATTTATAGAGAACAACCATGACGACTCTCACCAACCTGCTGGACTTCGATCCCGCGCAACTCGTCGCCTATTGCGCCGACTTGGGTGAGAAGCCGTTCCGCGCCAAGCAATTGCAGCGCTGGATACACCAGTTCGGCGCCAGCGATTTCGATGCCATGACCGACCTGGCCAAGTCGCTGCGCGACAAGCTGGCCACGCGCGCCGAAGTGCGCGCCCCGGCCGTCATCAGCGACCATACTTCCACTGACGGCACCCGCAAGTGGCTGGTTGACGTCGGCAATGGCAACGCGGTCGAAACGGTGTTCATCCCCGAAGAAAACCGCGGCACGCTGTGCATCTCCACCCAGGCCGGTTGCGCCGTCAATTGCCGCTTCTGCTCGACCGGCAAGCAGGGCTTCAACCGCAACTTGTCGGTGTCCGAGATCATCGGCCAGCTGTGGATGGCCGAATTCGAACTGCGCCGCACCAAGGGCATCGAGCCCGGCCCCAAGGGCGAGCGCCAGATCACCAACGTGGTCATGATGGGCATGGGCGAGCCGCTGCTCAATTTCGAGCCCACCGTCACCGCCCTCAAGCTCATGCTCGACGATAACGCCTACGGCCTGTCGCGCCGCCGCGTCACGCTGTCGACCTCGGGCGTGGTGCCGATGATGGACAAGCTGGCGCAGGAAGTGCCGGTCGCGCTGGCCGTGTCGCTGCACGCGTCCAACGATGCGCTGCGCGACGGCCTGGTGCCGCTGAATAAAAAATACCCGCTGCGCGAGCTGATGGCCGCTTGCAAGCGCTACCTGGAATTTGCGCCGCGCGATTTCATCACGTTCGAATACTGCATGCTCGACGGCGTCAACGACAGCGACGACAACGCGCGCGAACTGGTGGCGCTGGTGACCGACCGCCTGGTCGGCGTGTCGTGCAAATTCAACCTCATTCCGTTTAATCCGTTTCCCGAGTCGGGCCTGCTGCGCTCGAAAAATCCCCGCATCAAGGCGTTCGCCCAGGTGCTCATGGATGCCGGGATTGTGACCACCATTCGTAAGACACGGGGCGACGATATCGACGCCGCATGCGGCCAATTGGCCGGTGAAGTACAAGACCGCACTCGGGTGCAGGAGCGTATGGAAAAAATGGCCGAATACCAGAAAAAATTTGGCGCCGATTTCGGGCGCATCGTGGAGATTCCTTCTTGATGGCGCTCGCCACGCCGCGCTGCGTGACGCGCCTGATGCTGTGCATGCTGGCCGGCGCACTGGCGGCCTGCAGCACCCCGAGCGGAGGCCAGGCGTCCAATGCGGCCGGCCTGCAGGGCAGCACCACCGAACTGAAAACCGCGTCCGACCAGACCTCCGACGAGAAGCGCGCAGCGATCCGCCTGCAACTGGCGATCGGCTACTTCCAGGAGCGTAACTACGACGTCGCGCTCGATGAAGTCAAAAAGGCGCTCGCGGCCAAGAGCGACTACGCCGACGCCTACAGCGTGCGCGCCCTGATCTACACCAGCATGGGCGAGATGGCGCTGGCCGAAGAAAACTATCAGCGCGCCATGAACCTGGAGCCGCGCAATCCGGAACTGGCCAACAACTACGGTTCGTTCCTGTGCCAGATCGACCGCGGCGCGCTGGCCATGCCGTATTTCGAAGCGGCGCTCAAGAACCCGATGTACCAGTCGCCGGTCAAGGCGATGGTCAACGCCGGCAGCTGCGCTCTTAAAATGAAGAACTACGCGCTGGCCGAGCGCTATCTGCTCGACGCCTTGCGCATCGAACCCGATTTCCCGACTATCCATGCCGGCCTGGCGCGGGTATATTTCGTGCGGCGCGATTTTCAGCGCGCCGGATTTTTTATCAACCGCCTGACGGTGTTGAACAAACCTGAATCGATGCCGGCAGATACGCTGTGGCTGGCGATCCGGATTCAGCACAAGCTTGGCGAGCAAGCGACGGAGACCAGCCTGGCAACCCAGTTGCGGCGCCGTCACCCCGGCTCGCCCGAGTTTGCAGCCTACCAGCGCGGTGCTTTTGATGAGTGAGACAGGACCGAACATGAGTGCAGAATGGGCAGACCAGCCGGTGCCGGATAATCAAGGCATTCCCGGCAAGACGCTTGCCGCCCAGCGCGAAGCGATGGGTTGGACAGTAGAACAGGTAGCAGATCAACTGAAACTGGCAGTGCGCCAGGTGGTCGCGCTGGAACAGGGCGATTACGCCAACTTGCCCGGCCCGGCCGTGGTGCGCGGGTTCATCCGCGCCTACGCCAAGGTCGTCAAGCTCGATGCCGCGCCACTGGTTGCACAAATCGCGCTGGAAACGCCAGCCCCGAGCGACGCCACCTCCACCACGGTGCGGCGCGACAAGCCGGCTTCGTTTTCGCAGGTGCGCTTTCCGACCAACGGCAAGCGCGCCAGCAAGTTCCCGCTTGGCCTGACACTGATCGCGATCGTGCTCGCTGGCGCCGCAGGCGCAGCCTGGCATTTTGGCGTGACGCCCGAGTCGCTGATGGGCCGCGTGGCCGACGCCAAGGCGCCGGCAGCGCCCGACAAGCTGGCGCTGCCAACGGTAACGCAAGACAAGCCAGTCGCTGCCGATCCGGCTGCCGTGGCCAAGCCGGCCGAAGAACTGCCGCCGGTGATCAGCAATTCGGTGCCGCTCATTTCGGTGCCGCCGCCGACACCTGCCGCCTCCGCGCCTGGCGCCGGTGCCATGGCCGGCATCGCGCCAACGGTGGTCGCGCCAGCTGCGCCGAAGCCGGCCAATGCCCCTGTGGCCGCGCAGGCGGCGCCCGCGCCCGACGCGCTGGTGCTGGTAGTGCGCGAGGATTCGTGGGTGGAAGTGCGCACGGCCAAAGGCCGCGCGCTGTTCTCGTCCCTGGTCAAGGCCGGCAACACCGAAACGATCAACGTGACCGAGCCGGTCACCCTGATCGTAGGCAAGCCGAGCGCGGTCGACGCCACCTTGCGCGGCGCTGCGCTGGCCTTGCCAACGGCGCCCGGTGTCCGGGTCGCCCGCGTCAACATCAAGTAAGGTCTTTGTACATGTCTTCTTCGAATTTGGCGATTCCATCCGGTCCCCTGGCGCGCCGTTTCAGCCGCCGCGTGCTGGTGGCCCATGGCGAGCGCAAGGTGTGGGTCGGCGGCGACGCGCCCATCGTGGTGCAGTCGATGACCAACACCGACACCGCCGACGTGATCGGCACCGCCATCCAGGTCAAGGAACTGGCGCGTGCCGGCTCCGAGATGGTGCGCATCACGGTGGACCGCCCGGAAGCGGCGGCCGCGGTGGCAGCGATTCGCGAACAGCTCGACAAGATGGAAATCGACGTGCCGCTGGTGGGCGACTTCCACTACAACGGCCACACGCTGCTGCGCGACTATCCCGAGTGCGCGCGCGCTTTGTCGAAGTACCGCATCAATCCGGGCAACGTGGGGCAGGGCGCCAAGCGCGACACCCAGTTCGCCCAGATGATCGAGATGGCGGCCACCTACAACAAGCCGGTGCGCATTGGCGTGAACTGGGGCAGCCTGGACCAGGCGCTGCTGGCGCGCATCATGGACGAAAACGCCGCGCGCGCGCAGCCATGGAGCGCGCAGGCGGTCATGTATGAAGCGTTGATCACGTCGGCCATTGAAAACGCCGTGCGCGCCGAGGAACTGGGCCTGGGGCGCGACCAGATCATCTTGTCGTGCAAGGTGTCGGGCGTGCAGGACCTGATCGCGGTGTGCCGCGAACTGGCGCGCCGCTGCGACTATCCGCTGCACCTGGGCCTGACCGAAGCGGGCATGGGCAGCAAGGGCATCGTCGCCTCGACCGCGGCGCTGTCGGTGCTGCTGCAAGAAGGCATCGGCGACACCATCCGCATTTCGCTCACGCCCGAGCCGGGCGGCGACCGCACCAAGGAAGTCGTGGTCGCGCAAGAGATTTTGCAGACCATGGGCATGCGCAAATTTGCGCCGATGGTGATTGCCTGCCCGGGTTGCGGACGCACCACCTCGACCACGTTCCAGGAGCTGGCCGACGACATCCAGACCTATCTGCGCGACCAGATGCCGGAATGGAAAAAGCTGTACCCGGGCGTGGAAGGCATGAACGTGGCCGTGATGGGCTGCATCGTCAACGGTCCGGGCGAATCGAAGCACGCCAACATCGGCATCAGCCTGCCCGGCACTGGCGAATCGCCGGCCGCGCCGGTGTTTGTCGATGGCCAGAAAACGGTGACCCTGCGCGGCGAAAAAATCGTCGAGGAATTCCAGGCGATCGTGCTCAAGTACGTACAAACGAATTACGGGAATTAACCCCGTCGCCCCCGCGCAGGCGGGGGCCCATAGCACGGTTGATTTGACGTGCCATTGGGGCCAACGCATGCGTTGGCAAGGCGATGTAGATGGAATAAAGAGCAATGGCTGACAATAAGAAACCTGAAAAAATCACCGCCGTCAAAGGCATGAACGACATCCTGCCGGCTGATGCGCCGTTGTGGGAGCTGTTCGAGAACACCGTGCACTCGGTCCTGAAAAGCTACGGCTTTCAGAAGATCGTCACGCCGATCGTCGAAGACACGGCGCTGTTCAAGCGCGCCATTGGCGCGGTGACCGACATCGTCGAAAAGGAAATGTATTCGTTCACCGATTCGATGAACGGCGACCTGCTGACGCTGCGCCCTGAAGGCACGGCCAGCGTGGTGCGCGCTGTCATTGAACACAATCTGGTCTACGAAGGCCCCAAGCGCGTCTGGTACTCGGGACCGATGTTCCGCCACGAGCGTCCGCAGCGCGGGCGCTATCGCCAGTTCTTCCAGGTCGGCGCCGAAGCGATCGGCTTTACCGGCCCGGACATCGACGCTGAACTGATCATGCTGTGCCGCCGCCTGTGGGATGACCTGGGCCTGGAAAACATCCGCCTGGAGCTGAACTCGATCGGCGACGCGGCCGAGCGCCAGCGCCACCGCGCCGACCTGATCACGTATTTCGAAGCGCACGCCGACCAGCTCGACGCCGAAGCGAAAAACCGCCTGCACGCCAATCCGCTGCGCATTCTCGACACCAAAAATCCTGCCATGCAGGAGCTGGTCAACAACGCGCCCAAGCTGCTGGACTACCTGGAAGCCGAATCGATCGCCCACTTCGACGGCGTCAAGCGCATCCTCGAGCACAACAACATTCCGTACACGATCAACCCGCGCCTGGTGCGCGGCCTGGACTACTACAACCGCACCGTGTTCGAATGGGTCACCGACGAACTGGGTGCGCAAGGCACCGTGTGCGCCGGCGGTCGCTACGATCCGCTGATCGAATCGTTCGGCGGCAAGCCAACGCCGGCAGTCGGTTTCGCGATGGGCATCGAGCGTTTGATCGAGCTGATGAAGCTGGCCGGCGAGCCTGCCGAACCGGCCAGCTGCGACGTCTACATGGTGCACCAGGGCGAGGCCGCGCAGATGCAAGCGTTCGTGCTGGCCGAACGAATTCGCGATGCCGGCCTCGATGTTGTGCTACATTGCGCGGCTGCGAGCGGTCCTGGCAGCTTCAAGAACCAGATGAAGAAGGCCGACGGCGCCGGTGCGGCGTTCGCGGTGATCCTGGGCGACGACGAAATCGCCAACGCCACCGCCACCGTCAAGGCCATGCGCTCAGGCGACGCCGACAAGCAGCAGTCGAGCGTGGCATTTGACGCTGTCGTCGATTATCTGGTGGACCAGATCATCGGCAACGACCATGATCACGACCACGTGCATTATCATCACTGACTAATTAGCAGGGGTCAGAGCACACGCCTTCGGCGCGAGCACTGACCCCAAAGTTTCAAACGACCCTTAACCTTACATTACAAGACCATGGCATACGATCTCGAAGAACAAGAACAAATCGCCTCGATGAAGGCGTTCTGGACCAAATACGGCAACCTGATTACCTGGGTGCTGATCATTGCACTCGGTTCCTACGCCGGCTTCACCTATTGGAAGAACCACCAGGCAAATCAGTCGGCCGAAGCGTCGGCCCTGTATGATCAGCTGCAAAATTCGCTGGCGGCCAAGGACAACGCCAAGGTCCAGCGCATCGCCAGCGACGTCGAAACCAAATACGCATCGAGCACCTACGCGGCCATGAGCGCGCTGGCGGCGGCCAAGAGCGGCTTCGAAGGCGGCGACCTGAAAGTGGCCAAGGAGCAGCTCAATTGGGCCATCGCCCACGGCAACGAAGAATACCAGTCGATCGCCAAACTGCGCCTCGCTGGCGTGCTGCTCGACGAAAAGGCGTACGATGAAGGCCTCAAGCTGCTGGCAACGCCTTTCCTGCCGCAGTTCGCAGGCAGTGTCGCCGACCGCAAGGGCGACATCCTGGTCGCACAGAACAAGATCGCCGAAGCGCGTGATGCCTACCAGGCAGCGTTGACGGCGATGGACGAAAAGAATCCGGGCCGCCAGTTGGTGCAGCTCAAGCTCGAAGCGATCGGCGGCACCGTAGCGACGCCCAAGGCAGCTGCTTAAACTGTCGATTCCGATGCGGCCCGTCCAGGCTTTTTTGTCTGGACGGGCCGTATGCGCTATCCTCTACCAGTCATAGAACAAGGTTAACCACTATGCGTATTACCCAGAAGCTTGTCGGAGCAGGAATGTTGGCCTTGATGGCCGGTTGCTCGACCCTCAGTTCGCTCAACCCGTTTTCCTCTGCCCCCAAGGGCAACCAGCCGGCGCCGCTGGAAGAGCTCAAGGGCTCGATGGCCGTGCGCACCGCCTGGAAGCTCGACATGGGCAAGGCCAACAGCTACACCTTCACCCCTGCCATGATCGGCAGTACCGTGGTGCTGGCCGGCGCCAACGGTTCGCTGGCGCGCGTCGATGCTGCCAGCGGCAACCCGCTGTGGCGCATCACGGCCCCGAGCGGCCTGACCGCCGGTGTCGGCACCGATGGCAACGTGATCGTGGTCGGCGCCGAAAAGGGCGTTGTGATGGCGTTTGATGTCGAAGGCAAGGCGCTGTGGACCGCGCAGGCGTCGAGCGAAGTGCTGTCCTCGCCGGTGATCGGCCAGGGCATCGTGGTGGTGCGCGCAATTGACAACCGCATCATCGGCCTGGACGCCAAGACGGGCGAAAAGAAATGGACCGTGCAGCGCGTGGCGCCCCCACTGACGCTGCGCAATGCGCCAGGCATGACGGTGGTAGGCAAGGAAGTCATCATCGCCCAGCCAGGCGGCAAGCTGCTGGCGCTGACGCTGGCCACCGGCGCACCGCGCTGGGAAGCGGCAGTGGCCGAACCGAAAGGCGCCACCGAACTCGATCGCGTCACCGACGTCGGCGGCACCCCGGTGCTGTTCGAGCAGGACGTGTGCGCCGTGGCCTACCAGGGCCGGGTCGGCTGCTTTGACCTTGCCACCGGCAGCGCCAAGTGGACCAAGGCCCTGTCGTCCGAAGTGGGCGTCTCGGTGGACCAGCGTTTCGTGTTCGCAGTCGACGAAAAAGGCGCCGTGTCGGCCTTCAATCGCGACGGCGGCGCCAATGTCTGGAAGAACGAGAAGCTCGGCTATCGCAATTTGTCGACCCCGGTGTCCTACGGCCGCGCCGTGGCAGTGGGCGACTACCAAGGTATCATCCACTTCCTGTCGCGGGAAGATGGCGCATTCTTAGCGCGCGCCGCAACCGACGGGAGCGCCATTACGTCGCCGCCCGTGGTGGCTGGCTCGAATCTGATTTTTCAAACACAATCTGGGACAGTGACCGCCATCGCGGTCGAATAAAAACACCATGAAGCCGGTAATAGCATTAGTTGGTCGCCCCAACGTCGGGAAATCGACCTTATTCAATCGCCTCACCCGCTCGCGCGATGCGCTCGTGGCTGACCTGCCTGGCCTGACGCGCGATCGTCACTACGGCGAGGGCCGTATCGGCGAGCGTCCGTTCCTGGTCATCGACACGGGCGGTTTCGAGCCCGTGGCCAAGGAAGGCATCATGTTCCAGATGGCGCTGCAGACCAAGCAGGCCGTGGCCGAAGCGGACGTGGTCGTGTTCATCGTCGACGGCCGCCAGGGCCTGACGCCGCACGACAAGACCATTACCGACTTCCTGCGCAAGTCGGGCCGCAAGATCATGCTGGTGGTGAACAAGGGCGAGGGCATGAAGTACAGCTCCGTCGTGGCCGAATTCTATGAGCTGGGCATGGGCGACCCGTACGTCATTTCGGCCGCGCACGGCGACGGCGTCGTCGACCTGGTCGAAGAGGCGCTCAACGAAGCGTTCGCGCTGCGTCCGGACGAACCGGAAGAACTGGAAAAGCCGGAACGCGGCATCAAGCTGGCCATCGTCGGCCGCCCCAACGTGGGCAAGTCGACCCTGGTCAACACGCTGTTGGGCGAAGAGCGCGTGATCGCGTTCGACATGCCGGGCACCACGCGCGACTCGATCGAGATCCCGTTCGAGCGCGACGGCAAGAAATACACGCTGATCGACACCGCCGGCATCCGCCGCCGCGGCAAGGTGTTCGAAGCGATCGAGAAATTTTCGGTCGTCAAGACGCTGCAGTCGATTTCGGAAGCCCACGTGGTCATTTTGCTGCTCGACGCGCAGCAAGACATCTCCGAGCAAGATGCCCACATCGCCGGCTTCATCCTGGAATCGGGCCGCGCGCTGGTGGTGGCCGTCAACAAGTGGGACGGCCTGCAGTCCGACCAGCGCGACGAGATCAAGATTGACCTCGACCGCAAGCTGGACTTCCTGTCGTTTGCCAAGACCCACTTCATTTCGGCGCTCAAGTCGTCCGGCATTGCGCCCATGATGAAGTCGGTTGACGCCGCCTACGCTGCCGCCACTGCCGACCTGTCGACCCCGCGCCTGACGCGCGCACTGATCGAAGCGGTAGAGAAGCAGGAGCCGCGCCGCAAAGGTTCGATCCGTCCTAAAATGCGTTATGCTCACCAGGGCGGGCAGAATCCACCGATCATCGTCATCCACGGCAACGCGCTTGATGCGATCGGCGAACCTTACAAACGGTACCTGGAGAAGCATTTCCGCGACACGTTCAACCTGGTTGGCACGCCGCTGCGCATTGAATTGCGCATGGGTAAGAATCCTTTCGCCAAGGGCGCGAAATAAGCGGGCCGTTTAAGGCCGCCCTAACGACAGGATGTGGCAAAACAGGTTACAGTAGCTGAGAGACATCATTCGCCTTTTAAGAATGATGTTCCAGGCACTTGAAAACAAGCGAGTCGCCTCCAATTCTTAAACTACAACAACATCACGGAGCTGTTATGAGCAACAAAGGGCAACTTTTACAAGACCCATTCCTTAATGCCTTGCGCAAGGAGCATGTTCCGGTCTCGATCTACCTGGTCAACGGCATCAAGCTGCAGGGACACATCGAGTCCTTCGACCAATACGTTGTACTGCTGCGTAACACGGTAACGCAGATGGTGTACAAGCATGCCATCTCGACCGTCGTGCCTGCGCGCGCCGTCAATCTCAACCTTGAGCCTGAAGCTGAGTAAGGCCGTGAGCATCGCAGCCCTTGCGGGAGGCGTATGCGCGCAGCCCTGGTAGGTATTGATTTCGGCACGGGCGACTTCAACGCCAGTGTCGAAGAGCTGTCGCTGCTGGCGCAGTCGGCAGGCGCAGTCCCGGTCACCACCATCACCGCCAAGCGATCCAGCCCGGACGCGGCGTATTTTGTCGGCAGCGGCAAGGCCGACGAAATCGGCCAGGCCTGCCTGGACCAGAACATTGAAATCGTCATCTTCAACCATGCCCTTTCGCCTGCCCAGCAGCGCAACCTTGAAAAACGCATCAACATCCGCGTGCTCGACCGCACCAGCCTGATCCTCGACATCTTCGCCCAGCGCGCCAAGAGCCACGAGGGCAAGCTGCAGGTCGAACTGGCGCAACTGCAGCATCTTGCTACCCGATTGATCCGCGGCTGGACCCACCTGGAACGCCAAAAGGGCGGTATCGGCCTGCGCGGTCCCGGCGAAACCCAGCTCGAAACGGACCGCCGCCTGATCGGCGAGCGCGTCAAGGCCTTGCGCGCGCGCCTGGCCAAGCTGCGCAAGCAGCACGAAACCCAGCGCCGCGCACGCGGCAAAGCCCATACCTTCTCGGTCTCGCTGGTGGGCTACACCAATGCCGGCAAGTCGACCCTGTTCAATGCGCTCACCAAGGCCGGCGTGTACGTGGCCAACCAATTGTTTGCCACGCTGGACACCACCTCGCGCCGGGTCTACCTGGGAGAAAACGTGGGCAACGTAGTGTTTTCCGACACCGTCGGTTTCGTGCGCGAACTGCCGCACCAGCTGGTGGCCGCGTTTCGCGCCACGCTGGAGGAAACCATCCACGCCGACTTGCTGCTGCATGTAGTCGACGCCGCCAGTCCCGTGCGCATGGAACAGATCGAGCAGGTCAACCTGGTGCTCAAGGAAATCGGCGCCGACCATATTCCGCAAATTCTGGTGTGGAACAAGATCGACGCGGCCGGCCTGGAGCCTGCCGTGGAGCGAGATGAATATGATAAGATCAGCCGCGTTTTCATCAGTGCCCACACGGGCGCCGGCCTCGATCTGCTGCGCGCATCGGTGGTTGAAATGGCGCGCGCAGCGCCCGGTCTGACCCATTTGTACGAGCAGCAGGACGAGGACCAAGCACAGGAAGATGCCGAACCGAACTACGCACACGATGCGGAGCCGGCCGAAATTCACACCTCCACCATTGTCGGATCACGATAGATGCTAGCTTCATTACTCAAACGCGTCGGCATAGCAATGCCGCAGAATGACCCTAAAGCCCAGGACAGCAAGCGCCCTGGCGAAGGCCCTCCCGACCTCGACCAGATGTGGCGCGACTTCAATGTGCGCCTGAACCGTCTGTTCGGCGGCAACAATAATGGCGATAACGGCGGTCCGGGCGGCTTTCGTGCCGACAGCAAGGGCGTCGGCGCGACCGCCACCCTGATCGCGCTGGTGATCGCCGTGCTATGGCTGGCCAGCGGTACCTTCATCGTCCAGGAGGGCCACCGCGCGGTGGTCACCACCTTCGGCGAAGCGAGCAAAATCACCGCCGGTCCAGGTTTGAACTGGCGCTGGCCGGCGCCGTTCCAGGCCCACGAGACGGTCAACGTGTCGCAAGTGCGGACCAAGGAAATCGGCTACCGCGGCTCGGTGCGCGCCAAGGACCCGAAAGAAGCACTGATGCTGACCGACGACGCCAACATCATCGACATCCAGTTCGCCGTGCAGTACACGCTCAACGATCCGATCGCGTGGGTGTTCAACAACCGCGAAGCCGACGAAACCATCCGCCAGGTCGCCGAAACGTCGATCCGCGAAGTGGTCGGCAAGAGCAAGATGGACTTCGTGCTGTACAAAGGCCGCGAAAAAGTCGCATTCGATACCCAGAAGCTGATGCAGACCATCATCGACCGCTACAAGCTGGGCGCCACCATCACCAACGTGACCATGCAGGGCGTGCAACCGCCGGAGCAGGTGCAGGGCGCCTTTGACGACGCCGTCAAGGCCGGCCAGGACCAGGCCCGTGCCCGCAACGAGGGCGAGGCCTACGCCAACAACGTGATTCCGCGCGCACGCGGCGACGCGGTGCGCCTGACCCAGGACGCCGAAGCCTACAAATCGATGGTGATCGAAAACGCAACCGGTAACGCCTCGCGCTTCACCCAGGTCGTCGCCGAGTACCAGAAAGCGCCAGCGGTCACGCGCGACCGCATGTACCTCGACACTATGCAGCAGATCTTCACCAGCGCCAGCAAGGTCATGCTCGACGCCAAGGCCGGCAGCAACTTGCTGTACCTGCCGCTCGACAAGCTGATCGCCCAGACCGCCGCCAACGACGCCGCAGTGGGCGCCAAATCGGGCCCGGTGCAAGTTCCCAACCCGATGCCGGCCGAACTGTTGCCGCCCATAGAGCAGGTGCGCCAGCGCGACAACCGCAGCCGCGAAGCTTCACGTGACCGGGAGATCCGCTAATGAACCGCATACTCATGACCTTCGTGGGCGGCTTCATCGCCCTGATGCTGCTCTCTTCCAGCATGTTCGTGGTCGACCAGAAGCAATACGCGATCCTGTTCTCGCTCGGCAAAGCCGGCGACCAGATCAGCACCCCCGGCCTGTATTTCAAGCTGCCGCTGGTGCAGAACGTGGTCTACCTCGACAAGCGCATCCTGACGCTCGATACGCCTGACGCCGACCGCTTCATCACGGCCGAGAAGACCAACATCCTGGTCGATGCCTACGTCAAGTGGCGCATCATCAATCCCAAGCTGTACTACGTCAGCTTTTCCGGCGCCGACGAGAACCGCGCGCGCGACCGCCTGGCGCAGATTGTCAAGGCTGCGCTGAACGACGAAATCACCAAGCGCACCGTGCACGAAGTGATCTCGGGCGAACGCGGCAAGGTGATGGAAGCGATCCAGCAAAAAGTGGTGGCCGAAGCGACCCCGATCGGCATCGAAATCGTCGACGTGCGTCTGAAGCGGGTCGATTACGTCGAGCAGATCAACAATTCGGTGTACGACCGCATGAAGGCCGAGCGCGTGCGCGTGGCCAACGAGCTGCGTGCAACCGGTTCGGCCGAATCGGAAAAAATCCGCGCCGACGCCGACCGCCAGCGCACCGTGATCCTGGCCGAAGCGTTCCGCGACGCCGAAAAGATCAAGGGCGAGGGCGACGCCAAGGCGTCCGCGATCTACGCCGATGCGTTCGGGCGCAACCCGGAGTTCTACAAGTTCTACCGCTCGCTGGAAGCGTACCGCGCCACCTTCAAGAGCCACGGCGACGTGATGGTGCTCGATTCGAACTCGGAATTCTTCAAGTATTTCCGCAGTCCGGGCGGCGCTGCGGCGCCCGCCAAGAAGTAAATCAAACGCCTCCGACCGGAGGCGTTTTCATTCGTGCACCGCACGTTTTCACTCCCACATCGCACTTGCGAAGGCGCGTGCCCATAGCGCCGCTGCTCATGCGTGCTGTAGGCGCTCGCCTTCGCAAGCGCGATGTAGCGACCTCCAACTTTTGATATCTTGAATGCACCGATTCATTTTCGGGTAAAATTGATGGTTCGGCGCGACATTTGTCTGCCGTGTTGTCCGTCTTTTAACTTGCTACCTGCCCATGCCGAATTGGCTCCTGCCTGAAAATATCGCCGACGTCTTGCCGTCAGAAGCGCGCAAGATCGAAGAGCTGCGCCGCCTGATGCTCGATAACTTCCGTCTGTACGGTTACGAGCTGGTGATGCCGCCGCTGCTCGAATACGTCGACTCGCTGTTGACCGGCGCCGGCAAGGATACCGATCTGCGCACCTTCAAGCTGGTAGACCAGATTTCCGGGCGCATGCTGGGCCTGCGCGCCGACATGACGACCCAGGTGGCGCGCATCGACGCCCACCTGCTCAACCGCGATTCCGTCACCCGCTTGTGCTACGCCGGCAGCGTGCTCCATACCCGCCCGAGCGGCCTGCACGCAACGCGCGAGCCGCTCCAGATCGGCGCGGAAATCTACGGCCACGCCGGCCTCGAAGCGGACGCCGAGATCCAGGAACTGGCGCTGGCCTCGCTGGCGCTGGCCGGTTTCCCCGATGTGCGGCTCGACCTGTCGCACGTGGGCGTGGTGCGCGCGCTGCTCGACAGCGACGCTGCTGCGGCCAAGGATGAAGCGGCGCTGTACGCGCTGCTGCGCGCCAAGGACAGCCCGGGCCTGGACGCGATCAGCGCCGGCTACGCGCCTGCCACCCGCGCCGCGCTGCTGGCGCTGCCGCACATGTACGGCGACATCGACGTGCTTGCGCGCGCGCGCGAAACGTTGCCGGCGCTGCCGGGCATCACGCGCGCGCTGGCCGAACTGGCGGCGCTGGCCGGATCGGCCATCGGCCGCGCCGACATCGCGATCGACCTGGCCGACCTGCGCGGTTATGCTTACGAGTCCGGCGCGATGTTCGCGCTGTACGTGCCGGGGCTGCCGAATGCGGTGGCGCGCGGCGGGCGTTATGACCATGTGGGCGAAGCATTTGGCCGCGCGCGGCCGGCCACCGGCTTCTCGCTCGACTTGCGCGAACTGGCGCGGCTGCTGCCGACGGCCGAGCGCAAACATTCTATCCGCGCGCCGTGGGGCAATGCCCCCGAGCTGCGCGAACAAATCGCCGCACTGCGCAAAGCAGGCGAGGTGGTGATCCAGAGTATGCCGGGTCACGACAATGATCAGGACGAGTTCGAGTGCGATCGCGTACTCGTGCTCGAAGACAGTAACTGGATTCTCAAAAACTTAGGCTAAGTGTGATGTCAAAGAAAAACGTGGCAAAAAACGTCGTCGTCATCGGTACCCAATGGGGCGATGAAGGCAAAGGTAAAATCGTCGACTGGTTGACCGACAACGCGCAGGGCGTGGTGCGCTTCCAGGGTGGCCACAATGCGGGCCATACGCTGGTCATCAATGGCAAGAAGACGGCGCTGCAGCTGATCCCGTCGGGCATCATGCGCGAAGGCGTGGCATGCTACATCGGTAACGGTGTGGTGGTGTCGGTGCCGGACGTGATGCGCGAAATCGACAAGCTGGCCGCCATCGGCGTCGAAGTCGTGTCGCGCCTGAAGATCTCCGAGGCGTGCCCTGCGATTCTGCCGTACCACGTCGCCATCGACGTGGCGCGCGAAATGGCACGCGGCGTCAACAAGATCGGCACCACCGGCAAGGGCATCGGCCCGGCCTACGAAGACAAAGTGGCACGCCGCGCGATCCGTATCGCCGACATGCTCAACGAAGAGCGTTTCGCCGAAAAACTGCGCGAGAACCTCGACTACCATAACTTCGTGCTGACCAACTACCTGAAAGCCGACGCAGTCGACTTCCAGAAAACGTTCGACGACGCGATGGCCCTGGTGCCGCGCCTGAAGCCAATGGTCGGCGACGTTTCGTCGGCGCTGTACGCGGCCCACAAGGCTGGCGGCAACCTGCTGTTCGAAGGCGCGCAGGGTTCCCTGCTCGACGTCGACCACGGCACCTATCCGTTCGTGACCTCGTCGAACTGCGTGGCCGGCAATGCCGCCGCCGGCGCCGGCGTCGGTCCTGGCATGCTGCACTACATCCTGGGCATCACCAAGGCCTACACCACGCGCGTGGGCTCCGGCCCATTCCCGTCGGAGCTGCCAACCGACGCCGGCGTGGGCCACCACCTGTCGTCGGTTGGCCATGAATTTGGCACCGTCACCGGCCGTGCGCGCCGCTGCGGCTGGTTCGACGCCGCGCTGCTGCGCCGCTCGGTCCAGATCAATGGCGTGTCGGGCATGTGCCTGACCAAGCTGGACGTACTGGACGGCCTGGAAACGCTCAAGCTGTGCACCGGCTACACGATCGATGGCCGCAATGTCGACATCTTCCCGGTCGGCGCCGAAGATGCGGGCCGCTGCGTGCCCGTGTACGAAGAGATGCCGGGCTGGAAAGAAAGCACTGTCGGCGCCAAGTCGCTGGCCGAGCTGCCGGCGACCGCGCGCGCCTACATCAAGCGCATCGAAGAACTGGTCGGCATCCCGGTCGACATGGTATCGACCGGTCCTGACCGGGTCGAGACGATCGTGCTGCGCCACCCGTTCGAATAAGGAGATTGCATGACGACGCCACCATCGACCGACAACGACCTGTGGGTATCCTGGGACGAGTACAACCGCCTGATCGAGCGCCTGGCGCTCAAGGTCTACGAATCGGGCTGGAAGTTTGACCAGGTGCTGTGCCTGGCGCGCGGCGGCGTTCGCCCGGGCGACGTGTTCTCGCGCATCTTCGACGTGCCGCTGGCGATCCTGTCGACCAGCTCGTACCGCGAAGAAGCGGGCACCGTGCGCGGCGACCTTGACATCGCCAAGTACATGACGATGACCAAGGGTCCGCTGGCCGGCAAGATCCTGCTGGTCGACGACCTGGCCGATTCGGGCGTCACGCTCGACAAGGTCACGCGTCACCTGAGCGAAAATTTCACTGGCGTGACCGAAGTGAAATCGGCGGTCATCTGGGTCAAGGGCTGCTCGTCGATCCGTCCGGACTACTTCCTGGACGAACTGCCGCACAACCCATGGATCCACCAGCCGTTCGAAGACTATGACGGCCTGCGCCCGCATCAGCTGGCGGCGTGGCTGAAGAAATTCGACAAGTAATCGAAGCGGCGGACATCTCAGGATAGTCCGCCGTTTTTTTATCCCCACACCGGGGTCAGACCACTTTTGCCTTTAGGCAAAAGTGGTCTGACCCCGGTGTTATCATACTGACCATGACCCAAACCTTCATCCAGACCTTTATCCTGCTGATCCTGGTCACCGACCCGTTCGGCAACGTCCCCCTGTTCGTCAGCGCGCTGGCGCAAGTGCCCAAGGAGCGGCGCTGGAAAGTGGTGGTGCGCGAATGCCTGATCGCGTTTGCGGTGCTGCTGCTGTTCATGTTTTTCGGCCGCCATCTGCTGTCGGCCATGCAGCTGTCCGAAATTTCGCTGCGCATCGGCGGCAGCGTGATCCTGTTCCTGATTGCGCTGCGCATGGTATTTCCGCAGCCGGGCGGCCCGTTTGGTGTGAACGAGGACGGCGGCGCCGAACCGTTCATCGTGCCGCTGGCCATCCCCGCCATTGCCGGCCCGTCGGCGCTGGCCACGGTGCTGCTGTTTTCGTCCGACAGCGCGCGCGACATCATCCTGCACGTGGGTGCGCTGACTGCGGTGGCGCTGGTGTGGCTGGCCGTGTTCCTGTCGGCCGAGCGACTGCAGTCCAAGCTCGGTCCGCAAGTGATGACTGCCTTCGAGCGCCTGATGGGCCTGATCCTGAGCGCGATGGCCGTTGAAATGTTCCTGGCTGGCGTGCGGGAGTTCATCAAGTCAGTCTGATGTCGTTTTATTGCTAGGCAATAGCAATAAAAAGTACTATAAAGTGCAATGATGCCGTATAGTTGGTAGAGATCATCGTGTCAACGTTGACCGCGCGGGAAGAGACCCCGCGTTCTGCCACCAAATTCCATCAAAAGGAACATCATGCACTTTGCCCTGCGTCACAGCCTCGTTCTGCTGGCCCTGCTCGCCGGTACGGCCTCGGCCGCCCGCAATCCCACCGCCGCCGTCACCCGCTCGCTGGGCATAGTCGGCCCCCATGGTGAAGCGACCATCGCCTACGACGTCAACGCCGCCGGCCAGGTGGCTGCGGTACTCGAGGACGAGGATGGGCGTTTGCGCGGCGTGCTGTTCGAAAAGGGCGTGCTGACCGAACTGGGAACCGAGCCTGGCATGTACAGCGATGCGCGCGCGATCAATCCCCACGGCGCCATCGTCGGTTCGGTCAGCCACAAGGATGGCAGCTGGCGCGCGTTCCAGTTCGAGCGCGCGCGCGGCCTGCGCGAAATGCCGACCCTGGGCGGCCCGAGCAGCTACGGCATGAGCATCAACGACGCCGGCCACATTGCCGGCTTTGCCGACACGGCTGCCGGCGACTGGCACGCCTTCATCTACAACGGCGGCGAGAACCTGGTCGACCTGGGCACGCTGGGCGGCAAGACCAGCTATGCCAGCGGCATGAACAACGCCGGTCAGGTAGTCGGCACCGCCACCACGCACGACGACTACCGCCATGCCTTCCTGTACGACCCGGTGAGCGGCATGCGCGACCTGGGAACGCTGGGAGGGCGCCAAAGTTCGGCCACCGCCGTCAACGACGCCGGCGTGGTGGTAGGCGCCTCGGAAACCCGTGACCGGCGCTGGCACGCCTTCATCCATGACGGCAAGAAGATGGTCGACCTGGGCGCCTTGACCGGCTATAGCAACAGCTTCGCCACCGATATCAACAACCATGGCCACGTGGTCGGCACCATCCTGTTGCCGGACGAACGCTTGTCGTTCGTCTGGCGCGACGGCAAGATGACAGTGCACCGGGGCGGCAAGGGACTGCACCTGACCAATGCCATCAACGATGGCGAGCAGATGATAGGCGCCACTTACGACCTCAAGATGAACGCGGCCACGATGCCGTCGAATGCGATTCCCGCGGTCGCCAGGACTGGCAACAAGCTGTTCCTGTTCATGATCGTGACATTCCTGCTCGCCGCGTCCGGCGTCGTTTGGCGCCAGTACCGCCGCGCCAGCGCAAATGACAAAATATTACATATTTAATTGCAATTGTTGCTAAAATTGAAGTTTTAACACTTTAAAACTAGCCAACATGAAATTCATCGCCCTCAGCCTTACCGCCGCGTTCATCGCCCTGCCTGCCCTTGCCGAGGATGTCAGCAGCAACGTCGAAAAATGCGAGCGCCCGCTGGGCACGATCGCGGTCAGCGAGAACCAGGGCGCCAGCCAGCACCAGCTGCAAAGCTATGGCCTCGGTTCGCCCGTGTCGCTGCTGCGCATCATGATCCAGCAATCGAACTGCTTCACCGTCGTCGAGCGCGGCGTGGCCATGCAAAACCTGCAGGAAGAGCGCGCGCTGGCGGCCAGCGGTGAAACGCTGGGTAACTCGAATATCGGCAAAGGCCAGTTGCAGGCGGCCGATTTCGTCATGACGCCTGGCGTGCAGTTCACCGCCGGCGACACCGGCGGCGTGGGCGGCGCGCTGTCCACCTACGGCGGCAAGTTGTTCGGTGGCCTGGGCGGCATCGTGGGCGGCGTGGCCGGCAATCTCAAATTCAAGGAAGCCCAGACCAGCCTGTTGATTGCCGACGTGCGTTCCGGCATCCAGGTGGCCGCTGCCGAAGGCAAGGCCAAGAAGACCGACTTTGGCGTGTCGGGCTGGAACTGGGGCGGTGGCGGCTATACCAGCCTGGGCGGCTACACCAAGACGCCGGAAGGCAAGATGGTTGCCGCCAGCTTGCTCGACAACTACAACAAGATCGTGCAGGCGGTGCGCAATCAGACCAGCCTGGTCAAGACCAGCAGCGAAGCGAGTAAAGTCAATGCGGGCAATTCGACCCGCGAAGGCAAGCCCGTTGCTGCGGGCGCGAGCGTGTTTGCGCGACTGGCCACGGTCAAGGTATTTGCCGAGCCGCGCGCCGGCAGCAAGCTGATGGCCACGCTGAAACGCTCGGAAGAGGCGATTGCCACCGGTGAAGAGCGGGATGGCTTTGTCCAGATCGACGGCGAAAACGTGTCCGGCGGCTGGGTTCAAAAGACGCTGGTGGCCACCGCGCCGGCCCCCAACTAGCAAAAAATAAACTTTCGACAACTATCTTGAATGCCGTATAGTCGAGATAGAGGCTATCGCCGATAGTCCTGTCGAAAGGTTCCCATGATTGCTGCGCAACGGTGTCTGCCTGGCTTGCTGCTCCTGTTATCGATGTCGGCGGCGCATGCGCTCACGCCGGACCAGCAGGAGCTGCGCGCGATCTACCAGGAACTGGTGGAAATCAACACCACCAATTCGGCCGGCAGCTGCACGGCGGCGGCGCAAGCGATGACGCTCCATCTGAAGCGGGGAGGGTTTAGCGACGCCGACATCGCGCTGATCGCACCGCCCAACGCACCCAAGAAAGGCAACCTGGTGGCGCGCCTGAAAGGCAGCGGCGCCAAGAAGCCGCTGTTGCTGCTCGGGCACCTTGACGTGGTGGAAGCGAAGCGCGAAGACTGGATTCGCGATCCGTTCAAGCTGGTCGAAGAGGACGGTTACCTGTATGGGCGCGGCGCGTTCGACAACAAGGCCCAGGTGGCGATCTTCGTGGCCAACATGATGCGCTACAAGCGCGACAAGCTGGTCCCGCAGCGCGACCTGATCCTGGCCTTGACCTGCGACGAAGAAATCATTCCCTCCGAATTCGATGGCGTCGATTACCTGCTCAAGCACCACCGGCCGCTGATCGATGCCGAACTGGCGCTCACCGAAGGCGGCTTTATCGCGGTTGACGCGAACGGCAAGGCGGTCAGCCATGGCGTCCAGTCGGGCGAGAAAATCTACCAGAGCTTCGCCCTCGAAGTGACCAACAAGGGCGGGCACAGTTCGCTGCCGGTGGCCGACAACGCCATCCTGCACCTGGCCGATGGCTTGTCGCGCCTGGGCAAGTTTGCGTTTCCGTTTCGCCTGACCAGCACCACGCGCGGTTATTTCAAAGGCACGTCAAGCGTGATCGGCGGCACGCTGTCGAGCGACATGCAAGGGCTGCTGCGCGAACCGCCGGACCTGGACGCGGTTGCCCGCCTGGCCGAAGCGAATCCGTTTTACAACGCCAGCATCCGCACCACCTGCATTCCGACCACGGTCAACGCCGGCCATGCCAGCAATGCCCAGCCGCAGCGCGCGCAGGCGGTCGTCAATTGCCGCATCTTGCCGGGCGAGAGCGTGGCGGAGGTGCAGCAGACGCTGGTGCGCGTGATGGCCGACGACAAGATCCGCATCACGCCGATCGGCGCCGCCGTAGTGGCCCCGGCGCCGCCGCACAATGCGCTGCTGATGAAATCGGTGCAGGACTTGAGCGCCAAGATGTGGCCCGGCATCCCGGTGATCCCCACCATGACGGCGGGGGCGACCGACGGGCGTTTCCTGAACTCGGCCGGCATCTGGACCTATGGCATTAGCGGCCTGTTCAAGGAGGCCAACGGCAGCGGTACGCACGGGCTCAACGAGCGCCTGCGCACCGAGTCGTTATACGAAGGACAGGCCTTCCTGTATCAGCTGGCAATCAAGCTGGCCGAGTAGGGGGCGGGCCTATTCGGCCGTGGTCGGGTCGATCACGTTGATGACTTCGGAGATGCGGTTGGCGGGAAAGCCACCGCGTTGCGCGTGCTCGCGCACCGCATCTTCGTTGGGGGCGATATACACGCAATAGATCTTGTCGCCCGTGACGTAGCTTTGCAGCCACTGGATCTGCGGCCCCATGCTCGACAGGACGCTGCACGACTTCTGGGAAATTCCTTTCAGATCCGCCAGCGACGACTTTCCGATTCCTGGAATGTCGCGCTCAATGACATACTTGGGCATCGCGTTCTCCTCAGATGAAATGGCGCGCACCATGCTCGCCATTCTCCTTTATACGCCTGCCCGAGCCCGCTGGCGAGCAGTGTCCGCTTGCCTACTTGGCAACGGCCTTATCCAGCCCGAACAGCAAGCCGGAACCTTGGGGCACGATATTGGCCGGCAAGCGCCCGTCCCACTTGCGCACCGATTCGATCTGCGCCTGCGCCTGCAACTGGCGGATATCAAGCTCGATCCTGGCCACCGAGGCGTCCTTGGCCTTGGCGAATTCTTCGGCCGCCAGCCGCAGCTGGTAGGCTTCCTTCACTTTCTGTTCGGCCTTTTGCACTGCCATCGCCGCTTCGAAGTTGGCGTTGATCGCGCGCTGGATGGACGGATCGGCATAACTCATGCCTTCCGAATAGCCGAGGTTGTCGATGGCGATGCCCTTGACGCTGAACGCCGCGCGGGTTTCCTCGTACACCTTGATAAAGATGGCCGCCTTTTCCTTGCGCGCGGCGTCCAGGTCGCGCCCGCCGAATTCGCGTGACAGCGCCGCCTGCACGAAGCCGCGGATGTTGGTGTCGGCAATGACCGACAGCGGCGTGCCGGCGTAGTGATACAAGAACTTGGCCGCCGTCTGCTCCGGGATTGACGCCGTCAGCACCACGCCGACCGTGAAGTCGATGCTCTCGCGCGACTCGACCGAGATCGCCTGGTTCGACGAGCTGGTGCCGGTCTTCTCCGAGCGCGTCCATTCGCGCGTGACGGGCGTGCGGTCGACCGTGATCAGTTTGGCGGCCAGCACCTTCTGAGTGAAGCCGCCGCCGGGCACGCCAACGTACGGGATCACCACGCGCTTGGAGGCGACCTTGTTGTCGGCCAGGTACTCCTCGGACATGAACGCCTTCTGGGTCTTGCTGTTGCCGTCCATCTGGATCAGAAAGGCGGTTTCGTTGGGCTTGATCTCAATGACCTCGGGGCGCGTGCATGCGGACAGGCATACGGCAACGAGCGGAATCAGGCAATACAGGGATTTCTTGTTCATGATGGTGGCTTATTTTGGTGAACGGGAGATCAGAAACAGTGCGAGCACGAACAGGCCGGTAATGACGACCGTCGCCATTGGCGCGCCCGCCACGACAAACATCGATGCCAGATAGCTGCTGTTGGACGCCTCCATCTGCATGACGGTCGCAGCGCCCGTGGCCGGGGCCAGCAGCATGTTGGCTGCGCTGATCGTGCTGATCCATCCGACCAGGCCCAAGCCTGCAAATACCCATTTCCTTCTCATATTTCCCCCTTCGGCTTGTGTTTGATGACAAGTCCAGCTTATCGAAGGGCGTCCAAAAATGTTGTAAAGAGACAGGGAGAAGGCGTAAACAAGGTGTAAAAATGGCGTTCAGCTTGCAAACGCTGCGCGCTTGCGCAACCATTGGATGAAGCTTGAAACCGGGAGCGCTTCATGTCGCTGACGCTGTACTACCATCCGCTTGCTTCGTATTGCCACAAAGTGCTGATCGCCTTGTATGAGCATGGCACGTACTTCGAGCGCCGCATCATCGACCTGGGTAACGAGGCCGAACGCGCCGAGCTGGCGGTGTTCTGGCCGTTGGTGAAATTCCCGGTGATCCGCGACCATGCGCGTTCCCGCACGGTGCCGGAGACGTCCATCATCATCGAGTATCTGGACCAGCATTTTGCAGGGGAGGGAAGGCTGGTGCCGATCGATGCGCAGGCCGCGCTGGAAGTGCGGCTATGGGACCGCTTGTTCGACAACCATGTGCAGGGGCCGATGCAGGAGATCGTGGCCAATAGCTTTCGCGCAGTGCAGCGCGACATGGGACGCGAGCGGGGTGCGCTGGCCACGGCCTACAATATGATCGACGCCCACATGGCGGGGCGCACCTGGGCTGGCGGCGACGAGTTCAGCATGGCCGACTGCGCGGCCGCCCCGGCACTGTTTTATGCGATGACGCTGGTGCCGTTCGGGCCGCAATGCGTGCAGCTGCATGCGTATTTCGAGCGCCTCATGGTGCGCCCGTCGGTGCGCCGCGTGATGGACGAAGCCAAGCCGTATTTCGCAATGTATCCGTTTGCTGACGCGATTCCGGCCCGGTTCCGCTAAATCTGTTTAACCGCGGCGGGCCGCTTCGATCGCGGCAACGTCGATTTTCTTCATCTTCATCATCGCCTCGAACACGCGCTTGGCCACCGCCCGGTCAGGATCCATGATCCCTGCCGTCAGCGCGCGCGGCGTGATTTGCCATGACAGGCCCCACTTGTCCTTGCACCAGCCGCACTCGCTCTCCTGGCCGCCGTTGCTGATGATCGCATTCCACAAGCGGTCAGTTTCAGCCTGATCGTCGGTCGCTATCTGGAAGGAAAATGCTTCGCTGTGCTTGAAGGCCGGGCCGCCGTTCAAGCCGATGCAGGCGATGCCCGCCACGGTAAATTCCACCGTCAAGACGTCGCCCTCTTTGCCATCAGGGAAGTCGCCAGGTGCGCGAAAGAATGCGCCCACTGCGCTGTCCGGAAACGTCTCGGCATAGAACCGCGCCGCATCGACAGCGCCGCCGTCGAACCACAGGCAAATCGTATTTTTGCTGACCATGTTCGTTCTCCTTTGAGTGACAAATAATATGTGGGCCTCAGGCCACGGGTTCCTGGCACACCGCTTCGATGTTGTGCCCGTCCGGGCCAATGACGAAAGCCGCATAGTAGTGGGCGTGGTACTGCGGGCGCAGGCCAGGCGCTCCATTATCCTTGGCGCCAGCTTCGAGCGCCGCGCGATAGAAGGCGTCGACCTGCTGGCGGTTCTCGGCCGCGAACGCCAGGTGAAGATGGGCTGGCTTTTCCTCGGTCTGGAACAGGCACAATGACGCATTGCACGCTGGCCGGACCAGCTCGACGCCGTACGCCGGCAGACCTTCACCGGCGACAGTCACACCGAGCGGTGCGAGCGCCTTGAGGAAGAACGCTTTGCTCGCTGCATAGTCGCTGACACCGAATTTGACGTGGTCAAACATGTCTTCTCCTTAGCTTACCCCGCGATCGACGGCACGTTGTCCGCTCCCGGCGCCCCAAACGCCTGCGTCTTGAGCACATGCAGCTGGTCGCGCACCTGCGCCGCCTTCTCGAATTCAAGATTGCGCGCATGGTCCAGCATCAGCTTCTCGAGGCGCTTGATTTCCTTGCCGATCTGCTTCTCGCTCATCGCTTCGATCTTCGCCGTTTCCTGTTCGGAATCGAGCAATTCGCGCGCTTGCTGCGGGCTGTACACGCCATCGATCAGTTCCTTGATCTGCTTCTTGATGCCGACCGGCGTGATGCCGTTGGCCAGGTTGAAGGCGACCTGCTTGGCGCGCCGGCGCTCGGTTTCGTCGATTGCGCGGCGCATTGAATCGGTGATGCGGTCGGCGTACAGGATCGCCACGCCGTTCAGGTTACGCGCGGCGCGTCCGATGGTCTGAATCAGGCTGCGCTCGGAGCGCAAAAAGCCTTCCTTGTCGGCGTCCAGGATCGCCACCAACGACACTTCGGGCAAGTCCAGGCCCTCGCGCAGCAGGTTGATGCCGACTAGGACGTCGAAGGTCCCCAGACGCAGGTCGCGCAGGATTTCCACCCGCTCCACCGTTTCGATATCGCTGTGCAGGTAGCGCACCTTGATGCCATGCTCGCCCAGGTAATCGGTCAACTGTTCGGCCATGCGCTTGGTCAGCGTGGTCACCAGCACCCGTTCGTCCTTGGCCACGCGCAGCGTGATCTCGGACATCAGGTCGTCCACCTGGGTGAGCGCCGGCTTGACGATCACTTGCGGGTCGACCAGGCCGGTCGGGCGCACCACCTGTTCGACCACGTTGTCGGCGTGGGTGCGCTCGTACTCGGCCGGGGTGGCCGAGACGAACACGGTCTGGCGCAGCTTGCCTTCGAATTCTTCGAACTTGAGCGGACGGTTGTCCAGCGCCGACGGCAACCGGAAGCCGTAGTCGACCAGGTTGGTCTTGCGCGAGCGGTCGCCGTTGTACATGGCGTTGAGCTGGCCCACCAGCACGTGCGACTCGTCGAGGAACATCAGCGCGTCCTTGGGCAGGTAGTCCACCAGTGTTGGCGGCGGCTCGCCCGGCGCTGCGCCCGACAGGTGGCGCGAGTAGTTTTCGATGCCCTTGGTGAAGCCGATTTCGGCCATCATTTCCAGGTCGAAGCGGGTGCGCTGCTCGAGGCGCTGTTCTTCGATCAGCTTGTTCTCCTTGCGGAAAAATTCAAGCCGCTCGCGCAGTTCGTCCTTGATCGTTTCGATCGCGCGCAGCACGGTCGAACGCGGCGTGACGTAGTGCGAACCCGGGTAGACGGTAAAGCGCGGGATCTTCTGGCGCACGCGCCCGGTCAGCGGGTCGAACAGCTGCAGCGATTCGATCTGGTCGTCCCACATCTCGACCCGGATCGCCAGTTCGGCGTGCTCGGCGGGGAAGATGTCGATGGTGTCGCCGCGCACGCGGAAGGTGCCGCGCCCGAAGTCGATTTCGTTGCGCGTATACTGCATCTGGATCAGGCGCGCGATCACGTCGCGCTGCGCGACCTTGTCCTTGGCGCGCAGCGTCAGGATCATCTGGTGGTATTCGCTCGGATTGCCGATACCGTAAATGGCCGACACGGTGGCGACGATGATGACGTCGCGCCGCTCCATCAGCGACTTGGTGCACGACAATCGCATCTGCTCGATATGCTCGTTGATCGACGAGTCTTTTTCGATGAACAGGTCGCGCTGCGGCACGTAGGCTTCGGGCTGGTAGTAGTCGTAGTAGCTGACGAAATATTCGACCGCGTTTTGCGGGAAGAATTCGCGAAACTCGGAGTACAGCTGGGCCGCCAGCGTCTTGTTGGGGGCGAACACGATCGCCGGCCGGCCCGCTTGCGCGATCACGTTGGCCATGGTGTAGGTCTTGCCCGAGCCGGTCACGCCAAGCAGCGTCTGGAACGACAAGCCGTCGTTGATGCCTTCGATCAGGCCGGCAATCGCAGTCGGCTGGTCGCCCGCCGGTGCGAACGGCTGGTGCAGCTTGAACGGCGAATCGGGGAAGGAAACCACGGTCGGCGCCGCGTCGTTTGCCATGGATAGTTCTGCCATACGTTCAGACCTTTGTTAGAATGGTGTCCCGCTTGCGCGCCCCAGTGTTGATCAGGGGCCGCTGTCTATACAACCTCAGACAAATCAGTTTACCAGATGACTTCCACTGCCTCCGCCACGATCTTTTCCGCCATCGACATGGCCCCGCGCGACCCAATTTTGGGCATTACCGAGGCGTTCAACGCCGATACTAATCCGGCCAAAATCAACCTGGGCGTGGGCGTCTATTATGACGACAATGGCAAGGTTCCGCTGCTGGCATGCGTGCGCAAGGCCGAAGCGCTGCTGATGGAACAGCTGGCGCCGCGCACCTACTTGCCGATCGAAGGCCTGGCTGCCTACGACAAGGCGGTGCAAGAGCTGGTATTTGGTGCCGACAGCCCGATTATTCAAGAAAAACGCGCAGTCACCGTGCAAGCCATTGGTGGCACCGGTGCGCTCAAGATCGGCGCCGACTTCCTGCAGCGCTTCGCGCCGGGGTCGGATGTCTATATCAGCGATCCGAGCTGGGAAAACCACCGCGCCCTGTTCGAGAGTGCCGGCTTCAAGGTCAACACCTACCGCTACTATGATGCAGCCACCCGCGGCGTCGATTTCGACGGCATGCTGGCCGACTTGCAGGCCATGCCCAAGGGCGCAATCGTGCTGCTGCACGCGTGCTGCCACAACCCGACCGGCGCCGACCTGACGCCAGCCCAGTGGGATCAAGTGATCAGCGCAGTCAGCGCCGGCGCGCTGGTGCCGTTCCTGGACATGGCCTACCAGGGCTTCGGCTCGGGCATCGCCGAAGACGGCTTTGTCGTGTCCAAGTTTGCCGCCGCCGGCGGCCCGCTGCTGATCTCGAACTCGTTCTCCAAATCGTTCTCGCTGTACGGCGAACGCGTTGGCGCGCTGTCGGTGGTCGGCGCCAGCGCGGAAGAGGCGGCGCGCCTGCTGTCCCAGCTCAAGCGCGTGGTGCGCACCAATTACTCCAATCCTCCTGTGCACGGCGGCAAAGTGGTGGCCACTGCGCTGACCACCCCGGAACTGCGCCAGCTGTGGGAAGACGAGCTGGCCGGCATGCGCGTGCGAATCAAGGAAATGCGCAATACTTTCGTTGCCAAGCTGAAGGAAAAAGCGCCGGCGCACGACTTCGACTTCGTGCGCGAGCAGGTCGGCATGTTCTCGTATTCGGGCCTGACCAAAGCCCAGGTCGAGCGCCTGCGCGTGGAGCATTCGATTTATGCGGTCGACACCGGCCGCATCTGCGTGGCAGCGCTCAATTCGAAAAATATCGATCTCGTCATTGACGCAATCGCGAAAGTCCTCTAAACTCTTGCTTCTTCGGATTGCGTGACAGCGCGGTTCGAAAGGCATCGGGAAGTACAGCAACAGTTTGCGCGGTCTTGACAGCGCAGAGTGAGAAGTACATAATGTTGCCTCTTTTCCCTGATAGCTCAGTTGGTAGAGCGACGGACTGTTAATCCGCAGGTCCCTGGTTCGAGTCCAGGTCGGGGAGCCAGAATACAAGCAAAAAGCCCAATCTTCGGATTGGGCTTTTTGCTTTTTCCGTAGAGAAATTTTCGATATTTTTTGCGCATGATTCCATAGGCGCATATAATCGCCTACGCAACCGCTATCACACCACTTTATGGAGCACTCATGGACAACGTTGAATCGGCGCTGAAGCTGGAATGGGAAACCCCGGTCATGGAGACCCTGGAAGTTGAACAAACGGCCAGTAACCCGGGTATTGGTTTCGATGGCGGTTCCTTCGATTGCTCGCTTTCCTAACGCGGCGATCACGCGGCCCGGTATCGAGACAAGGCGTTCCCCGATGGATTTGATCCTGCCTCAATCAGCTGCATTTTCTGCGCCGGAAAAAATTGACTTTCTCACTGCCGCTTTGGGGGCGACGCCAGATATGCCTTGGCTGCGCATCCAGTTAGCCAGCTTGCTGGTGTTGCGCGATAAATTCAGCGAGGCGATCGACCTGTTGCACGGCCGGAATTTCGCTGGCGCGTGGCAACACCGTGCGCGCATGCTGGAAGGCAACGCGTGGCTGAGCGTTGAAACGGCGCAAGCCAATCGTCAGGCCAGCGACATGTTCGATGCCGCCCAAGCGGCGGCCCAGCTTCCGCAGACCCGTTCCCAAGCGCTGGCCGCGCTCGGCAAGGCGCAGCTGCGCCTGGGCCATGCGGCCGAGGCGCGCGCTGCGTTCGAGCGGGCCCTGGCACTCGATGCGAGCAACCCTGACGCACAAAAGCGCTTGAGCGCACTGGACATGAACCAAGGCCGTGAAGCGCAGGTACTGCAACGCTGCGATGCCCTGCTGGCGGCGGGCGTCCATAACGCGCGTCTGCTGGCCGACCGCTATCTGGCGCTGGCGCTGCTGGGGCGCACCGACGAGGCGCACCACACCGAGGGCCTGGACCAGTTCCTGGTCGACACGATTCCCGCAGCGCCAAACGGATGGGCCACGCTGGAGCAGTTCAATGCGGCGCTGCGTGAAGAATTGCGCAGCCATCCATCGCTGCGCTTCGAACGGTACGGCACGGCATCGTCGGCCAGCTGGCGCATCGATGAGCCGTTGCTGGCAAGGTCGACGGTGTTTCCGGCAATGCTGGAGATGGTGCGGCGCGAAGTCGGTGCGCATCTCGATCGTCTCGATGACGCGCACGTGCTCAAGCGGTCAAGGCCGGCGCGCGCGCAGATCCGGGCGTGGGCTGTGCTGGCGCAGGGGCCGGGCCATGAGGAATGGCATATGCACCAGTCGGGTTGGATCAGCGGTGTCTATTATGCCGCGGTGCCCGCATCGGTGGCGAGCGCGCGCGACCAGCGTGGCTGCATCGAATTCGGCAATCCCGAATTGCCCCACATCGCGCGCCCGATTCCCGGTCAGCGCAGGACCGTGCGCCCAGGCGTGGGCAAATTGTTGCTCTTTCCCAGCCAGGCTTACCATCATACTTACCCGAGCGACAGCCAGGATCAACGTATGGCGATTGCGTTTGATGTCGTTCCGGCTGAACACTGATGCTGGCGTCGTCCGGCGCCGTTATCGCGCGTTCGGACTGGTGATCGATTCCACGCTGGCGATACCCGGCGCCCTGGCGGTGACCGGCGCAGCGGCGCTGCAGGCCACGGCCGATGTCGAGATCCGGATCGGCGCACTAGCCGCCGACATGACCATCGAAAAGCAAGCTGGGCCATATTCATATTCCCGCGGGAGCATCATTTTTGATATGCCCAAGGTAGCGCGCTATTGTTGCGAGCGCGGTCTGACGATCACGGTCGAACCGGCTGTCGGGGCCGACCAGGATGCCATCGAAGGCATGCTGATTGCCACGGCACTGCCGGTGTTGCTGTGGATGCGCAATCGCGTCGTGTTGCATGGCGCATGTGTGCAGTTGGCGCGCTCACCGGCCGGGTTCGCCATTGCAGGCCCGTCGGGGAGCGGCAAGTCCACCTTGTTGCAACAGTTTTACCAGCGCGGCGCCAGTGTCGTGGGCGACGACACGATTTGCCTGGGCCTGGCGCACGCCGCAGTGAGCGCGAGCGGCTTGCCAGGCTTGATACACGGTCCCGTCACGGGGTCGGCGAGGCGGCCTGCGATCGCCGTGGCCACTGACAAGGCGCTGGACGGCTGCCGTTTGAATGCCGTGTTTGTCTTGCGCCGCGCGCCGGCACCAGCTGACCCCGTGTTGTCGGAATTGACCGGCGTGGCGGCGCTCGAAGCCATGCTGGGGCAGCGTCACCGCGCCGGCGTGCTGCACTTGCTGGGCAAGCAAGCGGCGGTATTGCAGGCCTTGGCTGGCATGCTGGCGGGCCCCGCATTGCGCGTGTTTGCATGGCACCGTACCGAGGGGGACGTCGGATTGCGCGATAAAGAAGTAGAATTTATTGAAGATATCTTGCAGGCCCGGACAATTTAATCAACCAGTGAAAATCAACCCATGAGTTCAAGTCAAGTCTATGTCACCACCGACAGTTTTTGTACGACCAATCTGGATGACCGCCTGGTGGCGCTCGTGATAGAAAATGGTAAATACTACTCTTTTGGACATACCGGTAAAGCCATTTTGCAATTGCTTGAACATCCAATGACGCTCGATCAGCTGGTGGAGAAGTTGAGCGCGTCCTACCACGTCACCAAAGAAACCTGCCTGACCGAATCAGCGCAATTCCTGGTCAGTCTGGAACATGCCGGATTGATCAAGAAATTGCCTGCCTGATAGCGATGCAGGACATGCGCCGCTATCTGGCCTTTGGCTTGCAATGGGAAAGTGCCATTCATCTGGCCCAGTTCGCCGAGAGCGCGCCCAGCCAGGTAGCACCGGATATCCATGTCGGCCTGATTGCCGCTGCGCCAGCCGCACGGCAAGCGGGCGTGCGCTGGGGCAGGTCGGAAGTGTACGCGGACGGCTTTCGGTTTCATGCCGACCAGTTCGCCATATTCGATTTTTTTGCACCTGACCGGCTCGTTGTTGTTCCCGGCGCCGCCTGGGTGGGTCAGATGCCCGGGTTTTTTTACGGGACCGTCGCCGCCGCCATTGTGGCGTTCAACAATGGCATTCCCATGCATGGCTCAGCGGTCCAAATGCATGGCTCCGCGATGCTGGTGTGCGGTCGCTCCGGACTGGGGAAATCGAGTATCGCCGCGGGCCTGGTCAGGCGCGGCGCGAGCTTGATTTCCGATGATTTGTCCTGCCTGTATTTTGATGAGCACAAGCCCCCCCGCCTGTATGCGGGACGCACCAACGTGCGCCTGGGCGCAGCTGCGGCGCAACTTGCCGCCGATGCCGGCGTGCCCAGTACAGCGTGCGGTCAAAGTGCGGCCGGCAAACACTTGATGGCAATGCCGATGACCGATCCTGGCGCCGGCATCGCGCTGACGTCATTGGTCTTTCTCGGTGTGCAGGGCCAGACGGCGCCGTGTCAGGACGATTTGCGGGCACACCGGCAACTGATGGCGAATTTTTTCAGGCCGGGTTTGATGGGGCGCTTGCCTGGCCATGCCACGCGGATCGGGCAAACCATGAACCTCGATCCCGGCGTGCGCATACGCGAGCTGCAAGTGCGCCTGCCGCTCGACGGCGCCATGGTGGAAGCCATGGCGCAGCACTTACTGGAGTTTCATTGCAATGACAGAAACTGAGCGCTTTATTGTTCCCGCCGAGCTGGTGTGGTCCGGCCAACGTCCATTGCTGAAAATGGTGGAGATCGACGCGGCGTCGCTGGCGTTCCCGTTCTGGTCACAAACCCTGGCCGCGGCCAGGCGCGTGGTCGGATTGGTGGCGCTCGATGAGGTGGTGCCCGGCGCCGATGTGGCATTGATGCCCAGCGGTTTTGTCTATCATTTCAATCGCTGCGGTTCGACCCTGGTCGCCAATGCCTTCAAGGCCAGGAAAGGCTGTTTGGTCCTGAGCGAACCGTTCATTTTCCAGCAGTTGCTCGACAATGCGCGCGGCACGCCCGGGCAGCGTATTGTCTGGCTGCAGCGCCTGATGGCGCTGCACCGGCAGGCGTTCGTCAGGCATGCCGATCACCTGGTGATCAAATGGCCAGGCTTGGTGGCGCTGTATGTTGCCGATATCGAAGCGGCGTTTCCCCATGTTCCTGCCATCTTCCTGCACCGCAATCCGATCGAGGTGCTGGTGTCGGCCCGCATGGCGCCGCTGGGCAATACCGACGTCGTCAAGGAGGTCCACCTGGCACTGGGTGCGGGAGAGCGATTGCAGGATTATTCCGCCCTGGAGCGCAGCGCGCGTTATATGGCCAATATCTGCCGCCATGTGGCGCCAGCGCGCAACATGGCATTGCTCGATTATGCGCACCTGCCCGGCGCCATCGTTGAACACGTCGCGCCATTTTTCAAGCTCGGCGTGTCGGCCCGCGATCTGGCTGCGATGGGAGAATCGACACGGTATTATTCCAAGGACGTCGCCAGGAGGACCGTGTTTAGCGCTGATTCGTCGCAAAAAAATGGGATGGCCAATGCCGACGAATGGCGTGTCACGCAGGACATCATCGGCCCGGCGCTGCTGGCGTTGCAGGCGGCGTTGCCGCAACTTGGCGGCGCGGCGCCCGCGTAAGCGATGACGACACCGTTGACCCATTTTGTAGCATCGCGCAAGGGACTGTACGCGGTCAACGCAGCGCGCTGGGAGCTGTTGGCAGAGGGCCGCTACTTCGGCCTGACGCTGCGCGAAAACACGCTGTATGCGTTTCAGGCTTCGTCATGGCCCAGGGATCGTGGCCAGGATGGTCGCATCATGGCATTTGAACTTGACGGCGCGGCCATCGTTGCCGCCACCTGTGTGGCCGAGGGCCTCGATGACGGTTGCCATCAGATTGATTTTATTGGCGACCAGCTGCATGTGGTCGATACCTATCGGCAGCAAATCATCGTCTATTCGGCATGCTTCCAGCAGCGTGCAGTGTGCCATCCCATCGCGCCCGGGGCCTACATGGCATGGGACCAGGGTTATGTCCACTGCAATTCTCTGCTCGGGTTTGGCGAGCTGACCTTGATCTTGTTGCACAATGGCGGCGCCCATACCGGCAGACCAAGCCGCTTGCTGGTGTGTGATCGGGCCTTGCAGCCACTACGCCAATTGCTGTTACCGGGGAAAGGTTGTCATAACATGGTCGTGTTGGAAGATGGTTCCCTGCTCGCTTGCGATTCCTTGTCGGGCGCGCTGATTAACCATGCGCAGCGACTGGTGAAACTGGACGACATGATGACGCGCGGCCTGTCGGTTGACAGCGAGCAGATCGCGGTCGGTTCGTCGCCGCATGCGGCGCGCCTGAACCGGGCCGACACGCCAGGCCGGGTGCATTTCCTGACCCGCCAATTAAGGCCAATTACCACGCTGGAGATGCCGGCCGCGCCCACCGAGATCCGGCGCATCGACGGCAAGGACTTGTCGCTCACCAACCATGCCAGAACGGTGATCACGGCCACGCCGTCAAGCAGCTTCCTGGCGCGGCCGGCATGCTGAGCGTGGCGGCGACCAGCACCAGCATCGGCGCCGATGGCGCGGCGCTGCTGCGCCTGCAACTAGCGTTCCAGCACAGTGACGCGATGGTGTTGCCGCATTTTGTAGAGAAAAAATTGCTGCAACAATTGCAAGGCATGCTGGAAAGCGCCGAATTTGCCCCGCGCAATCTGGAAATTCTCGGCGGCCAGGATCTGGCGCAGCACGACCGCGCCGGACGGGCGTTGAACCTGGTGCTGGCGCGTCCGGAGTTGTTTCGCTGGCTGGAGCGGGTAACCGCCTGCGGCCCGATCGGGGAACACCAGGGATCGGTGATGCAATTGCACGGTGGCCAGTACCTCGATTGGCACGACGACATGAACGACAAGCGGCGCGCGCTGGCTATTACTATCTGCCTGTCCGATGTGGCATATCAGGGCGGGCAGTTTCAACTGCGTCGCAAGCTGGAGCCGCAGCGCGTGTTCAGCCATGTGCATGCGGATGCGGGAACGGCGCTGGTGTTCGCAACCGGCCCCACGCTCGAACATCGGGTGACACCGGTCGTGGCCAGTGCACCCAGGATCGTGTACGCAGGCTGGTTCTTGAAGGCGGCGGCGCGATGAACGACGGCCTTCATGGCGTGTTTCAGCTGGGCGCTCAGGGCTTGAGCGATGCCGAGCGCAGCTGGCTGGCATGCGGCGCCGCTGGCGCGCAGCGCACGCGCTGGTCGGATCAGACGGCCGGTTTCTGGTTTTCTGATGGTGCTCCCTTGCCCGGCGATACTGGCTATGTTGCCCAGCAGGGGCTGGTGACCGGCTTTCTGGGCGACCTGGATCATCGCTGCGCGCTGGCGGCCAGGCTGGCGCTGGCCAGCGATAGTGCCGCTGCCCAGCTGGTCTGGACGGCGCTCCAGCGTGGTGGCGAACGCGGTCTCGATGACGTGCACGGACAGTGGACGTTCTGGTGCTGGGAAGTGCGCACCCGCGTGCTGACCGTGGCCGTGTCGCGCAATCTGCGCGATCCACTCTATCTGGCCAGCGGCGGCAGTTGCGTCGCCCTGTCATCGTCGATCCGCCATCTGCAGGGCTTGCCGTGGTTGTCCCGGGACGTCGACGCGCAGGGCTTGCTACTGGCCATGGGCCGCGCCCCTTTGCGCACCAGCGGCGACGGGCGTACATGGCAGCACGATGTCATGGCATTGTTGCCCGGGTCATTGCACAGGCTGCGGCTGGGAGAACACACCCGCAGCACATGGGCCGCTCCCTTGCCACCGGAACAATGGCAAGGCGATTTCACGGCGGCCGTAGGCGAGATGGAGCGGCGCGCGCGCGACGCGGTGCGGCTGCGGATCCGGCGCCACCGGACCATCGCCGTCATGCTCAGTGGTGGCATGGATTCATCGGTGCTGGCATGGCTGGCCGCCAGCGTATTGCGCCCGGACCAACGCCTGATTGCGGTGTCATCGGTTGCCAGCAGTGCCAGCGGGCTCGCCGATGAGCGCCGCTGGATCGCGCTGGTCGCGCGCACGCTGGGCATAGACGTGCACTATGTGTCGCCGGCTGCGGATACCGACGTGTATCGTCCCTCATCGGCCCACTTCACCCAGCTGGAGTCGCCCCTGCCGGGACCCAGGCATTACCTGTATGAGCAATTGTTCATGGCTGCGCGTGCGGCCGGCGCCGACGCGGTACTCGATGGCTGCTATGGCGAGCATTCATTGACGCGCGCCGCGCATCGCCAGGTGGCACGCGCCTATTGGAAGCAGGTGGCTGCGCACTTGCTGCTGCACGCCAGGCGCGCGTGCGCCCGCTGCCGGGACCCTGGTATTGCTGAGCTGTTTCATGTCCAGCTCAGCGCCAAGGCCAGGAGCATGCTGCGCGGCCCGATGCCCCGGCATTTGCCCGCGCCTGGCATGGCGCCGCACAGCCGGCCTTGGCGTTTGCCGATGGGCTTGCCCCAGGGCTATGCCAAAGCAGCCGCCCACACCGAAAACACCTGCGTCGCGGGACTGCGCCGCCTGATGCCATTTCGGGCGCAGGAGCTGGCATCGCTGTCGGCGGCACTGCCGGGCACGATGGTCGAGCGCGATGGCCAGTCGCGTGCGATCGTGCGCGCCATCTTGCGCCAGGGCTTTCCGGCCGAGCTGTACCTGCGCCCGGACAAGCAAGCGTTCAGTCCTGAACACCCGCTGCTGCTGCAGCGGGGCGCCGCGGCCGAGCTGGCCCGGATCGACGCCGAGCAAGACGCGCCCGCATGGGACTGGGTCGACCGCGCCTGGTTGCGCATGGCGCTGCAGCAGGTCGCTGCAGGCGTGGCCGACACCCGTACGCGTGACATGGCGCTGGCCAGTTGTTCAGCCCTGGCGTTCCTCCATTGGCGTACTGTCGGTAGTTAGCAACAAATGCCCGGTCAAGGCTATCTGCTTCGGCAGGTAGCTTTTTTTCCATATGCATGTGGAAAGTTAGCAACAAATTAATAAACAATTTGCAAAATGGCTATTCCGTCACTATGATGCCGCGTGGAATAAATACGCGGCAGTCGCGTATCGCCATCAGCACAACTGACACGAGATTCATGAAAAAAATTATCATCGCTATTGCACTGGCAATGGCTACGCTGGGCACGGCTCAGGCACAAACTGACGCTCCTGCAGCGCAACCTATGCGTTTCATGGTGGGCATGGGCTTGACCGGCGGCGGCGACCGGCTCGGTACTGCCCACTACATCAGTGGCTACGATGCATCGATTCATGCCGGTGGCGCGATCGATTTCAACGCGGGCATCGATTACCGCATCAATTCGGCAGCGTCGTTCCAGGGCACGGTGGGTTATCACAGCGACCGCGCCAGCGCCCGCAACGGCGACATGCACTTCTCGCGCATTCCAATGGAACTGCTGGCCTACTACAACTTCCATCCGCAATGGCGCATCGGCGCTGGCGTGCGTTACGTCAGCAACGCTGCATTTCGCAGCAGCGGTGCCGCCTACGCCGGCAATATCGATTACAAGAATACCGTAAGCCCGCTCATCGAAGCTGAATTCATGATGAAGCACTGGGGTTTCAAGGCACGCGTTGTGAATGAACAGTACGAAGAAAAGCTGACCGGCAAGAAGGTCGATGGCGACCACGTCGGCCTGTTCGGCACCTACTACTTCTAAGCAAGGTCCTGCCCCAGGCAGCAAAGAGCTATCGGCTGCGGCCGCTAGCTCTTTTTCGTTGTGCGCTTTGACAGCCTGCCTTATCAAGGCGATACTTTCCTTCCATTCCTCAGTTCCAAATGACCATGTCCATCAAGATGATCACCAAAAGCGGCGCCTTGCTCCTGCTCGCGCTGTGCGGCGCCGCCAGCGCCGCGCCTGCCCCCAGCACCGATTTCCTGGCGGCGAACGTCGACCGCACGGCCAATCCGGCCAAGGATTTTTTTCAGTACGCCAATGGCGGCTGGCTCAAGCGCAACCCGATTCCGGCATCCGAATCGTCCTGGGGCGTTGGCAATGTGGTCCAGGAGCAGCTGTACGTCAATCTGCGCAAGATCAATGAAGAGGCGGCGCGCAGCGCCCAGGCCGCTGGCAGCGCGCAGCAGCAAATCGGCGATTTCTGGGCCAGCGCGATGGACGCCAAGAAGGCCGAACTGCGTGGCCTGCACCCGCTCGACGCCGAATTGGCGCGCATTGCGGCCATCAAGGACACCGCCGGTGCGCTCGACGTCGTGTTCGCGCTGCAGCCGCTGGGCATGGTCGACCTGTTTTCGGTGGGCGTGTACCAGGATGAGCGCGCCAGCGACGTCATGGCGCTGCACCTGATGCAAGGCGGCCTGGGATTGCCGGACCGCGACTTCTATTTCAATACCGACAAATCGGTGACCGAGACGCGCCGTCAATACGTGCTCCATATTGCCCGCACGCTGGTGCTGCTGGGGCAAGACAAGGCGGGCGCAGCCGAAGCGGCCGCGCGCGTGATGGCATTCGAAACGGCGCTGGCCAAGGTGTCGCGCAAGCTCGAAGCGCTGCGCGACCCGGTGGCGAACTACAACAAGATGACGCCGGCCGAGCTGGGCGCCAATCACACGCCATCGATCGACTGGACCGCCCGCCTGGCCGCCTGGAATCTGCATCCGGCCACGGTGGTGGTGGGGCAGCCGGAATTTTTCACCGGCCTCGAGGCGCTGATGGCGCAAACGCCGGTGGCGGTGCTGCAGGACTACCTGCGCTACCAGCTGGTCGACGGTTACAGCCCTTACCTGAGCAAGAAATTCGACGACGAGCATTTCAGCTTCCACGCCGTGGTGCTGGGCGGCCAGAAGGTGCCGCGCCCGCGCTGGAAGCGCGTGCTGGACGCGCAAGATGGCGCGATGGGCATGGTGCTGGGCAAAATTTTCGTCAAGGAATACTTCCCTGAAGCGGCCAAGCAGCGCTACACGGCCCTGGTCGAGGCGATCCGTTCGGCTTACCTGGAGCGCATCAACACGCTCGACTGGATGAGCGAGCCGACCAAGATCAAGGCACGCGCCAAGCTCGCTGCGATCACCCCCAAGGTCGGCTATCCCGATCACTGGAAGGATTACAGCGCCATGGCCATCGGGCGCGACTCGTATTGCGAGAACATGCTGAGCGCGACGCGCTGGCATTTCCGCGAAAACCTGGACAAGTTCGGCAAGCCGGTCGACCGCAGCGAATGGAGCATGGCGCCGCAGGCCTACAACGCCTATTACAACCCGTCCAACAACGAGATCGTGCTGCCGGCGGCGATCTTTACCATCAATGGCGTCAAGGATGCCGAGGTGGACGACGCGGTGGTGTACGGCTATGCGGGCGCCTCGACCATCGGCCACGAGATCACCCACGGTTTCGACGACCAGGGCCGCCAGTTCGACGCGGCCGGCAACATGACCGACTGGTGGAGCGCGGACGACGCCAAACAGTTCGAAGCGCGCGCCGCGGTGATGGTCAAGCAGTTCGACGAGTACGCGCCGCTCAAGGGCATGCACATCAACGGCAAGGCCAGCCTGGGCGAGAATATTGCCGATCACGGCGGCATCTTGCTGGGCATCGACGCCTTCAAGAAGACGGCGCAATACAAAGAGGGCAAGAAAATCGGCGGCCTGACCCCGATGCAGCGCTACTTCATGGGCTACGCGCTGGGCTGGATGACGCAGCAGCGCGACGCGACGCTGCGCCGTCATCTGTTGAGCGACGTGCACGCGCCGGCCAAGTGGCGCGTGCTGGGGCCGATGGCTAATATTCCCGAGTTCCACGACGCGTTCGGCGTCAAGGATGGGCAGCCGATGTTCCGTGCCGCTGGCAAGCGGGTGCAGATCTGGTAAAAATTTGGAAAAATGGGGCTGGCATTTGGCGCCGCAGCAGCTATAATGTTGCCTCTTTTCCCTGATAGCTCAGTTGGTAGAGCGACGGACTGTTAATCCGCAGGTCCCTGGTTCGAGTCCAGGTCGGGGAGCCAGAATTCAGCAGCATGCAAAAAACCCAGCCCTAACCGGTTGGGTTTTTTGCTTTTCACGGCCCTGTTATGCGCGCTTCATTGATGCGGTAGCTTTAATTAAACGTACTAACATATTATGCTTGTGACTCTCATTTTTTGTTAGTACACTTAAATCAATGCTTACTGTCATTGAGACGCCGGAGTTTATCGCATCGGCTGCCAGGATATGGGCCGATACGGAGCGTGTCGAGTTCATCGACTGGATCGCAGACAATCCGCTGTCCGGGGATGTGATTCCGGGAGCGGGTGGGTTGCGCAAGGTGAGGTGGACGCGGCAGGGCTTGGGCAAGCGAGGTGGCGCGCGCGTTATCTACTTTACGCGTCTTTCCAGTGGCGAGCTGGTGCTCCTGCTCGTGTATGTGAAGGCCAAATTTGATAGTTTGCGGCCCGAGTTCTTGCTGAAGTTGAAGGAGAAGTTTGATGAGCAAGCGAAAAATCGACAATGAAATGATTGAGTTTGAGGAAGCGTTGCTGCGCAGCCTGGACCAGTCCATGCGTGGCGAAGGGCGAGTGACTACCGCGCAACAAATCGCTGCCCGGCGTGGCCGCCCGGTTGGGAGCGTTAAAGCCAAGCCCAAGGTGCCGACCACCATTCGTTTCGATCAAGACATTCTCGATACCCTCAAGGCGAGCGGGCGCGGATGGCAAACGCGTGTAAACGACGCCGTAAGGGATTGGCTGGCCCGACAATCGAAGACGAATTGATTGCGCGGCGCGAAAAAGCCACGTCGAGCCGGCCTGAGTGCGCCGCTATCCCTATAGTCCCTATAATGGGTGTCAACGCCCACCTTTGCCCCGGACCGCAATGACACTGCATATCGAAACTCCCCTGATCGAATCGGGCGCGCTGGCCAGCCGTCCTGGGCAGCGGGTCTGGCTCAAGATGGAGGCGCTGCAGCCACCTGGCTCGTTCAAGATCCGCGGCGTTGGCCATGCCTGCGAAGAATACCTGCGGCGCGGCGCCAAGCGCTTCATTTCATCGTCCGGCGGCAATGCCGGCATCGCTGCGGCCTATGCCGGGCGGCGCCTGAACGTGCCGGTCATGGTGGTGGTGCCGGAAACGGCCACCGAACGGGCCAAAGACTTGATCGCGCGCGAATGCGCCGGCGTCATCGTGCACGGCGCTACCTTCCAGGAAGCCAATGCGAAGGCGCGCGCGATGCTCGGCCCGGACGACGCCTTCATCCACCCGTTCGACGATCCGCTGCTGTGGCAAGGCCACGCCAGCATGATCGACGAGGTGGCGCGCGCCGGCCTGGCGCCGGACGCGATCGTGCTCTCGGTGGGCGGGGGCGGGCTGCTGTGCGGCGTGGCCGAAGGGCTGGCGCGCCACGGCTGGGGCCATGTGCCGGTGATTGCGGTCGAAACCCAAGGCGCCGATGCGCTGGCGCAGTCGCTGTCGGCCAACGTGCGCGTGGCGCTGCCGGCCATTACCAGCATTGCCACCTCGCTGGGCGCGAGCATGGTGGCCGAACAGGCGTTCACCTGGTCGAGCGAACATCCGGTGCGTTCGGTCGTGGTGTCGGACCAGGCCGCGGTGGCAGCCTGCCTGCGCTTCATGGACGACCATCGGGTGGTGGTCGAACCGGCCTGCGGTGCGGCGCTGGCGGTGCTGTACGGCGCCGCGCCGGAGCTGATCGGCTACAAGAACGTGCTGGTGATCGTGTGCGGCGGCGTGACGGCCAGCGTGGCCCAGCTGCAAGCCTGGGAGCGCGCGTTCACAAAGCAAAAATAATGGCCGCCACCGCGTCGTAAAGCGGGTACACCTGCTCGCCCTTGCGTGGCCAGCCGACCATGTCGAAATGGTCGTAGCCGTGATACGTGTGCAGGAAATTCCAGCTGCCCTGGACCGGGGTGCCGTCAAAGTCGCGCACCGGCTGGCCGCTGGGCGCGCGCATGCTGGACGTGTTGACCACCCCGTCGTTTTCAAACCAGCGCGCATCGACCTGGACGCGTCCCGGCGCCGACTGGGTGTAGGAACCCAGGCCGCGCCGCCCGACGGCGCTCATGATCCATTCGCCGGCGTAAGGTTTGGTCAGCGGCGCCATGTCCCAGCGCGCGTAGTGGTACTGGGGGTTCTGGAAAAAGGCGATGAAGCGGTCGGTGTTGTTGCAGCAGAACGCGCCGCGCTCGGTGGCCGAGTTGGCGATTGAAAAGTAGTACACCAGCGGCGACGTCTTGACCCAGCTGTTGAACTGGTGGGCGCCATCCGGGCCCATTTCGTACTGGACGCTGTCGTAGTTGTCGCTGTTCCAGCGCGGGACGGCGCGCTGCGGCCCCTGGCCCGGGCTGGCGATGGCGGCGATCTGGCTGGCCAGGTCGGTGGCGAGCAGGCCGAAATCGCCGATCGCATCGTGCAAGCTGGTGCCGTCGTGCGGCGCCGACAAGGTGGTGGCGCTGGTCACCCAGCCCAGCTTGCCGCCCTGGTACAGCGCGCCGCCGCCTTCGTCGCCATGGGGTGAGCCCTGTTCGAGCAACTGGATCAGCGCGCGGATGGTCTGGCCGCCCTGGCTGTGGCCGATCAGGTGGATCGGATGCCCGGCGTCCCAGGCCGGGTACAGCGCCAGCGGATAATGTTGCGGGTTGTTGGCCGGGTCGGCGGCCCAGCATTGGCCGGGCGGGCGCGCTTCCCCGCTGGCGTGTCCAGAGCGCGTCGCATAGAGGAGGCCATAGTCGACGCAGCCGCCCTTGATCTGGTAATACAGTTCGGCCGAGCGGTCCCAGCTGGAACTGACGGCGCCCACGGTCGCTTCGAACACCTGGTGTTGACCCTGGTGCTGGCGCATGTGGCCGATGATGTCGTCGAAGCCGCCCCAGTACTTGAAACCGCTCGCCTTGAATTGTTCGGGCCCGAAGCCGAGGAAGCCGTGCACCAGCACGATGGGGTAATTGTTGGCGGCCATGCCAAGCTGGCATGGTCCCAGCAGGGCGAGTACGAAGGCGGCGTTGAGGCGGAAAGGCATGGCGTGGTTCCGGAAGTGAGGTCGCCACCAATTCTAGGTGGCTGCTCCGGCGCGGCCTTGAAGGGCGCTAAACTTCGTCGCAATGTTCAGTGGCCGTTGTTTCCCTGTGCGCCAGTCCACACCACATCGTTGTCGACCGAATAGAGCTGGCACGGCTGCTTGCTCTTGCGCGCGCAGGTGGCCAGCGCGCGCGTGTCCGGGTCTTCGCCTTCTTCGGCCCAGCACCAGGCGCCGCTGGGCGAGACGGCAAACGCGCGCGGCGTCATCTTGTCCAGGTATTCGCGGTAGGCGGCGCGCCCGTTTTCGCTCAGGAAAGGCACGGCGGCGATATCGTCGAGCTTGGCGAAATTGCTCTTTGGCAGTGCCGGGGCCGGTCCCACCGCATAGATGACCTCGGTCGGCATGCCGATCCCGCGCAGGAAATGCTCGGCTTCGCGCCACCAGATTTTTTCGCCGTCGCGGCTGGCCAGCAAGCCGTGCGAATCGCGCTTGAAGGCGCCGAATTCGAACAGGCGGGCTTGCCCGCCGGCGCGCACGAAGGCGGCGTGCATGCGCCCGACCAGTTCGGGCCCGAACAGCGAATCGTTGACGCCGTACATCCACAGGCTGGGCACCTTGTTGCGTTCGCCATATTCGGCAAACGCGTGCACCAGTTCGGAGCGCCAGTCGCAATGGTTGGCGTCGTCGCGCAGCCCGCCGGCAAAATTGATCAGCCCGCGCACGCCGGGCAGTGTTTGCGTGCCCAGCGCGATCGTGGCCAGGCCGCCGTAAGACTGGCCGGCCACCACGATGCGCCCGTCGTCGATCCAGCGTTGTTCGCGCGCGAAGGCGATCACGTCTTGCACGTCGGCGGCCTGGGCGTAGCCGTTGGCGGTCATATTGCAGCCATGGTCGGCGTAGCTGCCGCTCGATTCGGCGAAGCCCTGGCGCATCGGCACCATCACTGCATAGCCGCGCTTGACGAAAGCGGTGGCCATGAAAATGAAGCGGTCGCGCGTTTGCGCATGCGGCTCGCCCGCGTCCTTGCCATGGTTAATGATCAGCAGCGGGAAGGGCCCGGGACCGTTGGGGCGAAACACCGTCGTTTGCAAGCTGGCATCGCGGGCCGGGCCGGCGGGAATCTGGATGACCACTTCGTTGAGGCGGAAATCGAGGGGCAGTACTTGTTCTACTGCTAACGAAGGGACCAGGGCGAGGCCAGCTATGGCGATCGCGCAGATTGAATGTGCGGTACGGCGCGCACGGTGCAGTGCAGTAAAAATGACAGTCTCCGGTGGCGTTGATTGCCTAAGGGAATGCCTTGATTTTATGCAGGTGTTTTACCGGGAGCAATACCGGAATGCTAATTAGTGTCTCTTGCAGGGGAGAATATTTGTGCTGGCAGTGCTGGCGCGCGGAAATCAGCGCGGTTCTTGTTTTTTGCTTGTATAAAGACTTGCTTAAATCGGCAAACTGGCCAATATTGCTCACCGTGAATATTCTTATGCCACCAGTCAGCCTTGTCCGCCACAGTGGCGCGCCCGTCGTGCGCGGGACCGGAGCGCCCGGCAACAACGCCAGCGTCGTGCTGGCGCTGGCCACCGAACGGGCCAGCGATCCCGCCTTTTGCATCTCGTGGCAAGCGCTGGTGGCAGGCAGCGCCAGTCCGCAAAAAATCTATCAAACGCCAGCCTTCTTCGCGTTTTTGCAGGGCGCATGCAAGGGGGATCGGCTTGAGCTGCTGACCATGACGCGCTTGTCGGACGGCGTGCTGGTGGGCGTGGTGCCGGTGCGGGTCAGCCGGCAAGCGCTCGATTTCCAGCTTGGCCCGCTGTGCCTGCATCGGGCGAAAGTGGAGATGATCAATTTGCTGGGCAGCATTCCGGCGGTGCCACCCGGCGCCGCCGTGGCCGGCTACCTGGCCGATCAACTGCTGGCGCTGTTTCCGAACGCAAGAGCGGTGTTCATGCAGGCGTTACCAGCCGATAGCGTTCATTATGCGGACCTGAAAGCCATTCGCGCCAGCGGCGCCATGCTGGCAACGTCGCTGATGCGGCCGTGGCAGCAGTGCTACACCATCCCGTTGCCGGCCACGTTCGACTTATATCTGGACCAATTCAGTGCCAAGAAGCGCTACAACCTGAACCGCCAGATCCGCCAGCTCAGCGCGCAGGTCGGCAAGCTGGAACTGGAGCGGATCGTGCATCCCGGGCAAGTCGCGGGCATGATGGCTGCGCTTGCCAAAGTGGCCAGCAGCGCGGAAATGCGCACCATCCTGAGCGAAAAGAGCCTGACCAGGCTGGCCGGGCAGCAACTGTTGCAATGTTATGTAATGCGCGCGGAAGAGCAGGTGCTGGCCGTCATTGTCGGCTTGCGCGCGTTCGACACTCTGCATATCGACAACATTTTCGCCGCGAGGAAATATCTTATGCTGTCAGTGGGGACCTCGGCCATGCATCTGGCCATCAAGGACGCCATTGCCCAGGGCGGCCTGACGCGCATCGATTTCGGTTATGGCACGCCCAACAACGAGTTCCGCTCCACGCACGTGCTCGAAACGCGCAGCCAGGTGCTGCTGTTTGACTGCACCGGCAGCATCAGCCTGCTGTTTTTCGTCCATCGCCATGTCGTGGCCGTTGCCGAACGCGTGATCGGTTTGCTCAAGGCGCTGCGCAAGCGCCGGTTGCCGCGATGACCAGGCGCCTCTGCTGCGTCCGCTGTACCCGGCCCATGTCCGCCTGCATCTGCCGCTGGGTCGCCGCGCTCGCCACCCGGGTCGACCTGCTGATCCTGCAGCACCCGATGGAAACGGCCAACGCCAAGGGCAGCGCGCGCCTGCTGCACCTGGGCGTGGCCAATTCGCGCCTGGCCGAGGGCGAAGCGTTCGATCCGGCGCTGCTGCAAGCGCTGCTGCATGCCGATGGCCGGGTGCCTGTGTTGCTGTATCCGGACACGCCCGATGCGCCCGGCGCGCCGCTCGCTGGCGCGCTGCTGGCCGAGCCGGCAGCGCTGCGCCTGGTGGTGCTGGACGGTACTTGGCGCAAGAGCCGCAAGATGCTGCACCAGAACCCGCTGCTGCAAGCGCTGCCGCGTTTGCCATTGACCCAGATGCCGGCCTCGCACTACCTGATCCGCAAGGCCCATGCGCCTGACCAGCTGTCGACGCTGGAGGCGAGCTGCCACGCGCTGGCGCAGCTCGACCCGGGCGCCGATGTGCAGCCGATGCTGGCCGCGTTCGACGCCTTTGTCGCCCATTTCCAGGCCACCGGCGGGCGTCTTGATCTCCCCGCACACGCTTGCACAGTGCTTGAAACGGGCCGCGGCGCGGCGTAGAATACTGTATATCCATACAGTTAACAGGCCAGCCGTGACCGATCCCAACGATGAGTCAGAACAGCGCGTGATGTTGCCGCCGCGCCCGCTTGCTGCCCAAAAAGGGCGGGGCGCCGTGTCCAACTTGCAGGGGCGCTACGATCTCAATACGCGTGAGCAATTTGACGACGGCTGGGCGGCCGACGACGAAGAGCGCGCGCCCTTCAAGACCCAGGTGACGGACGAATACGCCAAGACCATCCTGACCCGCAATGCCTCGCCCGACATCCCGTTCAATGTGTCGCTCAATCCCTACCGCGGCTGCGAGCATGGCTGCGTCTATTGCTTTGCGCGGCCCACGCATAGCTACCTCGGACTGTCGCCGGGGCTCGATTTCGAGAGCCGCCTGTTCGCCAAGGTCAACGCGCCCGACCTGCTGCGGCGCGAACTGGCCAAGGCCTCGTATGTGCCCGAGCCGATCGCCATTGGCGTGAACACCGACGCCTACCAGCCGTGCGAGCGCGAGCTGGGCATCACGCGCCGCGTGCTCGAAGTGCTGCACGGCTGCGAGCACCCGCTGGCGCTGATCACCAAGTCGTCGCTGATCGAACGCGACATCGACCTGATCGCGCCCATGGCCGCCAAAAACCAGGCGATCGCCGCCATCACCTTGACCACGCTGGACCCGGCCATTTCGCGCACGCTCGAGCCGCGCGCGGCGGCCCCGGCGCGGCGCTTGCGCACCATCCGCACGCTGACCGAGGCCGGCATCCCGGTGCGCGTGAGCGTGGCGCCCATCATCCCGTTTGTCACCGAACCGGACTTGGAACGGGTGCTCGAAGCGGCGCGCGAGGCGGGCGCGGTCAGCGCCCATTACGTGGTGCTGCGCCTGCCATGGGAAGTCAATCCGCTGTTCCAGCAGTGGCTCGAAGCGCACTTTCCCGAGCGCGCGCAGCGGGTCATGAACCGGGTGCGCGACATGCGCGGCGGTAAGGATTACGACAGCGACTTCAGCAAGCGCATGAGCGGCGAGGGCGTGTGGGCCGACCTGATACGCCAGCGTTTCGTCAAAACGGTGGCGCGGCTGGGGATGAATTTGACTAGCGGGCGCTTCGCCGCGCTGGACGCGTCGCGTTTCCAGCGCCCGCAAGTGGTGCCGGGCGTGCCGGCCAAGCAGTGCGGCAATGCGACCGGGCAGCTCGATCTGTTCGGCTAGTCAGGCGCCGGCGTCGCGCAGGAAGCGCTCGATCTCGAACACGTGTTCGTCGTGCTTGTCCATGTCGCGCAGCGCCTGCGCCAATGCGATCAGGTAATCGCGGTTGGGCCCGCTGGGCCCGTGCGCGGACGCGATCTGGCGCGCGATGTCCTGCTCGCTGGCCGCGCCCAGGAAGGCGGCGTTTTCTTCGGTGGCGATATAGACCAGGCCTTCTTCGCTGCGCCCGTCGTCGAAATGGATCTCGGTGGCCAGGCGCAGGTAGCCGTTCTTTTCGCGATGGTCGAGGTGGGCGAACACGTCGGGCGTGATCAGGTAGGCCATGCCGTGGCATAGCGCGCCGTGCTGCGGCACCAGCGTGGCCACCCGGCCCGGCGCGGTTTCGGTGCCGCGGTGGTCATGCGAGCCTTGCCAGAAACGCCGGGTCCAGCCGCTGATGCTGGCCGGACGGCGTTCGATGAACGGAAAGTCCGCCTTGAAAATGAGCGAGCCGTAGCCGAACAGCCACACGCTATGGTGGCCGTCGAATTTATCCATCTTCTGGTTGATGGCGATCGTGTTCAGGGACATGGACTGATTATAGTTGCGTGACGGCCGGAATGTTCCAGTCGTGCGCTTCGACAAACTTGAACAGGAAGGCGATGAAGCTTTCCGCCGCCGGCGACAGCGAACGGTTTTCGCGCGTGTACACAAAGAAGCGGCGCGTCAGTTCAGGCTCGTACAGCTGGCGCATGTGCAACTGGTACAAACGCACCAGCGGCTCGGCGTAGGGCAGGCACACCGTCACGCCCAAGCCGGCGCTGACCATCGCCAGCGCGGTTGTCATGAACGTCACTTCGTTGCTGGGGTTGAGCGGCACGTCGCGCAGCGCGCTGTGCATGTCGCTCAGCAGGCGCTCGGTGAACTGGCCCTGCAGCGAAATGAACGGGTAGTCGGCCAGGTCCGACCACGTCAAGCGCGCGCGCTGCTCCAGCGGATGGCCCTGCGGGTACACCATCACGAACGGCATCTCGAACAGCACCGCCGCCTCGATCTGGGCGCTGGGCTCGCGCTCGGGGCCGATGCCGAAATCGACTTCGCCGCTGAACACGCGCCCGGTCACGTTTTCGACCGCGCAATCGATCAGCCGCACCTGGATGTCAGGGTAGGCGACGCGGTAGGCGGCGATCACTTCGGGCAGCAGCGTGCACGACATCAGCTGCGGCGCGGCGATGCGCACCACGCCTTTTTTTAACTGGGTATGATTGGCAATATCGAGCAGCGCGCCGTCGAGGTCGTCGATCATTTTGGAAAACAGCGGGTACAACTCCTTGCCGACCTCGGTCAGCGCGATTCGGCGCGTGCTGCGGTCGACCACGCGCACGCCCAGCGTGGCCTCGAGCTCCTTGATCAGGCCCGACAGCGCCGACTGCGTCACATGCAGGTATTCGGCGGCCAGCGTAAAACTGCCGGTGCGGGCCACGGCAATGAAGGCGCGCATCTGGCGCAAGGTCGGATTCATTAGATAATCTGATAAATAGTAGTGAAAATATTGTTTGTATGATAGTTCGATTTCGACTCTAATGGTGAAAACTCAAGGGAGCACGCATGAAAATTCAACGCATACACCACGTGGCCTACCGCTGCAAAGACGCCAAGCAAACCGTCGAGTGGTACGTCAAACACCTGGGCATGGACTTCGTGCTGGCCATTGCCGAAGACACGGTCCCGTCCACCGGCGCCTACGATCCCTACATGCACGTGTTCCTCGACGCAGGTCAGGGCAACGTGCTGGCCTTCTTCGAGCTGCCGCTGCAGCCTGCCATGGGGCGCGACCAGAACACGCCGGAATGGGTGCAACACCTGGCGCTGGAAGTCGACAGTGTGGACGAACTGCTGTCGACCAAGGCGCGCCTGGAAGCGGCTGGCATCGCCGTGATTGGCCCCACCAACCACACCATCTTCCAGTCGATCTACTTCTTCGACCCGAACGGTCACCGCCTGGAACTGGCGGCCAACACCGCCACTGAAGAAATGAAGCAAAAGCTCGACGCCGTCAAATGGGACATGCTCAACGAATGGGCCGAGACCCGCAAAGCGCCGAAGCACGCCGCCTGGATGCACGAGAAACACTAAGGATATCGACCGATGAAACTTGCAACACTCAAGAACGACACCCGCGACGGCGCCCTGGTCGTCGTCAGCCGCGACCTGACCCGCTACCAGAAAGTACCGAAGATCGCCGCTACGCTGCAGTTCGCGCTGGATAACTGGGACATGGTGGTCGAGCGCCTGCAGGCCGTGTATGTGGCCCTGAACGACAACGCCACCTGGGACGCGCAGCCGTTCGACGAAACGCTGTGCCACTCGCCGCTGCCGCGCGCCTATCAGTGGGCCGACGGTTCGGCCTACATCAACCACGTGGAGCTGGTGCGCCGCGCGCGCAATGTCGACGTGCCGGCCTCGTTCTACACCGACCCGCTGATGTACCAGGGCGGCTCGGACTCCTTCATCGGGCCGCGTGATCCGATCTGGGCCCTGTCCGAAGACTGGGGCATCGATCTCGAAGCCGAAGTGGCCGTCATCACCGCCGATGTGGCCATGGGCGCGAGCGTGGCCGACTGCGCCGGCGCGATCCGCCTGGTCATGCTGGTCAACGACGTCTCGTTGCGCAATCTGATTCCGGCCGAGCTGCTCAAGGGCTTCGGCTTCTTCCAGTCGAAGGCGGCCAGCGCATTTTCGCCGGTGTGCGTGACCCCTGATGAACTGGGCGACGCATGGCAGGACACCAAGCTGCACCTGCCGATCGAAGTGCAGATCAACGATCAACCGTTCGGCCGCCCGAACGCCGGCGTCGACATGACGTTCAACTTCGCCCAGCTGGTCGCGCACGCGGCGCGCACCCGCGAGCTGGCCGCCGGCACCATCATCGGCTCGGGCACTGTGTCGAACAAACAGGGCGACCTGCATGGTTCGAGCATCGAAAACGGTGGCGTCGGTTACTGCTGCCTGGCCGAAGTGCGCATGTACGAAACCATCGAGCAGGGCGCGCCCAAGACCTCGTTCCTGCATTTCGGCGACAGCGTGCGCATCGAAATGCGCGACCAGGCCGGCGCCAGCATCTTCGGCGCGATCAGCCAGACGGTGGCCAAATACGAAGGACGGACTGCATGAAACTGTATGACTATTTCCGCAGCTCGGCATCGTACCGGGTGCGCATCGGCCTGAAGCTCAAGGGGCTCGATTACGAATCGGTGCCGATTCATCTGCTCAAGGATGGTGGCGTCCAGCTGCAAAGCGACTACCGCGCGGTCAATCCGAGCGCGCTGGTGCCGGCGCTAGTGGACAATGGCGCCATCATCACGCAGTCGCTGGCGATTCTCGAATACCTCGACGAAGCCCACCTGATGGCGCCGCTGATGCCGCGCGATGCACTGGGACGCGCGCGCGTGCGTGCGCTGGCGTTGACGGTCGCCTGCGACATCCACCCGCTCAACAACCTGCGCGTGCTGCGCTACCTGGTCAAGGAAGCCGGCCTGACCGAAGAAGCCAAGAACGCGTGGGTGGTGCACTGGCTCGAACAAGGCCTGGCCGCGCTTGAAGCGCACCTGGCCGGCTCCGGCGACACGGGCCGCTTCTGTCACGGCGACGCGCCGACCATCGCCGACTGCGTGCTGGTGCCGCAAGTGTTCAACGCGGTGCGCTTCAATCTCGACATGGCGAAGTATCCGACCATTGCCCGCATCGATGCGGCCTGCCGCGAATTGCCGGCCTTCATTGCCGCGCACCCGTCACAGCAGCCTGACGCGGAATAAAGCCCCGACCGCTGGCGGCGGAACCATGTTCCCTCGGCAGCGGTCAAAACGTGTATGAGCAAGCGCATTCTATTGATTCAGGGCCATCCCGATCCGTGCCAGGATCACTTGTGCCATGCGCTGGCGCATGCGTACGCCAGCGGGGCAGCGATAGCAGGCCATGAGGTGCGCCAGACAACCGTCGCGCTGCTCGACTTTCCCTTGCTGCGCAGCGAGCAAGAATGGGCGCATGACCGTCTGCCAGTAACACTGCGCCAGGCGCAGGACGATATCGCCTGGTCGCAGCATCTGGTGATCTTTTTCCCCTTGTGGCTGGGCGACATGCCGGCCCTGTTCAAAGGTTTCCTTGAGCAGGTGGCGCGGCCCGGTTTCGCATCAGGCGGCAAGCGCCTATCCGGGCGTTCGGCGCGCATTGTCGTCACCATGGGCATGCCAGCCCTGCTGTATCGCCTGTACTTCCGCGCGCACGGCATCAAATCGCTCAAGCGCAGTATTTTGCGCTACATCGGTTTCCGGCCAGTGCGCGAAACGCTGATCGGCATGGTTGGTCACACCGATACAAATACCGTGTGCGATCTGGTGAGCAAGCTGGAAGGGATGGGTCGCGCCGGGGCTTAATGCGGGCGGTCAGGCTCAGACGGCGTCGAAATTTCCTCCAGCGCATGGTCAATCCCAGCCGAATGCTTGGTCGCCATATCGCCCAGCGCTACGATGCCGACCAGGCTGTGCGACTGCTGGTCGACCACCGGCACGCGCCGGATTTGCACGTCGCCCATCTGGCCCAGCACTTCATCGACCGACTGGGTCGCGTAGCAAGTGCGCACATCGGTGCTCATGACGTCGCCCACGCGCGTGCTCTCGGGCGCTTGCCCGGCGGCGGTGGAGCGGATCGTGATGTCGCGGTCGGTAATCATGCCGACCAGGCGCGCACCGTCGCACACCGGCAGCGAGCCGATATTGAATTCGTCCATCATCTGCGCGGCCTTGCGCACGCTTTGTTCTGGTGAAATGCTCAGTACATCGCGCGTCATGACGTCTTTAATCGTTTGCATGTGAACCTCCGTGGTGGTGTCACCGCGATCATGCGCGTGTCGGGAAAATGTTGGCGCAAGGTTGAAATTGCTACAATTCGTCCCATGCCTTCCACCACACTTCCCGCAAGCCTGCTTGACGCACTGTCGCGCGCCCATCCGTCATGGCAGTCGCTGCTGCGCCAGGGCCTGGCCGCGATCGACCCGGATTACCTGGCCGCGCTGGCCGCCAGCGACTACCTGCCCACCGAACAGCGCTTGTTCGCCGCGTTCAGCCTGCCGCTACCGGACGTGCGCTACGTGCTGGTCGGGGAGGGTCCGTATCCGCGCGCCGACAGCGCCACCGGGGTCTGCTTCATGGACGGTGCCGTGGGCAGCCTGTGGAGCGAGGGCGGCTTGTCGAAGCCGGTCAACAAGGCCACGTCGCTGCGCAATTTCATGAAAATGCTGCTGGTAGCCGATGGCAAGCTCGACCTTGCCGACACCGGCGGCGCGGCCATTGCGGCGCGCGCCTGCAGCGCCGGCGCGATCCAGACCCTGGCCCAGCTGCAGGATAAACTGATCGGGCAGGGCTTCCTGCTGCTCAACGCGTCGCTGGTATTTCGCCCGGACGTGGCGCCGGCCATCGATGCCCGCGCCTGGCTGCCATTCCTGCAAACGGTGCTGGCGGCCTTGCATGAGACCAGGCCGACGCTGGTGCTGTGGGGGAAGATTGCGGAACAATTGCAAAAATTGCCGGAGACGGCAGGGCTGCCGCAGATCGTATCGGAACATCCTTACAACCTGAGCTTCATCGGACACCGGGAAATGCAGGCCTTGTTCGGTCCCATGCAGCTACTGCACGCCCGGTGAAAACGGGCCGCGCCAAGACAGATCCCCGTGGATTTGATATACTTGACTAAATCGTTCAACTAATATGCTTGAACAGAAGCACTATTTTACCAAGAATTGACACCGGGGTTGTATGCGCCTGACTACCAAAGGCCGTTTTGCCGTCACTGCGATGATCGATCTTGCCCTGCGCTCGGGCAAGGGGCCGGTCACGCTCGCCGGTATCAGCCAGCGCCAGGCGATCTCGCTGTCGTACCTGGAACAGCTGTTCGGCAAGCTGCGCCGGCATGAAATCGTCGAATCGATCCGCGGACCGGGCGGCGGCTACAGCCTGGCGCGGCGCGCCGACAAGGTCACCGTGGCCGACATCATCATCGCGGTCGATGAGCCGCTCGACGCGACCCAGTGCGGCGGCAAGGAAAACTGCCACGGCGCTGACGCTGCCACCGGCGCGCGCTGCATGACCCACGAGCTGTGGTCAACGCTGAACGAAAAAATGGTCGATTACCTCGACTCGGTCTCGCTGCAAGACCTGGTCGATCAACAGAATCAAAAGAATGGCGAGCAAGTCGTGCACCTGCACCGCGCACCGGCCGCCACCGTCGGACAAAATTGAAGCATATCGGAGTCATTGAATGAACGCCCCTTTGGACAAGCAAACTTTTGTAACTGCGCCGCACTTCCCGATCTACATGGATTATTCGGCCACCACGCCGATCGATCCGCGGGTTGCCGACAAGATGATTCCCTACCTGCGCGAGCAATTCGGCAATCCCGCTTCGCGCAGCCATATGTACGGCTGGACCGCAGAAGCTGCCGTCGAAGAAGCGCGTGGCCACGTGGCCGCGCTGGTGGGCGCCGATCCGCGCGAGATCATCTGGACGTCCGGCGCGACCGAGTCGAACAACCTGGCGCTCAAGGGCGCGGCCCAGTTCTACAAGACCAAGGGCAAGCACATCATCACGGTGAAAACCGAGCACAAATCGGTACTCGACACCGTGCGCGAGCTCGAGCGCGTCGGCTTTGAAGCGACCTACCTCGAGCCGCAAGACAATGGCCTGATCACGGTGGCCCAGCTGGAAGCGGCAATCCGCCCTGACACGATCCTGGTATCGGTCATGCTGGTCAATAACGAAATCGGCGTGATCCAAGCGATCGATGAAATCGGCGCGCTGTGCCGCTCGAAAGGCGTGATCTTCCATTGCGACGCGGCCCAGGCCACCGGCAAGGTCAAGATCGACCTGGAAAACAGCAAGGTCGATTTGATGACCTTCACCGCGCACAAGACCTATGGCCCGAAAGGCATCGGCGCGCTGTACGTACGGCGCAAGCCGCGCGTGCGCCTGGAAGCGCAGATGCACGGCGGCGGTCACGAGCGCGGCCTGCGTTCGGGCACTTTGCCTACCCACCAGATCGTCGGCATGGGCGAAGCGTTCCGCATCGCCAAGGAAGAGATGGACAGCGAAATCGCCTACGTCACCAAGCTGCGCGACCGCCTGGCCAAGGGCCTGCAGGAAATCGAAGAAGTCTACGTCAATGGCGACATGGATCACCGCGTGCCGCACAACCTGAACGTGAGCTTCAACTACGTCGAAGGCGAATCGTTGATCATGGCGATCAAGGACATCGCCGTGTCGTCCGGTTCGGCCTGCACCTCGGCCAGCCTGGAGCCGTCGTACGTACTGCGCGCGCTGGGCCGCAGCGACGAACTGGCGCACAGCTCGATCCGTTTTACCATCGGCCGCTTCTCGACCGAAGCCGACATCGATTTCGCTGTCGAACTGCTCAAGGCCAAGGTCCACAAACTGCGCGAACTGTCGCCACTGTGGGACATGTTCAAGGAGGGGATCGACATCTCCACCATCGAATGGGCTGCCCACTAATCACCGTATTGAATATTCAGGAGCATTAAAATGGCATACTCGGACAAAGTGTTGGATCACTACGAAAATCCACGTAACGTTGGCGCCTTCGACAAGGGCGACGACACCATCGGTACCGGCATGGTCGGCGCGCCCGCCTGCGGCGACGTCATGAAGCTGCAGATCAAGGTCGGCGCCGATGGCCTGATCGAAGACGCGAAATTCAAGACCTACGGCTGCGGCTCGGCGATTGCCTCGTCGTCGCTGGTGACCGAATGGGTCAAGGGCAAGACGCTGGACCAGGCGCTGTCGATCAAGAACACCCAGATCGCAGAAGAACTGGCGCTGCCGCCAGTGAAAATCCACTGCTCGATCCTGGCTGAAGACGCAATCAAGGCCGCGGTGCTGGACTACAAGACCAAGCACCCGACTGCTTAGTTACTGATATTTGCTGGAGAATCTATGGCAATAACACTGACCGAAAAAGCAGCCAAGCACATTACCCGCTTCATTGAACGGCGCGGCAAGGGTGTCGGCTTGCGTTTTGGCGTGCGCACGACCGGCTGCTCCGGGTTGGCTTACAAGCTTGAATACGTCGATCAGGGCGCCGAAGAAGACACGGTGTTCGAGTCGCACGGCGTCAAGGTGTTCGTCGATCCGAAAAGCCTGCCGTACATTGACGGCACCGAGCTCGATTTCACGCGCGAGGGGCTCAACGAAGGCTTCCGCTTCAACAATCCGCAGGTCAAGGACGAATGCGGATGCGGCGAGAGCTTCCGTATCTGACGGCTGATGCAAAACCACTTCGACCTGTTTCAGCTGCCGGCTGCCTTCGCCATTGACGCGGGCGCGCTCGACGCGGCCTACCGCGACGTGCAAGGCCAGGTCCATCCGGACCGCTTTGTGAACGCGACCGACGCCGAAAAGCGCGTCGCGATGCAATGGGCCACGCGCGCCAATGAGGCCTATCAGACGCTGAAGAACCCGCAAAAGCGCGCACAGTACCTGTGCGAACTGCATGGCGTGGACCTGAAGACGGAATCGAATACGGCCATGCCGATGCAGTTCCTGATGCAGCAGATGGAGTGGCGCGAAGCGCTCGGCGACGCCCGGGCGGCCAAGGACCTTGGCGCGCTCGAATCGCTGGAAACGGAAGTGGGTAATGAACGCAAGGCGCGCCTGGCGCAGATCGGCACGCAACTGGACGCCGGCGACTACGAACACGCAGCGCAAGGCGTGCGCGCCTTGATGTTCCTGGAAAAATTCGGCGAAGAGCTGCACTACGCGTTCGACGCGCTGGACGCATAACCGTCGTCCTCGCGAAGGCGGGGACCCATACTGAGCATCGTCAGCATGGGTCCCCGCCTTCGCGAGGACGACGCTAAAAATAGACGACAACAACTATGGCACTTCTTCAGATTTCAGAACCGGGCATGTCGACCGCCCCGCACCAGCATCGGCTGGCGGTAGGCATCGACCTCGGCACCACCAATTCGCTCGTCGCCACTGTCCGCAGCGGCATTCCTGAAGTGCTGAGCGACGAAGAGGGCCGCCCGCTGCTGCCGTCGATCGTGCGCTACCTGCCCAATGGCCACGCCAACATCGGCTACAAGGCCCAGGCGCACCAGACCACCGACCCGAAGAACACCATTGTCTCGGTAAAGCGTTTCATGGGGCGCGGCCTGGCCGATATCGCCTACGCCGAAAACCTGCCATACGCGTTCCAGGACTCGCCCGGCATGGTCCAGATCAAGACCGTGGCCGGCGTCAAAAGCCCGGTCGAGATTTCGGCCCAGATCCTGGCCACGCTGCGCCAGCGCGCCGAAGATTCGCTCGGCGATGAACTGGTCGGCGCGGTCATCACCGTGCCAGCGTACTTCGACGACGCCCAGCGCCAGGCTACCAAGGACGCGGCCCAGCTGGCTGGCCTGAACGTGCTGCGCCTGCTGTCCGAGCCGACCGCCGCGGCCATCGCCTACGGCCTCGATCACGGCTCCGAAGGCGTGTACGCGGTCTATGACCTGGGCGGCGGCACGTTTGACATCTCCATCCTCAAGCTGTCCAAGGGCGTGTTTGAAGTGCTGTCCACGGGCGGCGATTCGGCGCTTGGCGGCGACGACTTCGACCACCGCCTGTTCTGCTGGATCTGCGAGCAAGCCAAGCTGGCCCCGCTGTCCGACGAGGACACCGCAACCTTGATGGTCAAGGCGCGCCAAGCCAAGGAACTGCTCTCGACCAACGAAAGCACCACGGTTGACGCGCTGCTTAATTCCGGCGACATGGTGCACGTGAAGATCAGCGCCGAGACCTTCTTCGAGATCACCAAGCACCTGGTCGGCAAGACCATGACCGCGATCAAGAAGGCGCTGCGCGACGCGGCCGTGTCGGTTGACGACGTTGATGGTGTGGTCATGGTCGGCGGCGCCACCCGCATGCCGCACGTGCGGCGCGCGGTCACCGAATTTTTCAAGACCATCCCGCACGCGAACATCGATCCGGACAAGGTTGTCGCGCTGGGCGCGGCAATCCAGGCCAACCTGCTGGCCGGCAACCGCGCCGCCGGCGACGACTGGCTGCTGCTGGACGTGATCCCGCTGTCGCTCGGTATCGAAACCATGGGCGGCCTGGTTGAAAAAATCATCCCCCGCAATTCGACGATTCCCTGCGCGCGCGCCCAGGAATTCACCACCTTCAAGGATGGCCAGACCGCGCTGGCGGTGCACGTGCTGCAGGGCGAGCGCGAGCTGATGTCGGACTGCCGTTCGCTGGCGCGCTTCGAACTGCGCGGCATTCCGCCGATGGTCGCCGGCGCTGCGCGCATCCGCATCACCTACCAGGTCGACGCCGACGGCTTGCTGTCGGTGGCGGCGCGCGAAACGCGTTCGGGCGTTGAAGCGTCGATCACGGTCAAGCCGTCATACGGCCTGGCCGACGACGACGTGGCGCGCATGCTGCAGGAGTCGTTCACCTCGGCCCAGGGCGACATGGTCGCGCGCGCGCTGCGCGAAGAGCAGGTCGAGGCCGAGCGCATCGTGCTGGCCACGGAAGCGGCGCTGGCGACCGATGGCGGCTTGCTGTCGGCGGACGAATTAAGTGAAATTAATGCGGCGATCAACGAAGTTAAATCAGCTAAAGACAGCGACGATACGGCGCGCATCCACGCGCTGGTCGAAACGCTGGCGCAAGTGACCGAGGAATTCGCCTCGCGCCGCATGGACCAGAGCGTGCGTTCCGCGCTGGCCGGCAAATCGCTGGACGAGATATAACCCCGTCGTCCTCGCGAACGCGGGGACCCATGCTCACTTTGCTCAGTATGGGTCCCCGCGTTCGCGAGGACGACGGTAATTTACTAAGAGGTCAACCGTGCCACAAATCGTATTTTTACCCCACCCGCAGTTTTGCCCTGAAGGCGCGGTCGTCGAAGCGCCGACCGGCAAATCGGTATGCGACGTCATGCTCGAAAACGACATCGAAATCGAGCACGCCTGCGACCGCGTGTGCGCCTGCACCACCTGCCACGTGCTGGTACGCGAAGGCTACAATTCGCTCAACGAGCTGGAAGAAAAAGAAGAAGACCTGCTCGACCGCGCCTGGGGCCTCGAACCCGTCTCGCGCCTGTCGTGCCAGGCCATCGTCGGCACGCAAGACCTGGTGGTCGAGATCCCGAAATACACGATCAACCACGCCGCTGAAAAGAATCATTGATCATGAAATGGGCTGACATCACCGCCATCGCGGAAGCGCTGTACGACCAGCACCCGGACATCGATCCGTTGACGGTGCGTTTCGTCGACCTGCACAACTGGGTCGTGGACCTGGACGGCTTTGACGACGACCACACCCGCGGCGGCGAAAAAGTGCTCGAAGCGATACAACAGGCGTGGATCGATGAAGCGCGCTGACGCGGCCAAGCCAGCTGACACGCTGGCGCCCGAAATTCGCCCGGGCCAATCGATCGAACTGCTGCAGGAACTGCATATCCTCACGCGCGACGGCAAGTTGAACCAGGACAGCCGGCGCAAGCTCAAGCAGGTGTACCACCTGTACCAGTTCATCGAGCCGCTGCTCAAGGAAATCCAGCAAGACCATCCCGCCATTTCGCTGGTCGACCATGGCGCCGGCAAGTCCTACCTCGGCTTCATCCTGTACGACCTGTTCTTCAAGGGCAAAGACGACGGCTCGCGTATCTACGGCATCGAAACGCGCGAAGAGCTGGTCCAGAAGTCGACCGCGCTGGCGCAGAAACTGGGCTTCCCGGGCATGTCGTTCCTGAACCTGTCGGTGGCCGAATCGACCAAGTCGAGCAGGCTGCCGGAACAGATCGACATCGTCACCGCGCTGCACGCCTGTAATACCGCGACCGACGACGCGATCGACTTCGCGCTCAAGAAGCACGCCAAGTACATGGTGCTGGTGCCATGCTGCCAGGCCGAAGTGGCCACTGTCCTCAAGAAGAACAAGGGCAAGGACCTGGGCAAGAGCGCACTGACCGAAATCTGGCGCCATCCGCTGCACACGCGCGAATTTGGCAGCCAGGTGACCAACGTGCTGCGCTGCCTGCAGCTCGAAGCGCACGGCTATCAGGTCAACGTGACCGAACTGGTAGGCTGGGAGCACTCGATGAAAAATGAACTGATCATCGCGACCTACAAGAACCTGCCGCGCAAGCGCCCCACCGAGCGCCTGCTGGAAGTACTGGCCACGCTCGGCCTGGAAGAAATGGGCGAGCGTTTCTACACCCTACACCTGGCTGACGCCCAAGCGACGACATGAACGACACCTGGATCGACCTGCGCAGCGACACCGTTACCCAACCTGGCGCGGAAATGCGCGCGCTGATGGCGGCAGCGCCAGTCGGTGACGACGTCTACGGCGACGACCCGACCGTCAACCGCCTGCAAGAAGTCACCGCCGAGATGTTCGGCTATGAAGCCGGCCTGTTCGCACCGTCGGGCACCCAGAGCAATCTGATCGCGCTGCTGGTGCACTGCGCGCGCGGCGACGAATACCTGGTCGGCCAGGAAGCGCACACCTACAAATACGAAGGCGGCGGCGCCGCAGTGCTGGGCAGTATCCAGCCGCAGCCGATCGCCAACCAGCCTGACGGCAGCATTGCGCTGGCCGACATCGCCGCCTACATCAAGCCGGACGACATGCACTTTGCGCGCACCCGCTTGCTGGCGCTGGAGAACACCATCGGCGGGCGCGTGCTCGGCGCCGACTACATGGCGCAAGCCACCAACCTGGCGCATGCGCGCGGCCTGGCCACCCACCTGGACGGCGCGCGCATCTGCAACGCGGCGGTCAAGCAGGGCATCAGCCTGCGCGCCGCTACCGCCGGTTTCGACACGGTCTCGGTATGCCTGTCCAAGGGACTGGGCGCACCGGTCGGCTCGGTGCTGTGCGGGCCGAAGGCCTTCATCGAGCAGGGCAAGCGCTGGCGCAAGATGCTGGGCGGCGGCATGCGCCAGGCCGGCGTTCTCGCTGCCGCAGGACTGTACGCGCTCGAGCACAACATCGAACGGCTGGCCGACGACCACGCCAACGCGGCCAACCTGTCGCGCGGCCTGGGGAGAATCGCCCAGCTGAAGGTGGCCACGCCGCAAACGAATATTTTTTACATCGAAGTGCCGCTGGAGTCGGTCGACGCACTGCGCACCACGTTGGCGCGCGAACGCATCCGCGCCACGGTGGGGCAGCATACGCGCCTGGTCACCCATATCAACGTGACGGCGGCCGACGTCGAGCGCATCATCGACGTGTTCACCACTTTCTTCAAAGGCGCCGCATGAGCGATACCTCGATCCGCCTCGCCAAGCGCGTGGCCGAAATGATTCCTTGCTCGCGCGCCGAAGCCGAGCAGTACATCGCTGGCGGCTGGATCACGGTCGACGGCGTGCTGGTGGAGGAGCCGGCCGCGCGCGTGGCCGACGAACAGGACGTCGTCATCCATCCCGACGCCACGCTGGCCGAAATCGCGCCAGTGACGATTTTGCTGCACAAGCCGGCCGGCTACAACGCCGGCGTGGGCACGATCGGCGAACCGGCCGTCAGCCTGCTGAGCGCGGAATCGCTGCTCGCGCCCGACCATGGCAAGATGCGCTTCCTGCGCCGCCACCTGTCCAAGCTGACGCTGTGCACGCCGCTCGACACCACCGCCAGTGGCCTGGTGGTGTACACCCAGGACTTCCGCGTGGCGCGCAAGCTGGTCGACGAAGGCAAGACCGTGGAGCAGGAAATCATTGTCGAAGTCAGCGGCCAGATCAAGGAAGGCGGGCTGGCACTGCTTTGTCACGGGCTGCCGTTCAACGGCAAGCCGATTGCGCCGATGAAGGTCAGCTGGCAGAACGAAACGCGCTTGCGCTTCGCTCTCAAGGACGCCAAGCCGGGCCAGATCGCGCACATGTGCCGCATGGTGAATCTGACCATCGTGAGCATGAAGCGCATCCGCATCGGCCGCATGCCGATGGCCAGCCTGCCGTCCGGGCAGTGGCGCTACCTGCACGACTACGAACGATTTTGATTCAACTTTTGTAAGGCTTTATCTTGAAATTCCAGAACATCTGCATTCTCTCCATCGCTGCGCTCAGCGCTCCGGCATTCGCCAGCGATTCCCTCGACAACGTGCGTGATCTGACCCAGGCCGAATTCGGCCTGCTGGCAAAAGACTTCACCGCCGCCGCCAGCTACAAGGCCGTGTCGCCAGCCGAATCACTGGGCTTGACCGGTTTTGACATTGGCGTCGAAATGAGCGCCACCAGCATGGAGCATGGCGACGTCTGGAAAAAAGCCGGCGCCGACAGCGCCAGCGTGTACATCCCCAAGGTGCATGTCCACAAAGGCCTGCCGTTCGACATCGACGTCGGCGCCAGCCTGTCCATGGTGCCCGGCACCGACATCAAACTGATGGGCGCGCAAATCAAATACGCGCTGGTCAAGGGCGGCGTGGCCACCCCTGCAGTGGCGATCCGCGCCGCGGCCACGCGCTTGTCCGGCGTCGATGACCTGGGCTTTAACAGCCGCAGCCTGGAGCTGTCGGTCTCGAAAGGTTTCCTCAACATGACGCCGTACGCGGGCGTGGGCAAGGTGTGGGGCACGTTGACGCCCAACTTCGGCGGCCTGGTCAAGGAATCGCCAAGCGCCAGCAAAGTCTTCGCCGGCCTGAACCTCAATTTCGGCCTGACCAATATCGCCGCCGAGATGGACCGCACCGGCGGCAACCAGTCGGTCAGCGTCAAGCTGGGTTTTCGCCTGTAATTCGACGGATATCGCTTGATCGTGGGTTGTTAGGGCGGTAAGCTTGCCCTACTAGCCCACTGCGAAGGATGTTGAATGAGTAATCAATGCGACGGCTGCCCAGCCTGCGAACCACTGCGCGCCCAGCTGGCCGACAAGGACCAGGAAATTGCGCGGCTGGTGGCACTGGCCCGTCACGACACACTCACAGGCGTGCTTAACCGGCGCAGCCTGACCGAGCACGTGGGCGAAGAGCTGCAACGCTCGTCGCGCACCGGTCAGCCGTTCTGCTTCGCAGTCATCGGGGTCGATCAATTCAAGGCCATCAATGCGCAGTTCGGCAACGACGTCGGCGACACGGTGCTGCAGGCGATTGCGCGCGAATCGTGCCTGCTGCTGCGCACGCTGGACCGTTTCGGCCGCATCGAAGGCGACGTGTTCGGCATTATCCTGCCTGCCACCTGGCTGCACCAGGGCGTGCTGGCGATGAATCGCCTGAACGCCTTTGTCGCCGCCTTCGACTGGAACACCGTGACCAGCGGGCGCACCGTCACGTTCTCTACCGGCCTGACCACCAATGCCCCGGCCGAGACGGCCGAGAACATGGTCGCGCGCGCGCTCAAGGCGCTGGCCGAAGCCAAGGCCGAAGGCGGCAACAAGGTCGTCACGCTGGAGCAGGAACTGCCGGCCAGCCTGTTTGCGGCGATGGACGATTAAGTCGCGACAGCTGCTTTGCTGGCCTTGACAGGCTTGGGCAGCGAAATGAGGCGGGTTCCTGCCAGTTTGTCATGCAGGAACTGCCTGTCCTTGTCGAGGAAGGCCGTCATGCCCCACAAGACGACGCCGGCCAGCATGGACAAGCTCATGTCCTTCAAGCTGTGGCGGCCAACCACGTAGTAGATCAAGCCGCCCGTCACCACCCACCCATAGCTGAACACATAGCGCATCGCAGCGTTACGAAAAGGCACGCGTGCATAGCCCACCTTGACGAGCTTGATGCGCCAGGTTTTCATGGCCAGCGTAAAGCCGCTGCCAGACCAGGAATGAATCAGATAAGCGCCAACGACCATGAAGGCGGCCATCTTGGGAACTTGTTCAAGGATGCGCCCGCCAACCTTTTGCAGTAAAAACATGGCGATAAAATCCGCCAGCGCCCCGACCGCGATGATCAGGAATGCGTCATAGATCAGGCAGCTCAGGCGGCGTTTCAGGGAGGGTGTTGGATAGAGAGTCGTACTATTTTGCATTGGGAACAGGAACGGCCGGATTGCCCGGTGGTGGTGATGGACTGGTAACAGGGGCAAGCGTAACCGGCTTGCTAATGCAGGCCGGCACGCCAGGTTTCGGATTCTTGATGGTGCCGGGCCCGCACATGGCAGCCGGGTTCGGCTTGATTGGCGCGATCGCCTTGGCCTGCGTTTTCGGCGGCAGATTGGTCACTTGCTTCTTGGTGGCAGCGTCGGCGGCCAGCTTGCGCTTTTCTTCCTCGGGCAGCTGCTGGTATTGCTCCCACTGGGCCGATTTCTGGCTCTTGTCGATCTTTTTGCTGAGCGTATAGTTTTCACGCGCGACACGACGCTCGTCCGGGGTCAGCTTCAGCCAGGCGCGCATGCGCTCATGGGTGCGCTGCTGCTCGTCCGGCTTGAGCGACGCGTAGCGGTTGGCGATGTCCAGCCATTTTTGCTTGCGGATGCCTTCCATGCGGTCCCATTCGGGCATCAAGGGCTCGAGCGCGACTTGCTGCGGAGCGGTCAGGTCTTTCCACAGCGGCTTCTCGATCAATACCATCTTGGTCATGGCTGCGGCGGATGGTTTGGCGGCCTTGGCCGACGCCGCAGGGGCCGGCGCGACCGGCGCCGATGCGACCGGCGCCGATGCGACCGGCGCCGATGCGACCGGCGCCGATGCGGCAGGGGCGGGCGCAGGTGCTACTGGCGCCTGCGGCGCGGTTTGCGCCACGGCCAGCGAGGCTGCCAAAGCAAGCATGCCTAAAACGCAACGAACGGCCGTCATCCTTATTGCCCGCGCTGTGCGAGGTAGGCGTTAAAGCCCTGGTCCAGATAGGCGGTCAGCGGCAGCTCGTCCGACAGCACGGCGGCGTCGAGTTCGGCCATTTCGGCGATGCGCTGCTGTTCTTCAATTTCATAAATGCCGGCCAGGCCGATCACCAGGGCCAGCAAGGGCACGACCACGCCCATTTTCCCCATCAGCGAAGACGAGAAAAAGGCGCCGACATTGCCGGCCAGCTGACGCTGGGCGAGCCGCACCGGGGCATGCGCTTTTTTGCGCGATACAGCAAGTTTGCGAGCCGATGCCAGTCGATCGGCAGTCGATGGCGGCAGATGGTCGAGGTGCTCGTTCAGAGCGTGGCGTACTTTGTACGCAAAATTGAGATCGTCGGCGTTCATAATTTTATTCCCTTGGCTTTCAGCGACTCAGCGAGGGCATGCGTAGCTCGCGAGCAATGCGTCTTCACGCTTCCCTCTGAACACCCCATTGCTACGGCTGTTTCAGCCACGTCCATGTCTTGCCAGTAACGCATAAGGAACGCTTCCCGTTGACGCGCGGGCAGTTTTTGTACTTCCGCGTCGATGATGGTCAAGGTTTGCATGCGTTCAACCTGATCCGCACTGGACTCGGAAGCGCTCGAGCCGTCGTCGGCTGCGTACGATTCCAGTATATCAAAATCCTCGTCGTCGCCTTCGCGCCGGCCCATGCTGCCGAACAGCGTGACCCAGGTATTGCGCACCTTTTCGCGGCGGAAGTAATCGAGGATGGTGTTTTGCAGGATGCGCTGGAACAGCATCGGCAGCTCGGCGGCCGGCTTGTCGCCGTATTTCTCGGCGAGCTTGATCATCGCGTCTTGCACGATATCGAGGGCCGCTTCGTCCTTGCGCACGGCGTACACGGCTTGCTTGAAGGCGCGCCGTTCGACATTCTCAAGAAAATCGGATAGTTCTTTGTCTGTGGCCATGCGCTGCGTTGGTGGGGTGCATATAAGAAAACTGACGCATGCTAGCAAAGAATGGCCGGTATTGCTTGAAAATTAGCGCATTTTTTAGCTTGACCAAAATGGTGCAGCGCGGTAAGGTATAGAACGCTTTGCAACCCCGAAGCTGTATGGTCACGTTGAGACCGGCACAAAAGGCCATCCTCGACCTGACGCGCTTTCATATGTAGGCAGTTTGCTCTAACCCGTGCCACAAGCGCGAGAGGTTCGCAGTGACGCTACAGAAACTCATGCCAAACGAGTTGCGTTTAGCGCCGGTTCGTACATTCCCTACGGTGAATGGAAAGTTCGACGTGACCGCAGAAAGAAGGGAAGCCTGAGCACTGTCGCGCTACGCGTATTTCGTTAGGAAAGAGCATCCGATCAAACTCCCAATGGGTCTTGAAAGGATTTATCATGAACAACGAAGCATCAGTCCCCATCACGGGCGCTGAGATAGTAGTGCGTTGCCTGGCCGAGGAGGGCGTCAAACACGTCTTCGGTTATCCGGGCGGAGCAGTCCTCTACATCTACGACGCCATCTTCAAGCAAGACAAATTCCAACACGTCCTGGTACGCCATGAGCAGGCCGCAGTGCACGCAGCTGACGCCTATTCGCGCAGCTCGAACACCGTCGGCGTAGCCCTCGTTACGTCCGGCCCGGGCGTGACCAATGCCGTCACCGGCCTGTCGACCGCCTACATGGACTCGATCCCGATGGTGGTCATTTCCGGCCAGGTGCCCAGCCATGCGATTGGCCAGGATGCCTTCCAGGAATGCGACACGGTCGGCATCACCCGCCCTTGCGTGAAACACAACTTCCTGGTCAAGGACGTCAAGGACCTGGCAGCAACGATCAAGAAAGCCTTCTTTATCGCCAGAACCGGCCGTCCCGGCCCCGTGCTGGTCGATATCCCCAAAGACATCAGCATGCACAAGTGCGTCTACGACTATCCGAAGGATATCGAGATGCGCTCGTACAAGCCGGTCGACAAGGGCCATGCGGGCCAGATCCGCAAGGCGGTCCAGCTGCTGCTGCAGGCCGAACGTCCGATGATCTACACCGGCGGCGGCGTGATCCTGGCCAATGCCGCGCCCGAGCTCAACAAGCTGGTCGACAAGCTGGGCTTCCCAGTCACCAACACGCTGATGGGCCTGGGCGGCTACCGCGCCTCGAGCGACAACTTTGTCGGCATGCCCGGCATGCACGGCACCTATGAAGCGAACATGGCGATGCAGCACTGCGACGTCCTGATCGCCATCGGCGCCCGCTTCGACGACCGCGTGATCGGCAACCCGAAACACTTCGCCTCCAACCCGCGCAAGATCATCCACGTGGACATCGATCCATCGTCGATTTCCAAGCGCGTCAAGGTCGACATTCCGATTGTCGGCAACGTCAAGGACGTGCTGATCGAAATGCTGTCCCAGCTGGACGCCGCCGAAGCGAAACCGAACCCGGCCGGCATCAAGGATTGGTGGAAGCAGATCAATGAATGGCGCGGGCGCGACTGCCTGAAATACCAGGATTCTGACCTCGTCATCAAGCCGCAGTCGGTGGTCCAGAAGGTGTGGGAGCTGACCAAGGGCGACGCCTTCATCACCTCCGACGTGGGCCAGCACCAGATGTGGGCGGCCCAGTACTACAAGTTCGACAAGCCGCGCCGCTGGATCAATTCCGGCGGCCTGGGCACGATGGGCGTGGGCCTGCCGTACGCCATGGGCGTGCAGATGGCCAACCCGGACGCGACTGTCGCCTGCATCACCGGCGAAGGCTCGATCCAGATGTGCATCCAGGAGCTGGCTACCTGCAAGCAATACCATTTGACGCCCAAGATCATCCTGCTCAACAACCGTTTCCTCGGCATGGTGCGCCAGTGGCAGCAGATCGATTACGGCTCGCGCTATTCCGAGTCGTACATGGATTCGCTGCCCGACTTCTCGATGCTGGCCGAATCGTTCGGCCACGTCGGCATGAAGATCGAAAAGCCGGGTGACGTGGACGGCGCCTTGAAAGAGGCGTTCGCCATGAAGGACCGCTTGGTGTTCATGAACTTCATTACCGACCAATCCGAAAACGTCTGGCCGATGGTCAAGGCAGGCAAAGGCCTGTCCGAAATGCTGCTCGGATCGGAGGACTTGTAATGCGCCATATTATTTCTGTCCTGCTTGAAAACGAAGCCGGTGCGCTCTCGCGCGTGGTCGGGCTGTTCTCGGCGCGCGGTTACAACATCGAAACCTTGACCGTGGCCCCGACCGAAGACGCCACCTTGTCGCGCATGACCATCGTCACCAGCGGCTCGGACGACATCATCGAGCAGATCACCAAGCACTTGAACCGCCTGATCGAGGTGGTCAAGGTGGTCGACCTGACCGAAGGCGCGCACATCGAGCGCGAACTGATGCTGATCAAGGTGCGCGCGGTGGGCAAGGAACGCGAAGAAATGAAGCGCACTGCGGATATTTTCCGCGGCCGCATCATCGACGTCACCGAAAAGACTTACACGATCGAGCTGACCGGCAACAAGGGCAAGCTCGACGCGTTCATCGATTCCATCGACCGCGCCTCCATTCTCGAAACGGTACGTACCGGCGGCTCCGGCATCGGCCGCGGCGAACGCATCCTCAAAGTTTGAACCCCAACTCACAAAATATAGGACATACCATGAACGTTTTTTACGACAAAGACTGCGACCTCTCCCTCGTTAAAGGCAAGAACGTTGCCATCATCGGCTATGGCTCGCAAGGCCACGCACACGCGCAAAACCTGAACGATTCGGGCGTCAACGTCACCGTTGGCCTGCGCAAGGGCGGCGCCTCGTGGAACAAGGTCGAACAAGCTGGCCTGAAGGTCGCTGAAGTGAACGACGCCATCAAGGCCGCCGACATCATCATGATCTTGCTGCCGGACGAGAACATCGCCCAGGTCTACAACGAAAACGTGGCGCCCAACGCCAAGCAGGGCGCCGTGCTGGCGTTCGCGCACGGCTTCAACGTGCACTACGGCCAGGTCGTGCCGCGCGCCGACCTGGACGTGATCATGATCGCCCCGAAAGCGCCAGGCCACACCGTGCGCGGCACCTACGCGGCAGGCGGCGGCGTGCCGCACCTGATCGCCGTGTACCAGGACAAATCGGGTTCGGCGCGCGACATCGCGCTGTCGTACGCGATGGCCAACGGCGGCGGCCGTGCCGGCATCATCGAAACGAACTTCCGCGAAGAAACCGAAACCGATCTGTTCGGCGAGCAAGCCGTGCTGTGCGGCGGCGCGGTCGAACTGATCAAGGCTGGCTTCGAGACCTTGACCGAAGCGGGCTACGCGCCGGAAATGGCGTACTTCGAGTGCCTGCACGAACTCAAGCTGATCGTCGACCTGATCTATGAAGGCGGCATCGCCAACATGAACTACTCGATCTCGAACAACGCCGAATACGGCGAATACGTGACGGGCCCGAAAGTGGTGACCTCGGCCACCAAGGACGCGATGCGCCAGTGCCTCAAAGACATCCAGACTGGCGAATACGCCAAGAGCTTCATCCTGGAAAACAAGGCCGGCGCCCCGACCCTGATCTCGCGCCGCCGCCTGACGGCCGAGCATCCGATCGAAGAAGTCGGCGCCAAGCTGCGCGCGATGATGCCGTGGATCGCCAAGAACAAGCTGGTCGATCAGTCGAAGAACTAAGCGAACCGTCGTCCCCGCGTTCGCGAGGACGACGTGTCAAGTGTCGGGAAAATCGCAAAGTTGACTGTCAGCCCACTATAATGGCTGGCATATTGATGAAGCGCCCCAAACACTTGAAACGGAAATTTATGACCACCTTCCCCCGTCGCAGAAAGCCTGCCGCCCAAACCAAGGCGAAGAACGGAAAAATTTCACGCTTTACCCGCATCGGACGCAAGAAATTCGATGCCGAAGGCAATCCGGTACGCCCGCGCGGGATTTACCTGCTGCCCAATGCGTTCACCACGGCGGCGCTGTTCTGTGGTTTCTACGCGATTGTGCAGGCAATGAACCTGAAGTTCGAAGCGGCCTGCTGGGCCATTTTCATCGCCATGATCCTCGACGGCCTCGACGGCCGCATCGCGCGCCTGACCAACACCCAGTCCGAGTTTGGCGCCCAGTACGACAGCCTGTCCGACATGGTGTCGTTCGGTGCCGCGCCGGCGCTGGTGATCTACGAATGGTCGCTGCGCGGCCTGGGCAAGTTCGGCTGGCTGGCCGCCTTTGTCTACTGCGCTGGCGCCGCATTGCGCCTGGCGCGCTTCAATACCAACATCGAAGTGGTCGACAAGCGCTACTTCCAGGGCCTGCCAAGTCCTGCGGCGGCGGCCATGGTTGCTGGCTTCATCCTGATGATGGCGGACCTCGAATACAGCGGCGTCGAAATGGCCTGGATCTCGTGGGGCATCGCGCTGTTTGCCGGCCTGACGATGGTAACCAACGTGCCGTTCTACAGCTTCAAGGACGTCAACTTCCGCAAGTCGGTGCCGTTCATCGTGGTGTTCCTGATCGCACTGGGCCTGGCGCTGGTGTCGATCGACCCGCCTAAAGTATTGATGCCATTGTTTGTGTTTTACGGCCTGTCCGGTTATGCCGTGTTTTTCTGGCGCCTGTTCAAGGGCAAGCCAGTGAGCATCGTGCAGACCGACACGGACCGACTCGATCCGAGCGAGCGCCACTAAAGCGGTGCTTGCACGTCGTCCTCGCGAACGCGGGGACCCATACTGACTATGCTCAGTATGGATCCCCGCGTTCGCGAGGACGACGGCCACCCACTGGAGCTGCCATGACCGATTCAAACCGCCTGATCATTTTTGACACCACCTTGCGCGACGGCGAGCAATCGCCGGGCGCGTCGATGACCAAGGATGAAAAGGTCCGCATCGCGCGCCAGCTCGAACGGATGCGGGTCGACGTCATCGAAGCCGGTTTTGCCGCCGCCTCGCCGGGCGACTTCGACGCCATCCGCGCAATCGCCAGCGCCATCAAGGAATCGACCGTCTGCTCGCTGTCGCGCGCCAACGAGCGTGATATCGCGCGCGCTGCCGAAGCACTGCAGCCGGCCGCGCGCAAGCGCATCCACACCTTCATCGCCACTTCGCCGCTGCACATGAAAATGAAGCTGCGAATGGAGCCGGCCCAGGTGCTGGAACAAGCCATCGCCGCCATCGGCTACGCGCGCCAGTACACCGACGACATCGAATTTTCCCCCGAAGACGGCAGCCGCTCGGACGAGGACTTCCTGTGCCGCGTGCTCGAAAGCGTGATCAGCGCCGGCGCCACCACCATCAATTTCCCCGACACGGTCGGCTACGCGGTGCCGGAAGTATTCGGCGCCACCATCAAGCGCTTGCGCGAGCGCATCCCTAATTCGGACAAGGCGATCTGGTCGGTGCACTGCCACAATGACCTGGGGCTGGCGGTAGCCAACTCGCTGGCCGGCGTCATGACCGGCGGCGCGCGCCAGATCGAATGCACCATCAACGGCCTCGGTGAACGGGCCGGCAACACGGCGCTGGAAGAAGTGGTGATGGCGCTGCGCACGCGCAGCGACCACTTTGGCCTGCAGCTGGGGATCGATACCACGCAGATCGTGGCCGCCTCCAAAATGGTGTCGCAAATTACCGGCTTTGCGGTGCAGCCGAACAAGGCCGTGGTGGGTGCCAACGCGTTCGCGCATGCGTCGGGCATCCACCAGGACGGCATGCTCAAGGCGCGCGAAACGTACGAGATCATGCGCGCCGAAGACGTGGGCTGGGCCGCAACCAAGATCGTGCTGGGCAAGCTGTCGGGGCGCAACGCGTTCAAGGCGCGCCTGCAGGAGCTGGGCATCGTGCTCGAATCGGAAGCCGAGATCAATGCCGCCTTTGGCCGCTTCAAGGAGCTGGCCGACCGCAAGAGCGAGATCTTCGACGAAGACATCATGGCGCTGGTATCGGACGAGGAGCACGCGCACGAGGGCGAGTACTACCGTTTCGTGTCGCTGTCGCAGCGCTCCGAAACGGGCGAGACGCCAACGGCGAAAGTGGTGTTCGCCATGGACGGCAAGGAGTACAGCTGCGAAGGCGAGGGCGATGGCCCGGTCGACGCGACCGTCAATGCGATCGAAAAGGAAGCGGCCAGCGGCGCCGAACTGGTGCTGTTTTCGATCAACGCGATCAGCAACGGCACTCAGTCGCAGGGCGAAGTGACGATGCGCTTGTCGCGCTCGGGGCGCATCGTCAATGGCGTCGGCTCCGATCCGGACATCATCGTCGCCTCGGCCAAGGCGTATTTGTCGGGACTGAACAAGCTGCATTCGAAGGTCGAGCGGGTCAATCCGCAGCAGTGATTGCGGCGGTGCGCGCCTACTGATCCCATTTCTGCCTGGTCGCCGGCTGTTCGTCCGGCGGGCAGTTGGTGATCTTCGGCTTGATCCCGTTCTTCATCGTGTCCAGGCCGTCCGGTGCGTGGTTCGATTCATACGTCACGCAATAGGTGCCGCCGCCGGTGATCACCCGATAGCGCCTGCGGCCATAGCCGCCCGGGTCGATAATTTCCGTCACCTTGGGCGCCTCAAACCAACGCGGTGGCGCCATTTCGGCTGCGTGTTCTATCCCTTTTGCCAGCCGTAGCTGCGGCGAATCGCTTGGCGCCTTGATGCGCGAGCCGGGAAATTCTTTGCGCAGGTCGCGGTCGATCTTGCCGAGGTCGCGCCTGGCCTGCTGCAGCATCTGCTCGGCGCTGGGCGCGGCCGGCGCCGCAATGGCGACCGGCGCGGCGACCTCCGGCGGCTCGGTGGGCGGCGTCGCGCTGGCAATGGCATGCTGCACCGGCGCCGGCGCGCTGCGCACGCGCACCGGGGGCAAGGCAGGCGGCTTGGGCGGGCGCGGCGCGGCAATCCTGACCCATTGGATGCGGCTGGCGTCGTCCGCTTCGGCGTGCTTGTGTGGCTGGCGCGCCAGCTGCCAGGCACACAGCAGTGCCAGGTGCAAGGCGAACGTGATGGTCATGCCGGTCAGGCGGCGGTCGGGGCGGAGGGGCGGGAAACGCATCGGCCGAGTATAGATCAACCTTGCAGTTTTATTAAGCCCGAGTTTGAAAAGGCGCGTATTGCAGTATCAGAGGGAGCGTCTGGCGCTCCCTCCTGGTGCTTAGCCGACCTTGGCGGCGCCGCACATCGGATGCTGCTTCATGCGCTTGGTCTCGTCGAGCGAGCGCACCATCGACAGCCCGAAGCCGAAGTTGGACATGCCGCCCAGGAAGAAGCGTCCTTCGCCTGGCTTGGCTGGCGGCAGTTCCGCGGTGCCGGCGCCATATTTGGCGTAGCGCCGCTTGAGCATGGCAGTCAGGCTGGCCTTTTCCTCGATCGTGGACACGGTGGGAAATTCGCGAATGATGCTGGTGACGGTCCACACCTGCTTGGCCGCGTCGGCCGGGCTCGGCATCAGGCTCACGCCAACCCGGGTCAGCGCACCGCTGGCCGTGCCAAAGGTGCCGAACAATTCGTTGGCATCGCAAGCCGCGCCCACTTGCGACAGGGCAGGCAGGGCGGTGGCGTCGAACTGCTTTTCATACAGGTAGGGCGCAGCGTCGCCCGCGTTCGGGAACATCGCTTTCAGGGCCCGCAAATCGTCGTCGGACAGCTTGCGCTCGACCGTGGCCTGGACCTTGTTGTTGATCTTGAACGGGGTGGTGGCCGGCGCCCATGGCAGCTTGGTCAGTTCCGGCAGGCTGTCGCCAAGGCACACTTCGAGCAGGCACGGCAGTCCATTTTTTTCGAGCGGCTCGGCAAAGCTGGTGGACTGGACGGCAAGGAGGGGTAAGGCGAGGGCGAGAGCTCGTAATTGCATGGTCACTTTCGAGGCATTTAAAAACGAAAAGGTCGACAGCGTGGCCAGGGCCACGCGCGCATGATTGATTTAACGTGATGCTGAAACACTTGTCAATATTTCCGGCTGCGGGAAAGCGGCGCGCTGTTGGAAAACTGCGCAATCGCCCGCTTTGCACGGGGGACTGGCCAGAAGCGCCGTTTTCGCATATACTTGCGGGTCTGGCCGTTTTGGCCGGTTCATCCATTGAAGTTCACGGTGCGCTGGGTTGCGACTCTTGCACCGCATGTGAAAGGTAATATCATGACCGTAGAAAACATCAACAAAGCAGCGATTATCGCTGACAACGCCCGTGCGCAAAACGACACCGGCTCCCCTGAAGTTCAGGTCGCACTGCTGACCGCACGCATCAACGAACTGAACGGCCACTTCAAAGCTCACGCTAAAGATCACCACTCGCGCCGCGGCCTGATCATGATGGTCAACCGTCGTAAGAGCCTGCTGTCCTACCTGAAGTCCAAGGACGCAACCCGTTATCGCGATCTGATCGCCAAACTGGGCCTGCGTAAGTAATTTGCGATCCCAAGTTTAAAACGAAATGCCTGCACAGCTTGCTGTTGCGGGCATTTTGCATTTTGAGCAGAGAATTATGTAGTAAAGGCAATGAGTGTTGCCTGTGGTGAGGTGAACGACAGCCCCTGAAAATCTGTCGGCAATTAGAAAGGGATTACCCATGTTTAATAAAGTTACGAAAACCTTCCAGTACGGCCAGCACCAGGTGACCCTGGAAACGGGCGAAATCGCGCGCCAGGCATCTGGCGCCGTCATGGTGTCGATCGAAGACACCGTCGTTCTGGCGACCGTGGTTGCGCGCAAAGACGCAAAGCCAGGCCAGGACTTCTTCCCGCTGACCGTCGACTATGTCGAGAAAACGTACGCTGCCGGTAAAATCCCAGGCGGTTTCTTCAAGCGCGAAGGCCGTCCTTCCGAAAAAGAAACGCTGACCAGCCGTTTGATCGACCGTCCTATCCGTCCGCTGTTCCCGGAAGGCTACCTGAACGAAGTGCAGGTCATCATCCACGTGCTGTCGGTCAATCCTGAAATCGATCCAGACATCGCCGCCATGATCGGCGCATCGGCCGCCCTGTGCGTGTCGGGCGTGCCTTTCAACGGCCCGGTCGGCGCTGCGCGCGTCGGCTACGCCAACGGCCAGTACATCCTGAACCCGACCACCACCCAGCTCAAGACGTCGCAAATGGACCTGGTTGTCGCCGGTACCGAAACGGCCGTGCTGATGGTCGAATCGGAAGCCGATCAACTGTCCGAAGAAATCATGCTGGGCGCGGTCGTTTTCGGCCACGACCAGATGAAAGCAGTCATCGACGCGATCCATGACCTGGTACGCGACGGCGGCAAGCCGGAAGTCGAGTGGACCGCCCCAGCCAAGAACGAGCCGCTGATCGCACGCGTCAAGGAACTGGCCGAGACCAAGATCAACGAGACCTACCAGCTCAAGGACAAGGTTGCCCGTACCGCCAAGTTGAAAGCCACCTTCGCTGACGTCTACGCAGCACTGAAGGAAGACGCAGCCGCTGCCGGTACTTCGGCCCCGGACAATGTCGACGTCGGCAATGTGCTGTTCGACATCGAAGCGAAAATCGTGCGTTCGCAGATTCTCAATGGCGAGCCACGCATTGACGGCCGCGACACCCGCACCGTGCGTCCGATCGCGATCCGCACCAGCATCCTGCCACGCACCCACGGTTCGGCCCTGTTCACGCGCGGCGAAACCCAGGCGCTGGTCGTGGCTACGCTGGGCACCGCCCGTGACAGCCAGAAGATCGACGCGCTGATGGGCGAGTACACCGACGACTTCATGATGCACTACAACATGCCTCCGTTCGCCACCGGCGAAACCGGCCGTGTAGGCACCCCGAAGCGCCGCGAAATCGGCCACGGCCGCCTGGCCAAGCGCGCGCTGATCGCCGCCTTGCCTAACCCTGAAGACTTCAGCTACTCGGTGCGCCTCGTTTCGGAAATCACCGAATCGAACGGCTCGTCGTCGATGGCGTCGGTCTGCGGTGGCTGCCTGGCACTGATGGACGCTGGCGTTCCAATGAAAGCGCACGTCGCCGGTATCGCGATGGGCCTGATCAAGGAAGGCGGCAAGTTCGCCGTGCTGACCGACATCCTGGGCGACGAAGATCACCTGGGCGACATGGACTTCAAGGTAGCAGGTACCCCAGCTGGTATCACTGCGCTGCAGATGGACATCAAGATCATGGGCATCACCAAGGAAATCATGCAAGTGGCACTGGCGCAAGCCAAGGAAGCACGCCACCACATCCTGGGCGAAATGCAAAAGGCCATGCCGCACACGAAGACCGAACTGTCGGACTTCGCACCGCGCCTGATCACGATCAAGATCAACCCAGAGAAGATCCGTGACGTCATCGGCAAAGGCGGCGCAGTCATTCGCGCGCTGACCGAAGAAACTGGCACCCAGATCGACATCAGCGACGAAGGCGTGGTCACGATCGCGTCGGTTGACGCCGCTGCCGGCCAGGAAGCCAAGCGTCGCATCGAAGAACTGACAGCATCGGTCGAAGTGGGCAAGACCTACGACGGCGTTGTGCTCAAGCTGCTCGACTTCGGCGCGATCGTTCAGGTCATGCCAGGCAAGGATGGCCTGCTGCACATCTCGCAGATCGCCAATGAGCGTGTCAACGCCGTTGCCGACTACCTGAAAGAAGGCCAGGCAGTGCGCGTCAAGGTCCTCGAGACCGACGACCGCGGCCGCCTCAAGCTGTCGATGAAGGCTGCTGAAGGTGCGGAAGCTGCTGCGCCGATAGCGCAGTAATCTTCGCACGTAGCAAGAGCCGCCAGCGCGCAAGCCCTGGCGGCTTTTTTTGCTACGTCGTCCTCGCGAACGCGGGGACCCATACTGAATATAGTCAGCATGGGTCCCCGCGTTCGCGCACTGCTGTCCGGAATAATTTGATTGACGCCCGCTCAAAATAGCCCACCTT
>JAZJXM010000022.1:0-85463 GCA_040390915.1 Pseudomonadota bacterium
AGCCCACTGTTGGGCCCGTGTCCTGATGTCAGACTTGACCCTGTTGTTGTTAGGTTGTTGTTAAATAAGCAATCGGGGTCAGACCTCCGCTACATGTGGATACATGTGGAGGTCTGACCCCGAAGTCGGGACTTAAAAGCGGTAGCCGACGCCGACTGCGAACAGCGTCGGATCCACCTTCACCGCGCTCACTTTGGCGCCGCCAATGCGCACGTCGCTGCGTATGTTCACTTTCTTCAGATCGACGTTGACCGACCAGTGCTGGTCGATGGCAAAGTCGATGCCCGCCTGCAGCGCCAATCCGAAACTATGGTTGTCCAGTTCAGCGGCGCCGTCGAGCAGATGCACCGACGAGATGCGCGTGTAGTTCAAGCCCGCGCCCAGATAAGGCGTGAACTTGCCGACCGGGTCGAAGCGGTACTGCGCCAGCAAGGTCGGCGGCAGGTGCTTGAAGCTGCCGATCACGGCGCCGTCGAGCATGACGTCGTGCTTTTGCGGATAGGTCAGCACCAGTTCGGCAGCCAGGTGCGGCGTGAAGAAATAGCTGATGTCGAGTTCGGGGATGGTGCGCGTTTCGACCGTGATGCGATCGAAGCTGCCCACGCCGCCCACAGGGTCCGAATGGTTGGCCGGCGCCAGGTGCACGGCGCGTGCGCGCACCAGCCACGGGCTTTCCTGGGCAATGGCGGCGGAGCAAAACAGGGAGGCGAGCGATACTGCGATGGCGAGACGTTTCATCTTTACTTCCTTCATCGTTTGTCATTGGGTATGCGATGAAGTGTATTGATCTGGCTCAAACTTTTCGTTGATGTGGATCAAAAATTTGTGCGGCGCACAACGTCGCCCCTGCAGCAGCAAGGGCGACGCCAGTGGGACATTTACTTGTTATTGCGCAGCGACTGCAGGATCGGTTGCAGCACGGCCGCGCCCAGGCGCGAACTGCGCGCGCCATCCCAGCCGCAATGCTGGTCGGGATCGTTGGCGTTGTCCTTGAATGGCAGTTCCAGCGTCAGCGACAGGCAGCCGAACGCGTGCGTGACGTGCGGCGAACCCATGGTGATGGTCTCTGGCGTGTACGGCGAATCGCCATAGCCATGCTCGTCCTGGAAGTCCGGGCTGGCCACTTTGTAGAAGTCCGAGAATGCCTTTTCTTGCGCCGCCTGCTCGGGCGTGAAGCTTGGCAGCGAGCCAGATCCGGCCGCGAACACATACGGCAAGCCTTCATCGCCATGCACGTCGAGGAACAGGTCGCAGCCCGTTTCCAGCATCTTGTGCTTGACCACGAATACTTCCGGGCTGCGCTCCATGCTCGGCGTATTCCATTCGCGATTGAGGTTGGCGCCAGCGGCGTTGGTGCGCAGGTTGCCGCGCACCGAGCCGTCCGGATTCATGTTCGGCACCACGTAGAACACGGCCTCTTTCAGGCACTGGCGCCCGAACGCGTCGGCCGGGTCGAGCAGCGCATCGAGCATGCCTTCGACGAACCATTCGGCCATCGTCTCGCCCGGATGCTGGCGCGCGATGACCCAGACTTTTTTCTGCGCTTCCGGATCGCCAATGACCAGCGCGTTGATGTCGCGCCCGTCCACCGTGCTGCCCAAATCGATCATGCGCACATGCTCGGACATTTGCGCGCGGTCCAGCAGTTCCAGGTGGCGTTCCCACGAATACGGCTCGAAGTAGGCGTAGTACACGCTGTCCATGCCCGGCGTGTGGGTGATCGTCATCACGTCGCCGTCAAAGTCGGTCGGCACGCGGAACCAGTTGACGCGGTCGTAGCTGGCCATGGCATGGTAGTCTTTCCAGCCGTCCGGGTAAGCGGTCTTGCCGGCGTTGAGGAAGCGGATCGTGCACGGCTCGCCCTGCGCGCCCTGCAGACGGAAGTAAAACCATTGGGTGATGTCGGCGTGGCTGTCCTTGCGGATGTTCAGGTCGATGGCGCCGGCGCTGGTGGCGCTGACGATGTCGATGGCGCCAGCGTCGAACTGGCTGCTGATCTTGATAGACATTGTGTGTCCTTGGAGGGTGAGTGGAGGCTGTGGCCGAGGCGGTATGATACCTTCTGCACTGGCTGCGTGCACCTGTTCGCGTTTTTGCACTATTGCCGGGAAACTATAACTTGTTGTTTTGCAAGAACATTTGCCCAAAAACAGGCGTCGCTTTACTGTTCATTAACGGCTACAATTGTCAGCTTTGGTAAATACGGTAATTTAACAATTCGTCCGGAGTCGTTTGCATGCTTCGTCGTTCCTTCTTGACCAAGACCGCGGTAGGCGCCAGCGCCGCTGCGTTGGCTGTTCCCGCACTGGCACAGGCGTTGCCGACCATTAACTGGCGCCTCGCATCGAGTTTCCCCAAGACGCTGGACACCATCTTTGGCGCCGCCGATGTGTTCACCAAACGTGTCTTGCAGCTGACCGGCGGCAAATTCCAGATCCGCACCTTCGCCGGTGGCGAGATCGTGCCGGGCCTGCAAGTGCTTGACGCCGTCCAGGCCGGCACGGTGGAGATGGGCCACACGGCGTCGTATTACTACTATGGCAAGGACGCCAGTTTCGCGTTCGACTGCGCGATGCCGTTCGGCCTGACGTCGCGCCAGCAGACCGCCTGGTTCGTGCAGGGCGGCGGGCGCGAGCTGACGCGTGAATTTTTCCGCGGCTATGGCGTGATGAATTTCCTCGGCGGCAATACCGGCACCCAGATGGGCGGCTGGTATCGCAAGCCGGTCAAGTCGGTGGCCGACATCAAGGGCATGAAGATACGCATCGGCGGCATGGCCGGGCGCGTGATGGAGCGCATGGGTGCGGTGCCGCAGCAGATCGCCGGCGCCGACGTGTATCCGGCGCTGGAAAAGGGCACGATTGACGCGGCCGAGTGGGTCGGGCCGTATGACGATGAAAAACTGGGCCTGTACAAGGTGGCGCCCCATTACTACGCGCCGGGCTGGTGGGAAGCGGGGCCGCAGCTGTCGTTCCTGATCGGTATCAAGGAATGGGAAAAGCTGCCCAAGGAGTACCAGGCGGCGATCGAGGCGGCCAGTTTCGAAGCCCACGTGGTGATGCAAGCCGAATACGACGCCAAGAATCCGGCCGCGCTGGCGCGATTGCTCAAGGGCGGTGTCATGCTCAGTACATTTTCCAAGGATATCATTGCAGCGGCCTATGCTGCCTCGACCCAGGTGATGGAAGACGAGGCGGCCAAAAACGCCAAGTTCAAAAAGATTTACGAGCCGTGGAAGCGGTTTCGCCAGGACCAGAACATGTGGGCCTCGGTGGCTGAAGCGCCGATGCAGAATTACCTGATCAACAGCGGTCGGGCCAAGTAACTCTTCAGTATATTTGTTCTATGTCAAACACCACAATGGCGTAGCTGTTATTTTTGTTGGCCGGTGCGCGCCGCGTGGCGGGTTGTTTTGAGGGGTTTAATATGATTGGTATTTTTTTGAAGTCGGCCAAGGTCACCAGCATCAATAGCTACGGCTTCTGGATCAAGTGTGGCGATGAAGAGTTGTATTTGCCGTTCGTCGAATTCCCGTGCTTCGAGCACGCCACCGTGCCGCAAATCTGCAAGGTCAAATACGTCAGCTCGACCCGCATCTACTGGCCCGAACTCGACATCGATTTCGCGCTCGAGGCGCTGCGCAATCCGCTCTCGTCGCCCAACAGCACATTCCACTACGACTGCTAGAATAGGCGCACATCCTTTTCAGGAGTGCGCATGCTTGCCTGGCGTTGTTTGCTGGCCGTGGTTTTGCTCTGCCCGGCCGCCCCTTCCGCGGCGGAGACGCTGCACCTGTGCGCCGACGTCAATTCGCGCCTGCCCTACCTGACCCCTGAAGGCGGCGGCACCACCGGGCGCCTGGTCACGCAGGCGGCCCACGAGGCCGGCCTGGAAGTCGAATTTCACCGCGTGCCAATGCTGCGCTGCCGCGCCGAAGTCGTGCTCAATCTGCTGCACGGCTATCCCATGACCCCGTATGACCCCGAATTGTTCCCCATTGCCGCCTTCCCGATGCGCAATGGCGCGGTCGATCCGTCGCGCGCCACCGTCCATGCGCGCATCATGCTGTACCGGCGCAGCGGCAGCAAGGTGGCCTGGAGCGGCACTGCCATTGAAGGCCTGGAGCGGCCGGTGCTCATCTCCAACGGCGCCATCCTGACCCGCAATGCGCTGGCCAAACTGAAGGTAGCGATCGACCAGAACGGCCAATCCTCGGAAGTGAACTTCACCAAACTGGTGGCCGGGCGCGGCGATGTCGCGGCCGCCTTCGACTTCGAAGGCGGGCGCCTGATGCAGCTGCCGCGCTTCGCCGGCAAGATTGAAATGCTGCCGTTGCCGCTGTTCGAACAGACCTACTACCTGGCCGTCACCAAACGGTTCCAGAGCAGGAATCAGGCCGCCGTCGAGACCATGTGGAATGCGATCGGGCGCTTAAACCAGGCCGCCAAAACGCTGAAAAAATGAGGCGTCGGCGCCGGGAGCTGCGGCATCCTCGCGCAGCAAGGCGTCCATGATGTGCACTTCGGCCTGGGCCTGGGTCAAGCGGTACAGCGCGCGCGCCAGCTCGTAGGCTTTCGAGCCCGGCCACGGATCGGGCAGCAGTTCGACCGGCAGCATCGGGTCGTGCAGCTGCACCCGGCGGTAAGCGTGGATCAGCAGCGTGCGGATCACGAACGCCTGCTGCGGCGCCAACGGCGCGCCTTGCTCGAGCATCGCCAGCAAGGGCGTGAACTGTTCGATGAAATGACGATAGCCGGCCACCACCACCGACAGGTCCCAGCCTTCGGCGGCCAGTTCGCGCAGCGGCCGGGTCGACACGCCGGCCAGTTCGCTCGCTCTCACCACCAGCAGTTTTTCCTGCACCTGCATGCGCGTGAGGATCTCTTGAATGACCTCGGGCCCGGCCACCGGATGGCCGTAGATGCCTTGCGCGATCATCGCGTAACCTTCCCACTCGAGCTCCTTGCGCAGATTGGCGCGGGTGGGGGCGTCGATCGCGCCGCTGGCCGCGAGCAGCATGGTCCAGCTGCCGTCCCAGTGCGCCGTCAGCGGGCCGTAGATGCGGCGGTTGGCGCGCTCGAAGCGCGGCAGCGCCGACGGCAAAATCGCGTACGAGCTGCGCCGGCCGTCGCGGTTGGCCACCAGCCAGCCCTCCTGGGCCAGCCGGAATACGCTGGTGCGCAGCAAGCGGTCGGACACGCCGAACGGCGCCAACAGCTCAATCAGGCTGCCCATCCAGATGGTGCCGCCGTGCGGGGCGATGGCGTCGCCGAAAATGGTCATGACCAGCGATTTGGAGCGCGGCGGGTCGGTGGCGAGAAAGTGGGCGATCCACTCGGTGCTGGTCAATTGTTTCATAGGCGAATCTTAACAGTGCTTTCGATATGATTCACAAAAATGGCTATACAAGTCCAATTCTGTATCGTATTATGGACGTTCAGAATTAGCAAGGGGAGTGGTGTCATGTACGCACAATTGGTAGAAACCGGCCTGCAAAAGGTCCAGACCGCCGCCGACATGGGCGCCGAGGAACTGGCGTTCCAGGCCCGCATTGACGCAGGCATCAAGATTGAAGCCAAAGACTGGATGCCCGACGCCTACCGCAAGACGCTGGTGCGCCAGATCTCGCAGCATGCGCACTCCGAGATCGTCGGCCAGCTGCCCGAGGGGAACTGGGTTACGCGCGCGCCGACCTTGAAACGCAAATCGATCTTGCTGGCCAAGATCCAGGACGAAGCGGGCCATGGCCTGTACCTGTACAGCGCCGCGGAAACGCTGGGCGTGTCGCGCGACGAGCTGCTGGCAGCGCTCCATTCGGGCAAGGCCAAGTATTCGAGCATCTTCAATTATCCGACCCTGTCGTGGGCCGACATGGGTGCGGTGGGCTGGCTGGTGGATGGCTCGGCCATCATCAACCAGATCCCGCTGTGCCGCTGCTCGTACGGTCCGTACGCGCGCGCCATGATCCGCGTGTGCAAGGAAGAATCGTTCCACGCGCGCCAGGGCTATGACATCATGATGAGCCTTGCCAAGGGCACGCCTGAACAAAAGGCGATGGCGCAGGACGCGCTCAATCGCTGGTGGTGGCCGTCGCTGATGATGTTCGGCCCGTCCGACGCCGAATCGGTCAACAGCGCGCAGTCGGCGCAGTGGCGCATCAAGCTGTTTTCGAACGACGAACTGCGCCAGCGCATGGTCGACCAGACCGTGCCGCAAGCGGAGTACCTGGGCCTGACGATTCCCGATCCTGACCTCAAATTCAACGCCGAAACGGGCCACTATGAATTCGGCGCGATCGACTGGAGCGAGTTCCACAACGTCTTGAAGGGCAACGGCCCGTGCAACAAGGAACGCCTCGCCACCCGCGTCAAAGCCTGGGACGACGGCGCCTGGTTCCGTGATGCGCTGGTCGCCTACGCCGACAAAAAAGCCGCGCGCGCCGCGGCTTGACGCATTAATCTGAATTCTCTGGAGAATCAAATGAGCAAAGAATGGCCCTTGTGGGAAGTCTTCATCCGCAGCCAGCACGGCCTGGCCCACAAGCACGTGGGCAGCCTGCATGCGCCGGACGCCGAAATGGCAGTCAATAACGCGCGCGACGTCTACACCCGCCGCAACGAAGGCGTGTCGATCTGGGTCGTGCGCGCCGCCGACATCGTCGCCAGCAGCCCGGCAGACAAGTCGGCCCTGTTCGAACCGTCGAACAACAAAGTCTACCGCCACCCGACCTTCTTCCCGATGCCGGAAGAAGTCAAGAATCTGTGAGCGGCGCCGTGGACGATAAGATCACCTACCTGCTGCGCCAGGGCGACAATGCGCTGATCCTGTCGCAGCAGCTGTCCAAGCTGTGCGGCAAAGGCCCGGCGCTGGAAGAAGACATGGCGCTGACCAACGTCGCGCTCGACCTGCTGGGCCAGACCCGCATGTGGTTCACCTACGCCGGCGAACTGGAAGGGCGCGGCCGCGACGAAGATCAACTGGCCTTCCTGCGCGACGCGCACGACATGCGCAACTGCCTGCTGGTCGAACAGCCCAACGGCAACTACGCCGACACCATGGTGCGCCAGTTCTACTTCGACACCTGGCACTACTTCCTGATGCTGGGCCTGACCAAGTCGACCGATCAGCGCATCGCCGAGATCGCCGAAAAGTCGATCAAGGAAGTGACGTATCACTTGCGCCGCAGCGGCGACCTGATCGTGCGCCTGGGCGACGGCACGGCCGACAGCCACGCAAAAACGCAGGCCGCAGTCAATGCACTGTGGATGTACAGCGGCGAGGCGTTCAACTACGACGCGCTCGACGAAGCGATGGTCGCGCAAGGCATCGCGCCCGCAGCCGACGGCCTGCGCGGCGCGTTCCTGGAGCACGTGGCCGAGATCTTCGCCGAAGCCACCTTGGTCATGCCTGATCCGGCTGCGTGGATGCAAAAGGGCGGCAAGCAAGGCCGCCACAGCGAGCACCTGGGCTACATCCTGGCCGAGATGCAGTTCCTGCAGCGCGCCTATCCCGGAGCCGAGTGGTAATGATTACGCGGCGCGTCAGCGACGACCAGATCTGGACCTGGCTGGGCGAGGTCAATGATCCCGAGATCCCCGTGATCTCGGTGGTCGACCTGGGCATCGTGCGCGCCGTGCAATGGGATGGTCCGGCCTTGCAGGTCACGATCACGCCCACCTATTCCGGCTGCCCGGCGATGCAGGTGATCGCCGACGCCGTGCGCGATGCGCTCAAGGCGCATGGTATCGGCACGGTTGACATCATCAGCCAGCTCTCGCCCGCCTGGACCACCGACTGGATGAGCGAGGCCGGCAAGAACGCGCTGGCCGCCTACGGCATCGCGCCGCCGGCGCAAAAGGTGATCGACATCAGCGGCCTGCACGCGGGCGTCAAGCGCCGCGCCGCGCCGCCGCTGGTGGTCGCCTGCCCCAATTGCGGTTCGCAGCACACGGAGCTGACCAGCCAGTTTGGCTCGACGCCATGCAAGGCGCTGTACAAGTGCCTGGACTGCCGCGAACCGTTCGATTATTTCAAGTGCCACTAAGGCCACCCATGAGCAAATTCTATCCATTGACCGTCGCCCACGTGAAGCAGGAAACGCGCGACACCATCACCGTCACTTTTGACGTGCCGCCCGCACTGGCGGCCAGTTTCATTTACCAGCAAGGCCAGCACCTGACGCTGCGCGCCCAGATCGGCGATGAGGACGTGCGCCGTTCCTACTCGATCTGTGCGGCGGTGCAGGACAACGCGCTGCGCGTGGCCATCAAGCGCACCACCGGCGGCTTGTTCTCGTGCTGGGCCAACGAAAACCTGAAGCCGGGCATGACGCTTGACGTGATGCCGCCGATGGGCCACTTCAACGTGCCTCTGAGCGCCGACAGCGCGCGCCACTACCTGGCCTTTGCGGCCGGCAGCGGCATCACGCCGATCCTGTCGATCATCAAGACCACCTTGTTGGCCGAGCCGAACAGCAGTTTCACGCTGTTCTACGGCAACCGCGCTTCGTCGTCGGTGATTTTCAAGGACGAACTGAGTGATCTCAAAGACAGCTACACGCAGCGCTTGACGCTGGCCTACGTGATGAGTCGCGAGCAGCAGGACCTGGACCTGTTCAACGGTCGCATCACCAAGGAAAAGTGCGCCCAGTTCCTCCAGCACTGGGTGCGCGTGGAAGACGTCGACGTCGCCTTCATCTGCGGCCCGGAAGACATGATGCATGGCGTGTCCGAAGCGTTGCAGGAAGCCGGCATGGCCAAGTCGCAGATCAAGGTCGAACTGTTCGCCGCCAGCATTCCGAAACACCAGCACAAGCCACGCGTGTTCGACGCCGCCGCCCGCCACGAAACCGAAGTGACGGTCATCATGGACGGCAATCACACCAGCTTCACGATGGACAAGGACAAGGAATCGATCCTCGACGCCGGCCTGCGCGCCGGCATCGACATGCGCTATTCCTGCAAAGGCGGCGTATGCTCTACCTGTCGCTGCAAACTCCTCGACGGCAAGGTCGACATGGATGCCAACTACGCGCTCGAAGATTACGAGATTGCGCGCGGCTTCGTGCTGAGCTGCCAGAGCTTCCCGGTCACCGACAAGGTGGTCATCGACTTCGACCAGGCGGAATAAACCATGAACTTCGAAAACATCAAATTCACGATCGACGGCGGCATCGCGGTACTGACCCTGAACCGCCCCGATAAACTCAATAGCTTCACGACCGCCATGCACCGCGAAGTGCGCGACGCGCTGGCCATGCTCAAGGCTGACGCCAGTGTGCGCGTGCTGCTGCTGACCGGCGCCGGGCGCGGTTTTTGCGCCGGCCAGGACCTGTCGGACCGCGCAGTGGAACCGGGCGTGCAGGGCGTGGACCTGGGCTACTCGGTCGAGACCTATTACGCACCGCTGGTGATGACGCTCAAGACGCTGCCGATGCCGGTCATTTGCGCCGTCAACGGCGTGGCCGCCGGCGCCGGCGCCAACCTGGCGCTGGCCTGCGACATCGTCCTGGCAGGCAAATCGGCCAGCTTCGTCGAAGTGTTCTGCAAGCTGGGCCTGATTCCCGACACCGGCGGCACCTGGCATTTGCCACGACTGGTGGGCCACGCGCGCGCCATGGGCATGGCCATGCTGGGCGAGAAACTGACGGCCGAAAAAGCCGAGCAGTGGGGTTTGATCTGGAAGTGTTTTGCCGATGAAGCGCTGATGGACGAAGCGATGACCATGGCCCGCCATTTCGCCGCCGCGCCCACCAAGGGCCTGGCGTACACCAAGAAAGCCTTCGCCGCCAGCGATGCCAATACGCTGGAACAGCAGCTCAAGCTGGAAGGCCAGATGATGCGCGAACTTGGCTACAGCCATGACTACCGCGAAGGCGTGGCCGCATTCCTGGCCAAGCGCGCCCCCAACTTCACCGGGGAATGAGCATGGCACTGGAAAAAGGCAGCATCGTCGCCGTCATCGGCAGCGGCGCGATGGGTTCGGGCATCGCCCAGGTTGCGGCCAGCGCCGGCTATGAGGTGCGCTTGTTCGACACCCGCCCCGAAGCGGTCGCCAAGGCGATCGCCGATATTGGAAAAATGTACGCCAAGCTGGCCGAAAAAGGCCGCATGAGCGCCGACGACGTGGCGGCCTCGAACGCGCGCCTGCACGCCGTCGCCAATCTGCACGAGATTGCCGACGCTTCTCTGGTGATCGAAGCGATCGTCGAGAACCTCGACGTCAAGCAGATGCTGTTCGCGGACCTGGAAAAAGCGGTCGGCGACGACTGCATCCTGGCCACCAACACCTCGTCGATTTCGGTGACCGCCATCGCGGCCAAGCTGCGCCGCCCCGAGCGCCTGGTCGGCATGCACTTCTTTAACCCTGTTCCGCTGATGGCGCTGGTCGAAGTGATCAGCGGCCTGGCGACGTCGAGCGACGTGGCCGATGCCGTGTTCGCCACCGCGCAAGCCTGGGGCAAGAGCCCGGTGCATGCCAAGTCCACGCCTGGCTTCATCGTCAACCGCGTGGCGCGTCCGTTCTACGCCGAAGGCTTGCGCCTGCTGTCGGAACAGGCGGGCGACCCGGCCACGCTGGACGCGGTCATGCGCGAAGCCGGCGGTTTTCGCATGGGCCCATTCGAGCTGATGGACCTGATCGGCCATGACGTCAATTTTTCGGTCACCCAGTCGGTGTTCAACGCCTACTTCGGCGACCCGCGTTTCATGCCCTCGGTGCACCAGCAGGAAATGGTCAACGCCGGCTTCCTGGGCCGCAAATCGGGGCGCGGCTTTTATCATTACGGTGAAGATGCGGCCAAGCCGGTCGCGCACACCGAGCCTGCGCAGCCACGGCCCGAACAGGTGAGCATCAGCATGGAGCCGGGCGTGACGAAAACGGTCACCGAACCGATGGAACTGCGCCTGAAAAGTGCCGGCTACGCGGTGGCCCACCGCAAGCCGTTGCCGAATGCGGAACTGAACGAAGCGCCAGCCTTCCATTGCACCGGCGCGGCCGTTTTCCTGACTGATGGCCGCAGCGCCACCGAGCGAGCTAGCGCCAACCGCCATCCGGACACGGTGCTGTACGACCTGTCGCTGGACGCATCGAGCGCCACCCGCGTTGCACTGGCGCGCGCCGACCAGTGCAGCGACACCGCCTACCACGCCGTGGTCGGCATGTTCCAGGCCGCCGGATTTGCCGTCACGCTGCTCGACGACGTGCCTGGCATGGCCGTCATGCGCACCGTGGCGATGCTGGCCAACGAAGCGGCCGACGCGGTCAACCAGGGCGTGTGCTCGGCCTTTGCTGTCGACATCGCCATGCAAAAAGGCGTCAACTATCCGCGCGGGCCGCTGGCCTGGGCCGACACGGTCGGCATCGCGCAGGTGGTGACGGTGCTGTCCAACCTGGCCGCAACCTACGGCGAAGAGCGCTATCGCGTGTCGCCGCTGCTGCGCCGCAAGCTGGCCAACGGAAGCACTTTCCATGAGTGATTTGCAAGCGCTGGCCGAATTGGCCGGAAAAACCATGTTCGAGCGCGACCCGGCCAGCCAGGCGCTGGGCATGCTGCTGGCCGAGATTCGTCCCGGTTTTGCGCGCATGACGATGACGGTGCGCCAGGACATGCTCAATGGCCACCAGACCTGCCATGGCGGCTACATCTTCATGCTGGCCGACAGCGCCTTTGCGTTCGCCTGCAATTCGCACAACCACAACACGGTGGGCGCCGGCTGCACCATCGACTACCTGTTCCCTGGCCGCCTGGGCGATGTCCTGAGCGCGGACGCGGTGGAGCAGGCGCTGTCGGGCAAGACCGGCGTGTACGACGTCAAGGTCAGCAATCAGGATGGACGCACCGTTGCCCTGTTGCGTGGCAAATCACATCGCGTCGGCGGCTTGGTCGCCGAGTAGGAGATTCGCATGTTGGAACCGATCGAAACGGCCAGCCGCGACGAGCTGCAGGCCTTGCAGCTGCAGCGCCTGAAATGGTCGCTCAGGCACGCTTACGACAACGTCGCGCACTACCGGGCGGCGTTTGACGCCGTCGGCGTGCATCCGGACGACTTGAAGACGCTGGCCGACCTGGCCAGGTTTCCGTTCACCGACAAGAAGACCCTGCGCGACAATTATCCGTTCGGCCTGTTCGCGGTCCCGCGCGAAAAGGTTGTACGCATCCACGCCTCGTCCGGCACCACCGGCAAGGCCACCGTGGTTGGCTACACCCAGAACGACATCGACACCTGGGCCAACGTGGTGGCGCGCTCGATTCGCGCCGCCGGCGGGCGCGCTGGCGACATCTGCCATATTTCGTACGGCTACGGCCTGTTCACGGGCGGCCTGGGCGCGCACTACGGCGCCGAGCGGCTTGGCTGCACCGTGATCCCGATGTCCGGCGGCCAGACCGAAAAACAGGTCCAGCTGATCTGCGACTTCAAGCCCGACATCATCATGGTCACGCCGTCGTACATGCTCAACATCGTGGAAGAATTCACCCGCCAGGGGATGGACGCGGCCAAGTCCTCGCTGCGGGTCGGCATCTTCGGCGCCGAGCCGTGGACCGAGGCCATGCGCGCCGAAATCGAAACCCGGGCCGGCCTGGACGCGGTCGACATCTACGGCCTGTCCGAAGTGATGGGGCCGGGCGTGGCCAGCGAATGCATCGAAAGCAAGGATGGCCCGGTGGTGTGGGAAGACCATTTCTACCCCGAGATCATCGACCCGATTACCGGCGAAGTGCTGCCCGACGGCAGCGAAGGCGAATTGGTATTCACCTCGCTGACCAAGGAAGCGCTGCCGATCATCCGCTACCGCACGCGCGACCTGACGCGATTGCTGCCCCCAACCTCGCGCAGCATGCGCCGCATGGGCAAGATCACGGGCCGCTCGGACGACATGCTGATCATCCGCGGCGTGAACGTATTCCCCAGCCAGATCGAAGAACTGATTTTGAAAATGCCTCAGCTGGCGCCGCACTACCAGCTGGTGGTGTCGCGCGCCGGCCACCTTGACCAGCTGGCCGTCACCGGCGAGCTGCGCGAAAGCGCGGCGGCCGCCGACGTGGCGCTGCTGGCGCGCGAACTTGAACACCATATCAAGACCTTTGTGGGCGTTTCCACCAAGGTCACGCTGGTGCCGCCGCAAGGCATCGAACGCACGCTGACCGGCAAGGCCAAGCGCGTGATCGACCAGCGTCCAAAAACCTGAAAGAGACCTCCATGACCAAAATTACCGACGCCTTTATCTGCGACGCAGTGCGCACTCCTTTCGGCCGCTACGGCGGCTCGCTCGCGTCCGTGCGCGCTGACGACCTGGCGGCACTGCCGATCGCCGCCCTGATGGCGCGCAACCCCGGCGTCGACTGGACCCAGGTCGACGACCTGGTGTTTGGCTGCGCTAACCAGGCCGGCGAAGACAACCGTAACATCGGCCGCATGGCCGCGCTGCTGGCTGGCCTGCCGACCGACGTGCCGGCCAATACCATCAACCGTTTGTGCGGCTCCAGCCTGGACGCGGTCGGCATCGGCGCGCGCGCCATCAAGGCCGGCGAAGCGCATTTGATCATTGCCGGCGGTGTGGAAAGCATGACGCGCGCGCCGTTCGTCATGGGCAAGGCCGACAGCGCATTCTCGCGCGCCGCCAAGATCGAAGACACCACCCTCGGCTGGCGCTTCGTCAACCCTTTGATGAAAGCCAAGTACGGTATCGACACGATGCCCGAGACGGCCGAAAACGTGGCCAGGGAATTTGGCATCAGCCGCGCCGACCAGGATGCGTTCGCACTGCGCAGCCAGCAGCGCTGGGCCAAGGCCAATGCCGCCGGCGTATTCAAGGAAGAAATCGTCAGCGTGACGATTCCCCAGAAAAAAGGCGAAGCGAAGGTATTTGACACCGACGAGCATGCGCGTCCCGACACCAGCATCGAGATGCTGGCCAAGTTGAAGGGCGTGGTGTCGCCCGACGGCAGCGTCACCGCCGGCAATGCGTCGGGCCTGAACGACGGCGCCTGCGCGATCCTGATTGCCTCCGCCGAAGCTGCCGAGCGCTATGGCCTGACCAAGCGCGCACGCGTGGTCGGCATGGCCACCGCGGGCCTGGCGCCGCGCATCATGGGCTTCGGTCCATCGCCCGCGACCAAAAAGCTGCTGGCCATGACCGGTTTGACCATCGATCAGATGGACGTGATCGAGTTGAACGAAGCGTTTGCTGCGCAGGGCCTGGCGGTCACGCGCGACCTTGGCCTGGCCGATGATGCCGCGCACGTGAACCCGAATGGCGGCGCGATTGCGATCGGCCATCCTCTGGGCGCATCCGGTGCGCGCCTGGTGATGGCGGCGGTGAACCAGCTGCATCGCACGGGCGGGCGCTATGCGCTGTGCACCATGTGCATCGGCGTGGGCCAGGGCATCGCCCTGATCGTCGAGCGGGTATAAGCAATCATGGTCAAGGTCTATGAAATTGACGGCTTGAGGCCGGTGGTTCACCCCACCGCCTACATCCATCCGTCGGCGGTGCTGATCGGCGACGTGATCGTCGGCCCGCGCTGCTACGTCGGCCCGCTGGCGTCCTTGCGCGGCGACTTCGGCCGCCTGATCATGGAAGTAGGCGCCAATTTGCAGGACACCTGCGTCATGCACGGCTTTCCCGGCGAAGACACGATCGTCGGCATTGACGGCCATATCGGCCACGGCGCGGTGCTGCACGGCTGCATCATCAAGCGCAACGCGATGGTCGGCATGAACGCCGTCGTCATGGACCGCGCGGTGGTGGGCGAGGAATCGATCGTCGCGGCCATGAGTTTTGTCAAAGCCGGCATGGTGATCCCGCCGCGCAGCCTGGTGATGGGCGCACCCGCTCGCGTGGTGCGCGAGCTGGCCGACAAGGACGTGGCCTGGAAAAGCTTTGGAACAAAACAGTATCACGACCTGGCGGTTCGCTCGCTGCAAACCATGCGCGAAGTGGACGCCCTGACCGAACCTGAAGCCGATCGGCGCCGCATCGATTTCGGCCCCGACATGCACGCCCCTAAAAACTAATTCCGGAGAACACTGACATGCATAACGTAGCAACCCTGCAAAGCCTGATCGGCGGCCGCTGGCTCGGCGCCGAGGCATCCGTTCCGCTGCACAGCGCACTGAATAATTCGCTGATTTACCATACCCACGCCGAAAAAATCGATTTTGACGAAGCGGTGACTTACGCCCGCAAGACCGGCGTGCCGTCCTTGATGGCGCTCGACTTCCAGAAGCGCGCGCTGTGCCTGAAGGCGCTGGCGCTGTACCTGATGGAGCGCAAGGAAGAACTGTACAAGGTCTCGCACCTGACCGGCGCCACCCGCGCCGACAGCTGGGTCGACATCGAAGGCGGCATCGGCACGCTGTTTGCGTACGCCAGCATGGGCAGCCGCGAACTGCCGTCGTCCAACGTGCTGCACGAAGGCCCGGCGCTCCAGTTGGGCAAGAACGGCGGCTTCTCCGGCACCCACATCCTGGTGCCGCGCGGCGGCGTGGCGGTGCACATCAACGCCTTCAATTTCCCGATCTGGGGCCTGCTTGAAAAATTCGCGCCCAGCTTCCTGGCGGCCATGCCGTGCATCGGCAAGCCTGCCACCGCCACCAGCTACCTGACCGAAGCGGTGGTGCGCATGATCCACGACTCGGGCCTGCTGCCTGCCGGCGCGCTGCAACTGGTGATCGGCAGCACCGGCGACCTGCTGGACCGCTTGGGCGGCTTCGACGCGGTCACCTTCACCGGCTCGGCCGACACGGCCGCCAAGCTGCGCGTGAACAAGAACCTGATCGCCAACTCGGTGCCGTTCACCGCCGAAGCGGACTCGCTCAACTGCGCCATCCTGGGCCCGGACGTGACGCCGGACGACGCCGAGTTCGACCTGTTCGTCAAGGAAGTGGCGCGCGAAATGACCGGCAAGTCCGGTCAGAAATGCACCGCAATCCGCCGCATCATCGTGCCGCAGCAGCATGTCGAGGCAGTCGGCGAGCGCCTGCGCCAGCGCCTGGCCAAGATCGTCGTGGGTGACCCGTCGGTGGAAGGCGTGCGCATGGGCGCACTGGCCTCGATGGACCAGTTGCGCGACGTCGGCGAGCGCGTTGCGATGCTGGCCAAGGGGAACGAGATCGTGTTCGGCGCCAAGGACGGCTTCGCGCCGCGCGGCGAAGGCGCTGCCAACGGCGCGTTCTTCTCGCCGACCCTGCTGCTGTGCCGTAACGGCATGAGCAACGACGCCGTGCATGATGTCGAAGCGTTCGGCCCGGTCAGCACCCTGATGACGTATTCCGACCTGGACGAAGCGCTGGCGCTGGCTGCGCGCGGCAAGGGCAGCCTGGTGAGCACCCTGGTCACCAAGGACCCGCTCATTGCCGCGAAGGCGGTGCCGACCATGGCCGCTTCGCACGGCCGCGTGCTGGTATTGAACGCCGAAGCGTCGGTCGACTCGACCGGCCACGGCTCGCCGCTGCCGCAACTGAAACACGGCGGCCCGGGACGCGCCGGCGGCGGCGAAGAACTGGGCGGCATCCGCGCAGTGCGCCACTTCCTGCAGCGCGCCGCGCTCCAGGGTTCGCCGACCATGCTCGCTGCCGTCACGGGCGAGTACGTGCGCGGCGCGGCAGTGCGCGAAAGCGACCTGCACCCATTCCGCAAATATTTTGAAGACCTGCAGATGGGCGACTCGCTGCTGACCCATCGGCGCACCGTGAGCGAGGCCGACATCGTCGCCTTCGGCGGCATTTCGGGCGACTTCTTCTACATGCACTTTGACGAGATCGCGGCCAGGGATTCGCAGTTCGGCAAGCGTATCGCGCACGGCTACTTCGTGTTGTCGGCGGCGGCTGGATTGTTCGTGTCGCCGGCGCCGGGACCGGTGCTGGCCAACTACGGCCTGGACAATCTGCGCTTCATCACGCCGGTGGCAATCGGCGACACCATCCGTGCGCGCCTGACCTGCAAGCGCAAGGTCGACCGCAATCGCACCGACGAAAAAGGCGTGGGGCAGGGCGTGGTAGCGTGGGATGTGCAAGTCACCAACCAGAACGACGAACTGGTGGCCAGCTACGACATTCTGACCCTGGTAATGAAGCGGCTCTAAATGACGTCGTCCTTGCGCAGGCGAGGACCCATAGCACGTTTGATCATAGGTGGTATGGGCTCTCGCCTGCGCAAGAGCGATGCATTGGCTAGGCCAGGCGCTTGTCGGCGCGCAGCAGCGCCGCAAATGGTTCGGCCGCCAGCGGATGGCTGAACAGGAAGCCCTGCATTTCGTCGCAATGCAGGCTGCGCATCACTGCCAGCTGCGCTTGCGTTTCCACGCCTTCTGCGACCACTTTCAGGCCCATGCTGTGCGCCATCGCAATGATGGCGGCAGCGATCGCGCTGTCTTCGGCAATGACGCCTACGCCGGATACAAAGGCGCGGTCGATCTTGACGAAGTCGAACGGGAAGCGCTTGAGCTGCGCCAGCGATGAATAGCCGGTGCCGAAATCGTCGAGCGACAGCTGCAGCCCCATCGCCTTGAGCGCGCGCAGGTTGCGCGCCGCCTCCTCGGGATTATTCATCACCGCCGTCTCGGTCAGCTCGAACTCGATCAGGTGCTGGTCGACGCCGTGCGCGGCCATGGTGGTGGCGATGATGGTGAGCAGTTCGGCCTGCACGCACTGCATCGCCGACAGGTTGATCGCCACCGGCACCACCTTGACGCCCGCGTCGCGCCAGCGCTTTTGCTGCGCGCAGACGGCATCGATCACCCACGCGCCGATCGGCCGGATCAATCCCGTTTCCTCGGCCAGCGCAATGAAGTCGACCGGGCCGATCACGCCGTGCTGCGGACGGTTCCAGCGGATCAGCGCTTCGGCGCTGACGATCTTGCCCGACGCGAGGTTGACGCGTGGCTGGTAGACCATTTCGAACTGGCGTTCTTCGAGCGCCGTTTGCAGTGCCGCTTCAAGTGCCATGCGCGCGGCCAGCGCCGCGTTCATGTGGGGCGCGTAGTACAGGTACCGTTCGCCTGCGCTGCGCGCACTTTTCAAGGCTGCCTCGGCCTGCTTGAACAGGGTTTCGGCGTCGCCGCCATCGTGCGGATACAGCGCCAGGCCGGCGCGGGTCGAGATGCGCACTTCCTGGCCATCGAGCTGGAATGGCTGGTCCAGCGCGCTGAACACGACCCGCTGCAAGATCCCGGCCGCGTCCTCGCCGCGCTCGGCCAGGTCGAGCGTCAGTGCGAAGGTGTCGCCGCCGATGCGCGCGGCGTTGTAGCCGTCCGGCAGGCCATGCCCGAGGCGCTGGCCGATCTGCACCAGCAGCGCGTCGCCGGCGTGGCGGCCCATGGTGTCATTGAGCTGGGCGAAGCGGTCCAGGTTGACCAGCACCACCGCCAGGTTTCCCGCGCCGCCGTGGCGCAGCAGCTGCTCCAGGCGGTCCTGGTACAGGCGCCGGTTCGGCAAACCGGTCATGGCGTCGTACCAGGCCAGGTAGCTGAGCTGCTCCTCGCGGTCGAAGAACAACAGCGCGAACGACAGGTCGCCGGCCAGCTCGGTCAGTACCTTCAGCTCGTCGGCATCGAATACATGCGGCGTGTCCGATACCAGCGTCAGCACCGCCATCACGCGCGTGCCGACCGTCAGCGAAAAGGAAGCGCAGGCGCGAAAGCCGCGCGTTTCGAGATGGACATGGAACGGCGCCATGGCCGGGTCGGCGGCGATATCGTTGCAGACCACGCTCTGCTGCTCGCGCGCGGCGCGCGCAGCGATCCAGGCCACGTCCAGCGCCGCCGGATGCGAAGGCAGCATCTGCCCGGCATGGCCGGCGTTGTGCAGGCCGTCAGCCTCGAGCACGTCGATACAGGCAGTGACGAAGCCGCCCTCCATTGTGGCCAGCCGGCACGCTTCCTTGAACAGCGCATCGCGGTCGCGGATGCGCACGATGGCCGCGTTGATCCCCGACAGCAGCGCGTAGACCCGGTTCAGGCGCGCGATCTTGTGCTGGGCAACGATGCGGTCGGTGACGTCATGGGCCAGCACGAATTTGCATTCGCGGCCCTGGAAGGCCAGCGGATGCGAGCTGATTTCGACGTCGATCAGGGTGCCGTCTTTTGTGCGGTGGCGCCAGGTGCCGGATTTTTCCAGCGTGTCGCGCGGCGCGTTGCGCAGGTTGGCGTACAGGCGTGGCAGTTCCTGGGGCGGGCGCAGGTCGGCGATGGTCATGGCCAGGAATTCGGCTTCGGAAAAGCCGTAATGCTGGATTGCCGCCGTATTGACGGCCTTGAATGCGAGCGTTTCAAGGTCGTACACCCACATCGGAATGGGGTGTGCCTTGAATAACTCGTCAAATGAAGTGTCGCGCATAGCGGGGCAGGGGAAACCTGTCTGGCGGGGCGGCCCAGCGCCGCCCACGTATGTACAAGTTTAAACGAAGCCGAGGTTGCGCACAGCCGAATTGTAATTACTCAGGTTCGGCAACAACGCCAACAGTTCGCTGTCGGACACGCCCAGCCATGAGCCGAGGGTGGCTGCCAGCTGCTCGACCGAGGTGGTCGGCAGCAAACGGCCCTGGCCCACGTCGTCGGGGCCGTTGTTGGCCACCACCGGCGCGGTGCCGTAAAAGCGCTTGCCATTGACCGCGCCGCCCAGCACGAAGTGCATGCTGCCCCAGCCATGGTCCGAGCCATCGTTGTTGCCGGTCAGCGTGCGCCCGAAATCGGAGGCGGTAAACGACGTCACCTGGTTGGCCACGCCCAGTTCAGTGGTGGCAGCATAAAAGGCCGACAGCGCCGATCCCACCTTGGTCATCAAGACCGGATGGGTGGTCAGCATGCCGTCATGGTTATCGAAACCGCCCAGCGATACGAAAAATACCTGGCGCTTGGTGCCCAAGCTTGGTGCGGCCGAGATCATGCGGGCCACCATCTTGAGCTGGTCGGCCAGGCTGTTCGAGGCCGGGAACACCGTGCTCAACGGCGGGGCCACGGCCAGCGCGCTGGTGAGCACCGCGTTGGCATCGATTGAGCGCTTGCTGACCCGGTTGTATTCGTTCTCGAAAAGGTGGATGCGTGGCTCGGTGATCAGCGTGCGCAGCGCAGTGCTGGCGGCGCTTGATCCGAACAGCGGATTTTTCAGGCCCGCCAGCGGCACCGAACCGCTGGTCGACACCTGGTATTGCACCGCCGTGTTCCCCGACAGGTAGACCGCATTGCCGGCCACGTTGACGCAGGTGAAAGTGGCATGCGTGTTGGACGACTGGAACAGGTCGCCCATGCGCCCGCCCCAGCCCGAGGTCGCCCCTTCGGGCGAAGACGACTGCCAGACCGATTGCTGGTCATTGTGCGAAAACAGCTTGGGCGGCAGCCTGACCGATTTGTTGTTGTACTGGGTCTTGGTGGTCGGCTGCACCAGCGTGCCGATGTTGAGCATGACACCGAGTTTGCCCGCATCGAACAGCGGCAGCAGCGCAGACAGTTCCGGCGCCAGCGCGTACTGGTGCGGCATGGCGCCCGAGTCGATCGGCGCTTGCACCGGCGTGAGCACGGTCGCATCCAGGCTGGCGCGCGCATAGGCGAACGACGGGCGCGCCAACTGGTACTGGGCGTAGCTGGTGCTGTCGTACGGGACCAGCGTGTTGGCGTAGTCATTGCCGCCGTAAAGGAACACGCACACCAGCGCCTTGTAGTCGGTGGCGGTGGCGGCCGCCGCTTCGGCCATGGCCGCCAGGTTCAACGCCCATGGCGCCGCAATGCCGGCGATCGACAGCGTCGATGCGCGTTTCAGAAAAGCCCGTCGCGATGCGCTCATTGCTGCTCCTATTTCTGGACGATGAATTCGGGCGCGGCCATGACCAGCACCAGCGCCGCGTAAATGCGGTTCAAGCGGGCGCTATCGGTCCCGGAAGGCATGCTCTCTAGCGCACCCTTGATCAGCGCCACCGTGGCTGGCGACAATTGGCCGGCCGCCAGCAGCAGGTTCAGTTCGTCGAGCAGCGCCTGGGCCGTGTCGGCCAGCGGCAGCAGCGTGGCGTAGTCGCCCTTGACGTCGCCGGCGCCGTTCTTGACGACCAACTGCATGTAGTTGACGTAGCCGACCACGGTCGACTCGTTGGTGATCTGGAACTCGGGCGCCACCAGGGCGGCGCTGCCGATCGCGCTGTTGGGCGGCACGTAGCCGGGCCTGAAAAAATTGAATACCGTCGATGAGCGCAACGGGCTCTGGCCCAGCCGGTTGCCCGGATCGGAGGTGTTGCCGATGCCCCAGGCGTCGCTCGGCGAGCTGGCCTTGAAGGCGCGCGCCCAGGCGGTAAAGCGCAATATCGGTTCGCGCAGCTTGCCGAAATTCGGATTGGACAACCCGCCCGCGCCGCGCGCTTCGGTATCGAGCAGAATCGCCTTGCACACCGCCTTCAGATTGCCCTTGACGCCCGCGCCGTCGTTGTTGAAGACCGTGGCCACGCGTGCCACGTAGGCCGGGCTTGGATTGCTGCACACCAGCCGTTGAATCAGCTGGCGGCTGATGAACGGCCCCACGTTGGCATGCGCGAAGATCGCGTCGAGCGCCTGCGTCAAGCTATCGAGGCCATTGGTGCCGGCTGCAATCGTGGTGCCGAGAAAGCTCTTGGCGCCGCTCTCGTGGCGCGCCGCGATTTGCGTCATCGGCCGCGCCTTGAAGTCGGGCGTGGCAGTGGTGGCGCCGGCCAGGTCGTAGTTCCAGCCAGTGAATACGCGCGCCAGGCCGGTAATGTCGTCCAGCGTGTAGGTCTCGGTCGGCTGGCCGCCGGTCAGCTTGGGCGTGCCGTCCAGGTTCAGCTGCAGCAGGCCGATGGTAAACAGCTGCATCACTTCGCGCGCGTAATTTTCGTCAGGGGAGGCGCCGGTGGTGGCGTTGAACTTGACGTTGCCGCGGTAGGTGAGGAACTCGCCCATCGGCGCGCTGAGCGACACTTGCTGCAGCAAAGTGCGGTAATTGCCGAATGCGTTCGCTTCCAGCAGGTCGAGATAGGCGGCGGCCGAAAACGTTTTCCAGCCCGCGCCTTCAAATCCGGCGATGGCGGCCACCAGGATTTCCGATAGTGCCAGCGTTACGCGCTGTCGCAAGGTGTCGGGCGCGGACAACAGCTTGCGCCACTGGCAGGCGTCTGCGCCGGCGTCGGTGTTCATATTGGCCGACACGTTGTAGCCACCGGCGATCAGCCAGTTCCAGCGCGTGCCAGAGACGGGCAGGGCAAACTGTTCATCGAGCCAGCCGGCATAGCCGAGCGACTGCACCTTGGCGATGTGCTCGTGCGTGATGCCCATCGACGCCTGCGCCAGAAAGCGTGCCGCTTCGGTGGCCGTGGGCGGCGTTGGCGGTGGAGGAGGCGGTGGTGTGACCGTGCCGGGCGAACTGCCGCCGCCGCCGCAAGCGGCCAGCAGAGCGCCGGACAGCAACGCTACCGTGGGGACGGCGCGGTGCGGCCAGTCGGCTTCGAGTGTGTATCCAGTGTCATTATCGTTGTCGATAACGCCATCGTCATGTAAATCTGGCATGAATACCATCCTGATGAGATTAGCAAGCTCATCGATGGTAGATGATTTTGGGAAACTATCCTACGGCCGATTTGTAAATATTTGTGCGAACACTCAGCGCGCCAGGCCGAACGGATCGTCGATCGTATGGGCCGGCTCGGTGAACCACTGCGGTCCCGTTTCGGTCATGTAGAAATGGTCTTCATGGCGCACACCAAATTCGCCGGGGATGCAAATCATCGGCTCGTTCGAAAAGCACATGCCCACGTCCAGCGGCGTATGGTCGCTGCCGACCAGGTAAGGCCACTCGTGGATGTCCATGCCGATGCCGTGCCCGGTGCGGTGCGGCAGCCCTGGCAGCTTGTAGCCCGGGCCGAAGCCGTTCGCTTCGAGCGACGCGCGCGCGGCCGCATCGACCGCGCTGCACGGCACGCCCAGCTGGGCGGCGTCGAACGCGGCCTGCTGCGCCGTTTTCTCGGCATTCCACACGAAGCGCTGGCGCTCGGTGATCTCGCCGAATACATAGGTGCGGGTGATGTCGGAGATGTACCCCTTGAGCTGGCAACCGGTGTCGATCAGCACCACGTCGCCCTGCTTGAGCGTTTGCACATAGCTCACGCCATGCGGGTAGGCGGTCGCTTCGCCAAACAGCACGATGCAGAAGTACGAACCAGGCGCGCCCACCTCGCGGTGCGCGCGCGCGATGAAGTCGGCCACTTCCACCGTCGTGATGCCTTCGACCAGGATGCTGGCGGCGGCCTTGTGCACTTCCAGTGTCATGTCCTTGACGCGCTGCATCAGCGCGATTTCGGCGCCCGATTTGCGGGCGCGGCAAAAAGCGGTGACGGGCTTGGCGTTTTCCAGCGCGTAGCCGTTCGCCAGCGGCTTGATGCCGTCGGCGATGAAGAAGGCGGCGCTTTCGCAGATGCCGATCCGTGGCGGGGCGGCAGCGTCGGGCGCGATGCCCATGCGCGCCAGCACATCGATGAACAGCTGGTACGGGCTTTCGTGCTCTTCCCAGCAGTTGACCGCGCCTTCGACCAGCATGAAATCCTTGATCGTGCTCTCTTCAAACGCTGGCGCGATGTATTCGAGCGCGCCGCTGGCCGGCAGGATGGCGCCGACCATGCGTTCGCTGGCATACCACTTGGTGCCGGTGAAGTAGCTCATGTTGGTGCCGGCGTTCAGGTACACGGCAGCGATGCCGTTGTCGCGCATGAAGCCCTGGGCGCGCGCAATGCGGGCCAGGTGCTCAATCCTGCTGATGGCGCCCACGTCGCCGGTCATGTCGGACAAGCCAGCCAGCGCCTGGTCCATGGTTTTACCGCCGATGCCTATACCCGTCATGGTCGCTTCTCAGTGAGGTTGAAAAATCAGTCGAGTATGGCACTCCGGCCTATCGGATGTCTTGGCCTGTTTCGGCGCCTTGGCGCGCGAAAAATGCCGATCAGGGCTTTTTCTCGGTATCGGAGGAGAAATCGAGCTGCGGCGAGCTGTCTTCGTCCTTCTTTTCGTCATCCTGCGGCAGGTCGATCTTCAGTTCCAGCTTTTCCGTCATGTCGACCTTCTTTTCGACCGACACCAGGGACGGAAACGCGATGATCAGGGCCACCATGATCACCTGGATGCAGACGAACGGAATCGCGCCCCAGTAAATGTCGGACGTCTTGACTTCCTTGGGCGCCACCGAGCGCAGGTAGAACAGCGCAAAGCCGAACGGTGGATGCATGAACGAGGTCTGCATGTTCACGCCCAGCAGCACGCCGAACCAGATCAGGTCGATGCCCAGCTTGTTGGCCACCGGTCCGACCAGCGGCACCAGGATGAACGCAAGTTCGAAGAAGTCGAGGAAGAAGGCAAGCACGAAGAACATGATGTTGACCACGACCAGGAAGCCCAGCACGCCGCCCGGGAGGCTGGTCAGGAGGTGCTCGACCCACAGGTCGCCGCTCACGCCGCGAAACACCAGCGCGAACACGGTCGAACCGATCAGGATGAACATGACGAAGCAGGCCAGGCGCGTGGTGCTGGCCAATGCCTGTTTCATCAGGGGCCACGACAGGCGCCGGTTCATCAGCGCCATGACGACCGCGCCGGCCGCGCCCATGCCGCCGCCTTCGGTCGGCGTGGCGATGCCCACAAAAATTGTGCCAAGCACCAGGAAGATCAGCGCCAGCGGCGGCGCCAGCACGAACACTACCCGCTCGGCCATGATCGAGAGCAGCTTCAGTTTCAGCTGGCGGTTCAAAATCGCGATGCCGAAGGTGCTGGCGATGCCGAACGAGGCCGAATAGATGCCCAGCTTGTCGCCTTCGAGCTGCAGGTGCGATGCGCCCCACACCTTGGCGAAGGCGAACGCGAGGCCGACTGCGGCCAGCACCAGCAGCAACAACGACACGACGCCGCTGTCGCCGTTCGGCTGGCGCAGGTTGCGCGCTTCGGGCGGCAGCGCCGGCATGTGCTTCGGCTTGAAAATCGACAGCGCCAGCACGTAGCCGGCGTACATCGCGGTCAACAGCAGGCCTGGGAGAAAGGCCGCGCGGTACATGTCGCCCACCGAGCGGCCCAGTTGGTCGGCCATCACGATCAGCACCAGCGATGGCGGAATGATTTGCGCCAGCGTGCCCGAAGCGGCAATCACGCCCGACGCCAGGCGCTTGTCGTAACCGTAGCGCAGCATCACCGGCAGCGAGATCAGGCCCATCGAAATGACCGACGCCGCCACCACGCCGGTGGTGGCGGCCAGCAGCGCGCCGACAAAGATCACCGCATACGCCACGCCGCCGCGGATCGGGCCAAATAGCTGGCCGATGGTGTCGAGCAGGTCCTCGGCCATCCCCGACCTTTCCAGGATCAGGCCCATGAAAGTAAAGAAGGGAATCGCCAGCAGCGTGTCGTTACCCATGATGCCGAAGATACGGTTCGGCAGCGCTTGCAGCAGGGCCGGCGACATCAGGCCCAGTTCGATCCCGACCAGGCCGAAGAACAGGCCATTGGCGGCCAGCGAAAACGCGACCGGAAAGCCGGACAGCAAAAAGATGACCAGCGACCCAAACATGATGGGCGCGATATTGGCGATGATGAACTGTTCCATGTATCCCTAGACTATCTTGTTGGCAGCTTTGATCGCGTCGATCTCTTCTTGCGGCGTGTGGACATGCTTGGCGAATTCGTGACCGTCGATGCGCCCGGTGAGGAAGGCGATCCGCTTGATGATCTCGGAAATGCCTTGCAGGACCAGCAGCAGGAAGCCGAGCGGCACCAGCAGCTTGGCCGGCCAGACGATCAGGCCGCCGGCGTTGGAGGACATTTCCTGGCTCTGGATCGAGATCAGCGCGAATGGAATGCCGTACCACAGGATCAGCAGGCATACGGGGATGAGGAAAAACAGGAAGCCGAGCAGGTCAAGCCAGACCTGGGTGCGTTTCGAGAAGCGCCCGGCGATGACGTCGATGCGCACATGCTCGTCGCGCCGCAGCGTGTAGGCCGACGCGAGCATGAAGATGGCGGCATACAGGTACCACTGGATTTCAAGCCATCCGTTGGAGCTGTAGTTGAACAGGTAGCGCATCAGCGCATTGCCGGCGCAGATGATGACTGCGGCCAGCAGCGCCCAATTGACAACGCCGGCGATGCGCTCGTTGGCGCCGTCGATCAGGCGTGAAAGTGACATGAACATGGGTTGTTGGTCTCCGTCGCGCACGTCGTCCTCGCGAAAGTGGAGACCCACGGCACCTTGGCTCCGCTCTTTGTCGGAATCTGATATCAGGTGCCATGGGTCCCCGCCTGCGCGGGGACGACGTTGGTTAATGATTTCCTGTTGCTGCTTTTTACGAGCCCTGCACCTTCTTGTTATCGTGCCAGCAGCGCCCTCACGCGGGCGATTGCGGCGCGCACCTGGCGCGGCGCGGTGCCGCCCACATGGTCGCGGGCGGCCACCGATCCCTCCAGCGTGAGCACGGCGAACACGTCGTCTTCGACCAGTGGCGAAAACTGGCGCAGCGTCTCCAGCGACATCTCCGACAGGTCGCACTTGGCGTCGTCACAGGCGCGTACGGCGCGTGCTACCGCTTCATGGGCATCGCGGAACGGCAGGCCTTTCTTGACCAGGTAATCGGCCAGGTCGGTGGCGGTGGCATAGCCCTGCAGCGCGGCCGCGCGCATGTTCTCCGGCTTGACCGTGATCCCTTGCGCCATGTCGGCGAAGATGCGCAGCGTGTCGGTAAGCGTGTCGATGGTGTCGAACAGCGGTTCCTTGTCTTCCTGATTGTCCTTGTTGTAGGCCAGCGGCTGGCCCTTCATCAGGGTCAACAATCCCATCAGGTGGCCGTACACGCGGCCGGTCTTGCCGCGCGCCAGTTCCGGCACGTCCGGGTTTTTCTTTTGCGGCATGATGGACGAGCCGGTGCAGAAGCGGTCGGCGATGTCGATGAAGCCCACCCGTGGACTCATCCAGATCACCAGCTCTTCCGACATGCGCGAAATATGCATCATGATCAGCGCGCCGGCAGCGCAGAATTCGATCGCGAAATCGCGGTCCGAGACGGCGTCCAGCGAATTGTGGCAAACGTCGTCAAAGCCGAGCGTGCGCGCCACGCGCTCGCGGTCGATCGGGAAGGTGGTGCCGGCCAGCGCGGCCGCGCCCAGCGGCAGGCGGTTGACGCGCTTGCGGGCGTCGGCCATGCGTTCGACGTCGCGTCCGAACATTTCGACATAGGCCAGCATGTGGTGGCCGAACGTGATCGGCTGCGCCACCTGCATGTGGGTAAAGCCGGGCATGATGGTGTCCGCATTTTGCTCGGCCAGGTCGGTCAGCGCACTGCGCAGACCGTCCAGCAGCAGCGTGATGTCGTCGATCGCGGCGCGCACGTAAAGGCGGATGTCGGTGGCCACCTGGTCGTTGCGCGAGCGCCCGGTATGCAAGCGTTTGCCGGCGTCGCCCACCAGTTCGGTCAGGCGCTTTTCGATATTGAGGTGCACGTCTTCCAGGTCGAGCAGCCATGCAAAGCTGCCAGCCTCGATTTCGCCCTTGATCTGGGCCATGCCGCGCTCGATCTCGCTGCGGTCGAAAGCGCTGATGATGCCCTGGGCCTGCAGCATCTCGGCGTGCGCCAGCGAACCGGCGATATCGAACAGGGCCAGGCGCTTATCGAAGAAGACGGAAGCGGTATAGCGCTTGACGAGGTCGGAGACAGGTTCGGAAAAGCGCGCCGACCAGGCTTCGCCCTTCTTGGAGAGTTGTGCGGTCATGTTGGGGGTTCCTTAGATTTACTTGATTATAAACAAAACCAGGTCCGGCCACTTTCGCGGGAATTATTTGTCGTGCGTGCGGGGCAATCGGGGTGATCGACGGTAGAATTATCCTTTTTAGCCGGATCCAGATCATCATGGCCAGCTTGACCTCCAACTTCCAGATCAGCACCGACCGCAGCCAGCTCGATGTCCCCCTGATTTACCGTTTTCTCAGCGAACAGTCGACCTGGGCCGTGGGCATTTCGCGCGCCATCGTCGACCGGGCGATCGAAAATTCACTCTGCTTCGGCGGCTACGTCGATGGCCGCCAGGTCGCGTTTGCGCGGGTGGTCACCGACTACGCCACCTTCGGCAACCTGGTCGACGTGTTCGTAATCCCCGAATACCGCGGGCGCGGCTATGCCACCGAGCTGATGAAGGCGGTCATGGCCCACCCCAGCCTGAAGGGCTTGCGCCGCTTCATGCTGGCCACGGGCGACGCCCATGGCCTGTATGAAAAGTTCGGTTTTGCTGCGCCGCTACGGCCGGAATCGCTGATGGAACGCTATTTTCCGAACATGTACGTCAGCTGATCTACTGCCAGCCCATCAGGCAAGGCGGGATCAAGAGCAGCAGCGCCATCACGAAGAACATCAGCTGCAGCGGCACCATCCACTTGGCCCAGGTGATCCAGGGAATCCGGGCCAGCGCCAGCACGCCCACCGTCACGCCCGACGTCGGAATCATAGGCAGTGTCAGTTCGCCGAACTGGAACGCCAGAATCGCGGTCTGGCGCGACACGCCCACCAGGTCGGCCAATGGCGCCATGATCGGCATGGTCAGCGCGGCCTGGCCGGTGCCCGAGTGGATGAAAAAGTTGATCACGGTCTGGATCAAAAACATCTTCTGGGCTGCGAAGATCGGGCTCGAGGACTGCACCAGCGGCATCAGGGCGTGCAGCATGGTGTCGATCACGTGGGCGTCGCGCGCCAGGATCATGGTGCCGCGTGCCAGGGCGATTACCAGCGCGGTGGTGACCAGGTCCTTGGCGCCGTGAATGAAAGCGGCCACGAACTGGTCGGAATCGAGCCGGCCGACGACGCCGACCACGATCGCCATCACCAGGAACAGCGCCGCGATCTGGCCGATGTCCCATTCGTATTTGACGACGCCGAACACCATCGCCGCCATGAAGCCGAGGAATAGCGCCAGCACCGCGCCATGGGTGCGCGTCATGCCGGTAAAGTCGTCCAGGCTGACCAGCTTTTCCTTGCGCAGCGCGTTATCGAGTTCGAACGTGGGGCTGAGCGAAGGGGTGCGCTTGACGCGCGCCGCGTACCACATCAGAAAGCCGATCGTCAACGCATTGGCAATGAACCACACCAGCAGCCGGTAGCCGACGCCGGAAAACATTTCGATCCCGGCGATGCCCTGCGCCACGCCGACGTTGAACGGATTGAGGAAAGCGGCTGCGAAGCCCACCTGCGCGCTGACGAAGGGAATGGCGACGCCGACGATCGAGTCGTAGCCCAGCGCCAGCGCCAGCGGCACGAAGATCAGGATGAACGGGATGGTCTCCTCGCTCATGCCGAAGGTGGCCCCGCCCAGCGAAAACATGGTCACGAATACGGGGATCATCATGGTGCGCACGAATTGCGAACTGCTGTGCGCCTTGGCCACGCTCTTGATCATCGAATCGATCGCGTCGGTGCGCTGCAGGACCGCGAAGGCGCCGCCGACGATCAGCACGAAGCCGATGATCTCGGCCGCCGCCACGAAGCCCTTGATGGGGGCGAGCATCAGCGCCACGAAGCCTTGCGGATTGCTGGCGATATAGTGGAACGAATCCGGATTGATGCGCGGCTTGCCGTCCACCAGCAGTGTGTCGTACTGCCCGCCCGGGACGAACCAGGTCGAGATGGCGATCATCGCCAGGATCAGGAACAGCAGGACGAAGGTATTCGGGATGCGTAGTTTCATTTATTGACTCAGTAGTTTGCCGGCGCGAAAAGCGACCGGACCGGCGATTTTCCCGACCTGCATGCCACGCAGCAGATGGCGGTGCGCGGTGCGGGCGAAGAATACGCCAGCCACGCTGCAGCGAAGGGTAGTAGTGGCGCCGCTGACCGGGTCGATCAGGTCGGCGATGGCGTCGCCGGCGGCAACCTGGTCGCCCAGGTTCTTGAGGAACACCAGCACCCCCGCATGCGGGGCGGCGATCGGCTCCACGCCTTCCAGTGGCGTGGCCGCGCACAGGGGCGCCGGCATCGGATCGGGTGCGATATCGAGCACGCCCGCATGGGCCAGGAAGTTGACCAGGCCGCGCGCGTCGCGCTGCGCAAAGTCGTAGTTCACGTCCATCTCGCCGCGCAGTTCGACCGTCGTCGACAGGCAGGCCGGCGGAATCGGGAAGGCCGGGCCGAAATGGGCGGCCAGGTCCCACCACAGGCGGCTGCAGGCTTCATCGAACGGTTCCTCGCCCGCTTCGAGCGCCAGCAGCAGCGCGTGCGCGCCCATGTAAGCCGACAGCGGGGCGGCCGCATCGGCCAGCGGGGTGCCAGCATAAATATGCAGCACCGCTTCGTTATCGCAATGCAGGTCGAGCACGATGTCGGCGTCGATTGCCATGCCGAGCAGCGTCTTTTTGAGGGCGTCGGCGTCGGTGGCCGGCTTCCAGGCGGCCACCGAGGTGCGCGCGTGGGCCCGGATCAGCGCCACATTGGCGTCGGCATCAGCCGTCAGCAGGCCCTCGAGCGAGGTTTTCAGGTCATCGGCCACGTGCTTGTATGCGCGGTTGAAATTGGTGCCGGTGGTCAGGTCGAAGCGCCCGAACGGGGCGCCGATGATGGCCTGGGCCAGCCCGATCGGGTTGGCAGCCGGGACCAGCACGATCTCGCCGCGGATCTTGCCGGCCGCGTCGAGCGCCGCCAGCTTTGTGCGCAGGAACTGCGACACCAGCATGCCGGGCACTTCGTCGGCGTGCAAGGCGGCCTGGATATAGACTTTCTTGCCAGTTCCGGGCGCGCCATAATGGAAACTCGAAAGCTGGCAGGACATGCCGGCATGCGGCAGGGAGACAGGATGGGTATGTGGTTGCATGGTCGGCAGTGTGGCACAAGTGGATGGGGTATTCACTGTTTTAGAGCGCAATATTTCGGGGCCGGGTATCATCCTGCATGGACGCTTTGCGGCGATGCCCCGATTATCTGAATTATGGAAGAAACACCGATGTTGAAAATGGTCCGTCATTGTGCACAAATTATCATTATTGCGCTACTGGCGGCAGGGCCGTCACTGGCCCAGGATAAGCTGCCGACGCCTGCCTCCACCGAACTGGCCCCGGCGCCGCAGCACCCGGCCGAGGTCAAGCCCGAAGAAGCGCCACAGACGGTGAAGGTCCATTTGCCGCCCAAGGGGACGCTGGTGATCATCGGCGGCGGCCTGCGCGGCGAGAACGAACCGGTTTGGGAACGCATCGTCGAACTGGCCGGCGGCAAGGGCGCGCGCATCGCCGTGTTCGGATCGGCTTCGGCCAGCCCTGAACGCGCAGCCCGGCTCGACGCGGCGCGCCTCAATTTCTACGGCGCCGACGCGTTCGTGGTGCCGGTCGCCGTCAAGCTGCCCAATACCGATTACAAGGCCGCCGCCAACGACCCGGTGCTCGCCGCGCAAGTGAGCGCCGCCACCGGCGCCTATTTCGTCGGCGGCGACCAGGCCCGCATTACCGAAGCGCTGCGCAAGAACGACGGCAGCAACACGCTGGTGCTCGACGCGCTGTGGGACATGTACCGGCGCGGCGGCGTCATCGCCGGCACCAGCGCCGGCGCGGCCATCATGAGCAAGACCATGTTCCACAACGTCAGCTCGGTGCTCTCGACCCTCAAGCGTGGCGTGGCCGACGGCATGGAAATGGCGCCAGGACTGGGCTTCATCGGCGACGACGTGTTCGTCGACCAGCATCTTCTGGTGCGCGGGCGCTTTGCGCGCATGCTGCCGGTAATGGTGGCCAAGGACTACAAGATGGGCCTGGGGATCGACGAGAATACCGCCATGATCATCCACCCCAACCGCGACGTCGAAGTGCTGGGCTACAAGGGCGCGCTGATGATCGACCTGCGCGCGGCCACCACCACGCCGGGCGACTTCAACGTCAGCAATGCGCGCCTGAGCTACCTCGATAACGGCGACCGTTTCAACATGACCACCCATGTATTTACGCCGTCGCCCGACAAATTCGGCAACAAGTTCGATCCGGCCAAGCCGTATTACAAGGGACCGCTGTTCACCGCCGACATCCTGGGCCACACCACCATTGTCGACCTGATGACCAAGCTGCTCGACAGCGACCAGCCGGACGCGATCGGTATTGCCTTCGGCAGCCCGCGCGACCTGCAGGCCGAGCTCGGCTTTGAATTTCGCCTGAGCCGCATCAACGACAGCGTCGGCTACGCGTCGCTGGTGGCGGACGCCTATTCGGTGTACGACGTGCGGCTCGACGTCAAGCCGATCAAGATCCAGCAGCCGTTCTATCAGTACAAATAACCGACGTCGCCCTTGCGAAGGCGAGGGCCCATGTGTAACTTGCGAGGACTTGCCATGCCCTTTTCCCCATTTCGCCTGATCTTCACGGCGCTGCTGGCGCTGGCCGCCGGCGTTGCCGCAGCCGAGCAGCCGGCCACCGTGCGGGTCGACTATCTCCATAGCGGCAATGCCCTGTCCGAGCAGTACGCGCTCGAACAGGTGGTGATCGAGCCGCTGCCGTGGCCGGGCAACCTGGCCCAGAACGTCGACAACACCAACCGTGGCCAGAACATGGTCGAAGTGGTCGATGCCGTCACCGGCGACCTGCTCTATTCGCGCGGTTTCTCGACCATCTTCAGCGAATGGAAATCGACCGAAGAAGCGAACAAGATGACGCGCGGTTTCTCCGAATCGGTACGCTTCCCCAAGCAGGCCAAGGCGGTCAAGGTACGCGTCTTGCGGCGCGATGAGCGCAATTTGTTCTCGGTCGCCTGGAGCGTCGACATCGACGCCGATGCCCAGGACGTGGTGCGCAAGCAGGAAGCCGCGCCGGCCAAGCCGATCGCGATTCGCGTCAACGGGCCATCGCCGGCCAAGGTCGACCTGCTGATCCTCGGCGACGGCTACAGCGGCGCCGACATGAAAAAATTCGAAGCTGATGCACGCCGCCTGGCCGACCACCTGTTCACGGTGTCGCCGTTCAAGGAGCGCGCCACCGACTTCAACGTCTGGGCCATGGCGGTGCCGACGGCCGAATCGGGGGTGTCGCGCCCGTCGACCGGCGTGCACCATGCGTCCACGCTGGGCACGCGCTACGACATCTTCGGCAGCGAACGCTACGTGCTCACGCTGGACAACCGCGCGCTGCGCGACATCGCCCAGCACGCGCCATACGAGTTCATCGAAATCCTGGTCAACAACGATACCTACGGCGGCGGCGGCATCTTCGGCGCGTTCAGCACCGCGGCGGCCAGCAACGACTGGGCCAATTACCTGTTCGTGCACGAATTTGGCCACCATTTCGCCGGCCTGGCCGACGAGTACTACACGTCGCCGGTGGCCTATGCGGCCGCCAGCGGACGCATGGAGCCGTGGGAGCCGAATGCGACGGCGCTGCGCGATCCGGCGCGCCTGAAATGGAACAAGCTGGTGAAAGCCGGCACGCCATTGCCCACTGCGTGGCCGAAAACCGAATACGAAGCCTATTCACGCGCCTACCAGAAGCGGCGCGCCGCGCTGCGCGCGGCCAACCGGCCCGAGTCGGAAATGAGCGCGCTGTTCAAGGAAGACCTGGAACACAGCCGGGTGCTGTTCTCGAAGGCTCCGCACCAGCACGTGGTGGGGGCATTCGAAGGGGCGAACTATGAAGCCAACGGCTACTATCGCCCAGAGCTGCAGTGCATCATGTTCGACCGCAGCGGCGAATTCTGCCATGTCTGCAGCGACGCCATTTCGACCATCATCGACTTGTACGCCGCGCCAAAGGCGCTTAAATAGATTTACGTGCGGTGGCGTACAGACCCTGTTGTCGATAGGCCATATTCTTGGGCTTCCAATTTCTCAAAGGAATCTCTCATGAATAAAATACTCGCCACCCTGATCGCCGGTCTGTTTGTTACTTCGGCTTATGCCCAGATGCCTGCCCCAATGCCAGCACCTGCAACGCCAGCCGTTGTCGATGCAACGGCCGAAGCGCACGTCGACGTCGCCAAGGCCCAAGCGGCTGAAATGAAAGTCGATGCCAAGGCCGACGCCAAGACGGCTGACGCGATGGACAAGGCGCACAGCAAGAAGACCAAGGCGCGTGCCAAAGCCCACAAGGCGCATGCTGACGCCGCCACCGACGTGGCCAAGGCTGCTCCGGAAGACAAAATGAAAGCCGAGGCCAAGGCTGACAGCAAGGTCGCCAAAGCGGACCTGACGGCCGAGAAGAAAATGATCAAGGCCGACGTCAAAGTGGACAAAGTCAGCGCCGACGCCGCTGGCGACAAAGCCACCGCAGCGGCCAAGACCGCTGAAGTGAAAGCCGAAGCGGCAGCCGATGTGAAGAAAGCCGCAGCCAAAAAGTAATCGGCTGACGCGATGAAAAACGGAGCCATCGGCTCCGTTTTTCATTAAACGATCGGTGCCAGTGACAGTACTTTGACCTTGGCCACCAGTGCCTTGCCCTTGCGGGCGCGCTTGCCGATGTGGATCGCCAGGCCCGAGGCCGACAGGTCCACTTCGCGCGGCTTGGCGCCGGCCCAGGTGCCGTGCACGGTCACGCCTTTCTGGCTGATCGGCTGAACCGCCAGCAGTTTTTCCTTCTCTTCCAGTTCCATCAGCGTCACGCCGCGTCCGCCGTTCGACAGCGTCTTCAGTTCATCCATGCCAAACACCAGCAGGCGGCCTTTTTCGGACAGGCACGCCACTGCGCTGGCATTGGCCATGATGACGCGTGGCGGCAGCGGTACTGCGCCGTCGTCGAGCGTCATGAAGGCCTTGCCGCCCTTGAGCCGGCTGACCATGTCGCCCGCCTTGGCCGCGAAGCCGTAGCCGGCGTTGGACGCCATCAGCAGGTTGGTGCTGGCTGCGCCCGCAAAATAATGCAGGATGCGCACGCCACCCGACAGGTCCACCAGCGAGGTGACCGGCACGCCGTCGCCGCGCGCACCCGGCAGCGCCGCCACCGGCACCGAATAGACCTTGCCGTTGTCGCCGAAGCCGAGCAGGGTGTCGACCGTGCGGCATTCGAACGCGCCGTACAGCGAGTCGCCCGCCTTGAACGTGAACTGGGCCACGTCGTGGCCGATGCCGGTACGCGCGCGCACCCAGCCTTTTTCGGAAATGATGACGGTGACCGGTTCGTCGATGACCTTTTGCTCGGCGCTGGCGCGCGCAGCTTCTTCGATCACGGTGCGGCGCACGTCGCCGAACTGTTTTGAATCAGCTTCGATTTCCTTGATGATCAGGCGCTTCATGGTGGACGGGTTGTCGAGGATGTCCTGCAAGCCTTCCTTCTCCTTGCGCAAGGCCGCCAGCTCCTGCTGGATCTTGATCGCTTCCAGGCGCGCCAGCTGGCGCAAGCGAATTTCAAGGATGTCTTCGGCCTGGATTTCGGACAACCGGAACGCGTTCATCAGGGCCGGCTTCGGTTCATCCGAATTGCGGATGATGCGAATGACTTCATCGATATTGAGCAGCACCGCTTCGCGGCCTTCGAGGATGTGGATGCGGTCGTTGACTTTGCCCAGCCTGAATTCAGTCCGGCGGCGCACCGTGACGAAGCGGAAATCGATCCATTCCTGAATAATCTCGCCCAGGCCCTTCTGGCGCGGACGGCCATCGCCGCCGATCATCACCAGGTTGATCGAATTGGACGATTCGAGCGACGTATGCGCAAGCAGCATCAGCATGAATTCGGCCTGGTCCTGATTCTTGGACTTCGGTTCGAACACCAGCCGCACCGGCGCATTGCGGCCCGATTCGTCGCGTATTGTGTCGAGCGAACCGAGGATCAACTGCTTGAGCGTGAGCTGTTCCGGCGAGAGCGCCTTCTTGCCCATCTTGATCTTCGGATTGGTCAGTTCCTCAATCTCTTCGAGCACCTTCTGCGACGAGGTCCCCGGCGGCAGTTCCGAGACCACCGCCTGCCACTGTCCGCGCGCCAGCTCTTCAATCGTCCAGCGTGCGCGCACCTTCATCGAACCGCGCCCGCTCGCATACATGTCGGCGATCTGCGATGGCGGTGTGATGATCTGGGCGCCGCCCGGGAAGTCCGGACCCGGAATGATGGCCATCAGTTCGGCATGGGTGATCTTGGGGTTTCTGATCATCGCCACTGCCGCCGCGGCCACTTCGGTCAGATTGTGCGATGGGATCTCGGTGGCCAGGCCGACCGCGATGCCAGATGCGCCATTGAGCAGCACCATCGGCAGGCGTGCCGGCAGTGTTTTTGGCTCCTTGTGCTGGCCGTCATAGTTGGACTGGAAGTCCACCGTGCCCTGGTCGATTTCGTCGAGCAGCAGCTTGGCGATCGGGCTAAGGCGCGCTTCGGTGTAGCGCATCGCCGCCGCACCATCACCGTCGCGCGAACCGAAATTGCCCTGGCCATCGATCAGCGGGTAACGCAGCGAGAAGTCCTGGGCCATGCGCACCATGGCGTCGTAAATCGACTGGTCGCCGTGCGGGTGCAGCTTACCCATCACGTCGCCGACCACGGCGGCCGACTTGCGCGGCTTGGCATTGGCAGCCAACCCCAGTTCGTTCATCTGGAACAGGATGCGGCGCTGGACCGGCTTCTGGCCGTCGGCCACGTCCGGCAGCGCACGGCCCTTGACTACCGAGACCGCGTAATCGAGATAGGCGCGTTCGGCGAAAGTGGACAGGGTCAGCGTTTCGGCGGCATCGTCATCGCCTGGCGGCGGTGGAGGTTCGGCAAAGAGATCGTCTTGGGTCGTCATGGTACTTAGGTGAATTGATGTTGATTGGTTTTAGCGCGTGCCATGTTCACAACCATGAAGATGGCGATAAAGGCCAGGCCGAAAATGAGTGATGCCATCGGCTGGCTGGATAAAAATTTGGTGCTGTCGATCGTCGTCAGGGCAATGCCGCGGAAGAAAAACGCGCCGACGACGGCAAAAAAATGGTGGATTGTGGGACGCGTGAGCAGCATGCCGGCCATCAGCCATACCCACATGAAGGCCGGGTAAGTACCGGCTGGCACTGGGGTGGAACCAGCATAGGCGACCGCGCCGACAGCGCCGGCCAGCCACAGGGCACGCGCCGGCAATAGCCAGGCAGACGGCCAATCGAGCCACTCGAACAAGTCGGCGCCACCGCGATAGGCTAGTTGAACCGCGCAGTAGGCTGCCGGTATTGCAGTGGCCAGTCCATACACGGCAAAACGGCCGTCCTGCATCGCAAGGCCGAGCATGATGCCCAGGAAGCCGGCCACGAGGAAAGAGATTTTGGTCAGCACCGCCGAGTTGGCGAACGTGGCCACTGCGGCGCTGCCAAGCATCATCGCCAGCACGGCGAATTGGGAAAGGTCCGACGGATTGGGAATGAACATGCAAAGTGACGCGAATGCGAACACGGCCATCCAGCCATATTGCCATTGCGGCCGGTAGCGCGCTTCATGCAGGATACGGCCGCCCCAGACTTGCCACGTGGACGATACGACGCTTGGGCGCCAGAAAGTGAGCGCGGCAATTGCGGAAAAAGTGCTTCCCTGTGCGATCACGAAGGCCGTCAATGCATTGTTTTCGAGGCGATCAGCATGCAGCAGGGCCACCACCGCTGCCACCCACAACACCATGCCGATGATGAATGAGGCGAATCCGGTGCCGACGAAGTAGCGCTTGTTGTCGGCAGCCTGTTCCCAGGAGTCGAATACCTGCTTGTTCAGTTTAAAGTACAGCATCTCCGAGTGTTCCCACCGGATGTGCTGAATGGCCGACTTGAGGCGTTGCGTAAAGTCACCATCCGTGGTCTTGAGCCAGCGATGCTTGACTTGGTCTTCCAGCAGGACGGCCGCGGCGTCATCGTTGGCTGCGCGTATCGAAAAATGCACGAACGAGCGGTGCGCGCGCAGCCGTGCCAGCATTTCGGCAGCCGATTCATTCATCTCGCGCGCGATAAAGGAGGGCTCGGCCTCCCAATCGAAATGTTCGGCCAGCGCCAGCCGGAATTCGTCGCTGCATCCTTCACCTGCGGCATACTGGACGGCGCATAATTCAAAGCATTCGCGCACCTGCAGGTTGAGTAAATCGCCGCTGGCTGCGAGCCGCTTGAGCTGCTGGTGCGTGTTCACATGGGCTAGCGGCAGGAATTCGGTCCACAAACGGCGCGCCTCATCCGTCGGCGAGCCGGTCTGGCTAATATGGATCGGCTCGAATTCGTACGCAGCCGTGTAAGCCGTTGCCTGGGGCCCGGTGATGGCTTCTTCCTCGTCCTGCGCGCTGGCCTGTTGTACCATCCGCAACGCCGTCTCGTAGGCGTCGCGCAACTCCTGGAATGCTTGCGGATCATCTTCGGGACGCGTGACTTTCAGCTTGCGTGCATAGGCGCGTTTGATCTCGCGCTCATCGCCCGTTGCCTTGGTCCCGAGGATGCTCCACACATTCACAGGAAGCTGCCCCCGTCGAGCTGGCGCATGGCTTGTACCAGCGACTCGCGCGCGCGCCGCGTGGCCAGCGGGTCCTGCTTGTCGAGCACCGACTGGAATGCGGCCACATACTGTGCCAGGTATTCGCGTTCCTGCCCGAGCAGCTGCTCGTACAGGCGGTCGGCCTGGGCCACCAGTGTGCGGTTTTCGATGCGGTCGCGCGGATGGATCTTCAGTTCGGCCAGTTCGCCCAGGCGCTGTTCGATTTCGGCCGGCGTCATCACGCCGGCGTTCTCGGTGATCACCAGCTTGTGCTTTTCCTGGCTCGGCAACACCGTGATTTCAGCTTCCAGCACGCCGCTCACGTCATACGTGAAGCGCACGTCGGCGCTCACTTCGCCGGCCTTCTTCGATTCGATCGGGAAGTGCAGCGTGCCCAGGTAGATGTTGTCGCTGACCTTGCGCGCTTCGCCCTGGTACACCTTGACCATCAATTCCTTCTGATAGTCATGGATGGTGGTGATGTTTTCCACGCGCGACACCGGCACCGTCGAATTGCGTTCGATGATGGGCATGAAGTGGCCGCCCTCGTAGTCGTTCGGCCCGACCTGGCGCGCAATGCCAATGCCCAGCGAGTACGGCGCGACGTCGGTCATGACGACTTCGTCGAGCGCGGCGTCGCGCATCTTCAGGCCCGCCTGCACCGCCGCGCCGAGCGCGATCGCTTCGTCAGGATCGAGGTGGATCTGCGGGAAGCGGCCGAACATGCGCGAAGCGAGCTTGCGCACCAGCGGCATGCGCGTCGCGCCGCCGGCCAGCACCACCGATTCCAGTTCGGAGGCCTTGATGGTGGCGTCGCGCAGTGCCCGTTCGACCGGCGTGCGCAGGCGTTGCATCAGCGGCTCGCACAGGGTGGCCAGCATGTCTTCGTCCAGCTCCCAAGTGAATTCGGCACCGTTATACAAGAACGACATCGTCACCTTGGGCGTTTCCGACAGCGCGCGCTTGGCGCGTTCGGCTTCGTCGCGCAGGCGCTGGCGCTGGCTGCCGGTCAGCTCATTGCCGCCCATCGCCTTGGCCATGCCACTGCGGGTCAAAAAGGCGTCGAACATGGCGGTCACGAAATCTTCGCCACCCAGGAAGTTGTCGCCAGCCGACGCCCGCACTTCCATCACGCCTTCGAACAACTCCAGGATCGACACGTCAAAGGTACCGCCGCCCAGGTCGAATACCAGGAACTTGGTTTCGCGCTGGGTGTCCTGGATGCCGTAGGCCAGCGCCGCGGCGGTTGGTTCATTGAGCAAGCGCTCCACCTTCAGGCCGGCCAGCTGGCCGGCCACGCGGGTGGCCTTGCGCTGGGCATCGCTGAAATAGGCAGGCACCGTGATGATCGCTTCCTCGACCTTGTGGCCGAGGAATGCCTCGGCATCCTCCTTGAGCGAACGCAGCACCATCGACGACAGTTCTTCCGGGCGGAAGGTCTGCTTGCCCAGCACGGTCTTGCGCTCGCTGCCCATGTAGCGCTTGAACAGCGCCGCCGTCATGTGCGGGTGGGTCTGCAGGCGCGCACGCGCCGCTTCGCCGATCAGCACCGTGCCGTCGTCGTCCATGCCGACGCACGATGGCGTCAGGTGCTGGCCGAGCGCGTTTGGAATGATGCTCGCCTTGCCGTCGCGCCAAACGGCGACCAGGCTGTTGGTGGTGCCGAGGTCGATCCCGATGATCATCTCAGATGTCCGCTTCCGTTTCGTTGCCGTGTTCTTCGATCCAGGCGCGCCGCGCGGCCGCTTCGCCCTTGCCCATCAACATATTGAAGCGGGCCGACGAATCGGTGTGGCTGAAGTCGCCCAGCGACACCGGCAGCAAACGGCGCGTGTCCGGGTTCATGGTGGTTTCCCACAGCTGTTCGGCGTTCATCTCGCCCAGGCCCTTGAAGCGCGAGATGCTCCACGCGCCTTCTTTCAGGCCGTCCTTGGACAGCTTGTCTTCGATCGCCAGCAGTTCGCCGTCGTCGAGCGCGTACAGTTTCTGGATCGGCTTCTTGCCGCGTGCCGGCGCATCGACCCGGTACAGCGGCGGACGCGCCACGCAGATGTGGCCATGCGCGAACAGGGCAGGGAAGTGCTTGAAGAACAGCGTGAGCAGCAGTACCTGGATGTGCGAGCCGTCCACGTCCGCGTCCGACAGGATGCAGATTTTCCCGTAGCGCAGGCCGGACAGGTCGGGCGTGTCGCCGTGGCTGTGCGGGTCGACCCCGATGGCCACCGCAATGTCATGGATCTCGTTGTTGGCAAACAGGCGATCGCGGTCGGTTTCCCACGAATTGAGCACCTTGCCGCGCAGCGGCAAGATGGCCTGGAATTCCTTGTCGCGGCCCATTTTTGCCGAACCGCCCGCCGAATCGCCCTCGACCAGGAAGATTTCGTTGCGCGTGATGTCGGACGACTCGCAATCGGTTAGCTTGCCGGGCAAAACAGCCACGCCGGACGACTTCTTCTTTTCGACTTTTTGCAGCGAGCGCAAACGCGACTGCGCTTGCTTGATGACCAGGTCGGCCAGCTTCTTGCCGTATTCGACGTGCTGGTTCAGCCACAGCTCGAGCGGCGGCTTGGAGAACGACGACACCAGCCGCACCGCGTCGCGCGAGTTCAACCGCTCCTTGATCTGGCCCTGAAATTGCGGGTCCAGCACCTTGGCCGACAACACGAACGAGACGCGCGCAAACACGTCTTCAGGCAGCAGCTTGACGCCCTTGGGCAGCAGCGAATGCATCTCGACGAAGCTCTTCACGGCGCCGAACAGGCCGTCGCGCAGGCCCGATTCATGGGTGCCGCCGTTCGAGGTCGGGATCAGGTTGACGTAGGACTCGCGCACCACGCCGCCTTCTTCGGTCCAGGCGACCACCCAGGCCGCGCCTTCGCCTTCGGCAAAACCGTCGGTTTCACCGTTCGAGTACTGGGCGCCTTCAAACACGGGAATGAGCGTTTCCCCGTTCGAGCTCTGAGCCAGCATTTCATTGAGGTAGCCGCGCAGGCCCTCTTCGTACTTCCAGGTGGTGACGTCGCCGCTCTTGGCGTTGGTCAAGGTGACCGTCACGCCCGGCAGCAGCACCGCCTTGGAACGCAGCAAACGCTGCAATTCGGTGTGCGAGATGGCTGGCGAATCGAAATACTTCGGATCGGGCCAGGCGGTCACGCGGGTGCCGCTCTTCTTGCCGTCGCGCGGGGCGGGCATCGATTCGAGCGGCTCGATCACGTCGCCATGGGCGAACGCCATCTTGTGCAGGCCGTTGCCGTTTTCTTCCTTGCGCCAGACCGTGATCTCCAGCCGCGTCGAGAGCGCGTTGGTGACCGATACGCCAACCCCGTGCAAGCCGCCCGAGAACGCATAGGCGCCGCCCGAACCCTTGTCGAATTTGCCGCCGGCGTGCAGTCGCGTAAACACGATTTCGACGGTCGGCACGTTTTCTTCGGGATGCAGTCCGACCGGAATGCCGCGGCCATCGTCTTCGACCGTGATCGAGCCGTCCACGTTCAGGACTACGCCAATGTTCTTGCAATGCCCCCCGAGCGCTTCATCGGAGGCGTTGTCGATCACTTCCTGGATGATGTGCAGCGGGTTCTCGGTGCGGGTGTACATGCCCGGACGCTGCTTGACGGGTTCCAGTCCCTTGAGGACGCGGATGGATGATTCACTATAGTCGGAAGCGGGTTTTTTGGTGGCCATATCAAAGTTCTTTATGCGGATGCCTGCGCATTCTATCTTGTCGGACGGAAAAGTTAGGAAAATCGGCGCGAATGTATTACTTGCCAGCCTGAGCGATTGTGGTTAGATTCGTCAAAGGGTGTCAGGGCAGTGTTAAACAATTCACGTTTTGCCAAAATACATGCATAAATATCCATTTGCGGTGCGCCTGACCGGGTTCGGCCCGGAGGAACGGCCGCGCATTGCCAATGCGCTGGCCAAGGCGCCGGTCGATGGGCCGGGATATTTTTGCCTGCTGGAAGACAGTTTGCAAGACCCCGACCTGACCATCACCAATGGCGACGACCTCAAGGCGCTGGCCTGGCTGATGGCGACCCCGCCCACGGCGCTCGAGCCGGCCATCGTGGTCGGCAACGCGATCCTCGATTTTCCGTATCCTCGCCTGACCCGCCCGCTCGACCTGCCACGTTTGTTCGACATGCTCGACGAACTGCTCCAGCGCCGCAACGAGGCCCAGGCCCAGCTGACCGCGCGCGGGCTGCCCTTCATCACCGAGCGGCGCCGCAATCCGCGCCTGGACCTGGACGTCACCGACCCGGCCGAATACGCCAAGCGGCGCAAGCCGGCGCCCAAGGGCGCGCTGCTGATCGTCGACAAGGGCGGGGCGCTGCGCGATCACATGGCCACGCTGGCCGGCGACCGGCTGGCGATCGAATGGACCGACAGCGCCGCCACCGCCGTGCGCCTGTGCGAAGAGACGCCGGTGTCGCTGGTGATGGTCAATACATCGACTCCCGGCATCGATCCATATGGGCTGACCGCGTCGATCAAGGCCGTGCGCGGCGGCCAGAAGATCGCCGTGGTGCTGCTGGTGGGGCCGAACTTCCATTACCACAGCGTGCGCGCCAAGGCGGCCGGCGTGCGCGGCATCCTCGATAAGCCGGTGGCCGACCGGCACCTGGTCGCCACCCTCAAAAAGCTGCTGTCGATCGCTTTCTGATCAATTTGTTACAACTTTGAATCGTGCGCCCGGCGAGCGGGGCTATATTTGAGGCATGCCAGATACCGACAAGCCAGACAGGAGAGGCCCGCCGACGACCAAGGACGGCGCGCCGCATGCGACCCGCGTTCCCGACCGCCGCGCGGCCGATGCGCCACCGCGCTACCTGAAGGAAAATGACACGCCGCTGGCGCTGGCGCGGCGCGTGTTCAGCTCGCGCTGGCGCGCGCTGCGCGACAAGCTGGGGCGCGACTTCATGCGCCGCACCTTGCGCATTGGCGTCTCGGCGCGCATCTTCCATCCCGAACCGGGGTCCACGGGCTTGCGCAGCAAGAACCTGCAATACCTCGAAGAGTCGATCGCACAGTGGGTCATGTCGCGCGATGTACTGGTGTTCATGGTCCCGACGGTCAATACCAACGGTCTGCTCCACCCCAGCAACATCACCTTGCGCCACTACGCGCGCCACCTTGACGGGCTGGTGCTGCAGGGCGGGGCCGACGTCTCGCCGCAAACCTATTCGGAGTCGCCCACGCGGCCCGAGTGGAGCGGCGACCGCGCGCGCGACGTGTACGAGCTCGAGCTGCTGCACGAATTTGTCGACGCCGGCAAGCCGGTGCTGGGCATTTGCCGCGGCTGCCAGTTGATCAATGTGGCCTTCGGTGGCTCGCTGTACCAGGACGTGGCCACCAACGTGCCCGACGCCCAGGCGCACGTGAACAGCGACTACGACGCGCACCGGCATGCGATCGCGTTCCCTTCCGGCTCGTCGCTGGCGCGCATGTTTCCCGACGCGGGGCGCCCGCTTGTCAATTCCATTCACCACCAGGCGGTCAAGGACCTGGGGCGCGATATCCTGATTGAAGCGATATCGGAGCCGGACGGGATCATTGAAGCGATCCGCTACCAGCGTGCCAATTTCGTGATGGGGCTGCAATGGCACCCGGAGTTTCACCGGGCCGGCGGGGTAGACCTGCTCGACTGCACGCCCATCCTGGATGAATTCTTGCGCGCCGCGCGCGAGACGCGGCTCTAGCTACCACATCGTCCTTGCGAAGGCGAGGACCCATAGCACCTTTGGTTAGGCAGCGAAATCGACATAGAGATCACGCCAAGTCGGGTTGCTGGTAGAAATGAGCTCCACTTTCCAGGCGCGCTTCCAGTGCTTGATCTGCTTCTCGCGCGTGGCTCCGGCCATCAACTCATGATGGATTTCGTACCAGACCAGGATGTGAACACCGTATTTCTTGGTAAAGCATTCGATGAAATCGCTTTTGTGTTGCCAGGTGCGTCTGACGATGTCGGTCGTGACGCCGGTATACAGCGTACCGTACGGAGCGCTGGCGAGGATATATACGTAGCTAGGATTTTCCATGATCCTGTCATGGTGCAGTCAGCGAAAATGAATACTTCGACACAGATCAAACGTGCTATTGGCCCTCGCCTTCGCAAGGGCGATGTAACTATTGCCCGCCGCGGAAGCGGCTGATTGCCGCGTTGACCATGCCTTCGGCGCTGCCTTGTTCCTCGTACTGGTGTCGCAAATAGGTCGCATCGCTGGCCCCTTGCGCGGCCGCCGACAAATGCCGCAGTGCGCCAAGGCTGCCCAACGCTTCCCCATGCCGCTCCATCTTGCGCAGCGACGTCAGGATGTCTTCGCGCAGCGACATCGTCTCGTACGTCTTCGGATGCGTGATCGCGCCATCGAGCCCGAAACGGCAGGCCTGGAAGCGATTGAAGTTGTACACCAGGTAGTCGTCTTCGACCGGCGGCTCTTCGCGCCGCTCCAGCAGGTGCCGGCACAGTGCCTGCAGGTAGCCTGCCAGCGCCGCTGCCCGCTCCACCGTCAGCGGCGTGTCGCACACCCGCAATTCGATGGTGCCGTACTCCGGCTTGGGCCGGATGTCCCAGTAAAAGTCCTTCATGCTCTTGATGATGCCAGTCGCTTCCATCTTGGAAAAATAGACATTGGCAAAATCGTCCCAGCTCAAGGTGAACGGCGCCCGTCCGCTCATCGGAAAGGCAAACACGGAATTCAGGCGCGCCGAATCGAACAGGCTGTCGTGTCCCTGCACGAACGGCGACGAGGCCGACAAGGCGATGAAGTGCGGAATGTAGCGGTTCAGCGAATGGAGCAGGAACATGGCGTCGTCGCCCGATGCGCAGCCGATGTGCACGTGCTGGCCAAATACCGTGAACTGCTTGGCCAGGTAGCCATACAACGAAGAGAGCTCCTGGAAGCGCGGCTTTTCGAAGATCTTTTGCTGCGACCAGTGCTGGAACGGGTGCGTGCCACCGCCGGCGATCCCGATATTGAGCTGGTCGCCAGCGGCCACCAGCGTGTCGCGGATCTCCAGCAATTGCGCCAGTAGCGGCAAGTGGTTCGAGTGCACGCTCGAGTTAATTTCGATCATGCTCTCGGCAATTTCGGGCGTAACGTTGCCCGGAAACGGCTTGCGCGAGAGCAGGTGCAGCAGGTCGGGACTGGCCGCGGTCAGGTCGAAGTCCGACAGGCTTACCAGCTGCAGTTCGAGTTCAACCCCGAACGTGAGCGCCTTCGATTGGGCAAATGGCTCTAGCGGCATGTCAGTTCCCCTGCGATTCTTTGGCCCAGATCAGGGCCCGCTGCACCAGAATTGGCCCGAACACTTCCAGCAGCAGCGTCACGCCGGCCATGGCGCGCAGTTCGCCCGACAGGTCCACGCCGCGCAGGCGCGCGTGTTCCAGCAACAGGATCACGAACACCGACACCGGCGCCAGCGCCAGCCCGGTCAGCGCGCCCTTGCGCCACGAAATGCCCGACAGCTGGGAAAACAGGGTCACGCCGACTGTCTTGGTCAGTAGCCGTACCAGCACCACCGCCAGCGCCAGCGTCAGCGTGCTGCCGCTGGCCATGATGCGCCAGTCGAGCGTGGAGGCGGCGAACACGAACAGCATCACCGTGAGCAGTTCGCCCAGCGCGCCGAAATTGCGCTGCGCCTGGCTGAACGCGACGCGCCGGTGGCGCGCGGTCAGGCCGAAGGCGAGCGTAGCGACCACCGACGACAGGCCGATAGTGTAGGTGACCGATACCAGCAAGATCACGGCCAGCGCAAAGCCGACGGTGGCGTCCTTGGAGAAATTGCCCAATTGGCGCAGCACGCCAGGCACCACCACGCCGAATACGGCGCCCAGCAGGGCCGACAGCAGCAGCGCGACCAGGCTGTTGACGGTGGCGTCGCCGATGTCGGCCGAGCTTTTGAAGATCCAGAAGCCGACGATCACGTTGAAGGTGAATACCGCCAGCACGCAATTGATCGCCGACAGGTGCAGCACGCGTTCGGTCACCTGGCCCGAGCTGCGCTGCTCGTTGATGACGCGGATCACGGTGGCCGGCGACGTCGACATGCCCAGCGCGGCAAGCATCAGCGCCGTCATGGTGGAGGTGTCGAACCAGATGGCGACGAAATAAATGGCGATGAAGGTGGCCAGCGACTCGACCAGCGCGGCCGCCCCGAACCAGGGATTGGTGCGCAGCCAGCGCAGATTGATGCGGTAGCCCAGTTCGAACAGGATCAGTCCGAAGGCGACGTCGGCCAGCAGCAGGGCCGGGCCGGCGCCGGACGGCGGCAGCACGCCAATTTGCGGCGCACCGAGCACGAAGCCGACCACGCCGTAAAAGCTGATGCGCGGCAGGCCCGTTACGCGTTGCCCAAATTCGCCCGCCAGCCAGGCCAGGCAAATGGCGACCGGCCAGGCGAGGTCGGTCAAGATCGTCAGCAAACTTGGCATGGCGTCCTTTCGTGACATCGTGGTTGCGGTTGCGGCGATTCTACAGCCTGGCGCCGGCTTCCCCCCGCACGATAGGCCGGTCTATTTGCTCAATAAACGCATCGCCCGTTCCAGCCCTTCGATGGTCAGCGGGAACATCCGGTTATTCATGATTTGCTTGATCACCGAAATCGACTGACGGTACTGCCACACCCCTTCCGGCTCGGGATTGAGCCAGATGAACTTGGGGAAGGCATGGCAAAAACGTGCCAGCCATTCGGCCCCGGTTTCCTCGTTGTTGTACTCGACCGAGCCGCCTGGAGCCAGTACTTCATAGGGACTCATGGTAGCGTCGCCGACGAATATGAGCTTGGTGTCGGGCGGGTACTTGCGCAAGATGTCCCAGGTCGGGAAGCGCTCGGCATTGCGGCGCCGGTTGTTCTTCCACAGATAGTCGTAGACGCAGTTATGGAAGTAGAAGAACTCCATGTTCTTGAATTCGGTCTTCGAGGCCGAGAACAGTTCCTCGACCCGTTCGATATGGTCGTCCATGGTGCCGCCCACATCGAGCAGCATCAGCACCTTGACCTTGTTCCTGCGCTCGGGCTGCATCTTGATGTCGAGGTAGCCGGCATTGCTGGCGGTGGCGCGGATGGTGGCGTCGAGCGCCAGTTCCTCTTCGGCGCCTTCGCGCGCGAACTTGCGCAGGCGCCGCAGCGCCACCTTGATGTTGCGCGTGCCCAGTTCGCGCTCGGCGTCGTAGTCCTTGTAGGCGCGCTGCTCCCACACCTTGACCGCGGTGCGGTTGCCGCCGGCGCCGCCGATGCGGATGCCTTCCGGGTTGGTGCCGCCATTGCCGAACGGCGAAGTGCCGCCGCTGCCTATCCATTTGCTGCCGCCTTCGTGGCGTTCCTTCTGTTCCTTGAGCAGTTCGTTCAAGCGGTCCATCAGCTTGTCGTAGCCGAATTTTTCAAGCTGGGCCTTCTGCTCGTCGGACAATTCGCGCTCCATGCGCTTGATCAGCCAGTCCAGCGGAATGGCCGCATTGGTCTCGAAGGCGGCATTGATGCCCTTGAAGTACTGGGCAAAAGCGCGGTCGAACTTGTCGAAGTGCGCTTCATCCTTGACCAGCGTCAGGCGCGACACATAATAGAAGTCGTCCATCGACGGGCCGATGACGTTCTGCTGCATCGCTTCGAGCAGTGTCAGGAATTCCTTGATCGTGACCGGAATCTTGGCGTCCTTGAGCGTAAAGAAAAAGTCGATCAGCACGTCAGGTCCTTTGCAGCTTTTGGTGCAGGCGCGCCTTGATCTCCGGCCATTCGCCGCGCAGGATGCTGTACAGGACCCCGTCGCGCACGCTGCCGTCGCGGCGCAGCGCCGCGTGGCGCATCACGCCGTCCTTTTTCGCGCCCAGGCGTTCGATGGCCGCCTGCGATGCGAAGTTGAGATGATCGGTGCGCAAGCCGACCACGGCGCAGCCGAGCGTGTCGAACGCGTGCGACAGCAGCAGCAATTTACAGCTGGTGTTGACATGGCTGCGCTGGCGGCTGGCGCCATACCAGGTCCAACCGATTTCGACGCGGTCGACCTCGGGGACGATGTCGTGGTAGCTGGTGCAGCCGATGACGGCGCCGCTGACGACGTCGATCACGGCCCAAGCGTGCCGGTTGGGCATGCCGAGCGCGGCGTCGATGTACTGTTCGACCTTGTGCGGTTCGGGCACCGACGTCACGCGCAGGTTCCACAGCTCGCCGTCGCAGGCGGCCGCGCGCAGGCCGTCCGCGTGCGCCAACGCCAGCGGCTCCAGGCGCACGCCGTTAAATTCGAGAGTGACCGGCTCGACCTTGATCATCAGCGATTCGTCCGTGACATCATGATCAGGCGTTCGAACAGGTGCACGTCCTGCTCGTTCTTGAGCAGCGCACCATGCAGCGGCGGCACGATGGCCTTGGCGTCCTTGCTACGCAGCGCCTCGGCCGGGATGTCTTCGGCCAGCAGCAGCTTGAGCCAGTCGAGAAACTCCGAGGTCGACGGCTTTTTCTTCAGGCCTTGCACGTCGCGCACTTCGTAAAAACTTTGCAGCGCCTGCGCCAGCAAATCCTGCTTCAAGGTCGGGAAGTGGACCTTGACGATCTGCTCCATCGTGTCCTTGTCCGGGAATTTGATGTAATGGAAGAAGCAGCGGCGCAGGAAAGCGTCCGGCAGTTCCTTTTCATTGTTGGAGGTGATGATCACCAGCGGGCGGTGTTTGGCGACGACCATTTCGCGCGTCTCGTAGACGTAAAATTCCATCCGGTCCAGTTCGCGCAGCAGGTCGTTCGGAAATTCGATGTCGGCCTTGTCGATCTCGTCGATCAGCAGCACCACCGGCTCGGGTGCGGTGAACGCTTGCCACAGCACGCCCTTGACGATGTAGTTATGGATGTCGCGCACGCGCTCGTCGCCCAGCTGCGAATCGCGCAGGCGCGACACGGCGTCGTACTCGTACAGGCCCTGCTGCGCCTTGGTGGTCGACTTGATGTGCCACTGCATCAGCGGCATGTCGAGCGCCTGGGCGACCTCCTCGGCCAGCATGGTCTTGCCGGTGCCCGGCTCGCCCTTGATCAGCAAGGGGCGCTGCAAGGTGAGGGCGGCGTTGACGGCCAGTTTCAGGTCGGCGGTGGCGACATAGCTGTCCGAACCTTGGAAGCGGTGGGCCTGGTTGTGCGTAGCGGTCATGGCGATGGGGTAGGAGTGAAGTTAATCGAGTATAAGTCAGATTGGCAACGCCGGCTGGCTGCCGCCCGGTGTCTGGAATGTTGCTTCTAGCGGGGACCGGTTACACTGCTGCTTGTTTTCTTTCCAATAAAAGTTACTGAATGACACAACAAGACAAGCCGCGTCCCCGGGGCGCGCTGCAGTTCGTGGCGCCGCTGTTGCTGCTGATTTATCTGGTGTGTGCGTGGCGCAACGCGGCGTCGCTGTGGGCGCTGCTCAACATTGGCGTCATTGCGCCGGCCACCGTGTTGCTGATGGCTGCCGGCACGGCGCTGCTGGTGCTGGGCGTGGCGCGCGCGACCTACCGGGCCTGGCTGGGCAAATATGTGCTGCTGCTGGCCGCGCTCCAGCTGGCGTTTGGCGCCGCGCAGATCGGCAACTGGGACTACAAGGTCAGCCAGGGCGTGCTGGCCACGCTGATGCTGGGCGTCGTCATCGCCGTGTTCGGGGCGTGGCGCGCCCATCGCGCCGGTGCTGCCCCACAGGAAGTGTGAGCCGCATCAAATCCGCTGTGCCATGTCGCCGATACCGTGGGCGACACCATGGCCCATTTCTTCCCCAGCGTTTTGCAACATCAGGCATCCACCGCCGCCGTCCTGGCCGTTGATGCCTATCCCGACGCGCGCCAGGGCAGCTTCAGCTTTTGCGCCTGCGGCGATTTGCCGATGCAAGACTTGTGCATCGTTTTTTCGGCGCCCGATGGCAGCGTCGTGCATCGGGTGTTCCCGCGCCGCGCGCCGCCGCGCCCGCGCTCCAAGGTCTGGCGCGCCAGCGCGACGGCGCCGGCGCGCTGGTGCGAATACCTGTTGCGCCGCCTGCTGCGGATGGACACGGTATTCCACCTGGACCTGGACGCGGCGCAGCTGTGCCATCCGGCGCTGTCGGTGCGGATCGAAAATCAGGGCCACGCGGCGCTGATCGTCGGGCGCTTGCGCCTGCGCTCGAGCAAGCTGGCGCGCGACCGGCTGATCCCCAACCGGCATGCGATCGAAGGCTACAGCCAGCGCGTCAGCGTGGCCGCCGGCGCCGTGCTGCCGCTGTACGTGCACGCGCCGTCGCAGCGCTTTTCGCTGCAGGTGATCCGCTATGGCGCGCGCGCCGAGGCGCTGTTCCTCGATCCCTGCATCACAGGATTTGCGCAGGACTACCGCGCCGACGCGCACGAGCATGGCGCGCGCTGGCATGTCAGCTACATGCTGGCCATCGCGCCGCACTGGCGCAGCGGGCTGTATGCGGCGCGCCTGACCGACCCTGACGGCAGCAGTTTCGACATCACCTTCATCGTGCGCAATGGCGGCTTGCCGGCCGCTGGCGCGCTGGCGGTGCTGGCCTCGACCAACACCTGGCAAGCCTACAACGACTGGGGCGGCGCCTCGCTCTATCACAGCACCCTCGACGACGGCCTGGAGCGTCCCAACGCCTTCATCGTGCATAGCCAGCGCCCCAATCCGGCGGCATCCCCGCACGGCGCGGTGGGCCACCTGGCCAACGCCGAGCGCCATGTGCTGGCCTGGCTGGAGCGCCACAAGATCGCTTTCGACCTGTACGCCGACATTGATTTGCACGAGCGCCCCGAACTGCTGCAGCAGTACCCGGCCCTGCTGATCAACACCCACAGCGAATACTGGAGCGCCGCCATGTACCAGGCGCTGACGGCATTCCAGTGCGGCGGCGGCAACCTGATCTACCTGTCGGGCAACGGCCTGTACTGGAAAGCGGTGATCCAGCAGGACCGCATGGAAGTGCGCTTCGACCATAGTTGCCATACGCTGGCCAGCGATGCGGGCGGGCGCTGGCGCGATTTCGGCCGCCCCGAATGGCGCACGCTGGGCGTGGCGTTTACCCGGGCCGGCTACCGCTCGCGCTATGCGCCGTACAAAGTGCTGGCGCCGGATCACTGGGTGTTTGACGGCACCGGCCTGACAGCGGGGGCGCTGGTGGGCGCGGCCGGCCTGAACTGCGGCGGCGCGTCGGGCTGGGAAATCGACAAGCTCGACCCGCTCGGGCGCCCGAGCGGCCTGGTGCACCTGGCCAAGGGCACCAATCCGTGGCGCGCCGGGGCCGACATGGTGTGCTTTCCCCACCCCGGTGGCGGCGCCGTGTTTTCGGTCGGATCGATCACCTTCGGCGGCAGCCTGGCGGTCGATCCGGTGCTCTCGCGCATGCTGCAAAATGTGATCGCGCGCTTCACGCAAGAAGCCGGGCCAGCCTGCGAGCGGCCACAACGGCCGCTGCCAATGTGGACGACCAGCACTAATTCGGTTAAAATCGCAGGTTGATAGTGCAAAAGGTAACTTTTTTGCACGTACGGTACCGACTACCACTTACCATCGCCACCATGAAAAAATTCTTCGCACTTCTCGTGCTCGCCGGCATTGCCAACCTCGCCGCTGCAGCGGACATCGTTGGCGACGCCAAGGCCGCTAAAGTTGAACAATGTATCGGCTGCCACGGCATCGCCGGCTACAAGGCAACTTTCCCTGAAGTCTATCCGGTACCGATGCTGGGTGGCCAGTCCGCCAAGTTCATCGAAAACGCGCTGAACGCCTACAAAAAAGGCGATCGCAAGCACCCGTCGATGCGCGGCATTGCCACCAGCATGAGCGAGCAGGACATCGCCAACGCGGCGGCTTACTACTCCCAGCAGAAGAAATAAGGACAGACCCATGAAAAAAATGATTATTGCCCTGTTCTGCGGCCTGGTATCGCTGAGCGCCATCGCTGGCGGCAACATCGCCAACGGTGAGCAGCTGGTCAAGAAAAACAATTGCGCAGCCTGCCACGGCGCCAATTTGAGCACCCCGATCGATCCGAGCTATCCGAAACTGGCTGGCCAGCACGCCGACTACCTCGAGCACGCGCTCAAGGCCTACAAGCGCGGCGACGGTCCTAACGGGCGCAACAACGCCATCATGGGCGGCCAGGTTGCCCAGCTGTCGAACAAGGACATGTCCGACATTGCCGCTTATCTGCACAGCCTGCCTGGCGAGCTGGTTCTCAAGCGCTGATCCGGCGCCATCTTCGGATGGCCCACAACATCCTTCCGCACCGGCGCTTGCCGGCCCGGAAGGATTTTTGCATTCTGGGGCGGTAAATCAGCCGGCGCGCTTGCGCACGCAATCGACGTAGGCCACGCCGTCCGGCTGGGCGCCGTCGCGCTGGGATTTCCAGATCATCTCGCCCAGGCATTCCATGATCTGGTGGTGTGCCTCGTGCGGGCCGAGGCGGGCGGTGAGGGCATTGCAGGCGGTACGGATGCCGGGCGGCTGGTCGATCGACACCTGCTCGGCGATCGACAGGTGCATCGACAGGTGCAGGAAGGGATTGGCCTGGCCGCCGTCGACCGAGTAGTCGCGCGCCACGGCGGCATCGGCGTCGGACAGCACGTCGTCGTATTCGGGATGCTGGCCGATCCAGTCGGCCGCGATCGCATCCATCGGACTGAGGATCTCGCCGGCGCGCTGCTTGCGGAACGCTTCGCAAAAAAAGCGCCGCACATCATTGGAAGAGGGTGTGAACATAATGTCGTGAGAGGTAGGGTCAGGTCGGGCAATGCGCCAATGGCGCATTGCCCGACCTGACCCTGGTCTTATTCCTTTGGCGCCAGCACCGGTTCCGGTTCCGATTCCGATTCCGGCGTGCATTCGACTGCATCGACGCCCTGGCCGTTGCGTGGCGCATGCGGCTGGCGCAGGTAGCGCGCCGTATGGCGCCGTTCCTGTCCATGCCCGCCATTGGCCGGCCAGGTCAGAAAGCGCGACAGTTCCTGCAGCGCGCGCTGGTAGACGTCGCGCTTGAACTCGATCACTACGTCCAGCGGCACCCAGTACTCGTGCCAGCGCCAGGCGTCAAACTCGGGATGGTCGGTCAGGCGCAGGTTGACGTCGTTGTCGCGCGCGCACATGCGCAGCAAAAACCAGATCTGTTTTTGCCCACGATAGTGCCCGCGAATTTCGCGCTTGATGAAATGGTCTGGTACTTCGTAACGCAGCCAGTCGCGCGTTCGTCCGACGATCTTGACGTGCTCCTGGCGCAAACCAATTTCTTCTTCCAGCTCGCGATACATTGCCTGTTCCGGTGTCTCCCCATATTTAATGCCCCCTTGCGGGAACTGCCACGAGTGCTCGCGCACCCGCTTGCCCCACCACACCTCGTTATGGGCGTTAAGCAGGATGATGCCGACGTTGGGCCGAAACCCTTCACGGTCGAGCATAGTGCACCTCGAAACTTTCTGCCAGCGCGCGCCTTCTTACATTTTTACCCACAAATATTGAAGCCCACCTGGTCTTCGGGGTACGAAAACGGCGGGAATCACGTGAAACGGGCCCATTTGTATAAAGATTGGACGCATCAGCCAGCTAATCCTTTAAAATTAGGTTGATTATAACCCTCTCTTTTTAAAAAGAATTCACCGATATGCGCGCCTCACGTTTTTTTATTTCAACTTTAAAGGAAGCGCCTTCGGACGCTGAAATCGTCAGCCATCAATTGATGATGCGCGCTGGCATGATCAAGCGTCTCGGTTCCGGCATTTATACGTATATGCCGACCGGCTTGCGCGTGATCCGCAAGGTCGAAGCCATCATCCGCGACGAAATGAACAAGGCTGGCGGTATCGAATTGCTGATGCCCCTGGTCCAGCCGGCCGAACTGTGGCAGGAGACGGGCCGCTGGGAGAAAATGGGCCCCGAGCTGATGCGCGTGAAAGACCGCCATGGCCGCGAATACGCGATCCAGCCAACGTCCGAAGAAGTCATCACCGACGTGGTGCGCAGCGAAATCAAGTCCTACCGCCAGCTGCCGCTGAACTTTTACCATATTCAGACCAAGTTCCGCGACGAGCGCCGTCCTCGTTTCGGCCTGATGCGCGGGCGCGAATTCACGATGAAGGACGCCTACTCGTTCGACCGCGATGAAGCCGGCCTGAAGGCGTCGTACAAGATCATGTTTGACGCCTACACCGCCATTTTCAACCGCTTCGGCCTGAAGTTCCGCGCCGTCGCAGCCGATAACGGCGCCATCGGTGGCTCCGGTTCGCACGAGTTCCACGTCATCGCCAGCACCGGCGAAGACGCGATCGTGTATTGCCCGACCTCCGAGTACGCGGCCAACATGGAAGCGGCCGAAGCGCTGCCGCTGGCCGCCGAACGCGCCGTCGCCAGCGCCGCGTTGACCAAGACGTCCACGCCCGGCACCACCAAGTGCGAAACCGTGGCTGAACTGCTCAAGCTACCACTGTCGCACACCGTCAAGACCATCGCGCTGACGGTCGAGAAGGAAGTGGCCGGCAAGCAGGTCAAGGAAAACTGGATGCTGCTCATTCGCGGCGACCATGAATTGAACGAAGTGAAGGTCGGCAAAGTGCCAGGCCTGGCGGCCCACCGTTTTGCCACCGAAGCGGAAATCCTGGAAGTCTACGGTTCCATTCCCGGCTACCTGGGCCCGATCGGCACCAAGCTGCCGGTCACCGTGGTGGCCGACCGCACGGTGGCCAACATGGCCGACTTTGTGTGCGGCGCCAATGCCGAAGGCTTCCACTACACGGGCGCCAACTGGGGCCGCGACATGGCCGAGCCGATCGTGGCCGACCTGCGCAACGTGATCGAAGGCGACGCGTCGCCGGACGGCAAAGGCGTGCTGGCGATTGAACGCGGCATCGAAGTGGGCCACGTGTTCCAACTCGGTACCTCGTACTCGGAAAGCATGAAAGCGACCTTCCTCGACGAAAACGGCAAGCCTGCACCGTTGCAGATGGGCTGCTACGGCATCGGCGTGACCCGCATCCTGGGCGCGGCGATCGAGCAGAATTTCGACGACAAGGGCATCATCTGGCCGGCCGCGATCGCGCCATTCGAAGTGGTGCTGTGCCCGATGGGCATGGACCGCAGCGAGATGGTCAAGACCGAAGTTGAAGCGCTGTACGCGGCGCTCACCGCCGCTGGCGTGGACGTCATCGTCGACGACCGCGGCCTGCGTCCGGGCGCCATGTTCGCTGACTGGGAACTGATTGGCGTGCCGCACCGTATCGTCATCGGCGAGCGTGGCCTCAAGGAAGGCAACCTCGAATACCAGGGCCGGCGCGATACCGAAGCGACTGCCGTGCCATTGGCAGGGATGGTCGACTTCATCCAGGGCAAATTGCGCACGTGAAGCGCGGCATACTCGCACTGCTGATGCTGGCGGCCTTCGCCGGCTCCGGCACGGCTGTCGCCGGCAATCAGAAAGAGGAAGCGATTGCCGACTCGGTGCGCCTGGCGCTGGCCAACGCCATCAAGGACGCGCGCCCGCCGCAACCGACGTTTCGCGACCAGGTGGCGCGGGTGCGCTACCAGCAATGGCTGGGGCAGATGTCCGATCGCCTCAAGCGCAAGCTGCCGGACGACCAGGTGCGCCTGGAATTCCTCGAGGCGGCCTGGTATGAAGCTACCCGCTCCGGCCTCGATCCGGGGCTGGTGCTGGGACTGATCCAGGTCGAATCGGCCTACCGCAAGTACGCGGTGTCGATGGTCGGCGCGCGCGGCTACATGCAGGTCATGCCATTCTGGACCGGCGTGGTGGGCGACAGCGACCGCAGCAAGCTGTTTCACATGCAGACCAACCTGCGCTACGGCTGCGCGATTTTGCGCATGTACCTGGACATGGAAGGCGGCAACCTGTACCTGGCGCTGGGGCGCTACAACGGCAGCCGCGGCCAGCCGCAGTATCCGAACGCGGTGCTGTCGGCCTGGAAGAAATGGGAATACCACTAACACTCTTTTTTAAGACGCGAATCCCCTCATGCGATTGACTGTAATAGCCGCCATGTTCATGGCGGCACTGGCTGCGGGCGCCAATGCTGCGCCAACTGCACACCCCAAGAACATCATCTTCTTTGTCGGCGACGGCATGGGCATCAACGCGCTCACCGCCGCGCGCATCTATGCGGTCGGCGAAGACGGCGAGATGACGCTCGACACGCTGCCCGAGTCGGCCTTCGTCAAGACGTTTTCGAACGATGGCCAGGCCGCCGAGAGCGCGGCCGGGATGAGCGCCTACATGACCGGCAAGAAGGTCAACAACGAAGTGGTGGCCATGCATGGCGGGCGCGCTTTGACATCGCTGGCCGAACTGGCCAAGCGGCGCGGTGCGGCGCTCGGCGTGGTCACCACCACGCGCGTCACCGACGCCACGCCGGCTGCCGTGTTCGCGCACGTGCGCCAGCGCCAGATGGAGGCCGATATTGCGGCCGCGCTGGTGCCGGGCGGCGCCGGCTACAACCGCGCGCTTGGGCCCAAGGGCATCGACGTGCTGCTGGGCGGCGGCACGCGCCACTTCCTGCCCGCCACCCGCGCCGACGGGCGCGACCTGCTGGCCGAACTGCGCGCCAAGGGCTACCGGGTGGCGCTCGACGGCGCCCAGTTCGATGCCATCGATGGCGCGTCCAGCGCGCCGCTGGTCGGCCTGTTCGCGCCGGGCGACCTGGCCTACGATGCGGTGCGCGACCCGGCCCGCGAGCCGGGCCTGGCGGCCATGACAGCCAAGGCGCTCAGCGTGCTGGCGCAGCATCCGCAAGGCTTCCTGCTGGTAGTTGAAGGCGGCATGATCGACGTGGCCCTGCACGACAGCCACGCCAAGCGCGCCTTGCAGGAAATCACGGTGCTCGACACTACCCTCAAGGCGACCATCGCGCAGATGCAGGCGCGCGACCCGGGCCTGAAGAACACCCTGATCGTCGTCACCGCCGACCATGACCACACGATGATGCTCAACGGTTACGCCCGCCGCACCGGCAAGACTACGGCCACCGAGCCTGGCGTGCTGGGACTGGTGAGGAAGGTAGCGGACGGCGCGCCGCGGGTTGACGCCGACGGCATGCCGTTTACGATCATCGGCTTTGGGGTGGGCGAACACCGGGTGACGGGCAAGCGCAGCAGCGCCCCGGCGCTGACCGACGCCATCGTCACGGCCGACGACTATCGCCAGGAAGCGGCGGTGCGCAGCGTCGCCGGCGATGAGGCGCACGGCGGCGTCGATGTCTACCTGGGCGCGATCGGCGCTGGCGCCGGCAGTTTCAAAGGTACCATCGACAACACGCGCGTATTTGAACTGATCAAGGCCGCCGCCGGCTGGTAACACTCTCTATAAAGAATTGACCATGACGCCTACCCGTCTCACCGCGCTGCTGCTCGCTGCCACTTGCAGCATGGGCGCCAACGCCGCCACGCCGGTGGCAAAAAACGTGATCTTCTTCCTTGGCGACGGCATGGGGCCGACCACGATTACCGCGGCGCGCATCTACAAGTACCAGGAAGAAGGCTTCCTCAACATGGAGAAGCTGGAGCACTCGGCGCGCATCAAGACCTATTCGAACGACGCCCAGACCACCGACAGCGCGCCATCGATGGGCGCCTACATGACCGGCATCAAGATCAATAATGACGTCATTTCGATGGCCGACGCCAAGCCGCTGTCGCCGCGCAAGGACGAGCATGGCAACGGCAGCATCGACCGCTGCGAAGCGGGCAATGGCAGCGCCGCCACCACCATCCTCGAACTGGCCAAGGCGCACGGCAAGGCGGTCGGTTCGATCACCACCACCGAGATGACGCACGCAACGCCGGCATCAACCTTTGCCCACTCCTGCCACCGGAACGCCGCCTACAGCATCGCGGCGCAGATCGTGCCGGGCGGCGCCGGCTACAACGCGGCGCTCATGGACGGCGTGGACGTGCTGATGGGCGGTGGGCGCAACTTGTTCACGCCGTATGATGCGCAGCGCAACCCGAAAGGGCGCAGCGACGGGCGCGACCTGCTGGCCGAGCTGGCGGCGCGGGGCTATGCAGTGGCCACTACCAAGGACGCGATGCAGGCGGCGCGGCCGGGACGCAAGTTCATCGGCTTGTACAGCGCAGAAAGCCACCTCAGTGACGACCATCAGCGCCGCGCCGACGAACCGGCGTTGTCGCAGATGGCGCTCAAGGCGGTCAATCTGCTGGCCGCCAATCCGAACGGCTTCTTCCTGATGGTTGAAGGCGGCAAAATCGATCATGGCCTGCATGACTCGACCGCCAAGCTGGCGTTGACCGAGACCATCGCCTTCGACGATGCGATCAAGGCGGTGCTGGCGCGCATGCGGGTGCTCGACCCGGGCTTGCGCAATACCCTGATCGTGGTCACTGCCGACCACGATCATTCGATGGTGATGGACGGTTACGCCAAGCGTGGCAATCCCATCCTCGACATCGTGCGCAGCTACAGCGACGGCAAGCCGGCCCTTGACGCCGACGGCAAGACCTACACTACGCTGATGTTCGGCACCGGGCCGAATCGCCCGGATGCGCGCCAGGACGTCGACAGTGCGCAGGCGCAGGCCGATGGCTACCATCAGGAGACGGCTATCCGGCAAAGCGGCGAAAGCCATGGCGGCGGCGATGTGAAGCTGTTTGCCACCGGCGCAGGTTCGGGAGCGTTCAAGGGGACGATGGAGAACACCAGGGTGTTCCATCTGATGAAGGCGGCGTTGGGGTTTTAATGGGCCACTACATGGGCCCCCGCTTTCGCGGGGGTGACGTCTTAAAAAAACAAAAGCCCCGATCTTGCGATCGGGGCTTTTGTTTTTTTAAGACGTCAATTACTTCAGGTGATCCGAAATGAGTTTGGTCATTTCGAACATCGACACCTGAGCTTTGCCGCCGAAGACAGCTTTGAGCTTGTCGTCAGCATTGATCATGCGGCGGTTTGCTGCGTCCTGGAGATCAAGTTTCTTGATGTAGTCCCAGACTTTCTTGGTCACTTCGGTGCGTGGCAACGGGGTCGCGCCAACCACTGCTGCCAGCGTCGCGGAAGGAGTCATCGCTTTCATGAAAGCGGCGTTCGGCTTGCGTGGGGCTGCTGGTTTTTTTGCTGCTGCTGCTTTTGGTGCTGCTGCTTTAGCTGGAGCAGCTTTCTTCGCTGCTGGCTTTGCCGCCGGCTTGGCTGCTGCTTTTTTTGCAGGCGCTGCTGCTGGGGTTTTTTTGGCTGTTGCCATCTTCGAGCCTCCTTAACGAACACATGGGAAATTGCGCAATTGATCGCACGGCTTATATTGGTGGGGATTTACCGATGTTGCAAGTGTTTTTCAAGAATTATTCCCGATTTTGAGAGGGAAAAGCCCCGAGGACGCCCCGTAGCGGCTGCGCCGCCACGGTTTTGCACCAAAAAGTCCTATCTCATCCCACCGGGTATCATGCCCTTCATACCGCGCATCATCTTCATCATGCCGCCGCCCTTGAGCTTTTTCATCATGGTCTGCATCTGATCGTACTGCGCCAGCATGCGGTTCACCTCCTGTACCTGGACGCCCGCGCCGGCCGCAATACGGCGCTTGCGGGTCGCTTTGATCAGTTCCGGCTTGGAGCGTTCCTGCGGTGTCATCGAGTCGATGATGCCGACCATGCGCCGCACTTGCTTGTCGGCCTGGTCCATGTTGGCGCCGCCGGCAGCTTGCTGGAACTGGGCCGGCAGCTTGTCGATCAGGCTGGCCATGCCGCCCATTTTCTTCATCTGGCCAAGCTGCGACTTGAAGTCGTTCATGTCGAAGCGTCCGCCGGCCTTGATCTTGTTGGCCATGTCGGCCGCAGCCTTGCTGTCGACGCCTTTACGCGCTTCTTCGACCAGCGCCATGATGTCGCCCATGCCCAGGATGCGGTTGGCCATGCGCTGGGCATCGAACGCTTCCAGGCCGTCCAGCTTTTCGGACACGCCGGCAAACTTGATCGGCTTGCCGGTGATGTGACGCACCGACAGCGCCGCACCGCCGCGCGAGTCGCCGTCAAGCTTGGTCAATACGATGCCGGTCAGCGGCAGCGCGTCGCTAAAGGCCTTGGCGGTGTTGATCGCATCCTGGCCCAGCATGGCGTCGACCACGAACAGCGTTTCGATCGGGTTGACCGCTTTATGGACTGCGGAGATCTCCTGCATCATCGCTTCGTCGATGCCCAGACGGCCGGCGGTGTCGATGATCAGCACATCGTGGTAATGCTTCTTGGCCCAGTCGAGCGCTGCCAGCGCGATGTCGACCGGCTTGTCGCTCGAAGTGGACGGGAAGAAGTCGGCGCCGACCTGCTTGGTCACCGATTCGAGCTGGGCGATCGCGGCCGGACGGTATACGTCGGCCGACACGGTCAGCACCTTCTTCTTTTTTTCTTCCTTCAAATACTTGGCCAGCTTGCCGACGGTGGTGGTTTTACCGACACCTTGCAAGCCGGCCATCAGGATGATTGCGGGCGGCTGCTGGGCGAAACTCAGTTGCGACGCTTCGGGGCCGAGGTCGGCGCCCATCAGAATGGCCAGCTCGCGCTGGACTACGCCAACCAGGGCCTGGCCCGGGCTGAGCGAGGCGATGACTTCTTCGCCCAGCGCTTTTTCCTTGACGCGGCCGATAAATTCGCGCACCGCCGGCAGGGCGACGTCGGCTTCGAGCAGCGCCAGGCGCACTTCGCGCAGCATCTCGGCGGTGTTGGTTTCGGTCAGACGCGCCTCACCGCGCATGGTCTTGACGACCTTGGCAAGGCGTTGGGTTAAGTTATCTAGCATGGCAGACCTGACTAATATATAGAGAGAGGCGGTTCGGCAGCGCCGAAAGTGGGCCATTTTAACCTATGTGGCAGGGGCTACGGCATGGCCAGCGCCAGTCACTGCGGCAAAGCTTGCGCGCCCCGTTTGACAGCGGCCGGCACAGCGACTATATTTCTGCGCGGAAATATTAATGCAACTGCACTGTGGTGCGCACCCATTTAAATGCATAATCGAGCGGCAGCACTCATCGAACGGGAACCATTTCGGAGAACCGCATGACGACACGCTTTACCAAGACCCTCCTCGCCGCCGCAGCCTTGCTGCTGGCCACATCCAGCCACGCCGAAGACGTCATCCGGCTCGGCAATCTCAAATTCGCACACTATGGCGCCGTCTCGTACATCAAGGAGATGGCGCCCAAGTGCGGCATCAAGGTCGATGAAAAGATGTTCGCCAAGGGACTCGACGTGATGCAGGCGATCATCGCCGGCGAGCTCGATGTCGGCGCCACCGCATCGGAGGCGGCCATTTCGGCGCGCGCCAGCGGCACGCCGATAGTCGTGGTGGCTGGTTTCGCCAAAGGCGGCGCGCGCCTGGTGGCGCGCCCTGACGGCGCCATCAAGGGCGTCAAGGACTTGAAGGGAAAGAAGGTCGGGGTGACGCGCGGCGGCATCCACGAAGTGCTGCTGATGGCCGAACTGCAAGCGGCCGGCTTGTCGGCCGACAGCGCGCCGGGCAAGGACGTGCAGCTGATCTACCTGCCGTTCGCGGACCTGAACCAGGCGCTGTTGGGCAAGAACATCGACGCCATGATGCAGTCCGAACCGCAGTCGTCGCAGGCGATCAACAAGGGCTTCGGTGTTGAAGTGATGAAGCCCTACGACACGCCAATCGGCGAACCGGTGCGCACCATGGTCATGACCGAGAAGTTCTACAACGAGAAGCGCCCGCTGGCGGAAAAATTCATGCGCTGCTTCGTGCAGTCGACCAAGGCCTTCATCGACGACAAGGCGCTGGCCGAGAAGTACGTGCGCGAGATTGTTTTCAAGGGCCAGATCAGCAGCGACGATTTCAAGGACGCGATCAGCAATTCGCCGTACTCGTACGACATCACGGCCCAGCACATCCAGGTCACCACCGACACCATGGTCAAGACCGGGGTAGGGCGCATGGCCAAGCCGCCGCTGGCCAAGGACTGGGTCAAAACCGACCTGCTGGACGCCGCCAAGAAAAGCCTGGGCGTCAAATAAGGCATGAAAACTGCGAAACTGCGTGACATTGGCGTCGGCATGGTGGTGCCGGCCGTCATCATCGCCGTCTGGCAGCTGGTGGCCAGCATGGGCTGGGTCAACCCGCAAGTGCTGCCGTCGCCGCTGGCAGTGGTGCAGAAATGGTTCGCTTACCTGCTGCCGCTGCAGCCGCATACGCAAGGCAGCTGGTTGATGTGGGCCATTTCCGGCGAACTGCTGGTCGACTCGTGCGCCAGCATGGTCCGGGTGCTGCTCGGTTTTGTCATCGGCGCCGGGCTGGCGCTGCCGCTTGGCCTGGCCATGGGCGCGTCGCGGCGGGTGTACACCTGGTTCAATCCCCTGGTTCAGCTGCTGCGCCCGATCCCGCCGATCGCCTACATTCCGCTGGCGATCCTGTGGTTCGGGCTGGGCAACCCGCCGGCAGTGTTCCTGATCGCCCTTGGCGCCTTTTTTCCGGTGCTGATGAATACCATCGCCGGCGTGCGCCAGGTTGACGGCATTTATCTGCGCGCTGCGCGCAACCTGGGCGCGTCCGGCAGCACCATGTTCCTGCGCGTGATTCTGCCGGCCGCCGTGCCTTATATATTGGCGGGCGTGCGGATCGGGATCGGCACCGCCTTCATCGTGGTCATCGTGTCCGAAATGATTGCGGTGAACAATGGCCTCGGCTTTCGCATCCTCGAAGCGCGCGAGTATTTTTGGTCCGACAAGATCATGGCCGGCATGATCACCATCGGCATGCTGGGCCTGGCCATCGACATCGGCATGAACCGCCTGAACAATTATCTGCTGCGCTGGCACCGCGGCCTGGAGCACTGACATGAGCGCAGCCCATATTCAGATCAGTGGCGTGAGTAAGGTGTTTGCCGCCGAAGGGCGCGAACTGGTGGCCCTGCAGGACATCAACCTGGAGATCCCGCGCGGCCAGTTCACCTGCCTGCTGGGCCCTTCCGGCTGCGGCAAGTCGACCCTGCTCAATGCGGTGGCCGGTTTTGCGCTGCCCACCAGCGGCCAGATTACGGCCGACGGCCAGCTGGTTACCGGGCCCGGGCCGGAGCGCGGGATGGTGTTCCAGGAATACGCGCTGTTCCCGTGGATGACGGTGGCCCAGAACATCGGCTTCGGCCTGGAAATCAAGGGGCTGCCCAAGGCCGCCATCGCCGAACGGGTGGACGGTTTGCTGGCCATGCTGTCGCTGTCGGACTTTCGCCAGCGTTTTCCCAAGGATCTGTCGGGCGGCATGCGCCAGCGGGTGGCGATCGCGCGCGTGCTGGCGCTCGATTCGCCCATCATGCTGATGGACGAGCCGTTCGGCGCGCTCGACGCACTGACGCGGCGCAACCTGCAGGACGAATTGCTGCGCATCTGGGCCGAGCTGAAAAAGACCATCGTGTTCGTCACCCACAGCATCGAAGAGGCGCTGTACCTGGCCGACCGCATCGTGGTGATGACTTACCGGCCCGGCACCGTCAAGCGCGACCTGCTGGTCGAACTGCCGCGCATGCGCGATCCGGCCGCGCCCGAATTCAACGCCCTCAAGCGCGAACTCGGTCAGCTGGTCATGGAAGAGCAGCAGCGCCACCACAACGCCGAACTGCGGGCGGCGGCGATCGACTGAAGCTTAATGGTGGGTTGGGGTACGCCTGGCCGCTTCGCTGCCGGGGAAATAGCGGTGCAGGTGGCGGAACATGGCGCCGGTCAGCGCTCCTTGGGCGGCGCCGCCGCAGGCCCGGATCAGCGTCGCCAGCGCAGGGGCCAGGTGCGGATCGCGCGGATGGTTGTGCGCGTAAGCCATCACCAGACTGGCCAGATAGTCGGCGCCGTTGGGCGTGGCCGCCAGTGCCGCCCGCTCCGCCGCCAGCGTTTTTCGCTGGGCACGGCTGAGGAAACGGGGCGCAGGCGGCGCGGCGGACGCCTCGCCGTAGCCTGATTTACCTCCCGCGAATGCATACCACCAATTGTCGCGCGAATCATCCATCGCCGTCTGGCGGTGCATGTTCGGCAGTGCGATAGTAGCCGGATCGACCGTGTAGTACAGCTCGAAGCGAGCATCGGCAACCATGCCCGGAAAGCGCGCCAGCAGCAGTGCGCCCAGTGCCCGGCGCTGCGCGGGATCTGTCTGGACGAGCATGTTGTCGATGTCCTGCGCCGCAGCCGGAATCGCGGCCTTGACCATGCCCGCCATGTTTGCCGCTACCTGCGGCCGGTCCAGGATAAACGCACGGGTCCAGATGACGACTGCGAGGTCCTGGCGCAGCGCCGGCGGCAGTGCCTTCATGCGCAAAAGCGAGACCTGCATGTCGAGCGTGAGGCCGCTGTTAATGAGTGCGGCGCCATCTCGATCCAGCGCGTTTGCGCTTTGCACCTCGCTTGCCATCGCATTGGTACGGGGTGCGAACCGGGCGACGTCGGCCAGTGAACGCGCATGCGCCAGGCCGATGCGCCTGAAGGCGTTCGCGTCTTGTGCGCTCAGTGATACCGGCGGTAGCGCCGTGAGTGCACCGTCGGCCGATAGGCGCGCCAGGTGGTAGCGCGCACTCACGAAAGCGGGGGAATTGACGGGCAGCCGCAGCGCATCGGCGCGCAGCTGCGCCAGGTCGCTCGAATCGGTCGTCGCCAGCGTCAGCGCGGCGACCAGCCATGGCGGCTCGCGCGTTTCGCGCCACTTCTGCATCGCCTGGCGGGCATCGATGCCGGTGCCGCGCAGCGCAGAAAGCCAGCCGGCGAAACCGAGATCGGCGCGCGCGCTGCCGTTGCCGTTGCGGTAGGCCAGCGCATAGTCGCGCACATCCTGGCCGATCGACGGGCCCGGATCCGTGGCCGCGAGACGCTGCTCCAGACTGGCCAGCAGCACGGCAGGTTCGGTGCGCAACTGAAGCATTTGCAGCAAGCGCCGCGCATCGGTGCGCATTGCGCTGTCGTCGGCCGCTTGCGCGAGCGGCTCGAGCCGGGTGCGGGCGCGCGCCATCGCGGCCGGGTCGCCGGCGCGCAGGTCGGCGCGCGCGGCCAGGTAGGGGGCGCCGATCGCGTCGAAACGGCGCGCCGCGTCCGGGTAGTCGCCGCGGTACAGCGCCGCTGCAGCCTGCTGGTAGGCGCGGTCGGCGCGCAGCCAGGCGGGCGCGTCAGCGGGAGCGTCCTTGGGCAGGTCGGCCTTGGCGCTGCAACTGGCGAACACGGCGTCCTGGGCGGCGATCCAGTCGCTGGTGGCCGGCCCTTTTCCGAAACTGGCGATGCGGCTGGCCAGCACTCGCGCGGCATTGCGAAACGCGTCCGCATGGCAGTTGGCACTATCGTAATGGTGCGCAAAGACCGGTGCCGCCGGCGCTGCCGGAATCACACTTGCGCGCGTCTCGTTCCATTGCGCCAGGGCGGCGACCAAGGCCGGGTCCTGCGACGCATCGTAGCCCCAGGCATCGTCGGCTGCGGTGACCCAGCACGGATCGAACGGCGCCATGCGCTGGCGCTGCTGGGGTGTGAGCGCCTGTCCCCTGAGCGCACGCCAGGCGATGTACAGGTAAAAATGATCATGGCCGGGCCGCACGATGCCGGGGCGGACGAAGTCGGCTTCCGTCAGGTGCACTGGCCACTCGGCCGGCTCATAAATGTTGCCTTCGACCGACGGGCCTTGGCGAAAGGCGCATGCGCGCTCGGCAGCGATCGCCGGTGCGCACAGGATCAGGGTAGCTAACAAGAGGAACAGGCTGCGCTGGCTGAAGTTCAAGGTGCAATCCGCGGTGAAGTTAAGTTCAGGCAGGCATCCTAACAGGAGGCCGCTTGCACTGGCGAAAATTGACACCCTGTACACGGCGGTATAGCCTTGCGGCCAGAACGCCGCCCCAATAGTGTAAACTCGACCCATGCAGACTTACTTATATCTCGCTGCGGCGCTGCTGTACGCCGTGTGCGCATTTCTTCCGACCCGCCAGCGGGCCCTCCTGTCAGGCATGACCGCCTTGGCCTGGCTATTGCACGCGGGGGCGCTGTGGACCGACATGCTGGCCAACGGCACTGTGCGGCTGGGCTTTGCGCTGATGCTGTCGGCCGCGCTGTGGATCTCGGTGGCCGCCTACTGGCTGGAAAACCGCAATTTCGCGCTCGACGGCCTGCGCCGGCTGGTCATGCCGTGCGCCGCTGCGGTGGCGGTGCTGCCGGTCGTGTTCCCGGGCAGCTTGCTGCCGCTGCAAGGCATGGCGCCGGCGTTCGGTTGGCACATTGCGGTGGCGATTCTGGCCTACAGCATCCTGACCATTGCCGCCTTCCACGCGGTGCTGATGGCGCTGCAGGAGTCGCACCTGCATACGCGCAGCGCGCAAGCGGGCTGGCTGGCGGGCGCGATCGACCAGCTGCCCGCTTTGCTGACGATGGAAAAACTGCTGTTCCGGCTGATCTGGATTGGCTTCATCCTGCTTAGCCTGACGGTGCTGTCGGGCGTGGTGTTCTCCGAACAGCTGTTCGGCCAGGCCATCCGCTGGGACCACAAGACCTTGTTTACGGTGCTGTCATGGGCGCTGTTCGCGGCGCTGCTGGCCGGGCGCCGCTGGCGCGGCTGGCGCGGCAAGACGGCGCTGCGTTTCACGCTGGCCGGTTTCGCCACCCTGGTGCTGGCCTACGTCGGCAGCCGTTTTGTATTTGAAGTTGTATTGCACAAGGCATTCGTATGAGTCGTCTTTTATTCTGGATCGCGCTGGCGGTACTGGTCGTGATGGCTTTGCGCAGCAAAGTACGCAGCGTCAGCGCGCCGCCGCGCGGCGCCCAGCCGCAGCCCGGACCTGCATCCGGTGCGGGCGAGGCCATGGCCTGCTGCGCCCACTGCCACGTGTACTTTCCCGCTTCCGAATCCGTGCGGGCCGATGGCCTGGACTACTGCAGCCCGGCGCACGTGCGGCTGCCGGCGCAATAGTCCCGATGCGGCGCTGGACCGCGCTATCACGCGAATCGCGCGAGACCTATTGGCGCTCGCTGCATGCAATGAACGGCACCCGGGTCGTGATCGCCCTGGTGCTGCTGCTGTACCTCACGCTCGACCGGCGCGGCCAAAGTGCCGGCTATGTGCTGTATGCCGAAACCTGCGTGGTCTACCTGATCGCCGCGGTCGGCTTCGGATCGCTCGCGTACTATGTGCGGCGCCGCTTCCTGTTCCAGGTGGCAGCCCAGGTGATGCTCGACATCGCCGTCATTTCTCTGCTCTACCTGTCGGCCGGGGGGGCGCGCAGCGGGCTGGTGATCCTGTACCTGTTCCCGCTGGCCGGGGCGGCGATTCTGGCGCCGCTGGTGCTGTCGCTGTTTTCAGCTTCGCTGGTCACGCTGTTCCTGCTGGCCGAAACCGTATACCGGGTGTTTCTCGAAGAGCGCGACCTGCCGATGGCGCAGGCCGGCTTGTACGGCGCGGTGTTTTTCTCGATCGTGATCGTGGTCAACCGGCTGGCAGCGAAACTGATCGGCCAGGAAGAACTGGCTTCGCAGCGCGGCATCGACCTCAAGATCCAGCAGGCGATCAACCAGATCGTCATTGCCGACGTCGAGGATGGCATCCTGGTGGTGGGCCGCGACGGGCGCGTGGCGGCGGCCAATCCGGCGGCCTTGTTCATGCTGGGACTGGCCGGCCAGGATGGCGACTTCACGTTGTCCGAAATGGCGGCGCTGGAACCGGTGGCGCACGCGTTTTCGTCATGGCTGCACCACAGCGCCAAGGAAGACTGGCAGCTCGCCCAGCGCGCCGCTTTCGTCACGCTGCGCCCGTACCACGATATCGGCGGCGAAATGCGGATTGCCGCCTGGAGCGGCCGGCGCGACCTGGCGGCGCACCTGAAACTGCGTTTCGCGCGGGTCGACACGCCCGACGAGGCGGCCGAACGCTGCGTGATCTTCATGCAGGACGTGACGGCCATCGAAAACCAGGCCCAGGAACTCAAGCTCGCCTCGATGGGCCGGCTCACCGCCAGCATCGCGCACGAGGTGCGCAACCCGCTCTCGGCAATCGCCCATGCCACCGCCTTGCTGGCCGAAGACCTGACCGCGCCCACCCATGCGCGCCTGCTCAGGATCGTCGGCGACAACGTCACCCGGGTCAACCGCATGGTCGAAGACATCTTGCAGCTTTCGCGCAAGGTCCAGCCCAATGGCGAACCGTTGTTGTTGGCGAGCTTCCTGAGCGAGCTGAAAGCCGAATTTCAGGAAACCCACGGGCTGCGAGATGATATAGTGTGCCTCGGCAACACCGAGGCGGCGCCGGTCCGATTCGACGGCTTGCACCTGCGCGAAGTGCTGGTCAATTTGCTCACCAATGCGGTGCGCTACGCCAGCGGTGCGGCGTGCAGCATCCGCATCGACGTCGTCACCGATGCGAGCGGACGGATGGAACTGCACGTGCAGGACGACGGTCCTGGCATCACGCCGGAAGTGCGTTCGCACCTGTTCGAGCCGTTCTATACGACGTCGAGCAAAGGCACTGGGCTGGGACTGTACCTGGCGCGCGAGCTGTGCCTCAATAACGATGCGATGCTCGATTACGAATACCGCTTCGATGCTAGCGTGGCCGGCGCGTACAAGGCCAGCGGCAGGTTTGTCATCACGTTTGCGCAGCCGCTGGCGGTCTGACGCGGGAAAAAAGAAACAGAAAGGCAGCGCATGGCTTCACCCCGTATCCTGGTAGTTGACGACGAAGCGGACCTGCGCGAGCTGCTGGAGATTACGCTCGTGCGCATGGGACTGGACGTCGACAGCGCCGCCACACTGGCACAGGCGCGCGCCTACCTTGCGCAGTTTGACTACGCGCTGGTGCTGACCGACATGCGCCTGCCCGATGGGCTGGGGCTCGAACTGGTGCGTGAAGTGAGCGCCTCCAACAAGAGCACCCCGATCGCAGTCGTCACCGCCTACGGCAGCACCGACAACGCGGTGGTGGCGCTCAAGGCTGGCGCCTTCGATTACGTCTCCAAGCCGGTGGTGCTGGACGAATTGCGGATCATGGTGCAATCGGCGCTGCGCTTGTCGGCGCCATCCCACGAACAGGGCGCCGAACGGCGCCTGATTGGCGATTCGCCGATGGTGCAGGCGCTGCGCGACCAGATCGCGCGCCTGGCGCGCTCGATGGCGCCGATCGCCATCACGGGCGAATCGGGCAGCGGCAAGGAACTGGCGGCGCGCGAAATCCACGCCCAGAGTTCGCGCGCGGCCAAGCCGTTCATCGCCGTCAATTGCGGCGCGATCCCCGAAGCGCTGATGGAAGCCGAGTTTTTCGGCTACCGCAAAGGCGCGTTCACGGGCGCGGCCGACGACCGCGACGGCTTTTTTCAGGCTGCCAACGGCGGCACGCTGATGCTCGACGAAGTGGCCGATTTGCCGCTGGCGATGCAAGTCAAGCTGCTGCGCGCGATCCAGGAACGGCGCGTGCGCAAGATCGGCGCCACCGCCGAGGAGCCGGTCGACGTGCGCCTGATCAGCGCCACCCACCAGAACCTGGCCCAATGCGTGGAAGCGGGAAAATTTCGGCAAGATCTGTTTTACCGGCTCAACGTGATTGAGCTCTCCGTGCCGCCGCTGCGCGAGCGTGCGGCCGATCTGGGCGCGCTGACCAATGCGATCCTGACGCGCCTGGCCGGACCGGGGCTACGCGCCGCGCTGGGCGAGGGCGTGCTCGACACCCTGAGATCGTATTCCTTCCCGGGCAATGTGCGCGAGCTGGAAAACATCCTCGAACGCGCGCTGGCGTTTGCCAACGACGGCGTGATTGAAGTGGGCGACTTGTCGCTCAAGGGGGCGCGCACCGTTGATGCCGTGGCGGTCGTGCCAGCGATGGCCGCGCCCGTGCCGGCCGCGGCGCCTGCCCCAGCGCCGCTCGACAACCCGCTGCCCAACAGCCTGCCGCACTACCTGGAACAGGTCGAGCGCGACATCATTTTGCGGGCGCTGGCGCAAACCAATTACAACCGCACCCAGGCAGCCCAACTGCTGGGCATCAGTTTCCGCCAGCTGCGCTACCAGATGCAAAAACTCGCTATCCACGAGCCGGAACTGTAAGCACAGCGCCCGCGCCAGGGCGCGCCTGGTTAGTACCCGCTAACCGTGAAAACAGCCTTGCGCCCTTGCCCGAAAAAGTCAAGGCTGCGCACGCTAAAAAATGTCAAAAAAATTAGGTTATTGATTCCAGTTAGCTATTGCGTGTGACCGGGCTAGCCACTACAATTAGTTCTCACTTTTGATCAACGCACTAGATGTAGTGGTGCTCAGAGAAACTTCAGCCGACATGCATGACACCGCTCACCTTGAAGAAATTGCCCAAAAGATAGCGGTTTTTACCCCCAGATGACGACATGATCCTGCCACTTTTGGTGAGCGGGAGTGTTTTCATTTTGGCGTTTTAGTTGGTAGAACGGATAGCCCGAAGCGGGCCGTCCACTTATAAATAACAATCGGCGCAGCACGACTGCGAGCCGCTCCAGGAGGTCCCATGCAGACAACCCAAGATACTTCGATCAATCCAATGCACGTACCATCGGGAGCCGCAGGTTCGGCCGTTGAAAACAGCCCGGCGGCGATCGCCGCCAGCGGCGACTATCGCATCATCCGCCGCAACGGCTCCGTGGTCGCCTTCGAGCCATCGAAGATCGCCATCGCCGTCACCAAAGCTTTCCTGGCCATTAACGGCGGCCAGGGCGCCATCTCCGCGCGTGTGCGCGAACTGGTCGAGCAGCTTACCAACAACGTGGTCGCCGCCCTCGTGCGGCGCCAGCCTTCGGGCGGCACCTTCCATATCGAGGATGTACAAGACCAGGTCGAACTGTCGCTGATGCGCTCCGGTGAGCATGACGTCGCGCGCGCCTATGTCCTGTACCGCGCCAAGCACATGGAAGAGCGCCGCCTGCAAAAGGAAGCGCTCGGCGCGTCAGGCGACATCGCGGCCCCGCAAATTCACGTGCTTGATAACGGCGTGCGCCGTCCGCTCGACATGCAGCAAGTGCGTGACCTGATCAACGCGGCCTGCGTCGGCCTGGAAAAGCACGTCGACGCCGACGCCATCCTGGCCGAGACGGTCAAGAACCTGTACGACGGCGTGCCGGTCGAAGAGCTGCACAAGTCCGCCATCCTGGCTGCCCGCGCGCTGATGGAAAAGGACCCTGCGTACTCGCAAGTGACCGCCCGCATCTTGCTGCACACGATCCGCAAAGAAGTGTTCGGCACCGAAGTGCCACAGGCAAAAGCGGCAGCACACTATATAGAGTACTTCCCGCAATACATCGCCAAGGGTATCGCCAACGAACTGCTGGACCCGGAACTGGCCAGTTTCGACCTGGCCAAGCTGGCCAAGGCGCTGGTTGCCGACCGCGATCTGCAGTTCGGCTACATCGGCCTGCAGACCCTGTATGACCGCTACTTCCTGCACGTGCGCGAAACGCGCATCGAAATGCCGCAGGCGTTCTACATGCGCGTTGCCATGGGCTTGTCGCTGCGCGAAGAAAACCGCGAAGCGCGCGCCATCGAGTTCTACAACCTGCTGTCGTCGTTCGACTTCATGAGCTCGACCCCGACCCTGTTCAACTCGGGCACCTTGCGTTCGCAGCTCTCGTCGTGCTACCTGACCACCGTCTCGGACGACCTGGAAGGCATCTACGACGCAATCAAGGAAAACGCACTGCTGGCCAAGTTCGCCGGCGGCCTGGGTAACGACTGGACCCCTGTGCGCGCCCTGGGCGCCCACATCAAGGGCACCAACGGCAAATCGCAAGGCGTGGTGCCGTTCCTGAAAGTGGTCAACGACACCGCCGTCGCGGTCAACCAGGGCGGCAAGCGCAAGGGCGCGGTATGCGCCTACCTGGAAACCTGGCACATGGACATCGAGGAATTCCTCGACCTGCGCAAGAACACGGGCGACGACCGCCGCCGCACCCACGACATGAACACCGCCAACTGGATCCCGGACATGTTCATGAAGCGCGTGATGGAAAAGGGCGACTGGACGCTGTTCTCGCCATCGGACTGCCCGGACCTGCACGACAAGGTCGGCCGCGCCTTCGAAACGGCGTACCTGGGCTACGAAGCGAAGGCCCAAGCCGGCGAAATCCGCGTCTTCAAGAAAGTGGCGGCGCTCGACCTGTGGCGCAAGATGCTGTCGATGCTGTTTGAAACCGGCCACCCATGGATCACCTTCAAGGACCCATGCAACATCCGTTCGCCGCAGCAGCACGCCGGCGTGGTCCACAGCTCGAACCTGTGCACCGAGATCACGCTGAACACCGGCCCTGACGAAATCGCCGTCTGCAACCTGGGTTCGGTAAACATGCCAGCCCACATGAAAGAAGGCAAGCTGGACCCGATCAAGCTGCAAAAGACGGTCCGCACCGCGATGCGCATGCTCGACAACGTGATTGATATTAACTATTACGCTGTCGACAAAGCCCGCAATTCGAACATGCGCCACCGTCCGGTGGGTCTGGGTATCATGGGTTTCCAGGACTGCCTGCACATGATGCGCGTACCGTACTCGTCGATTCAGGCAGTCGAATTTGCTGACCGTTCGATGGAAGCCGTTTGCTATTACGCCTACCTGGCGTCGACCGAGCTGGCCGAAGAACGTGGCCGCTACGCCTCGTACGAAGGCTCGCTGTGGAGCCGTGGCATCCTGCCGCAAGACTCGGTGCGCCTGCTGGCCGAAGAGCGCGGCGGCTACCTGGAAGTCGATGCCTCGTCGGCCATGGACTGGAACCTGGTGCGCGAGCGCATCAAGCAGTTCGGCATGCGCAACTCGAACTGCGTCGCGATCGCACCGACCGCCACCATTTCGAACATCATCGGCGTGTCGGCCTGTATCGAACCGACCTTCCAGAACCTGTACGTGAAGTCCAACCTGTCGGGCGAGTTCACCGAAATTAACGCCTACCTGGTGCGCGACCTCAAGGCGCGTGACCTGTGGGATGAAGTGATGATCTCGGACCTGAAGTACTTCGACGGCTCGCTGGCCAAGATCGACCGCATTCCGCAAGACCTGCGTGACATTTACGCAACGGCCTTCGAAGTGTCGCCGAGCTGGCTGGTGGAAGCGGCATCGCGTCGCCAGAAGTGGATCGACCAGGCCCAGTCACTGAATATTTACATGGCTGGCGCGTCCGGCAAGAAGCTGGATGAGACCTACAAGCTGGCCTGGCTGCGCGGCCTGAAGACCACCTACTACCTGCGCACCATCGCGGCGACCCACATGGAGAAATCGACCTCCAAGACCGGCGCGCTGAACGCGGTGGCAGTGGACGGCGGCATGTCGGCGCACGCCATGGGCGTGGCAGCGGACAGCGCGGCGGCGGCAGCGGCAGCGGCGAGCGTGGAAGACGGCGCGGCCTGCTACCTGCGTCCGGGCGACGACGGTTTCGAGGAATGCGAAGCTTGCCAGTAATAGCAGAAGCGCGAGCGGCGGGGGCAACCCCGCCCACTGAATGAATACGAACTAAAGGAATACCATCATGTTGTCCTGGGACGAAGAAGCAAGCGCTACGAGCGCTCCCCCACCGGCGCTCGCCGGCAATGAATCCCCCGCAGCGGCCGAAGCGGTCGCCAAGCGCGTGCACGCCGACGACAAGCGCATCATCAACGGCAAGACCGACGTCAATCAGCTGGTCCCGTTCAAGTACAAATGGGCATGGGACAAGTACCTGGCCGGCTGCGCCAACCACTGGATGCCGCAGGAAGTGAACATGCAGCGCGATATCGAGCTGTGGAAGAACCCGAACGGCCTGACCGACGACGAGCGTCGCCTGGTCAAGCGCAACCTGGGCTTTTTCGTCACCGCCGACTCGCTGGCCGCCAACAATATCGTGCTGGGCACCTACCGCCACATCACGGCGCCGGAATGCCGCCAGTATTTGCTGCGCCAGGCCTTCGAAGAAGCGATCCACACCCACGCCTACCAGTACATCGTCGAGTCGCTGGGCCTGGATGAAGCGGAGATCTTCAACGCCTACAATGAAGTGAAGTCGATCCGCGACAAGGACGAGTTCCTGATCCCGTTCATCAATACGCTGACCGACCCGGCCTTCACCACCGGCACCGTGGAAAACGACCAGAAGCTGCTCAAGTCGCTGATCGTGTTCGCCTGCCTGATGGAAGGCCTGTTCTTCTACGTGGGCTTCACCCAGATCCTGGCGCTGGGCCGCCAGAACAAGATGATGGGCGCGGCCGAGCAGTACCAGTACATCCTGCGCGACGAGTCGATGCATTGCAACTTCGGCATCGACCTGATCAACACGATCAAGATGGAAAACCCGCTGCTGTGGACCGCAGCCTTCCGCGAAGAGATCAAGGCGCTGTTCCTGCAAGCGGTCGACCTGGAATACGCCTACGCCGAAGACACCATGCCGCGCGGCGTGCTCGGTCTGAACGCGACCATGTTCAAGGGCTATTTGCGCTTCATCGCCAACCGGCGCGCGCAGCAGATCGGCCTCGAGACGCTGTTCGCCCAGGAAGAAAATCCATTTCCGTGGATGAGCGAGATGATCGACCTGAAGAAAGAGCGCAATTTCTTCGAAACGCGCGTGACTGAATACCAGACCGGCGGCGCGCTGAACTGGGAATAAAAATGCAGCTGCGCCGCGTCGCCTGACGCGCACAAAAATGCCGCCCGCGAGTCCGACTCTCCGGCGGCATTTTCTTTTTCGACGCGCGCACTCGCGCGTCACTTCTTTGAATTGTGGAAAAATCCCAACGCTTTACGCGCTGCTTTTCTTCGTCTCGCGAAAAATATTTTTTGCGCGCGATCGGCGCCGGCGCGGAGCACGAAGAAGTCGTCGGCGCGGCTTTTTAAAACCCTCGATCGAGGCCGGCGAGACGGATTTTGCGGTCCCGATTTTCGGGCTCGCGCGGCCATTTCGCACGCCCATTTTTCGTCGCCTGCAGCGCATGAATTGCGCCATCCAAGGTCGGTTCAAGTGCGTTCGAGTGCGCCGAAAAAACACGGCGCGGCGTCATCGATGACGTGCCGCGAACGCCGCCGGTGGCGTTTGAACTGCGCTCGATGCGGTGTTCGCCTTGCCGCGTGCGGCGCCGCTTTGACCCGGTGCGCGGTGCGAATGCGGCGCTTCGACGTGCGCTTTGGCCGCATGCGCGAGTATCAAATGCGCGCACTTCAAAACCCATTGCGAGAAATTTATCCAGACGAATCAATGCATTGCACATCAGGGCGCGATCAGATCACGCCGGCGGCACGTGCAAATGGCGGCGCGCGCTGTGCCGCTTCCGGCGTCGCGCCGCGCTGCGCCGAGCGCTGCGATTGACGCCATCGCGCGCGCGCCGGCCGCTCCCGGTTCACGCGCAGCGCCAGCAATTTGCGCCTCACGTCGGCGCGCTGCGCTGCGCATTTTTTGGGACCGCCAACGAGGCCGATCCGGCGCTCCAACCTGGCCTGGCGCAGTGTCGAAAAACGGTCAGCAAAGTCGCGCGGCGCGGCGCCGAAAAATCGCGGCGAGCGGCGCGCGCAACGCGCGAATCGATGCTTGCTGGGCGCATTCAAAACGCGCTTTTCATATCGCCTGATGGCCGCTGGCGCGCTTCATCGCGAAAAAAAGTAAACGATTCGTCGCGTGCCAGTTGCGCACTGACAAGGTTTTCGTGTACTTTACGTGATTGAATTTGTCAAAACGTGAACGCGAGGATTTGAACCGCGCACTGAGGCAAAAAAACAGATCAAAATGGGACGCTGATTCAAACAGATATGCACTTAAATTCAACGAAAAAAATAAGCCGCACTGCCTGATTCTGTTCAGGCATGGCGGCTTTTTCTTTTCGGCTTAGTGCAAGTCGGTGCTGTGAACAGCTTACTGGAACACCGAATTTGTTGATCCTGGATGTCAGGAACGACTATGGCTGAAGTGCTGCAAACGTGAGGAGTTGCAGCAGTTCAGCTGGTGCCGAATTCATTAGCATAAACAAAGAACACGTTTGTGCCGATGAATAATTCGCCTGACCACGTTACGGGTCGGACGGGTTTTAATCTTGTAGCGTGAATCTTTCCCATCGCAGATGAAGGAGAACCCAAATGGCAACAGCCGCTAAGAAACCAGCAGTAAAGAAGCCAGCCGCGAAAGCCGCTGCCGCTAAACCAGCAGCGAAAAAAGTCGCCGCCAAGCCAGCAGCAAAAGCTGCAGCCAAGCCAGCAGCCAAGCCAGCCGCCAAAAAAGCAGCAGCCAAGCCAGCAGCGAAGCCAGCAGTGAAAAAAGCAGCAGCCAAGCCAGCAGCGAAAAAAGCCGCCGCCAAGCCAGTCGCTAAAAAAGCAGCAGCCAAGCCAGTGGCAAAAAAAGCAGCAGCCAAGCCAGCAGCGAAGAAAGCCGTCGCTAAAAAAGCCGTTGCAGCCAAGCCAGTAGCGAAAAAGGCCGCAGCCAAGCCAGCAGCGAAAAAAGCCGTAGCGAAGAAAGTCGTCGCCAAGGCAGCAGCCAAGCCAGCAGCCAAAAAAGCTGCAGCAAAGCCAGCAGCGAAGAAAGCCGCAGCAAAGCCAGTAGCCAAAAAAGCCGCAGCCAAGCCAGCAGCCAAAAAAGCTGCAGCCAAGCCAGCAGCTAAAAAAGCCGCAGCCAAGCCAGCAGCCAAAAAAGCCGCAGCCAAGCCAGCAGCCAAAAAACCAGCAGCAACTAAAGCAGCAGCAAAGCCAGCAGCGAAAGCAGCAGCCAAGCCAGCCGCAAAAAAGGTGGCGGCTAAGCCAGCAGCAAAAAAGCCGGTTAAGGCTGCGGCGAAGCCAGCAGCCAAGCCAGCAGCACCAGCTGCAGCACCAGTCGTAGCAAAACCTGTCGTCAAGAAAGCAGCCGCGCCTAAAAAGCCAGCAGCTCCTAAAGCGGCAATGCCAGCACCGAAGCCAGCAGCAGCTCCTGCACCAGCAGCAGCGGCAGCCCCAGCTCCGGCACCGGCAGCGAAAACTGTGTTGGCTCCAGCAGCAGCATGGCCTTTCCCGACCAGCAGCCGTCCGTAATATTGGCAGGCTGTGCCTGGATAAGGCAAAATACCGCTGTGTGACATGTTTCACACAGCGGTTTTTTTTTAAGGAGTTGCCGTGTTTGTCGTCCTCTTGATCGTTAATACGGTTACCAGCATTCTGGGCGGCGTCCTGCTGCTGCGTTTCTGGATGCAGGCAATACGCGTGCGGCCTCCTGCGCCCGTGGCAGAATTTACCTTTACCCTGTCGGACTGGCTGGTGCGCCCCTTGCGTCGCATCGTCCCCGGCTTTGGCGGCTACGATTGGGCCAGCCTGATTGGCGCCTTTCTGGTGGTGCTGCTGTCGGTATCGGTCCGGCTGCTGTTCGGCCTGACGCTGGACCAGCTGGCCATGACGGCGCTGTTTGTCCTGTTCACGTGGATCTTGTGGGGCCTGATGGTCTTGCTGATCGTCGAAGTGGTCTTTAGCTGGATCAACCCGCACGCGCCGATGGCGCCCTTCGTGCGTGCCCTGAACGAGCCGCTGCTGCGCCACCTGCGCCGCGTGGTGCCGCCGCTGGGCGGCCTGGACCTGTCGGTGCTGGTCGCACTGATCCTGCTGCAGATCGCCTTGTACTACCTGGGCGTGGTTTTTGACCTGTTTGGCGTCAAGTGAGCCGGGCCTGGTGCTCGGCGCAGCCGGACGGTGTCCGGCTGGCGGTGCAGATCACCCCGAATGCCAAAAAAACAGAAGTGATCGGGGTGCTGGATGATGCCCTCAAGCTCAAGCTGCAGGCGCAGCCGATCGAAGGCAAGGCCAATGAAGCGCTGGTCAAATTCCTGGCCAAGGCGCTGGGCGTGTCGCGCAGCGCCGTGACCATTACCCACGGCCTGACCAGCAAGAAGAAACTGATCGAGGTCGCGTCCCGGACACTCACGCCGGAAGACATCGAACGGCTGTTGATGAATCAGTAGGGTGCCGCGTTTAGTAGCGGTAGCCGAATTCCGCTTCGAAGCGCGCGGCGATCTGCTCCTTTGTCGCCACGTGGTTCTGGCCACCCTGGTGAGCGATCTTCAGTGCCCCCATCAGACTGGCCAGGCGGCCCGTGGTCGGCCAATCATAGCCGTTGACGATCCCGTGCAGCAGGCCGGCGCGGAAGGCGTCGCCGCAGCCGGTCGGGTCCACCACAGCGGTTGCCGTCACGCACGGAATTTCGTGCCGCTCGCCGTTGGCGTAAATTTCCGATCCCTTGTCGCCGCGCGTGACGATCAGCGCATCGAGCCGGCTGGCGATATCGGGCAGGGTCAGGCCGGTGCGGTCCATCAGCATGTCGAATTCATAGTCGTTGGCCGCCACGTAGCTGGCCTGGTCGATGAAGGCGATCAGTTCTGCGCCATTGAACATCGGCAGTTGCTGGCCCGGGTCGAACATGAACGGCACGCCCTGCGCGGCGCAGTCGGCGGCGTGCTTGAGCATGCCGTCGCGTCCGTCCGGGGCGATGATCGCTACCCGCAGCGGGCCGTAGTCGGCGACGTTGTTTTCGTGGGCGAACTGCATTGCGCCCGGGTGGAAGGCGTTGATCTGGTTGTTATCCAGGTCGGCCGTGACGAAGCATTGGGCGGTGTAGGCATCGGGGATCTTGCGGATCGCACGGGTCGAAATGCCCAGCTTGGCAAAGCGCTCCAGGTATTCGCCGCCGTCCTGGCCGATGGTGGCCATGATCAAGGGATCGCCGCCCAGCATGTTCAGGTTGTAGGCGATGTTGGCCGCGCAGCCGCCGTATTCGGTGCGCAGGGTCGGCACCAGGAACGAGACGTTAACCTTGTGCAGCTGGTCGGCCAGCAGGGTTTCACCGAAGCGACCGTTGTATTGCATGATTTTGTCGAACGCGAGCGAGCCGCAGATCAGGGTGGTCGTGGACATGGGAAGCCTTAAGGATAGAAAACGGCAATGTGAAAGCCCGAGGCTTTCAGCTGTTTGAGTGCAAAATGAATCTTGACCGGCTGCTCGCTGTGGGCGCCGAAGCCCTTGGCCGGAGCAACGCCCTGCGGCAGGTACTGGGGCGGGGTAAACACGCGCCGCACCAGTGCCTTGTCGTTGGCGTCGGTCAGTTCAAGTTCGATGTACGGCCACGCTTGCGTCAAACCGCTCTCGTTGCGCAGCAGCGTGGTCAATTGGAAGGTGTCGCTGGCGATGGTTTGCAGTTCGCCCGTTTCGATGACCAGCGTTTCGATCTGCGCCGGCAGCTCGATCTTGCAGTGCAGGAGAGCGCAGCCAGCAAGCATGGCCGGCTTCAGGGCAGGGTACTTGGCCACCAGCAGGTTGCGAAACGTGGTGATGCCCTGGAAGGCCAGCAGCATTACCAGCAGCACCGAGCCGATCCCCATGGTCAGGCGACGGCGGCGCGCGGCTTTTTCTTTGGCGCGTCCGAGCCGGACGAAATCCGGTTCGTCGTGTTCGATGTCGTCCGGCGCCGGCTCGGTCACGAGCGGCGCTGGCTCCGGCTCCGGTTCCGGCTCAAGTTCTGAGGGCGACGGATCGGAAGTAAATGAGGCGCCGATTTCGTCGGCCAGCGACAGCTCGCCGTCGTCGTCGGGCACGGGCGGATCGAATTCCGGCTCGTTGAGGTGTTCGAATGCGAGGTCCGCCTCGGCTTCGATGGCGAACTGGGTCGCCGGTCCGGAAAAATCGTCAGGTTCGGCTGCCGCCTCGGGCTCAGGCTCAGGCTCGGTCGCCGCCATGGCCGGATCGGTCAGGTCGAAATCGAGCACATAGCCGGATGTAAGTACCACCGGTCCTGGCGCAGGGGGCTGCGGCGGTTCAGGCTCAGGCTCAGGCTCAGGCTCAGGCGCGGGTTCCGGCTCCGGCGCCAGTTCTGGTTCGGGTGCAGCAGGGGGAAGTGTTTTATGTTCGATCGCATCCAGGTCGAGCAGCGATGCATTGCCGTCGAAAACCTGGTTGCACGTGCCACAGCGGACTATGCCCCCCCGTAACTTCAACTGGTCAGAAGCGACCCGAAAAGTCGTGTTGCAGTGGGGGCACCGGGTGGCGAGCGCCATGCCTTTATTGACCGCGCGCGGGAGGAACGGTGCCGCTGCCAAGCCGGCCATGCAGCGCGACCCAGCCGTCTTGCTCGGCCCACACGCCCAGTTTGATGTACGGAGCGTAGGCTTCGGCCACTTCTTCGGCCTGGCGTGCCAGCACGCCCGACAGGATCAGCGCGCCGCCCGGGGCGACCCGGCCAGCGAGCATCGGCGCCATCAGTTTCAATGGGCTCGACAGGATGTTGGCGACCACGATGTCGAAACGGCCAGTCGCATGTTGCGGCTTGCTCGAGACGGCAAAGTCGTTCGGCAGGTAGAAGTCGATCTCGCAGTGGTTGCGGGTAGCGTTGTCGCGTGCCGATTCGATCGCTTGCGGATCGATGTCGACGCCGGCCACATCGCCTGCGCCCATCTTCTTGGCGACCATCGCCAGGATGCCCGAGCCACAGCCGTAATCGAGCACGGTCTCGCCGGGGGCGGGATGCGCTTCCAGCCATTCCATGCACAAGCGGGTGGTCGGATGGCTGCCGGTGCCGAACGCCAGGCCCGGGTCGAGCTCAAGAATGAGCGCGTCCGGGTCCGGTGCTTCGTGCCAGCTTGGCACAACCCAGATGTTGGTGCCGATGTGGATCGGCGCGAACTGCGATTGCGTCAGGCGCACCCAGTCTTCGTCGGCCACGTCGCGCACGGTGTAAGCCGGTGCGCTCGCGAGGCCGATGGCGGCGGCTGCTTCGGCCACGATGGCGGCCTGGTCAGCGTCAACGTCGGTCAGTGCCACCACCCGGCTGCGGTCCCATGCAGCTTCGGTTGGCACCATGCCAGGTTCCCCGAACTGCGGGTTTTCAGCGGCCGTGCCTTCGTCGGCGTCTTCCACCGAGACCGACAGCGCGCCTGACTCCATCAAGGCGTCCGACAGGGCCTCGGCGTGTTCGCGCGCGATTTCGATAACGACTTCAGTCCAACTCATGCCTGGGCCTTGGTTTCCGATTTGCTGCCGATTGCGCCAGCCTTTGGCAAATCCGGCTTGTCGGCCAGTTTTTGCTCGAGGTAGTGGATGTTGGTGCCGCCTTCGATAAAGCGCGCATCGACCATCAGTTCGCGGTGCAGCGGAATATTGGTCAGGATACCCTCAACCACCATTTCCGACAGCGCGATTTGCATGCGGCGAATTGCCTGTTCGCGCGTCGCACCATAAGCGATGACCTTGCCGATCATCGAATCGTAGTGCGGCGGCACGTAGTAACCGGCGTAAGCGTGCGAGTCAACCCGGATGCCAGGGCCGCCCGGTGCGTGCCAGGCGATGATGCGCCCTGGCGACGGGGTGAACTTGAACGGGTCTTCGGCATTGATGCGGCACTCGACGGCGTGACCCGACAGCATGATGTCGCGCTGGCGAAAACGCAGTTTTTCGCCGGCGGCGATGCGGATCTGTTCCTGGACGATGTCGATGCCGGTGATCATTTCGGTCACTGGGTGCTCGACCTGGACGCGGGTGTTCATTTCAATGAAATAGAACTCGCCGTTTTCGTACAGGAATTCGAAGGTGCCGGCGCCGCGGTAACCGATCTTGCGGCAAGCTTCGGCGCAGCGGTCGCCGATCTTTTCGATGAGTTTACGCGGGATGCCCGGCGCCGGTGCTTCTTCGATCACTTTCTGGTGGCGGCGCTGCATCGAGCAGTCGCGCTCGCCCAGCCAGACTGCGTTCTTGTGTTCGTCGGCCAGGATCTGGATTTCCACGTGACGCGGATTTTCCAGATACTTCTCCATATAGACTTCCGGATTGCCAAAGGCAGTGCCCGCTTCAGTCTTGGTCATGGCCACCGCGTTCAGCAGCGCAGCTTCAGTATGCACCACGCGCATGCCGCGACCGCCGCCGCCGCCGGCCGCCTTGATGATGACCGGATAGCCGACCTTGCGCGCGGTCTGGATGATTTCCTTCGGATCGTCCGGCAGCGCGCCTTCGGAGCCGGGCACGCACGGCACGCCGGCGCGGATCATCGCTTGCTTGGCAGAGACCTTGTCGCCCATCAGGCGGATCGAGTCCGAGCGCGGGCCGATGAACACGAAACCGGATTTCTCCACGCGTTCGGCGAAGTCGGCGTTCTCGGACAGGAAGCCGTAACCCGGGTGGATCGCTTCAGCGTCGGTCACTTCGGCCGCACTGATAATGGCCGGCATGTTCAGGTAGCTCAGCGTCGACGAGGCAGGGCCGATGCACACCGATTCGTCAGCCAGCTTGACGTACTTGGCGTCTTTGTCGGCTTCCGAGTGCACAACGACCGTCTTGATGCCCATTTCGCGGCAGGCGCGCTGGATGCGAAGCGCGATCTCGCCACGATTGGCAATAAGGATTTTTTCAAACATGGTGGTTATCAGCCAATCACAAACAGCGGTTGGCCGAACTCGACAGGCTGGCCGTTCTCGACCAGGATCTTGGTCACGACGCCGGAAATATCCGAATCGATTTCATTGAGCAGCTTCATCGCTTCGATGATGCAAAGGGTTTCGCCTTCCTTGATGGAAGAGCCGACTTCGACGAACGCCGGCGAACCTGGCGAGGACGAACGGTAGAAGGTACCGACCATGGGCGACTTGACGATGTGGCCGGTTGGCTCGGCAACGACAGCCACTGGCGCTGCGGCCGGTGCCGGCATGCCGCCGTGGGCTGGCGCGTAGTGCTGCTGCATGCCTTGCGGCTGCATCATGACCATCTGGTTCTGCGGGATTGCGGAGGACTTGACGATGCGGACTTTGCTCTCGCCTTCGGTCACTTCGAGTTCTGCGATATCCGATTCGGCGACGAGATCGATCAGCGTCTTGAGTTTTCGTAGATCCATGTGAAACCCCTTGGAATTATTTTGATTTTAGTGGTATGCGGTGAGCTCGGATAAAAGCGTAACCGCGCAATTGCTTGAAGATGCCAGAAGATTAGCGCTTTTTGAGCGCGAAGTCGATGGCAAAACGATATCCATCCGTGCCCAGCCCGCAGATGGTTCCTTGGGCGATGGCGGACAAGAATGAATGATGGCGAAAGTCTTCCCGTTGGTAGATATTGGAGATGTGTATTTCAACGAAAGGAATCGCCACGCCTGCCAGCGCATCGCGCAAAGCGACGCTGGTATGGGTCAGGCCACCCGGGTTGATCACGATTGCATCCACGCCCTCGGTCTTGGCGGCATGTATACGGTCAATCAAAGCACCTTCATGATTACTTTGAAAACATGACAAGCTTGCGCCCGCTGCGCCAGCCTGGGCTGTAGCAGCTTGTTCGATGTCGGCCAGGGTCTCCGTGCCATACACCAAAGGCTCACGGGTTCCCAGCAGATTCAGGTTGGGGCCGTTGAGCAGCAGGAGCTTTTTTGCCATGTTGAAGGAACCGATTTACGCGAAAGTCACGCATTTTGCCGCCAACTGTTCTCATTGGCAAGCGAAAAAAACCGAGCGGTGGGTCGGTTAACGCCAGTGCCGAATGACACGCCTCGGTGCCACAGTGCAAATCTAGGACTTCAGCTTGGCCAGATCGGACTTTAATTCCTCGAACCTCAGTTTGCCCAGATAGGTTTTAATGACCTGGCCATCGGCGCCGATCAGCACCGTGTAGGGCAGGCCGCCGGCGCTGTTGCCGAACTGGCGCGCCAGCTCGGTGCCGCTCATGCCGGCCACGTACAGCGGGTAGGAAATCTTCAGCTTGCTGGCGAATTCGGCGATATTGGCAGGCGAATCGATGCCGATGCCGATCACATTGATGTTGGCGCTGGCGCTATCGATAGCCAGCTGGTTCAATTCCGGCATTTCCTGAACGCACGGGCCGCACCAAGGCGCCCAGAAATTGACTACCAGCGGCTTGCCTTTCCAGCGCGACAGCGCATGGCTGGCGCCGCTGGCGTCGTTCATCGATTGCGCGAACAGCGCGCCAACCGGGCTGCGTGCTTCCTCGACGACGGCAAGCGCCGGAGCCGGGGGCGCCGTGTTGCGCAAGCCCAGCCAGGCGCCGATGGCGCCGAATACGAGGGCCACTACTGTATAGGTGATGAGATGTTTCTTGGTCATGCTGGTTCCTGAGTAGACATAAAAATACGTCGTCCTCGCGAACGCGGGGACCCATACTGAGCATATTCAGTATAGGCCGACCCGTCGTACCGCCCCTCATTCGCGAGGACGACAGTTGATGAGTGTACGTACGGCGTCGGCATCGGCCCGCAACACGCGGCCATCTGCGCGCGGCTTGCGCGCGCCGCGCAAATCGTCCAGCTCATACAGTTCGGCATGCACGCCTTCCTTGTGCCACATGAAGCTGACCGTTTCGACAGGATCGAAACGCGCGCCTTTGAAGTGCGGCGTTTCCGACATGGCAATCTCGATCTTCTTGCCAAGCAGGAAAATCTGGACTTCCTTGGCGCTGTCGGCAAACAGCTGCAAACGGATGTCGTCGTGCTCGCCGGCGGTGCCATTCAGGACCGGCCCGGTCAGATAAGGCTGGAATTGGGCCAGCGCTTCCATGACCTGCAGCGCCACCGTGCGCAGCCGGTGCAGCCTGGCCGGCTGGGTCTCGCCCATGAACAGGGCCTGGTAGCGGCGCACCTCTTCCTCGACCTCGGCGTTGTCGGGCATCAGGTTCGACGCGGCCAGCTCGCCCAGCAACTGGCTGGCTGCCTTGCGCTTGGCAACGCCATAGTCGGCGCCGTCCTGCGCAATCAGGCGCGCGGCGAGCGCGGCGATCCGGGCGCGCAGCCCTTCGTCATTTTGGGGTGGCATCATGTTCGAGATATTACTCTGGAATGGAAAATGGCATGGCGTCGGGTAAAATCGCGTATTCATCCATTTGGTTCTTCACCATGCATATTCATATACTCGGCATTTGCGGCACCTTCATGGGTGGCCTGGCGGTCCTGGCCAAGGAAGCCGGCCACAAGGTCACCGGCTGCGACGCCAATGTGTATCCGCCGATGAGCACCCAGCTGGAAGCCCAGGGCATCGAACTGATCCAGGGTTTCGGCGCCGACCAGGTCCAGCTCCAGCCCGACCTGTACGTGATCGGCAACGTGGTCTCGCGCGGCAATCCGCTCATTGAAGAGATCCTCAACCGCAGCCTGCCTTATATGTCGGGTCCCCAGTGGATCGGCGAGCATATCCTGCGCGATAAATGGGTGTTGGCCGTGGCCGGCACGCACGGCAAGACCACCACCTCGGCCATGCTGGCCTGGATCCTGGAAG
>JAZJXM010000023.1:0-21916 GCA_040390915.1 Pseudomonadota bacterium
TGGGTATCTACCCTGCGGTCGATCCACTCGACTCGACCTCGCGCCAGCTGGACCCATTGGTCGTCGGTCAAGAGCACTACGACACCGCACGCGCCGTACAGGGCACGCTGCAGCGCTACAAGGAACTGCGTGACATTATCGCGATTCTGGGCATGGACGAATTGGCGCCGGAAGACAAGCTGCTGGTCGCACGTGCACGTAAGATGCAGCGTTACCTGTCGCAACCGTTCCACGTCGCTGAAGTGTTTACCGGTTCGCCAGGCAAGTACGTTTCGCTGAAAGACACGATCAAGGGCTTCAAGATGATCGCATCGGGCGAACTGGACCACCTGCCGGAGCAAGCGTTCTACATGGTTGGCACGATCGAAGAAGCAATCGAAAAAGCCAAGAAGCTCAACTAAGTAAGAGCCGATAGGACACTTATGGCACACACTATTCACGTTGACGTGGTATCGGCCGAAGAGCTCATCTTTTCGGGCGAAGCCGAATTCGTCGCGTTGCCGGGTGAAGCGGGCGAGCTGGGGATTTATCCCAAGCACACCCCCTTGATCACCCGCATCAAGCCGGGTGCTGTACGGATCAAGGTTGCAGGCCAGGCCGAAGAAGAGTTCGTCTTCGTCGCAGGCGGCATCCTGGAAGTACAGCCGACCGGCGTGACGGTCCTGGCCGACACCGCAATTCGCGGCAAGGACCTGGACGAAGCGAAAGCAATCGCAGCGAAAAAAGCGGCAGAAGAACAGATGGTCAATAAAGACTCGAAGATCGACTACGCACAAGCGCAAGCGGAACTGGCTACGGCAATTGCCCAGCTGGCCGCGATCGCCAAGCTGCGCCACAAGCGCTAAGCTTAGCAACGCATGCAGTACAAGAAAGGCAGCTTCGGCTGCCTTTTTTACATCTGTACGACGCGCGCCAGATACACGATCTCAACTAGCGTGCGCTGCACGCAACAGGTCGTCGTCGGTATCGGTGAAACGGGCTGCGATTTCCTGGAACGTGTCTTGCAATTCCCAAAATGCATCGACAATGGCTGGGTCGAAGTGGGTGTCGCGTCCTGCAAGTATCAATTCGGCCGCCTGATTGTGCGGCATCCCACTCTTGTAGACCCTTCGGCTGATGAGCGCATCGTACACATCGGCCAACGCCATCAACCTTGCTGAAATCGGAATGCGCTCGCCTGCCAGGCCGAGCGGGTAACCACTGCCGTCCCATTTTTCCTGGTGCGAGTAGGCGATCTCTTTCGCGAATACGAGAAATGGGACGGTGTGCCCCAATCGCCGCTCTGCCGCTTCGATCGTGTCGCGGCCCAGTGTCGTATGGGTTTTCATGATCTCCATTTCATGCGGTTCAAACCGGCCAGGCTTGAGCAGGATACGGTCGGGAATGCCGACTTTGCCGATGTCATGCAATGGAGCGGACTTGAACAATTGCGCGATCGTTTCGACACTGAGAAAGGCGGAAAAACGGGGGTGCGCGCGTAATTGCTCTGCGAGCGCCTTGACGTAGTACTGGGTACGCAGGATGTGGTTGCCGGTCTCGTTGTCACGCGTCTCGGCAAGCGACGCCATCGTCAGTATGGTCACGTCTTGCAAATCGCGCATCTGCTCGGTGCGGCGCGACAATTCCGCCTCGAGCAGGTTGTTCTGGTCGCGCAGCACGTCCGCTGCCGCTTTCAACATCAGTTGGCAGCGCACGCGCGCTTGAACGACCGGTGCACTGATCGGTTTGGTGATGTAGTCCACTGCGCCCAGGTCAAATCCTTTCTGCTCGTCCTCTGCTTCGTTCATGGCCGTGAGGAAAATGATCGGGATGGCGGCCGTGACCGGGTCCGCTTTTAGTTGCCGACACACTTCGTAGCCATCCAATTCCGGCATCATCACGTCGAGCAAGATCAAATCCGGCGGTGTCGCTGCACTGATTTTCAGCGCCCGCATGGCACTGTTGGCCAGTTTGACGGTGTAGTCAGGCTCGAGCAAATCGCGCATCAGCGTCAGGTTCAGCGGCGTGTCATCGACTACCAGTACGGTCGGCTTGTAGGGAAAAGTGACAGGCTCATTCACGGTAGATGCTCCGATGCAAAGGATTGTCGAGTGCGTCGGCCAACACGGCCAGCGCGCGTTCACTGTCAAATTGACGCGTCGCCTCAAGGAGATCGTGGAAATGATCTGGAAAAGCCGCACGCAGTAGCGCTGCGTGGCGATTGATCAGGCGTTCTGCGTGACCGTCATCCTTGCGCAACAGCGCTGCCAATTGGGCGCAGATTGCCGCAAGCTGGCCATGTCCGCTTGCGCCCGCTGCCGGCGCATCAAGCGCAGGCAGGACGGCGACGATGGCGGCGATCTGTTCGGCCAGACTGGCGCGCAATGCGGCCAGTTGCACGCTGACGTCGCCAGTGTCCGCACCTTGCCTGAGCGCCAGTTCGACCACGCCGGCATGGCGCTGCAATGCGCTGGCGCCGATATTCCCAGCCAAGCCTTTCAAGGTGTGCGCGATCCGTTCAGCCGTGGCGTTGTCGCCGTCGGCCAAGGCGGCACGGATATCGACGACGGCCTGTGCTTGGGTATCGGCAAAGGCACGCAACATGGCGTCATAGCGCTCGGGTTTGCCTGATACCCGCCTCAGGCCTGCGACCGTATCCAGGCCTTCAATGGCGAGCGGCAACGTTCTGTCCTGCCCATTGGGGGCGGCAGCATACGATGGCGCGGCGCCGAAAGGCATGCCGCGCCGCGGAATCCAGCGCAACAATGCGCCGAACAAGGTATCCGGTTCTATGGGCTTGGCAATGAAGTCGACCATGCCCGCATCGAGGCAGCGCAATCGGTCCGCATGCATGACATTGGCAGTCATTGCCACCACCGGCGGCAGCGCGACGTTCGGCAAGGCGCGTAGCACGCGGGTCGCTTCGAATCCATCCATCACCGGCATTTGAAGATCCATCAGGATCAGGTCATAGACCTGCTCACGGGCCATTTCGACTGCCATTTCGCCGTTGTCGGCGGTGTCGACCATCATGCCGGCGTCGACCAGCAATTCGCAGGCAACTTGCTGGTTCAGGGCGTTATCTTCGACCAGCAGCACGCGTGCGCCATGGATGGTCGCAAGCGCCCCCAGCGAGACGTCGTCTACCTGTGCCGAACCGATGTCGCCGCTAGCGGTGTCACGTTCTCCCCCGAGCAGATCGATTAACAAATCAAACAGCAGCGACGGGCCCACTGGCTTGACCAGCACATGCCGCATGCCAGCATCGCAGGCCTGGATAGCCAGGTCGTCGCGGCCGTAAGCGGTCAGCATCGCCAATTTGGGCGGGTTCTGCAGCCCCAGGGCCTGAATTTGGCGGGCCGTCTCAATACCGTCCATCTGCGGCATCTGCCAGTCCAGCAACGCGACCGCATACGCATCATTGCTGGCCGCGGCAGCCTTGGCTTCCAGCACAGCGGCAGCGCCGTCGGCCACGCTGTCGACGCGAAAACTCATGTTCCCGAGCATTTCGCTGAGCACGACACGCGCGTTCGCGCAATCATCCACCACCAGCACGCGCAGCCCGCGCAAGTCCACGCGCGGCAGTAGTTGACGCTGCTGGGCGGTGCCCAAACCCAATCGGGCAGTGAACCAGAAGGTGGCGCCCTGGCCGAGTGTGCTCGTCACGCCGACGCTGCCGCCCATCAAGTGCGCCAGCTCTTTGGCGATGGCCAGTCCCAGGCCGGTACCGCCGTATTGGCGCGTGGTCGAGGCATCGGCTTGTTGAAAACTCTCAAAGAGTCGATCGCTTTGGCCGGGCGCCAGGCCAACACCGGTGTCGCGCACGGCGAAATACAAGACAATGGACTGTTCACACCGTTCGCGTACGCGCACGGAAATGTCGATTTCGCCTTGCTCGGTAAACTTGACGGCGTTATTGGCAAAGTTGATCAGTATTTGGGCCAGTCGCAATGCATCGCCCGACAATTGCATGGGCACGTCTTGGCTGACATCGACGACCAGCTCCAGCCCCTTGCTGCTGGCTTTGTCTGCAATCAGGCCGGCCACATTGTCCAGCAGCTGCTCGAGGTTGAACTCGGCATTCTCCACTTCCATTTTGCCCGCATCAATCTTGGAGAAGTCCAGGATGTCATTGATGACGCCAAGCAGGTGCTGGCCAGATTGCTGGACCTTGAGCAAATAGTCACGTTGACGCACCGTCAGGTCTGTCTTGAGCGCCAGGTGGCTCATCCCCAGGATGGCATTCATGGGCGTGCGAATTTCATGGGACATATTGGCCAGAAAGGCGGACTTCATTCTGGTAGCGCGTTCGGCGACGTTCCTGGCCCGCTGTACTTTGCGGTACAGCACACCAATGACGGAGGCGGTCAACGCGAATACGATCACCAGCAGCCACCAGACGCGATTTTGCAACACGTTCAGTTCAATCTCAGCCGATTTGGAACGGTTCTCCCTGCTGAGCAACTCGATCTGGCGCTGCTTCCATTCGGTCTCATACCTTTCCTGCAATTCCAAGGTCGATTTCTGGCGTTGCCGCTCGAACAATTCGTTCGACAGCGCACGCTCGCGATGGTAGGCCTTGACCGCGCCGCCCAGGTCGCCGGCACGTTCGAGCGCGGCCCCGTACTCGGCCAGCACTTCTTGCAATTCCGGCTTGTCGCCGGAGGCGACGAAGTAGGCCAGGCCGGCCTCGAAAATGCGCTTGCCTTCAGTCAGATTGCCCATGCCCAAATAGGCCTGGCCGATATTGACCTTGGCGGTCGCCTCGGTGGCGGCGTCGCTCTGGCGCCGGGCCGCTTCCAGCGCCTGGGTCCCGAACGTGATCGTGCGCGCAAAGTCGCGCGCCTTCAAGTAGCTGTCGGACAGGTTCACCAGGGAGAAGGTGATCATCGCTTGGGCGTTGATCTTGCGTTCGAGCGCCAAGCCCTCTAGCAGTGCCTTGCGGCCGCGTTCGGGCTGGTTCGATTCGATCGCCAGCGCATACTCGGAGTTTTTGAGCGTCGCCATGCGTCCCGGCGAATTGGTCGGCTCGGCCAGCTTGCGTGCTTCGGCCAGCGCCTCGAAGCCCTTGTCATATTCCCTGGTATTGCCATACAGTGCAGCGAGCGCGTTGAGCGACGTGACAATAGGAATCGGCTGGCCGTGTTGCCGTGCCAGCGCCACGGCCGTCTGAAGTTTGCCCATCGCGGCCGGGTAGTTGCCGTCTTCGGCGAATGCCTGGCCGGATGCAATCGCCGTCGTCACGCGTAGCGCCAGGTCGCTGGTACCGTCGGCGATTTTCTCCGCCTCCCATGCCAGTTGGTGCGACTGTTTCAGGTCGTTCATATTGAACACCACGTAGGCCTTGGTGACCAGGCCCTTGGCGAGCGCGACGTTGTCGTGCTGGTCATGTCCTAGCGCGAGCATTTCGTCGGCTAGCACCAGTGCTTGTTTAAGCTGGCCCAGGCTGAGCCGTGCCATCGTCAGCTGGCTCAGGTATTCGGCCTTGGTGGCTGTGCCAGCGGCGCGGCCCTGGGCCTCGATCTGGAGCAATTGGACCAGCGCCTTGTCGGGAACAAAGCGGCCGACTTCCCGGATCTCGACCAGCCGCGCGTCGAGCCCGGATGGCTGTCCCAAGGCAAGGGTCGTGGCGAAGTACAACACCGCTGGAAGGCGAGGAAAATTGCGCATCGTTACGGATGGTTTTTTCATCAAGCCTACCTGTTCGAAAAGAGCAGAGAGCATGTTGATTTGTGTAAATTTTAACATGGGCTATCGCGCGAGTCTGCATATCTGGGCCCGCATGGGCAGTTCGGCGAGCCTATTTTTCCGCGCCGACGAGATGTCGTTCCCCGGCTACCGGCACGAACAAAGGCGCGAGGCGCAATGCGCATCGGCTTGAATGAATCAGTCCAAGCCGTCATACTGATCCAATATTGCGTTGAAAATAACACCACCTGTCGCTTAGTCCATGCCTGCGCGGTTCCCCACTCTCATTCGGGCCCATAGACGTGTGTCCGGCGTTATCTTTGAATTCGACCAGGAGCGCTCTACCAAATGCAAAAACGGCCACTACAAATTTTGACTGCGCTTCTCGGCGCAGTGCCAATATTGACTGGCATCATCGGCCTGTTCGGGCTCAGTGATCCACTGTACGCGAGCGCCCAACTGCCCGCCAATGCGCTGCTCGACAGCAACCTGCGCTTCTTGAGTGGCGTATGGTTAGGCGTGGGTCTGACCGCCGTTTGGCTCATTCCGCGCATCGAGACCCACACGGTCTTGTTCCGCGCACTGTGGGGAATGATTTTTTTGGGTGGGGTTGGGCGCTTGCTCTCCATGGTCTATCTTGGGTGGCCGCCAGTTCCGTTTATCGGGTTTGCTGTTCTTGAAATTGTTGGCGCTCCCATCTTTGTCATCTGGCAGGCGCGCTTGGGCAAACAGGAGGCGATGCCAATGCCGGCGGGGGAGACCGCATGCCATACCTGATCGGCGTTATCCTGGCCCTCGCCGTTGGCGTGCTCGCCAGTGTGGTGGGCTTTGACCGCGATCGGGCTTTCTATCCGACGGTGATGATCGTCATCGCCTCGTATTACGTGCTGTTCGCCGTCTCCGGTGGCGCAGCAGACATCATCGCCATCGAAGTGGCCATCATGGCCGTATTCGCCGGCCTGGCGATCGCCGGTTTCAAGCGTTCGCTGTGGCTGGTCGTGGCCGCGCTGGCGGCCCACGGCCTGTTCGACTGGCTGCTCGCGCCGCAGATTGCCAATGCCGGCGTGCCGCCATGGTGGCCGCCATTCTGTCTTGCCTACGACGTCGTCGCCGCAGCTTATCTGGCGCAGCGCCTGATGCGCGCGCCAAGACCCGCCTGTGAGCCATCTCTTGGGAACTAGCGCGTCGCAGAACCGGAACACGGCCGCAACAAAGCGCTGCAGAAATCGCGCCGCGCAGGTCGTGGCCTTGGTTGTTGCCATCTTGCTCGGTCTGGCGTCGCGCCGCTATCCCAATCCAATTTCGGACCTGTTTGGCAAGTACCCGGGTGATGCGTTGTGGGCGGCCATGATGTTCTTCGCCTTGGGCGCGCTGCGGCCTCGGGCCGGCACGCTGAGCATTGCCGCGCTGACGCTGGCCACCTGCTTCGTCGTGGAAGCCATGAAGCTCTATCAAGCTCCGTGGATCGTTGCCATCCGTCACACCACGCTCGGGCACCTGGTCTTTGGCCATGTTTTTTCGGTCCGGAATCTGCTTGCCTACACGGTTGGCATCGCCGTCGTGCTTGGCGTTGACGTGCTCTGGCTTCATGGCGTCGGTTTTGGATATCATACTGAGAAAAGATTGCGCGAAAAATAAGATACTTTATTCAGGTGCCTCATGCCACCCGCCAGCCAGACGCCGCTCATACTCCAGGTCTTGCAGGGCCTGTTTTGGTTGTTCGCCATTGGCGGCGCCATCTTTGCCGTCTACAAGCACTTTGCCGAGAGTGCGGAACGCCGGGTCTGGGAAAAGGCCAAGCTGGCCAAGCAAATGCTGGGTGACCTCGATGCCAATCCCAAGGCGCTGGCGGCGACCTACATGCTTGGTGCGTGGACCGGCAGGCGCTATGCGCGCGATGGCGTCGACATAGCCTATGGTTTCGAAGTCACCCAGGCGCAAGTCATTGGCGTGCTCGACGTCGCGCGGTCGCCCCAAACGCGCAACGAGCAATACGTACGCGAGTGCTTCGACAATCTCCTGTTCCACGTCGAGTTGTGTTGCGCGTCAGCCGAGCGCGACTTGGTCGAGTGGAGCGAGTTGCAGCCCATGCTGGCCACGCTGCTGGTGGGCATGTCGCGTTCAACGCTCGCGCCGCTGGTCATGTATGCGCAATACAGTTGCTACTTCCGCGCGGCGGCCAGGCTGCCAGTCCTGCTTGAGGCGGCGCTGACCAAGCCTGCTGCGAAAAAGTACGCCCTTGCATGAGTTATCTCTTTTTCAAATTTGGCTAACCGTTTGCCTGAATGGTTGGGCATTCTCATCGGAGCATGCATAATGCCGAAAAATTGCGCACTATTCACAGGCTTTTTGTAAGGTTCACCCAATGGATGAAGTAGTCAGGAAAGAAATCATATTGTTGGGCCGAACCGCTCATGCGGATGCGGTTCCATGAGCGACGTCCAATTGTTGCGGCAGATGCCGTGGCCGCTGTTCGGGTTTTTCGCCCTGTGGGCCGGCATCTGCTTCCTGCTCGCCCAGGTGAGCGGTTGGGCCGGCCTGGCGCGGCGATTGCGCGCCAGCGGGCCTCCCAGCGGGGAGCGCTTTCGCTTCGCGTCGGGCTCGATGGGCAGCCGCTATTTTCCTGTGAACTATAGCAGTTGCCTGTCTATTGACGTCGGCGACGACGGTGTGCATCTGTCGATGTTTCTTCTGTTTCGATTTGCGTGTCCGCCCCTCTTTATTCCGTGGGCTCAGCTCGACTCCGTGACAAGCAGAAAATTCATGTTCATGTCGTCCACCGTCCTGCAGTTGCGCGAACACTGGCCTGCCATCGTCATACGCGGCAAAGCGGGCCAGGCCATTGGTCAGGCGTATGCGCGATGGCGCTCTGTTGGCGTGGCCTGAGCAGCCAGCGTTAATGCTGGACGCCGTTAAATAGCGCCGCGATCAGGTCCGACTGCGTCACCATCCCGCACAGCTTGTTGCGCTGGTCGACGATTGGCACGTGGTGCATGCCGCGGTCCGACAGCTGGCCAACCAGTGCCACAATGTGCATCTGATCGCTGACGGTCAGCACGTGCGCAGTCATGATTTGCCCGACGACTTCGGCCTTGTCCGAATGCACTTTTCCATTCGGCTGCAAGAAGGCTAGCAGGCGCTCGCGCAAGCGCGCCGGCTGGTTCAGCTGCGCCGCTTTCAGGAAGTCGACCAGGCTGATGATGCCGATCACATGGCGGTAGCGGTCGAGCACCGGCAGCGCATTGACCTCGTGGGTGTAGAGCAAGCGCCATGCCTCGTCCAGCGGCGTGCCAAATTCGACGGTGGCGATGCGGGTCGACATGATGTCGCGGCAGCGGATCTGGCCCAGCCGGCGCTGCGCCGCCAGCGTTTGCGCGCCTTCGAACAGTGTGTTCAGGTCGGCCTGCGACACGTCGACCATGACCCCGAACTGGCGCATGCTGGCGAGGAACCCTTGCCTGCAGCGAAATTGGAGCAAGCAACATGCAACTCGAACTACAAGCTTTCGATCACATCCATATTTACGTCGCCGACCGCGTCAAGTCCGAGGCGTGGTATCGCGACATACTGCACTTAAACCGCAGCAAAGAATTCGAATTCTGGGCGGCGGGAGGCGGCCCCCTGACCATCCAGAACGAGTCGGGCAGCATCCACCTGGCACTGTTCGAACGGCCAGCGCAACGCTGCCGCTCAGTGGTCGCCATTCGTGTCAGCGCAGCCGGCTACCAAGCGTGGAAGGCCCACCTCGAACGCGCAATGCCCGGCCAGGTCAGTGAGCATGACCACGAGGCGTCACTCTCCCTTTATTTCCGCGATCCCGATGGCAATCCGTACGAACTGACCACCTACGAAGTCGCTGGCGCGATTGATCCCAAGGAGGCATCATGACAGTCAAGCGTATGGACAAAGTCGGCATCGTAGTGGAAGACCTGGACGCCGCCATCGCGTTCTTCACCGAACTCGGTCGCAATCTGGAGGGGCGTGCCCCGGTGGAGGACGACTGGGCAGATGGCGTCACCGGATTGCATGGCATGCGCGTCGAGATTGCTTCCTCGCGCCGGCCGTCGTCGCCGATCACCGCGTCGTCCCAGTGAACGCGCTCGGTTATTTGCGCGTCATGTTCACCGTGACCGACATCGACGATACAGTGTTCCGCTTTTGCCAGCGTGGCGCGCAGCTGGTCGGCGCAGTGGTTCAGTATGAAAACATGTATCGGCTCTGGTATATCCGTGGTCCCGAAGGCATACTGATCGGGCTTGCCCAGGAGCTCGGGCAGCACACTACCGTCACAGGAGATTGAAGTTCACCGACCCCGATGGCAATCAACTGGCGCTCATGAGCGAGGTGCCACAAAGTGCCGTTTAGGCGACAACGTGCAAGGCTCGTAGCGTGTGCAGTGCTCAGGAAAGAATCCTATCGTTGGGCCGGACCGCGCAGCACTCCCTGATTCACACAGAAAGGTCTGTATTTTATGGCTGAAAAGAAATCGCAGCTCCCCGCTGCGCTGAATGTCGTTGGGGTCGTCAGCGCCGCCATTGTCGGCTGCCCCATCTGGTATATCTTCCTGATGTTGTTTACGACGAATTCCGTTGGCAAGGCGGGTATTGCATCCGTTGCCGTTGCTTTCGCACCGGTTGTCGGCGTTGCGATTCCTTTTGCATGGCCCAGGTTTAGGCGCGCGCCCGGTATTGCAGCCTGGATGCTCGCACTGGCCCCGTTGGTCGGCGTGGCCAATTTGTGGGCGCTGATGATTGTCACTTCGCAGCCTGGATACGTCGAGCCCATGTTCCTTATTTTTATCGCGATATGGCTCATTCCCTTAGTCGTCATCGTTGTCCATGCCGTCAAGTTTGGCGATAGATCCAGCTGAAAGAGATGGTATGCGTGCTGGCGGAGCCATGTTGACCTGACCGGCCAGCCCTAATGCTGCACGCCCTCGAACAGCGCCGCGATCAGGTCCGATTGCGTCACCATCCCGCACAGCCGGTCGCGCGCGTCGACGATCGGCACATGGTGCATGCCGCGGTCCGACAGCAGGCCCACCAGTGCAACAATGTGCATCTGATCGCTGACGGTCAACACGTGCGCAGTCATGATTTGACCGACGACTTCGGCCTTGTCCGAGTGCGTCTTGCCATTCGGCTGCAAGAAAGCAAGCAGGCGCTCGCGCAAGCGCGCCGGCTGGTTCAGTTGCGCCGCTTTCAGGAAGTCGACCAGGGTGATGATGCCGATCACATGGCGGTAGCGGTCGAGCACCGGCAGCGCATTGACCTTGTGCGTGTAGAGCAAGCGCCATGCCTCGTCCAGTGGCGTGCCAAATTCGACGGTGGCGATGCGGGTCGACATGATGTCGCGGCAGCGGATCTGGCCCAGCCGGCGCTGCGCCGCCAGCGTTTGCGCGCTTTCGAACAGCGTGTTCAGGTCGGCCTGCGAGACGTCGACCATGACCCCGAACTGGCGCATGCTGGCGGCGATGTCGGCCGCCGTCAGGCCGGTGCGCGCCAGCGGCGCCGGGTCGCCGCTGCGGTGCGGATTGTCCGGCTTGCGCCGCGCCGGGTAGGGCCGGCCCAGCAACAGGTTGTTGATCAGCAGTGCCAGCAACAGCATCAGCGCCAGATTGAGCGCCAGTGGCATCCACAGGAAATCGTAGCCCAGGCGGCGCACCGGGTCGCCGCCCAGGATCGTGATCAGGGTGACCGCGCCGCCGGCCGGATGCAGGCAGCGCAGCATCAGCATGGCGCCGATCGCCAGGCCAAGCGCGATCCCGCAGGCCAGCCACGGCGCGGCGATGGCACGCGCGCACGTGATGCCGATCACGGCCGACACCAGATGCCCGCCCACGAAGGACCATGGCTGCGCCAGCGGGCTGCCGGGCAGGCCGAACATCAGAATTGCCGAGGCACCCATCGACATGGCCAGCCATGGCGTGCCCTGGTCGCCAAGATAGGCATGGCCGATCGCCCCGGTCAGCAGGATTGCCACGCCGGCCCCCAACGCGGTGCGCAGTTGTTCCTGCCATGCCACGGGCTGATGTTCTGGAATGAATGACTTGAAAAATGCTGGTAGCCCCACGCAGCCTCCTGGTTCGAGACTGAGTATTGGATGGCGAACTTGTGCAAGTCAAAGATCTGGATCAAGAAAATCGTGATCCGGCGTAAGTAAACGTCAGCTATTTTTACATCTGCACAACACATATGGCGGTGTTACCAATTTTATCTTGTGTTATTGACACAAAAATCGGACACTATCAGACCACTCCCTTCGTAAGTACACTGAGCCATGCTTTCGCGACTGTTAAAGAAAAGTACGAATCCTGAAGCTGTTCCGGCGTTTACGAAGAAGCCATTCTTCCGCAGCGAGCAAAAGGCGTTCTATGCACGCCTGCGCCGCGCGCTGCCGAAGTGCTATGTGTTTCCGGATGTGGAACTGCGCGCGCTGATGACGCCTATCAGCACCGACACCAAGCAGCGCCGCTCGGAAAAAGAATACCTGGTTGGGCGCAAGGTCGATTACGCGGTTTTCAACGCCGGCTTGAGCCTGCTGTGCGTGATCGAACTGAAAACCGGCGGCGTGGTCGACAGCGCACCGGGCTCGAACGCCCAGCTGCTCAAGGGCGCCGGCATCAAGCACTTCTGCTGGGACAAGCAAAAGCTGCCCACCAGCGAGCAAATGATGCGTCTGTTCGGCTCGTTCGTGCTGCCCGTCATCAAGGTCGACGGCGACGCGCTGCCGGCCGCGGCCAATACCGAATACGAAGGCCCGGTCAGCGAAGTGATGGTGGCCCGGATCAAGTCGCTCACACCGGAAGCGCTGGAATTGCTGGCCCCGCTCGGCCACACCAAGGCGGCCTATCCGCATGTGTGGGAACGGATCCGCATGTTCTGCACCGAGCCCAATCATCTTGAAGACTACCTGACCTCGCTGTCGATCCAGTCGCGCGCCAGCAAGCGCGCCGGTTTTCCGCATGAAGTGCTGACCGAAATTAGCGAAATCGAACTGGCCAACGCGGCCTTCATCGTCAAGCTGCCGGAAAAGCCGAGCTGGAACGACGTCTTCGCCAACCGCTAAGCGCCGCACCAAACTCGCGTCTGTCGCCATAGCAAATCTGCTAATCTTGTCCTCATCCATTGAGCATAGCTTGGGAGGTCACTATGAAAGCACGCGAACGTTTTCGGGCGCCGCCCAAGGTCAAGCTGCGCGAAGGCGACGCCGCCAACACGCCGCTGCGCGAGCGCGGTTCTCTGTCGCCGCTGGAAATCAAGCAGCACGAGCGCGCCGCCACCGCTGATCTGACGGCGCAGATCGCCGTGTGCCAGGAAATGCTGTTCGCCCAGCGCAAGCACAAGCTGCTGGTGGTGCTGCAGGGAATGGACACCTCCGGCAAGGACGGCACCATCCGCGTGTTGTTTAGCGAAATCAACCCGATGGGCTTGCGCGGCGTGACTTTCAAGGCGCCCAGCGCCGACGAACTGGCGCACGACTACCTGTGGCGCGTGCACAGCCAGATGCCGGTCAAGGGTGAAATCGCGATCTTCAACCGCAGCCACTACGAGGACGTGCTGATCACGCGGGTGCAGGACATGATCGACGAGAAGGAATGCAAGCGCCGCTATCAGCACATCCGCGACTTCGAACGCATGCTGACCGAGACCGGGACCGTGATCGTCAAGATCTTCCTGCACATCTCCAAGGACGAACAGCGCAAGCGCCTGCAAGAGCGGCTCGACGACCCGGACAAGCAATGGAAATTCGACGAGAACGACCTGGTCCAGCGCAAAAAATGGGACGCCTACCAGCGCGCCTACGAACGCGCCATCATGGCCACCGACGCCGACCACGCGCCCTGGTACATCATCCCGGCCGATTCCAAGACCCACCGCAACCTGCTCATTTCGACGCTGCTGCTCGAGATCCTGCTGGGCCTGAAGCTGTCCTTCCCCTTGCCCGAAGCGCGCCTGTCCAAACTGAAGGTGGAATAAATTTTGAAAATAATTTCGATAAGTAGTAAGGAAACTGCGGCAGCGGCCGACTGACTCTCAAGCCAGGGCGCTGTACACAGGTGCAAGCCCCGGCCGATGCTGTCTAACCTAAATTACTATCGGAGCTCACCATGAATCACACTTCCAAAGCAGGCGCCCTGATCGCCGCCGCCGCTGCCGCTTTCGCCATGTCCTCGTCGGCGATAGCCGCCACCAGCAGCGTCGCCGCCAGCGATGTTGTCCACTGCGCCGGCATCAACAGCTGCAAGGGCACCAGCGACTGCGCCACCGCGGAAAACAAATGCAAGGGCCAGAACGTCTGCAAGGGCCATGGCTTCCTTGCGACCAAGGCTGGCGAATGCCTGGCCAAGAGCGGCAAGATCATCGACTTGAACAAGTAAGTCGCGCATGGCGCCGGGTTCGCCCGGCGCATGCCTTCTACCACCATGAACACACCACTTTATCCCTGCGCCGGCTTTGGTCTTGGCCTGCGCACACCGCATTACGCCGAGATCGAAGGCATGCGCCCGGACCGCTCTGGCGTGGACTGGTTCGAAGTCCTCTCCGAAAACTACATGGACGCCGGCGGCAAGCCGCTCGCCATGCTCGACATGGTGCGGCGCGACTATCCGGTCGTCATGCATGGCGTGTCGATGTCGGTCGGGACCATCGAAGGCCCGTCGATGGCCTATCTGCGATCGCTCAAGACATTGATCAAGCGTGTCGAGCCGCTGTGGGTATCGGACCACCTGTGCTGGACCGGTAGCGCCGGCAAGAATTTGCATGACTTGCTACCCCTCCCATACACCGAAGAAGCGCTGGCCGTCGTGGTGCGCAACGTGCGCCGCGTGCAGGACTTTCTGGAACGCCCGATCCTGCTTGAAAACGTGTCGAGCTACCTGCAGTTCAGTGCAGACTCGCTGCAGGAATGGGAATTCGTGCGCGCCGTCGCCGAACAATCGAACAGCCTGATTCTGCTGGACGTGAACAACGTCTACGTCAGCAGCGTCAATCACGGCTTCAGCGCCGAGGCCTACCTGGCCGCAATGCCGGCGCACCGGGTCCAGCAAATCCACCTGGCCGGCCACAGCGTGCAGGAAGGCATGATCATCGACACCCACGATCATGACGTCTGTGATCCGGTATGGGACCTGTACGCCAGCGCGCTGCGCCGCTTTGGTCCGGTATCGACCATGATCGAGCGCGACGATGCGATCCCGCCGCTGGCCGCGCTGTCGGCCGAACTGCAGCGCGCGCGCGCCATCTCCGGCGCGCTGTTTGCGCAAGCGGCATGAAGCGCCTTCAGCATATCCAGGCTAACTTCCAGGACTACGTGCTGGGCGACGGCGCCATCGCGCCCGAATTGGGCGCCGCGGTGCGCCAGCAGGCCGGGCTCGCGATTTACCACAACGCCTATCGTGTACGCATGCGCGAGGCGTTGAACGAAGCGTACGAACGGACCTGGACCTATGTTGGCGACGACCTGTTTGGCGAACTGACCGACGGCTATCTTGCCGAATACGGTTCCACTTTCACCAATTTACGCTGGTTCGGCCACCGTTACGCCGACTTCGTTCGCCAGCAACTGCCCGACTATCCCTTCATCGCCGAATTGGCCGCATTCGAATGGGCACTGGGCCTGGCGTTCGATGCGCGCGAGGCCGAGGTGGCGGGCGCCGATGCGTTTCGCCACCTGGCGCCCGAGGCCTGGGCCTCGTTGGAATTGACGCTGCAGCCATCGGTGCAGCTGCTGCGGATGGACTACAACAGCGTGGCGCTGTGGCAGGCGCTGGGGGAAGGGCTGGAACCGCCGTTGGCGCAGGCCTTGGGCGAACAATGTACTTGGCTGGTCTGGCGCAAGGACAACCAGCCGCATTTCCGTTCGCTCGACACTTTCGAGGCAGCCGCGTTGCATGCGGTCGCCGCCGGCAGCACGTTTGGCGAGATATGCGAGCAGGCGGGTCCTGAAAACGCGCTGCGCATGGGCGCTTGCCTGCAGAACTGGATGACGCAATCCATGCTGGCGCAAATTGGCATAGAATGAATTTCCCTCTATCCCTTGCCCGGAACCGAACATGCTCAAGTCCTCCGTATTCCTGCTGGCCGCCGCCTTATTGACGAGCTCCTCGGCCTTTGCGCAAGCGCCGGCCGCCGGCGCCTGCCCGGCCTTGCTCAAGCAAACCTTCAATCGCCTGCAGGACGACGCGCCGCAGAACCTGTGCCAGTACGCCGGCAAGGTGATCCTGGTGGTGAACACGGCCAGCTACTGCGGCTACACCAAGCAGTACGAAGGACTCGAAGCACTGTACGCCAAATACAGCCCGCAAGGCCTGGTCGTGCTGGGCTTTCCGTCCAACGATTTCGGCAAGCAGGAGCCGGGAAGTTCCAAGGAAATCGCCGATTTTTGCTACAACACCTATGGCGTCAAGTTCCCGATGTTTGCCAAATCGGTCGTCAGCGGCGCCTCGCCCAATCCGCTGCACGCGCAGCTGATCAAGGCCACCGGCAAAGAGCCGAAATGGAACTTCACCAAATACCTGATCGACCGGAATGGCAAAGTCATCGAGCACTTCCCCAGCAAGGTGACCCCGGAAGACAAGGCGTTGGTCAGCAAGATCGAACAGGCGCTCGGCTCCTAGCCGCCATGGCCGTCAAACCAACGCTGGGCGCCGACCTGCTGGGCGCGACGCGGCTCGCCCTGGAAGCGGTGGCCGGCGTCACCGAGCTGGTAGAGGCGGTCCACATGAATGTGCTGGACAAGGCCATCGGCACGCCGCTGGTGCGTCCGGTCGCTGGCGTGACCAAGCTGGTGTACCGCAGCGTCAAAGGTGTCACCGGCCTGGTTGGCGGCAGCCTCGATGCAGTGCTTGGGCGCTTGGCGCCGGAGTTGACCGGGGCGCCCGGCTGGAGCGGGCGCGAAGCGCTGGTGGCTGCCCTCAACGGCGTGTTGGGCGACCGCCTGGCGCGCAGCGGCAACCAGCTGGCGATCCCGATGCAATTGCGTCACGTTGCGGCGCCGAGCGGGCGCATCGTGGTGCTGGCCCACGGCCTGTGCATGAACGGTGCCCAATGGCTGCGCGATGGCGTCGACCACGGCGCCACGCTGGCGCGCGAACGCGGCTACACGCCGGTCTACCTGCATTACAACAGCGGGCGCCACGTCTCCGAAAACGGGCGCCAATTCGCGCTGCAGCTGGACGCGCTGGTCGCCGCCTGGCCGGTGGCGGTGCAGGAACTGGTGATCCTGTGCCACAGCATGGGGGGCCTGGTGGCGCGCAGCGCCTGCCATTACGGCGCGCTCGAAGGGCAGGCCTGGCTGGGCAAACTGCGCACGCTGGTTTTCCTCGGCACGCCGCATCACGGCGCGCCGCTCGAACGGGGCGGCAACTGGGTGCATCTGTTCACTGACATGACGCCCTACAGCGCGCCGTTTTCGCGGCTTGCGAAAATCCGCAGCGCCGGCATCACCGACCTGCGTCACGGCAGCGTGCTCGATGACGACTGGGAAGGCCAGGACCGCTTCGCGCACGGCGTACCGTTGCCGCAATTCGTCCCCGTGCCGCCGGGCGTACGCTGCCATGCGGTGGCGGCCACCGTCGGCAAGCTTGACAACGACGGCCTGGTGCCGCTGGCGAGCGCGTTGGGCCAGCATGCCGACCCGGCCCGCTGCCTGGCGTTGGAAGGCGTGGTGCTCGCGAAGACCAATCACATGCAATTGCTGTCGTCAGCCGAGGTCCGCGACCACTTGCTCAACTGGCTGTGACGCCATCAAAGGACCGCGCAGCGCATTGCACACCATGATCGCTTGCGCGCCATCGAGCATGGGGCGTGTAATGACGCGTTCGACCGCGTCCCAGGCAGGATCGGCCAGCAGCAGCGCGCGCATGATGCCGGGCAGGACGCCGCACGATAGGGGCGGCGTGCACCAGCGCCCATCGAGCTTGACGAACACATTGCTGCGCCCGCCCTCGGTCAGTTCGCCTCGCTCATTGAAAAACAGCGTGTCGAACGCGCCCTGGGCTTCGGCGTCGCGCCAGGCGGTGTCGTAACGGGTGCGGATACTGGTCTTGTGGCGCAGGAAAATGTCGTCCGACTGGGTGGCGTCTGCGGCCAGCAGCAGGCGCACGGGCTGTGCCAGTTCCTGCAGCGGCGCGCTGTGCGCGGTGAATGTGCCGTCGCGCGCGAGCGAAAAACGCAGCCGCGATTGGCCGGCGGGCAGGGCGGCGCAGGCCGCGTCGAGGGCCGCCTCGGCGCCGTCGAACGGAAAGCCGAAGTACTGCGCCGACGCGCGCATGCGCGCCAGGTGCAGCTCGCGATGCTGGCCGTTGCGCATGGTCTCGAAAATCTCGAATTCGTTGGCCAGGCCGGTCAGGAAGCGCGCTTTCAACTGGCATTCTGCGAATTCGTCGCGCGCGTCGCTGTCGAACACGATGCCGGCGCCAACGCCCATCTCGCCGCGCCGCACGCCGTGCGCTTCTGGCTGCAGCGCCAGCGTGCGGATAGGCACCGACAGGCAAAAGTCGCCGATCGCGTGGCCGCCAGCAGGCGGATCGAACCAGCCGATGGCGCCCGTATAAATGGCGCGCGCTTCCGGTTCCAGCTCGCGGATGATTTCCATGGTGCGGCGCTTGGGCGCGCCGGTGATCGAGCCGCACGGGTACAGGGCGCGGAAAATCTCGCCCAGCGCCGCGTCCGGGCGCAGTTGCGCGCGCACGGTCGATGTCATCTGCAGCACGCTGCTGTAGCGCTGCACGTCGAACAGGGCTGGCACGTCGACCGTCCCGGTGACGGCGATGCGGCCCAGGTCATTGCGCAGCAGGTCGACGATCATCAGGTTCTCGGCCCGGTTCTTCGGGTCGAGCGAGAGGGCAGTGGCGCGGCGCGCGTTTTCTTGCGCGTCGTCAGAGGCTGGCGCCGTGCCCTTCATTGGTCGCGTCACCAGTTCGCCTTGCACGTGGCGCACGAACAGTTCGGGCGAGAGCGACAGCAGCGCGCCGCCATCGGGCAGGCCGACCAGCGCGCCGTAGGGCACCGGCTGGCGCGCGCGCAGCCGTGCATACAGCGCGAACAGGGAACCGAAAGCGTCAAAGCGCAGGCGGTAGGTGTAGTTCACCTGGTAAGTGTGGCCAGCCTCGATGTAGTCGTGGATGGCGCCTAGCGCGCGCGTGAATTCAGCCTGGTCGACGTTCGCATGCACGCCGGCGATGCCGGCCGGACGCGCGTCCGCCTGCGCATCTAGCCAGGCTGCCACGTCTGGCGGCGACATGTGGGTGCAGCTGTCGAACAGCAGCACCTGCGCCAGCGGGCCGTCGATGGCATGGGCGTCGATCCCGAGCAGGTGGCCGCCCAGTTCGTAGCTGAGGAGCGGCACCGCGTACAGGCCGCGCCCAAGTGCCGCCTGCATCTCGTCGAGCACGCGCGGCCAGGTGCCGGCGTCAACGCAAGCCAGCGTGCCTGCGTGCCCGGTGTACAGGCGCGAACGGGCGTGCTGCGGGTCGCAGGCAGCGGCGTCGTCGAGCAGGGCAAAGCATGCGGAACTGGTCATTGCGGAAGAAATCAGGCGGCCAGCATCAGGGCCAGGTGCAGCGCCGTGCCTTCGGCAGGGTTGTTGCGAAAGCCGCTCTTGGCGAAGCGGTGCCAGCGCCCGGCCACGTAGGCTACCAGCAGGCTGGCGCGGGCGGCGACGTCGGCTTCCTGGCCCTGGCCCTGCGTGACGGCCAGGCGCAGCGACTGTTTGCACGCCAGCTCCACCTTGTCGTAGAACTGGTTCATGCGTAGCTGCAGGCGCTCGTCTTCGTTGACCAGCGCGTCGCCGATCAGCACGCGCGTCATGCCGGGATTGTTGGCCGCGAAACTGAGCAGCATTTGCAGGATCGCGTGGACCTGGTCGATGCCGCCGGCTTCTTTCTGGGCGATCTGGTTGATCAGGCCGAACACGGAGGCTTCGATAAATTCGATCAGGCCTTCGAACATCTGGGCCTTGCTGGCAAAGTGGCGGTACAGCGCGGCTTCGGACACGTCGAGCCGCTTGGCCAGCGCCGCAGTGGTGATTTTTTCGCCTTTGGGCTGTTCCAGCATCGTGGCCAGGGCCTGTAGGATTTGCAGTTTGCGCTCGCCTGGCTTGGTGCTTGCCATGTTGTCTCGATCTGTAAGGTGGAAGGGGGTCAGCGCAACCGGTGCAAGCGGGCGGGCAGCTGCCGTAGCGATTTTACTTTGACATCGACGTAAGCGGGGCGTTTTAGCATTTTCGGCAGGGTCGGGCCGCCGCACGGGTCACGCTGGCGCAGGTATTGGGTCAGCCACACCGTGCGCAGTCCGACCTGCTTGGCGCTCCTCAGATTGGCCAGCGTGTCTTCCACCAGGATCGCGCGCCCGGCCGCCACGCCATGCTTGCGCAGCAGCCGGCGCAGCATCAGCGGCGACGGCTTGGGACGCAGCCGGCCGTGCACCTGCATATGCTCGATGGCGATGTGATGGCTGAAGTGGCGCCGCAGTCCGAGGTGGCGCAGCACGTCGCGCGAATAGGCGAGCGGCGCATTGGTGAGCAGGATTTTGCGGCCCGGCAGGCGCGCCAGCATGCGGCCCAGCCCAAGCTCGAAGCGCATCAGCGCGCGCAGGTCGTCCAGGTCGTGGGTCTGGCGCAGGAAGTCGGCGGCGCTGACGTTGTGGTGCTTGATCATGCCCAGCAGCGTGGCGCCATAGCGCTTCCAGTAGCCGATGCGCGCCGCGTCCACCGTTTCCTGGCTGGCCGGCGTGACGCCATCGCCCAGCACGCGGGCGATGAAGGTGTTCATGTTAGAACTAATCGTCGGAAAGATTGCATGGGAGGCATCATGCAAGGTATTGTCCAGATCGAACAGCCACAGCGGAGCAGACGCGGTAATATTTGGCACGAGTTGAGACCCAAAAAACTTTCAAGGAATTGCATGCAACGTCAGATTATAGTGGTGTTCCTGAGCTTGTTCTGGCTGGCGCTGGGATCGGCCTTCGGCGCCGAGCGCGGCGCGCTGTTCAAAGTCACTGGCAACGGCCACGCGATGTATTTGTTTGGCACCATGCATGTGGGCCAGCCCGAATTCTATCCGCTCGAGCCGCGCATTGCCGAGGCCGTCAAGAACGCCTCGACGCTGGCGCTGGAAATCGATCCCACGGACGAGCCGGCAGCAGTGGCGGGCGCGCTGCAAACCTATGGCATGGCCGCGCCCGGCGGCGGCGTGGACGCGCTGACGCCGGCAGTCAAGGCACGCCTGAACAAGGCACTGGCCAAGGCCGGGGTCGACCCGGAGCTGGTGGCGCGCTTCAAGCCGTGGCTGGTGGCGACCATCCTGGCGATGGCCGAATACGCCTCGCAAGGCTACCGCGCCGACCTGTCGGTGGACGCCCACCTGGCGCAGCTGGCCCACGCCAGCAAAGTGCCGGTAATTGCACTGGAGTCGGCAGCGTCGCAAATGGGCTTGTTCAGCCGCCTGTCGGACGCCGAACAGCTGCACTTCCTGGAAGAGACCATCGACCTGATCGAAACGGGCAAGCAGGATGCCGAAGTGCGCCAGATCGTCGACGCCTGGCGCAACGCCGACGTGCGCGCGTTCGACGCCATTGCTGCGCGCGCCGCCAGCGACACCAGCGTATCGGGAAAGTTCGTCAAGACGGTATTGCTCGATGAGCGCAACGTGGTGATCGCCGAAAAATTGGCCGCCTTGCTGCAGCGTTCGGACAACAGCGTGGCCGCGATCGGCGTGCTGCACCTGCTGGGCAAGCAGAGCGTGCCGGCGCTATTGAGCGCGCGCGGCCTGAAGGTCGAGCGGGTGTATTGAGGTGGTGCGGGGGGAGATGGTGCCCTTTACGTGGATTGAACACGTGGCCTCTCCCTTACCAAGGGAGTGCTCTACCACTGAGCTAAAAGGGCGGTACTGAAAGTTTTAGTGCGACCGGATCATAGTGCCAAAAGCCTGTTCGGTCAAGACTTCGAGCAGCAAAGAGTGTTCAATGCGGCCATCAATGATGTGCACCGTGTTCACGCCCGACTTGGCCGCGTCCAGCGCTGATGAAATTTTCGGCAGCATGCCGCCGGAAATGGTGCCGTCGGCAAACATTTCATCGATCTCGCGGGCCGACAAGTCGGTCACCAGATTGCCTTTTTTATCCTGTACGCCGGCGATGTTGGTCATCATGATCAGCTTTTCGGCTTTCAGGATTTCCGCGATCTTGCCTGCCACGACGTCGGCGTTGATGTTGTAGGCCTGGCCGTCCTGGCCGAAGCCGATCGGCGA
>JAZJXM010000024.1:0-66206 GCA_040390915.1 Pseudomonadota bacterium
GCTCTTTCACTGGCGAAGGCACGCCGGTGAAGTAGCGCACTGGACGCAGGCAGACATACAGATCGAGCTGCTGGCGCAGGGCGACGTTGAGCGAACGGATGCCGCCGCCAACTGGCGTCGTCAAAGGGCCCTTGATCGAGACCACGTAGTCCTTCAGTACTTGCAGCGTCTCTTCCGGCAGCCACACGTCAGGGCCATACACGGAGGTCGACTTTTCGCCGGCGTAGATTTCCATCCAGCTGATCTTGCGCTTGCCGCCGTAGGCCTTGGCCACGGCTGCATCGACGACCTTGATCATCACCGGGCTGATATCGACACCGGTGCCATCGCCTTCGATGTAGGGAATGACCGGATTATCTGGTACATTCAGCGAAAAATCAGCGTTGACGGCGATTTTCTGGCCGTCAGCAGGTACTTTGATATGTTGAAACATCGTGATCTCCGAAGTGGGCGTTATAACAGGCGTGGTCTTCTATAAGACATAAGACGCCCGTTTCACATTATGCACCAGTATTTTACTAGGCGCTACGACTTTACGACACTGCAATCAGCCCAAGAGCTTAACATTTTCCACAACACCACTGCCATGTCTCTCATATTATTCAACAAGCCGTTCCAGGTGCTGTGCCAGTTTACGCCGCAGGACGGGCGCCAAGCGCTGGGCGACTATCTAACGACGCCCAATATTTACCCGGCCGGCCGGCTCGACGCCGACAGCGAAGGCTTGATGCTGCTCACCGACGACGGCAAGCTGCAGCACGCCATCGCCCATCCCGACCACAAGGAAGCGAAAACCTACCTGGTGCAGGTGGACGGCGCGCTCGACGCGGCCGTGCTGGCGCGGCTGCAGGCGCCGCTCGACCTGGGCGACTTCGTGACCATGCCATGCAAGGCGGTGCAGATTGCCGAGCCGCTGTGGCTGTGGCCGCGCACGCCGCCGATCCGGGTGCGCGCCGACAAGCCCACCAGCTGGATCGCGATCACCCTGCACGAAGGCAAGAATCGCCAGGTGCGCCGGATGACGGCGGCGGTCGGCCTGCCCACCTTGCGCTTGGTGCGCAGCAGCATAGGACCGTTCTCGCTGGCCACCCATCCATTGATGCCAGGCCAGTTCATGGAAGTACCGGCAGGCGACATCAAAAAAAACCAAAAATAATGTCAACCGGTAATTTGCGGGCCGCGTTATGGGAACAGATTCATCTGAATCGTGTTTTCTTCACCATAAAAGGAAATTAAAATGTCCAAGATCATCGCTGCTCTGGTTGTTTCCCTGTTCGCTACCGCCGCTTTCGCTGCAGCAGCCCCTTCGGCTTCGGCATCCGCATCGGCCATGGCTTCGGCACCTGCCGCAGCCTCGGCATCGGCGTCGGCATCGGCTCCTAAAGCGAAGAAAATGAAAAAAGCTGCCGCATCGGCCTCCGCTTCGGCGTCCGCTCCAGCTGCTGCCGCACCAGCCGCATCGAAGTAATTCGCGAGGCGAAAAAAACCCCACCAGCCTGAACGCGCTCAAGATCGCGCTCAGTGCGGGTGGGTTTTTTATTGCCCATCATGCCGACGCAAGCGAAAAAACCCGCCATGACCAGGTCAGGCGGGTTTTTTATGCATCCCAGCAAAGGTGGCGGAACCAGTCCGCCAGCACAGCGCGCTATTAAGCGGCCAGTGCCTTCAGCGCTGCTGCCAGACGGCTCTTGTGACGAGCTGCCTTGTTCTTGTGGATGATTTTCTTGTCAGCGATGCTGTCGATCTTGGACACGGAGGTCTGGAAGATCGCGGTTGCAGCAGCTTTGTCGCCAGCCTGGATGGCCTTGCGAACAGCTTTGATTGCGGTACGCAGGGTCGAACGCTGCGACGAATTGTGTGCGTTTTGCTTAACTGCTTGACGAGCGCGTTTGCGCGCTTGTGCGGTATTTGCCATGGAATTTCCTAGATCGGGTCAAGTTGCGTTTGCAAACATTAGCGTCTGCTAAACATTAGTGTCTGCGTAACAGAATTCTGTACAGCCTTCGATTATAGCGAATTATTCCGTCAAGGGCAATTCTTAATTCGACAAGTGACTTGCCCGGCTATAATTCTGCCCATGAACTTGCTCAAGACCCTGTCCGCCATTTCCAGCATGACCATGCTGTCCCGCATCACCGGCCTGCTGCGCGAAAGCCTCCAGGCCCGCGCTTTCGGTTCGAACGCCTATACAGATGCCTTCATTATCGCATTTCGGCTGCCCAACCTGCTGCGCCGCCTGTTTGCCGAGGGCGCCTTCTCGCAAGCGTTCGTGCCGCTGCTGTCCGAATACAAGAACAAGAACGGCGAGGCCGAGACGCGCGAACTGGTCGACCAGGCCGCCACCTTCCTGCTGTGGAGCACGGTCCTGATCAGCCTGATCGGCATCCTGGCCACGCCACTGCTGATCCACTGGATCGTCGACGCCGACAAGCAGAGCGGCGACAGCTACCAGGCCACCATCTTCATGACGCGCTTCATGTTTCCCTATATTGTGTTCATGTCGTTCGTGGCGCTGGCCGGCGGCATACTGAACACCTGGAGCCGGTTCAAGATCCCCGCCTTCACGCCGGTGCTGCTCAACGTATGCTTCATCGTCGCTGCCCTGTTCCTGCAACAGCACCTGGCCCAGCCGATCTACGCGATGGCCATTGCCGTGATGGTGGGCGGCCTGCTGCAAGTGGGCATGCAAATACCGTCGCTGCGCAAGATCGGCATGCTGCCGTGCATCCACCTGAACCCGCTGCGCGCGCTGCGCGATCCGGGCGTGCGCCGCATCCTGCAGAAAATGGGACCGGCGCTGCTGGGCGTGTCCGCCGCCCAGATCAGCCTGCTGATCAATACCTCGATCGCCGGCCACCTGGGCGCCGGCAGCGTCTCGGCGCTGACCTATGCCGACCGCCTGATGGAATTTCCCACCGCCATGTTGGGCGTGGCGCTGGGCACCATCTTGCTGCCCAGCCTGTCCAAGGCGATGAGCAATGAAGACCCGGACGAATACTCTGGCTTGCTGAACTGGGGCATGCGCCTGACGTTCCTGCTGGCCTTGCCGGCCGCGGTCGGGCTGGCCATGCTGGCCGAGCCGGTCATCGCCACCCTGTTCAACTATGGCGCATTCGGCGACAAAGCTGTGGCCGCCTCGGTCAATCCCCTGATGGCGTACAGCGCCGGCTTGCTCGGCATCATCCTGGTCAAGACCCTCACGCCGGCCTTCTATGCGCGCCAGGACTTCCGCACCCCGGTGCGCATTGCCATCGGCGTAGTCATTTCAGTCCAGCTGCTCAATATCGTGCTGGTACCGTATTTCCAGGTGGCTGGCCTGGCGCTGTCGATCGGCCTGGGCGCCTGCATCAATGCCGGCGCCATGTTCTTCCTGCTGTATCGACGCGGCATTTTCGTGCCGCAGGCCGGCTGGCCGCTGTTCTTCGGCAAGGTGACGGTGGCGGTGACGGCAATGGGCGCGCTGGCCTGGTATGCCAGCGCCCAGTTCGCCTGGACCAGCCCGCATCTGCATGGCTTGCTGCGCGCCGGCACGCTGCTGCTGATCGTGTCAGTCTGCGCGGCGCTGTATTTCGGCGTGCTATTTTTGCTGGGTTTCCGCTTGCGCGATATCCGTCGCAGCGCGCGCTAGCGTAAACAGGGTCAGGTCGGGCAATGCGCCATTGGCGCTTTGCCCGACCTGACCCTGAACAGTTGTTCAACGCTTCAGTTTCTGCCCCTCAGTCGGCGACACCGCCGGCTTGGGACTGACCACCGTCTCGCCCGCCGGGCTACTGGTTTCCTCCGCGTTGACCGGCTGTTCGCCATCCTGGCGCTCCTCGGCCGGCGCTTCCATCGGCTGACCCGGATCGGGCTCGGGCGCCGGCTCGCTGCCCGGCTCCTGCTCGGGCGGCATCGGCGCCGGCTGGTTCGGCTGCGGCGCCTTCGGATCGGGCGTACCCGGCGCAAATAACGATGGCGGCGCAGTCGACGCCCCCGTCATCGAATTGGGCGCCGTCAGCACCGCAGGATTGACGCCCTCGCCGCCCGCCATCAGGAATTTCCAGTCCGAGATGCGCTCGCGGTTTTCCATGTTCGGGAAGCGGATGTCGAAATTGGCCACCTTCAGCGGGCGCCGGTTCGACAGGCTGTACACGCCGATCACGCCCACCTTGTCGCCCAGGTAAATGATGCCCCACTCGGCCTTGCCGGTCACCGGATCAACAAAAATCTTGCGCAAATGCCGGCGCGGATTGGGAAAACGGGGATCTTTGAGCAGCTCGCGCAAGCTGGGCGGCTGCTGCGGCTGGCCTTGCGGGGTGGCAGCGGCATAACTGCGCAGCGCCTCGCTGAACTGGGCGCCGATCTCGAGCAGTTCTTCCTCGGCGGCGGCGCGCTGCAGCAGCGTGCCCATCTTGAGCCCGGCCGCGCCCACCAGCCCGATGACCGTAATGAGGATCATCAGTCCCAGGTAGGTAAAGCCGCGCTGGCGCATGGCTACAGCTCGGAGTACGGCTTGCCGCTGCGGCTGTTGCCGGGCGCGCCGCTCTTGATGCCGTACAGGTTGCCCTTGGTGGCGTCCTCGGGCGCAATGATGATCCAGGTGCTGTTGCTGTCGGTGACGGGGTCGACCGGCAAACTGCGCAGGTATTTCTTTTCCACCAGCTGATCGAGCGAATCGGGATAGCGCCCGCGGTCGGCATAGAACTGGTCGATCACCTCGCGCGTATTGCGCAGGTTGTCGGCCAGGATGGTTTCCTTGGCACTGTCGATGGTCGGGAAATAGCGCGGCACGGCCAGCGTCAGCAGCAGCGCGACGATTGCCAGCACGACCAGCAATTCGATCAGGGTAAAGCCGCGGCGTAGTTTCAATGTCACCATTTTCGGTACGGTATCTCGTTCAAGCCACTGCGATCGGATTTTGAATAGACATCGTACACGTCCTCGCCTTCCTGCGGATCGGTGGCCTCGCTGGCGTAGCTGCGCTTGCCCCAGGTGTCGGCGTCACTGCCTTCGCTGTCGCCGCTGAACGGGTCGCGCGGCACGCGCCGCAGAAAAAACAATTTGGCGCGCTTCGGACTGCGCAAATCGGGCACGCCTTCGACCAGCACGTCCAGGCTTGCCGGATAGCCGGTGCTATTGAGGGAACGGGCGATGCGGCCTTCATCGTAAGCCCTCTTGTAGGCGTCGATCGCGTGCCGGATCTCGCGCAGGTCACGCCGCAGCTCCTGCTCCTGCTTGCGCTGCACGGTGACCTGGGTCACCGGCAGCACCAGGGTGCCGAGCAAGGCGATGATCGCCAGCGTGACCAGCAACTCGATCAGCGTAAAGCCGCGGCCCGTTGCGCGCAACATCACTGCTCTTTGGCCGGCTCGGGCTCGGGCTCGGGCGCCGGCTTGGTCGTGCTGCTCTGGCCCGGTTCGGCAACCGGCTGCGGCAGCGCGACCGGCTTGGCCGGCGGCGGCACGTAGACCGGGGCGGCGGCCGGCAACGGCGACAAGGCTGGCGCCTGGCGCTGACCCGGATTTGGCGGCAGCACCGTCGGCGCCTTGACGGCGGTGTCGGGACGGCGCCGGAAGCTGGTCTCGGTGCCGGCGCTGAACTCGGATGCGGCGGCCGACGGGCGCTGGATGTTGCGGATCAGATGCGGCGTGATCGACAGCACGATCTCGGTCTTGTCGGCGCCGTCGCGCGTGCTGCCAAACAGGCGGCCGATCAGCGGCAGGTTGCCCAGGCCAGGGAGCTTGCTGCCGCTGCTGCGGTCTTCGTTGTTGATCAAGCCGGCCAGCACCTGGTTTTCGCCATCCTTCAACTGCAGCATCGTGGTCGCTTCGCGGGTGCCGATCTGGTAGGCGGTGGTGCCCGACTTGGTGGTGGTCGAGCCGACCAGGTTGCTGACCTGGAGCGCGATGCGGATCGCGATCTCGTTGTTCAGGTAGATGGTTGGCTCCACGTTGAGCGTCAGGCCCACGTCGAGGTAGGTGACCGACTCGGACGCAAAGCCGTTGGCGCCGGGCGAAATGGTGGTGGTCACGTTGGGCACTTTGTCGCCGATGACGACCTTGGCCTTTTCGCGGTTGCGCACGCGGATGCGCGGATTGGCCAGCGTGTTCGAGTCGCCATCGAGGCGGTGCGCGTTGATGGTCGCCGACACGCCGCTCACGCCGATCGTGCCGCGATTGAGGCCGCGCAGATTGGAGATCGACAGCGGCACCGGCTTATCGTCGGCGTCGAGCATGGTCAGCGGCGCCAGCGTCACGCTGGTCGGCCATGCAATGCCCAGCTCCATCAGGCGGCTGCGCTTGATTTCCAGGATCTCCACTTCGAGCATGACTTCCGGCTCGGCGATGTCCTGCAGCGCCACCAGCTTGGCGGCCAGCTTGATCGCTTCCGGGCTGTCGCGCACGATCACCAGGTTCAGTTTTTCATCGACCACCACGTCGCGCGATTTAAGGATGGTCTTGAGCGTATTGGCGACCGTCTTGGCATCGGCATTGGCCAGGAAGAAGGTCTTGATCGTCATCTCCTGGTATTCCTTGAGCTTGGCGGCCACGTTCGGATACACCAGCACGGTGTTGCCGTCCATGACTTGCTGCTCGAGCTGGTTGGTCACCAGCAGGAAATGCACGGCCGCTTCGACGGTGCTGTTTTTCAGGAAAATCGACGTGCGCTGATCCGCCTTGACGTCCTTGTCGAACAAGAAGTTCAAGCCCGAGCGGCGCGAAATGACTTCAAACACCTGCTTGAGCGGGGCGTCGCGGAACTCGATGCTGATCGGCTGGCGGTAGGCGCTAGCAAGGCTGGTTTCGGCCACCGGGGCCACGGCCAGCTTCTCGTTGGCCAGCACCGTCAGCCGGCGCGCCGGCTCGTGATTGGCGCGTTCGGTGAGGATGGCGCTGGCGCGCGCGCGTGCCAGTTCGTAGTCGCCGCCGTCATACGCGCCCTGGGCCTCTGCCAGCATGCGCGTCAAGCGCTCTTCGGCTTCAACGGCGCGCACGCCGCTGCGGGCACGCTCGTTGGCCGGGTCCAGCGCCAGTGCGCGCTGATAACCTTGCAGCGCCAGCGCGGCCTGGCCGTCGGCCAGGGAGCGGTCGGCCTGGTCCAGCAGGCGCGTGGCGCTGCGGTCGCGCGTACGCAGGAAGGCCGCCTTGTAGCTCGGGTTGGCCGGGTCGGCCGCCATCGCCTCCTGATACTTGAGCAAGCCGGCTTCGACCTTGTCCTGTTCGACCAGCGAACTGCCTTCACGGTAGGCGCTCTGGCCGGCGCAGCCATCGAGCAGCAGCGCCGCCAGCGGCAGCGCCAAAATCAGGCAGCGTCTGCCCATTCGTTGACTAGCCATCAGTCGAGTACTCCAATGTTGAGCAGTTGAACCTGGTTCAAAGGCAGATAGGTAAGCGTCAGGTTGGGCGGCGCAATTGCGTCGACCCGGTAGACGCCGTCGATGACCATCTTGTCGCGCACGACGTAGGTCTTGTCGCCGATGGCGAGGAAAACTTCCCAGTGGCCCGCTTCGGCAGCTTTGCCCAGGTAGGTAAATGGCAGCGGCGGCGCCATTGGCGGCGGTGGCGGCGGTGCTTTACCATGATTCGGCGGCGGCGGCGGCGGGGTCCAGTCCTGGCGTCCGAACACGTCGGCCGATCCGCCCATCGCTTCGTCGCCCTCGCCTACCAGGGCCGCGCGCGGCACCAGCGCCAGGATTTGCGCTGTGGCGACGCCAGGCTTGCTGTCGCTTTCCGGCGCCGCCGCGCGCACTGCGGCAGGCTTGCGCTCGACCGCCTCGGCCACCTCGGAGCTGGGTGTCTTGTCGCCGAAAAGCGCCAGGCCGGCAGCGACCAGCAGGGCCAGGCCCATGGCGATGTGACGCGGGTTCATGGCAACACTCCTGCCGGTTTGTCGGCCAGGAACAGCGTCAGGCGCAGGCGCGCTTCGATTTGCGGCTCGCCGATGCTCTCGCGCTTGAAGCTGATTTCATCGAGTGACGCGAACGGAATGGCGCGCAGCGCCAGCAGGCCAAACTGCCACACGTCGCGGTAGCTGCCCTTGACCGGCAACGTGACCTGATAGGTATGCAGGCGCGCGTTGCGGTCGTAGCCAGTTTTGTACTCGCCCTGGCTGAGCGACAAATTGGCCTTCGCGGCTAGTCCGAACAACGTCTTGACCTGCTGTTCGGCGTAGCGCTTTTCGCCCAGCGCGTCGTAAAAGCGCAGCAGATTGTCGTTGGCGCTGACCGGCGCGGCCTTGACGCTGACGTCGGGCGGCAGCGCGGCCAGCCGCAGTGCGGCCTGCTGGCGCTCGGCCATCAGCCTGGGCTGCGGGGCCAGCCACAGCAGCATGGCGCCGCCCGCCAGCAGCAGCACGCTCGCGCCGCACAATACGGGTCCGAGCACCATCACGGCCAGACGCGCGCGCAGCACCAGGGCGGCCAGGTTGATCGGCTTCATGGCGCGCTCCATTCGGCGTCGAGCTGAAAACGGATCGGCCGGTTCGGATCGAGTTCGTTGATTTCATGGCGCGTCAAGCTCACGGCGGTAAACAATTCCTGTTCCTTGAGCGCTTCGATGTAGGCAATCATGGCGTCGCTGTTCCTGGTTTCGGCGGTGACCTTGATGCTGCGCCGGCGCGCGTCCGGCTCCAGCGCCAGCAGCGCGATGCCGGGCGGGGTTGCTGCGCCGATGGCGTCATGCAGCGCGCGCCACGGCAGGTTCAGCTGCATGATGGCGCTGTTGACCGCCGCCTGCTGCTGCTCCGAAATGGGCGCGACCGGCGCCGCCACGGCCACTGTCAGCGGCGTCTTGGCGCGGGTCTGCGCAGCGGCCAGTTGGGCCGCATTTTGGCGTTGCTGGGCCAGCAGGCGCCATCCCAGCACGGCGCAGGCCAGGCACGCCAGCAGCGCCACCGCGGCCAGCATCCAGGCGCCGGTGGAGGTGCGATGCAGCGTGCGCTGCACGCTGGGCACGGAGAAATCAATCTGCAGGCGCTTCATGTGCGCGCTCCTGTGGCGGCCAGCTTGACGGCGCCAGACCAAGCTGGCGGCACTTGCGCCAGCAGGCTGCACATGCCGCCGTTCCACGCGGCGGGCGCGCTGCCGGACAGCTGCACGCGGGCCGGCGCGGCCAGGTTCAGGCGCAACGCTTCGCGTGCCACGTGCTGGCCCAGCCACTCAAGGCTGGCGCCATCGGGCAGGCTGGCAACGCGCACCGCGCGCACGCCAGTGTCGTCCAGCGCGCCCAGCGTCAGCACGCCCTGCTGCACCAGGCCATACCATGCGCCCGGCTTGAGGGCGCCGCACCACTGGTTGTAGCCGGCCACGAACTGGGGCACGATTTCGACCAGCCTGACTTGTTGTTCGGTGGCCGCTTGCTGCAGCAAGGCGAGCAAATGGCGCGGCATGGCGGCGGCCAGGAACGGCTGCGCCGCATCCCAGCCGGCGCTCAGTTGCCACAGCGCGGCGCTCTCGCCGAACAAGGACTGAAAGCGCAGCGCGGCAGCCCCTTCCAGGTCGGCCAGGCGGCTGGCGCCGGACGGCGGCGTCACTTGCCACACGCGCGTCAGCTCGTCGTCCAGCACGATGGTGGCGCTCCAGCCGGCGTAACCTGCCAGCAGGTGGCGCACGCCGGCGGCGAGCGCCTCGAAGCCGGGCAAGCCGGAGTGGAACTGATGCTCGGCCACGACCGTGACCGGCGCACCGGCCCAGCGGCTGGTTTTCACCAGCGCCAGGCCGTGCTTCGATACGCCGATCCGCAATGCTTTGCCGAAGTGCTTACGCATGCAAGGTCACCCGCTTGATTTCCGTGAGCGTGGTCGCGCCGCGCTTCACCAGTTCCAATGCGGCCAGGCGCAGGCTGCGGGTGCCGTTCTCGTAGGCGGCCGCCTTGATCTGGCGGATCGGGCGCTTGTCGACGATCAGTTCGCGGATCTCGTCGTTCAGCGTGAGGATCTCGGCGATCGAGCGGCGCCCCTTGTAGCCGGTGCCGCGGCAGTCGCCGCAGCCTTTGCCTTGCATGAACAGGTAATCGTGCACGTCTTTGCGTTCCAGGTTGACCGCGTCCAGTTCGGCGTCGGTCGGCGTGTAGCGCGCCGCGCAGTGCGGGCAGTTCATGCGCACCAGGCGCTGCGCCCAGATGCCGTTCAGGGCCGAGACAAACGCGTACGGGTCGATGCCCATGTGGGTGAAGCGGCCGAATACATCGAACACGTTATTGGCGTGCACGGTGGTAAGCACCAGGTGGCCGGTCAGGGCCGACTGCACCGCGATTTCGGCCGTTTCGCGGTCGCGGATTTCGCCCACCATGATCTTGTCGGGGTCGTGCCGCAGAATCGAACGCAAGCCTTTGGCGAAGGTCAGGCCCTTTTTTTCGTTGACGGGGATTTGCAAAATGCCAGGCAGCTGGTATTCGACCGGGTCTTCGATGGTGATGATCTTTTCGCGCCCGTTGTGGATCTCGGTGAGCGCCGCGTACAGCGTGGTGGTCTTGCCCGAGCCGGTGGGCCCGGTCACCAGCAGCATGCCGTAGGCTTCTTGCGCGAGCATGCGCAGCGACACCAGCGACGGCGCGTCGAAGCCGAGCGCCTCCAGCGTGAGCGCGCCGTAGGCTTCAATCATGGCGCGCTTGTCGAGAATGCGGATCACCGCGTCTTCGCCGTGAATGCTGGGCATGATCGAGACGCGCAAGTCGATTTCGCGCCCGCCCGATTCGACCCGGAAGCTGCCGTCCTGCGGCACGCGCCGTTCGGCGATATCGAGTTCGGCCAGCACCTTCAGACGCGAGATGATGTGTTCGGCCACTTCGATGCCGTTGACCGAGGTGGCGTGATCGAGCACGCCGTCGACCCGGTACTTGACGGCCAGGCCGCCGGCGGTGCTTTCCAGGTGGATGTCGGAGGCGCCCGCTTTGAGCGCGTCGTACAGCGTGGAGTTGACCAGCTTGACGGCCGGACTGGCCGCTTCCGACACCGAGGCGAACGACAGCACGGCGGCGGTCTTGCCGTCGCGCCGCCCTTCGGACACACCGGCCACCAGCGAGTCGACCGCGCGCGCAGACTCCTCCTGCTTTGACAAATAGGCCTGGATGTCGGACTGCAGCGCCAGGCGCAGCTGCAATGGCGCCGCTGCCGTGGCGCGGGCCTGGGTTTCAAGCCAGGTTTGCAAATCGATGTCGAACGGATCGGCAATCACGCCCGTCAGCGCGCCGCCGGCATCGCGCAGCAGCACGCAGTGGCGCGCCAGCGCTTGCGCCAGCGGCAGCAAGTCGAACGCCGGCAGCTGGGTGAGCATCTCGGCCGTTTCCATTACCGACAGTGCGAACGGGCGCGCCAGTTCGCGCACGAGCAGGCGCGCGTCCAGGCCCGACAAGGCTTCAAGTTCGGCCATCAGCGAGCGCTGCGACTGCAGGCTCTGATTACGCGCGCGCGCCAGCAAGGCGCTGTCGATCATGATGGTGCTCAAGACATGTCTCCGGCCAGGTCGAAAATTGGCATGTACAGCAGCACCACGATGCCGCCCACCACCAGGCCGATGCCGGCCATCAGCAGCGGTTCAAACGTGCGCGTGAAGCGGTCGATCCAGCGGCTGATTTCGCCGTCGTAGAATGCGGCCGATTGGGTGAGCATCGGACCCATGTCGCCGGTGCGCTCGCCCACGCGCAGCATGCGCAGCGAAATCGGTGTGGTCAGCTGGTTGACCTCGAACGCGTTTGACAAGGGCTCGCCCGATTCGATCGCCAGGCGCGCCGCCACCAGCGAAGCGCGCACGGTGGGCGAGACCATGCCCTGCACCGTTTCAATCGCATGCACGATGGTGATGCCGCCTTCGCTGAGCATGCCCAGCGTCAGGTACAGGCGCGATAATTCATAGATGCGGATCCGTTCGCCGATGCCGGGCAGGCGCGCCAGCATGCGTCTCAGCCCGCCGTTGCGGGTCAGACGGCGCCACAGGGCCACCGCGGCCAGCGCCAGCGCGGCCACGCCACCGAGCAGCACGGCAGTATGGTTGCCGGCAAACTGGCCCCAGCTGAGCATCAGCTTGGACAGCCATGGCAGGTCGCGCCCGGCGCCCTGGTACACCTCGGCGAAGCGCGGCACCACGTAGCCGATCAGGAACATCGACACGCCCGCGCCCACCGACAACAAAATCATCGGGTAGATCGCGGCCGAGACGATCTTGCTGCGCACCGCGTCGATGCGCTGCTGGTAATCGATGAAGCGCGACAGCGAGCGTGGCAAGTCGCTGGTGCCTTCGGCCGCGCGCACGATGCCGATATACAGAGGGGGGAACAAGTCGGGCTGCTCGGACAGCACGGTGGAAAAGCGTTTGCCTTCGCGCAGGCCGGCCAGCAGCCGTTCAAGCACGCCGCGCGTGCCCGGCGCCGCTTCCTTTTCCAGCAGCGCTTCGAGCGCTTCGACGATGCCCAGGCCGGCCGTCAGCAGCGCCAGCAATTCCTGGCTGAACAGCACCAGCGACAGGCTGCCGCCACGCGCGCGGCGCAGGCCGGCGCCATGCACCGGTTCGACCGCGGACACGAACAAGCCGCGCGCTTCGAGCTGGCGGCGCGCGTCGGCGGCGTCAACGGCGTCGACGATCTGGCGCGCAATGGAGTGATCCTGGGCGAGGGTGCGGACTGCGAACTGCATGGGGGCGGCGGCTTACTGCGTCACGATGTCGGCGTTTTCGCCGGTACCGCCAGGCTGTCCATCCTTGCCGGTGGAGAGGATTTCGTAATCATTCTTGGCGCCCGGGGCGCGGTACTGGTAAACATGACCCCACGGATCGGGAGGCACGCCTTTTTTCATATAAGGGCCGTTCCATTTGGCGCCGGCGGTGGCCGGGGCCACCATCAGCGCGGCCAGCCCTTCTTCGGTGCTCGGATAGCGGCCGACGTCGAGGCGGTAGGTGTCGAGCGACTTTTCGAACGCTTCCATCTGGGCTTTGGCGATCGTCACTTCCGACTTGCCAAGCTGGGCGAAATATTTGGGACCGACGTAGGCGGCCAGCAGGCCGATGATGACGATAACAACCAGTAATTCAAGCAGTGTGAAGCCGTTGCGGCGCTGGGTGCTGCGGTAGTGGTTTGCTGCGTACATCCGACCTACTCCTCAAAGGCGCAATTTGGCGTGCAAGGCTACCATACCGCCTGCTGTACCGACAACAGTTGTTTGTCTCTTTACACAATGGCCCGCGCTACCGCTTCAGTCCGGTTGCGCACTTCCAACACCTTGTAGATGCGTTGTAAATGATTCTTCACGGTGAAGGCGCTGATACCGAGCTCGGCGGCGATTTCAGCATTTCTCTTGCCCTCACGCAAGTAGCGGATGACATCGGCCTCGCGCGCGCTGATCGGGCGCCGCGTTGGCGCCGGCGCCGGCCGCGCCAGGCGCAGCAGCGCCAGGTGCAGATGGGGCAGCAGCAAGGTCAGAAAATGGGCCTGGCGCGCGTCCGGCCGGGTTGGCAGGCCGAACAGCGCGAACACGGTGGCGCTGCCGGCGACCGCCCCGCTGCCGTGCAGGATCAGGTTGTCGTAGCTGCCATCGAGTTGCACCACGCACGGCAAGGCGCCGCTGGCATGGCAAGCGCGGGCCTTGCCCAACGCCAGTTCGCACAGCTGCGCCAGCGTGCCAGCATCGATCACGCTGCCGTGCAGCGCCTCTACCCGTTGGACGGCGCCGTCGGCGTCGAATTGCATGCATAACATCAATTTGTGCGGCAGCAAAGCTTGCAGCTGGCCCTGGCTCCACAGGAACAGCTGGTGCAACTCGCGCACCGGGGCTGCTGCTTCGATGATGCGCAGCAGGTATTCCTGCTCCTGCGCCGTGAGGATGACCAGCGGGTTCACTGCGCTCAGGCCGATGCCTGCCAGCCAACGAAGCGATAGCCGCTGCCGCGCACGGTTTGGATGTGCTGCTGGTGGCCGCTGGCCTGCAAGGCGCTGCGCAGCCGCCCCACGTGGGTGTCGACCGTGCGCTCATCAAGAAAGACGTGGTTGCCCCACACCTGGTCGAGCAGTTGCGAACGGCTGTGCACGCGCTCCGGGTGCTGCATCAGGAAGTTCAGCAGGCGAAACTCCACCCTGCCCAGCGCCAGTTGCTGGGCGCCGGCGGTGACCCGGTGCGTGCCAGGATCGAGCCGCAGCCCGGCCATCTGCACCGTATCGACCGCCGTTGGCAGCGCACTGCGGCGCAGCAGCGCATGCACGCGGGCGATCATTTCGCGCGGGCCGAAGGGTTTGGTGATGTAATCGTCGGCGCCCGCTTCGAGCGCCATGATCTTGTCGTGTTCGCCACTACGCGCGCTGACCATGATGATCGGCAAGTCGCGGGTGCGCGGCTGGGAGCGCAGCCGGTGCACCAGCGACACCCCGGACTGGCCGCCCAGATCCCATTCGAGCAGCAACAGGTCGGGCAGCACGTCGGCCAGCATCAGCAGTGCCGCCTCGACGTGCGGCGCGCACGCGACCTGGTGCCCGGCCTGGGTCAGGTTCAGGCGGATCAGGTCTTGCACGGCATCGTCAGGATCGACGACAAGGAGTCTGGATGACATGAATACTCACACAAAATTGCATCGGTTTGACTATGCCGAAGCCATCAAACACTGGCTAATACAATTATGGTTGGCGATTCAGACTTATCGCGACTAAATCAAGCACGCCATTGTGGAGATATGCATGACTGGCCAATGTGGCCAGTTTAAAAAAACAGACACACTGTCGTTTCCATACAAATGTGTTCAAGGCAATATTTATTGCATTACGCCTTGCGGCGCAGCGCCACGCCGGCCAGCGCCAGCGCGCTCAGCATCAACAGCAGCTGCGACGGCTCCGGCACATCGGTCACGGTGGCCAGTTCGGCGTTGGCATCGACCAGCACGCTGGCGGGAGCGCCGTTAAATGCCGGCTGCAGCGCGAACTCGGCGGCGATGGCCCACATGTCGGTCAACGCCTCGCTGTACAGCACCACCGCGAACAGGTTGCCCGAACCGCTGGCCAGGGTTTGGTAGTCGCCGCTGAAGTTGACGTAGAACGACAGGTCGCCGCCCAGGCTGACCGCCTGGGTCAGGTAGTTGGACGCGCCGGTGCTGGCAACGGTGACGCCGCCGGCCAGGTCGCCGACGGTGCTGGCTGAACGGTCGAACTCCTCGCCGAAGGCGCCGGCGAAGTGCCACAAGTAAGCGAAGGCGCTAGGCGCGTCCGCGGTGCCGCCCATGCCGAAGTCCAGCAGGCCGGACTCGCCCGCGTAATCCTGGGTGTGCAGCGTGACCAGGTAGGTCGGGCCGGCGAAGGCGACCGCGTTGCAGAGAAGCAGTGCACAGGCCAGCAGTGCGTGACGAAGAGAGTTGAACATGGTGCGTTTTCCTTGAACTTAGTAAGTGCCGCTGAAGATCTTGTTGTTGTACGTGAAATTCACCTTGGTGCGATTGGTGAACAGCACGCTGACGGTGAGCTTGGCGCCGGCCGCCACCGACGCGCTGTTGACGGCGATGTACGGCATGCCGCCCATGGTGCCAGTGGCGTTGTCGAGCGTCACGCCAGCGTTCAGGTCGGTGAACTGGACCTGGAACGGGCCGCTGATGGCCGCCCCCGAAGTGTTGGTCAGCGTGATGGTGCCGCTTTTCTGGCCGGTGATACGGTTGGTCAGCAGACCCGAGCGCTGGATCGCGAAGCCGGCCGTCTTGTCGGCGATGGTGGCCGGCAAGTTCAGGCTGACCACGACCGGGTCATGGTCCGACGCGCGGTAGGCTTCGTCGGTGATCATGGCCACGGCGGCGGCGCTCTTGTTGTCCAGGTTGTAGTCGATCATGCCTGGCTCGTCGGCATTGACATGCCATTCGGTGGCGCCGGCCACTTGCGCATCGAGCGAAGCGCTGGCCAGCGCGTGGTCCAGGTACCCGGCTTCGCCGTTGAACACATACGAGTACGGCAGCGTGACCGGACGCACGAAGCGTTCCAGTTCATTGACCATGCCGGCCTGGGTCAGCACGTTGATCGGGTCTTCGAAACCGTTCGAATTCATGTCGCCGATCACCAGCACGTCAGGGTCGCCCGCGGCGCTGGCCACTTGCGCCAGGAATACGCTGGCCAGACGGGTCGCTTGCTGCACGCGGCGCAAGTTGTTGCAGCCCTGGCCATCGCCCTGATCGGCATTGGCGCCGCTGCCGCAGCTGGCCTTGGCGTACAAGTGGTTGACCACCACCGAAAATTTGGCGCCGTTGGCGGCCTTGAAGGTTTGCGCCATTGGCGGGCGTGCATTGACAGCGTCGCCGTCCGACAGCGCGCCGCCCACCGGCGATACCGAGACTGGCTTGTAAATCATCGATACGCGGATCGCATCGGTGCCGGTCGCTGCCGGCGCCGGCACGTAGGCGTACAGCGGGAAGCCGACCGTGCCATTCAATTGCTGGACCAGGTAGTCGGTGGCGATGTCGCCGTTGTTCTGCATTTCCATCAGGCCGAACACGTCGGCGTCGATGGCCAGCAGTTCGCTGACGAGCTTTTTCGATTGCCGTTCGAATTCGAGCTGGCTGTCGGCGCCGCGGCAATTGGCGCTGCTGGTACTCGCGCCCAGCGTGCAGCCCTGCCCCGTCGCGCCAAAGGCATCGCTGCCGTCGGTGAAGGTGGTGAAGTAATTGAGCACGTTGGCGCTGGCCACCTTCAGGTTGCCGGCGGCCACTTGCGGCGCGGCGCTGCGTGGATTGGTCGCCGAGAACGCTGGCTCGCTGGTGTACTGCAGCTTGTAGCCGGCACCGCCGCCATAGACGTTGTAGTCGATCACGCCGGCCAGGGCGGACACCGTATCGCCTGCGCGCACCACGCGCGCGCCGCCATCCACGTACGGAATCACGGTCGGCACGGTGCTCATGCTGTCGTCGAGCACCAGCACATTGCGCGCGTTGGCCGCGGCCAGCGCCAGCGCTTCCGGCGTGCCAGGGCGATAGCGGTTGGTCGGCGTTTCGCGCCGGCCCGCGCCCAGCGTCAGTTCGCCGCGCTCGCCCAGGAAGTAGGTCTGGTTGACGATCAGGTCATTGCTGATGTTGACCAGCATGGACTCGTAGCGCGCCAGATCAATGCTGGCGTCGAAGCTGATGTTGGCTGGCGTGACGCTGTTGCCGCCGCTTAGCACCGTGGTGGCGCTGACGTCCTTCATCTGCGTCACGGTCAATGGCGCGCCGGCCGGACGGTATTCGGTGACGGTGCCGCGCACGCGCACCTGGTCGCCGACCGACACGGCGGCATTGGACAGCACGAACAGCGCGTCCGACGTGGCCGGGTCGCCGTCGCCGGTAGCGTCTTGCAGGAAGTAGCCGTTCGAGACCTTGTGCGTGACCACGCCTTCGGTGATCAGCGCCACGTTGTTGTACGGGCTGGCCGGGCCTGCGCCCTGGATCTGGGGAATGCTGGCCACGCCGACCACGCTGACGTTCACGCTGCAGCTTTGCTGCTGGTCTGCGTTGTTGGTGAAGCGCACGGTGACCGGGTAGCTGCCGGCGGCCAGTGCGGCGTCGGCTTGCAGGTTGACGCTGGCCACGCCGCCATTGGCGCCGGCCGGCGTGAAGCCGGTCAGGCTGATGCCGGCTACCGGCGCGCTGGTGATGCTGGCGCCGTCGACAATGCTGTCGGCATCGGTGCCGCTCAGGACCGCCACGCCGCCGGCGCCCTGGTCCAGCGCCAGGCTGGCCGGGCAGGTCAGCACGATCGGTTTGGGCAGCGCCATGCAGGCGTTGCGCGGCGAATCGCTGGTGCGCGGGGCTGGCGCGCCGGTGCTGAAATCGGCGCTGTTCATGTCGGTGTCGGTGCAACCGCCCTGGGCACGGAACAGCGCCAGCGTGGCGCTTGGCGCCGGCGCGACGGCGCCTTCGAAGCCGTTAGCGGTGCCAAAGCCGATCAGGTCGACCAGGTTGGCCGTGGCCGGGGTGGCGCCGGACAGGGTAACGCCGTCACTGACCAGCGCGATCTTGCCGGTGGTGGCCGAGGCATTGAAGCCGGCCGCCGGCACGATGATTGGGGTCGGCAGCAAGGCGCCCGCGGAACCGCCGCTCTGCTCCTGGATCAGCACATACTGGCCAGGCTCGATGGTAAAAGTCGGCAGCAGCGACTTGCCGCTCCAGGCGCCGGTGCTGGTGGCCGAGCCGTACTGCACGCTCCAGCCGCTCGCGGTCACGGCGCTGGCGCCACGGTTGAAAATCTCGATGTAGTCGTTGCGCAGCACGGCGGTGGCATTGCCGCCGCCGCCGTAGACCTGGCTGATCACAAGATTGGGCGACGCGGCCAGCGCCTGGACGGACAGTCCGGCCAGCAAGGCAGCGAGCACGGTCAGCTTGCCAGGCGCGGCGATCGGTGCGACGAGTTTTTTCATCGAAAATCCTGAAAGTGATTGGTAAGGGAGCAGAATTGCATAGTCGATCACGCGCACGCGACAGTGGCGTTGGCAAAATGGCTAGCGAATTAACAAACGAGATACTACTGGCGGGAAGTGACGATGTGATGACGGGGGATTGGTCCGAATGGACCAATCGCATTGGCTATTTAGCCTGGACCGATCAGCACAAGGGTGCGCTGGCAGCGTAGTCGAACAGCTGGCCGCGCGTCAGGAAGCCTTCGGCCGTGCCGGCGATGCCGCAGGCGTAAGCCCCCGCCACTGCGCCCAGGCGCATACAGGCGTCGCCGTCCATGCCATTGAAGTGGCCGTACAGGAAGCCGGATACAAAGGCGTCGCCGGCGCCGTTGGAGTCGACGATGGGACGCCCCAGCTGGGCGCAGCCCACGTGGCGCGGCGCGGCGTCGCCCCGGCGCAGCAGATAGCTGCCCTGGTCGCCCGCCATGGCGACTACGACCGACGCCCTGCCCTGCTCCAGGATCATGCGCATCACTTGTTCATGGCGCCCGCCCAGCGCCGCCGTGCTGACAAACACCAGGTCCGACTGCAAGGCGAAATCGCGGTGGTAGTCGCCCACGCCATCCCAGTCGTGCAAGTCGGTCGACACCGTCACGCCAAGCTCGCGCGCATCGTCATACAGGTCGCGCGCCCAGTTCATGATGGAGAAATGCGCATGCCGAGCGCGCCGCAGGAACGGCAGGTAAAACGCGCTTTCCATGCGCAGTTCGAGCGGGTGGCGCCCGTCATACAGGGACAGGCGGCGCCCTTGTGGATCGACCAGGTTGACGCTGCGCCGCGTGCCGCTCGGGTGCACGATGTAGCTGAAGTCGAGGCCCGTCTCACGGTAGCGCGCATGGATCAACGCGGCCTGGGCATCGGCGCCGATGAAATCGATGAACTTGGTGCGCAGGCCAAGCGCGTGGCTGGCCAGGGCCACCCCGTTGCCGGTATGGGCCACGTAGTCGATGACCGGCCCCACGTGGATCGAATCGGCCAAGGGCAGCGGCAGCGCAGCTACCCGCACGATGGTGTCAATGCCGACCCCGCCCATCACCAAGATATCGTAGTCATGTTTGTTCATGCCGCCTCCATTTGTTTGTAGCAAAATAACACATATTTTCATGTAAACAAGCAATTGATACGGATAAATGTAGCTAAATTACACATCGTGAAGCATGACTGGGCAACAAAAAAGGAGCCGAAGCTCCTGTGTTTTGTTGCGTGCCATCCGCTCATGCGCGTTGGTAAATATCCTCGAAACGCACGATGTCGTCTTCGCCCAGGTAACTGCCCGATTGCACTTCGATGATGTGCAGCGGCATCTTGCCCGGGTTCTCCAGCCGGTGATTCATGCCGATCGGAATATAGGTCGATTCGTTTTCCGACAGCAGGCTGACCTTGTCGCCGCAGGTGACGCGCGCGGTGCCGCTGACCACCACCCAGTGCTCGGCGCGGTGATGGTGCATTTGCAGCGACAGTTTTTCACCCGGCTTGACCGTGATGCGCTTGACCTGGAAGCGCTCGCCCACATCGATGCCCTCGTAATAGCCCCACGGCCGGTAGACGCGCGTGTGGTGCAGATGTTCGGTGCGCTCATGCAGCTTCAAGTGATCGACCACCTGCTTGACGCGCTGCACGTGGTCCTTGTGGGCGATCAGCACGGCATCCTTGGTCTCGACGATGACGAGGTCCTTGACGCCGATCACGGCCACGATGCGGTGCTCGGCGCGCACTAGCGAATTGGCCACGCCATCCAAGTACACGTCGCCGCGCTGCACATTGCCATTCTCGTCGCCGGCTTGCACTTCCCACAGGGCCGACCAGGAGCCGACATCGCTCCAGCCGATGTCGGCCGGCACCACGACCGCGTCGGCGGTGTGCTCCATGACGGCGTAATCGATCGAGTCCGACGGGCAGGCCGTGAACGAGGCTTCGTCCAGCCGGCAAAAATCGAGGTCGGCGTAACCGAGCCGCACCGATGCTTCGGCAGCGGCCGCAATGGCCGGCGCGAAGCTGGCCAGTTCAGACAGGTAGCGCTCGGCGCGAAACAGGAACATGCCGCTGTTCCAGTAGTAGCCGCCGTCGGCGAGAAAGCCTTGGGCAGTGGCCTGGTCCGGCTTTTCGACAAAGCGCGCCACCTTGTAGCAGCCCTCGACGGCAGCGGCAACGCCGCCGCGGATATAGCCATAACCGATTTCCGGCGTCTGCGGCACGATGCCAAAGGTGGCCAGCGCGCCGCCATCCACCAGCCGCGCCGCCTTGGCGACGGCCGCGGCGAAGGCGGCGTTATCGTTGATGACATGGTCGGCCGGCAGCACCAGCATCACGGCCTCGGGATCGATCGCCTGCAGGTAGTGGGCGGCGGCAGCCACCGCCGGCGCCGTATTGCGGCCCACGTGTTCGAGCAGGATGCCAAGCGGCTTGATGCCGATTTCGCGCAGTTGTTCGGCCACCAGGAAGCGGTGCTCGTTGCCGCACACCACCAGCGGCGCCATCATGTCCGGCCAGCCGGACACGCGCAGCACCGTCTCTTGCAGCATGGTCTTGTCGGTCACCAGCGGCAGCAGTTGCTTGGGCATGACCGCGCGCGACAAAGGCCACAAGCGGGTGCCGGCGCCGCCGGACAGGATGACTGGGTAAATTTTCATGTCGCTGCTGCTTTCAAATTATTGTCGAAGGGGCGCCGGCTCTGGCGCCGGTCGCGTGCATTGGCCCAGCCATCGGCCACATGCTTCATGTCGCCCGCGCGGTCGACGCTGTAGTCTTTGTACACTATCATTTCATGCAACGTTACATCCTGCAAGACCCGGGTGTATTCGAACAGCACGCTGCGCACCACGGTCGCGCCTGAACAAATGTGGCTGCCGTGCCCGATCCAGCTGGGCCCGACAATGTGCGCACCGGCTTCAATGCGCGCGCCCGAGCCGATATACACCGGTCCTTCGATGGTCGTGCCTTCCCAGTCGATGCGCGTGTTCAGGCCGACCCACACCCCGTCTTCGATCTGGATGCCGGGCACGGCGAGCTGGCCGATTTCTCCCAGCAGCACTTTTTGCAGCACTTGCCAGTAGTCCGACACGGTGCCGATATCGATCCAGTTGAACGAACGCGATTGGGCGTAAAACGGCAAGCCCTTCTGCGCCAGCAAGGGAAACAGTTCGGAGCCGATGTCGAACGAACGCCCGGCCGGAATCAGGTCGATGACTTCGGGCTCGAACAAGTAAATGCCGGTGCTGATGAAATTCGATTTGGCTGCCTGGCGCGACGGCTTTTCCTGGAATTCGGTGATGCGCCCATCATCGTCCGTCACCACGACGCCATAGTTCGGCGCCTTATCCCACGGCACTTCGCGCGTGATGACCGACGCCAGCGCGCCCTTGCGGCGGTGCTCGAACAGGGCCGACTTCAGGTCCAGGTCGATCAGCGCGTCGCCGCACAGCACGATCGTGGTTTCATCGAAGAAGCCGCCAAACTGCTGGATCTTCTTGATGCCGCCGGCCGAGCCGATCGGTTGCGGCACGACCTCGCCATCGTCGTTGGTATAGCCTTCGAACGAGTAGCCGATCTGGACCCCGAACTGGTGGCCTTCGCCGAAATACTCTTCGATTTTCTCGTGCAGGTAACTGACGTTGACCATGATTTCGGTGACGCCGTGGCGGGCCAGATGTTCGACCAGGTAAGCCATCACCGGCTTGCCCAGGATCGGGATCATCGGTTTGGGCAGGTCGTACGTCAAGGGGCGCACGCGGGTGCCTTTACCCGCCGCCAGTATCATCGCTTTCATCGCCATTCCTCATGTTTATTTGGGCAGGGTCTGCCATCGCCAAGAATCGGCGCACATTTGGGCGATGTCGCGCTGCGCTGTCCAGCCCAGCTCGCTTTGCGCGAGGCCAGGGTCGGCATAGCAGGCGGCGATGTCGCCCGGACGGCGCGCGACGATCTGGTACGGGATGGTTTTGCCACTGGCGCGCTCGAATGCGCGCACCATTTCCAAAACACTGTTGCCACGGCCGGTGCCCAGATTGTACGTAACTACGCCGGGGCCTGTCGCCAGCTTGCTGAGTGTCTTGACGTGGCCAATGGCCAGGTCGACCACGTGGATGTAGTCGCGCAGGCCGGTGCCGTCCGGTGTCGGATAATCGCCGCCAAACACCGACAGGAAGGCGCGCCGCCCTTCGGCCACCTGGGCCACGTAGGGCAGCAGGTTGTTGGGAATGCCGTTCGGCTCTTCACCGATCAGGCCGCTCTCGTGGGCGCCGGCCGGATTGAAATAGCGCAGCAAGGCAATGCGCCAGCTCGGGTCCGAGATGAACTGGTCGCGCAGGATTTCTTCGATGAACAGCTTGCTGCGGCCATACGGATTGGTGGCTGACAAGGGGAAGTCTTCCCGGATCGGCACCGTGGCCGGGTCGCCATACACGGTGGCCGAGGAACTGAACACGACCGTCTTGACGCCGTGCTGCTGCATCGCTTCGAGCAGCGTGACGCTGCCGGCCACGTTGTTGTCGTAGTAGCGCAGCGGCTGCGCCACCGATTCGCCGACCGCCTTCAGGCCGGCGAAGTGGATCACGGCGTCAAAGCGATGGGCCGTGAAGGCGGCGTCCAGCGCGGCGCGGTCGCGGATGTCCGCTTCGATGAACGGCAGTGCCTGGCCAGTAATGCGTTCGACCCGTTTCAACACGCTCACGTCGCTGTTGGACAGGTTGTCGAGCGCGACCGGCTCATGGCCGGCGGCTATCAGTTCGACGCAGGTGTGCGAACCGATGTAGCCCAGACCGCCCGTAACGAGAATTTTCATGAATGACTTTAAATGGAGGTAATGATTACAAGCGCCAGACGGCGATGCCGGCCGCGCGCAGCGCCGGCGCATCGAAGCTGGCCTTGACGTCGATGAAGCAGCCGCCGTCAACCAGCTTGTGCTGGAAGTCGGCAGGCGTCAGTGCGCACAGCTGCTTGTGCGACACGGCGGCGACGATGGCTTCGGCGCGCGGCAAGTCGTCCCAGGCGGACAAGGTGACGCCATATTCGTGCAGCGCCTGTTCCGGGTCGGCATACGGATCGTGCACGAATACCTCAACGCCGTACGACTGCAGTTCGTGAATCACGTCGGCCACCTTGGAGTTGCGCAGGTCCGAACAATTTTCCTTGAACGTCAGGCCCAGCACATTGACGCGCGCGCCCTTGACGTGGCTGCCGGCGGCAATCATGTTCTTGATGGTGCTCTCGGCGATGAACTTGGCCATGCCGTCATTGATGCGCCGGCCCGCCAGGATTACTTGCGGGTGGTAGCCCAGCATGCCGGCCTTGTGGGTCAGGTAGTACGGATCGACGCCGATGCAATGGCCGCCCACCAGGCCGGGGCCGAACTTGAGGAAGTTCCACTTGGTGCCGGCCGCGGTCAGTACTTCCGAGGTGTCGATCCCGATCTTGTCGAAGATGATCGCCAGTTCATTCATCAGTGCGATGTTCAGGTCGCGCTGGGTGTTTTCGATGACCTTGGCCGCCTCGGCCACCTTGATGCTGCTGGCGCGGTGCACGCCAGGCACCACGATGCTCTCGTACATGCGCGCCACTTTGTCGAGCGTCGCGGGGGTGTCGCCGGCGACGATCTTGAGGATCGTGGTCAAAGTGTGTTCACGGTCGCCCGGGTTGATGCGCTCGGGCGAGTAACCGACAAAAAAGCCTTCCTTCCAGGCCAGCCCGGAGGCGCGCTGCAGCACCGGGATGCACACTTCCTCGGTGGCGCCCGGATAGACGGTCGACTCGTACACCACGGTGGCGCCGCGCTTCATGTGTTTGCCGACAAATTCGCTGGCGCCGATCAGGGGGCCGAAGTCGGGATTGTGAGCCTGGTCGACCGGCGTGGGCACGGCCACGATGATGATGTCGGCGTCGCGCAGGCGCTCCGGATTGCTGGTGTATTCGGCGTGCACCGCCAGCGCCATCTGGGCGTCCGACAGTTCGCGCGACGGGTCGGTCCCGCGCACGCAGGCATCGACTTTGGCCTGGGCGATGTCGAAACCGATGGTTTTTCCCAGCTTGCCGAATTCCACGACCAGCGGCAGGCCGACGTAGCCCAGCCCGATGACAGCGATCACACTCATGCCAGTTCCTTGGTCAACACGGCCACGATGCGCTCGGCCGCCTTGCCGTCCCACAGGTGGGGACGGCGCCCTTGCTTGCCTTCGCCGCGCAGCACCTTGCGCGCTTCCAGGACGATGCGGGCCGGGTCGGTCCCTACCAGCACATTGGAACCTTCGTCGACCGTGACGGGACGCTCGGTATTTTCACGGATCGTGATGCACGGCACGCCCAGCGCCGTGGTCTCTTCCTGCAAGCCGCCGCTGTCGGTCAGTACCACGGCCGCGTCTTTCCAGATATTGAGGAAGGCCATGTAGGCTTGCGGGCCGACCAGCGTGATGTTGGGACCGAGGTCGATGCCGAAACTGGCCAGGTTGGCGCGGGTGCGCGGATGCACCGGAAAGATCAGCGGCAGCTCGGCCGCAATCTCCTTGAGCGCGCCGGCCAATTTGCTCATCATGGCGGCGTCGTCGACATTGCTGGGGCGGTGCAGCGTGACCACGCCGTAACGCTCGCCTTTCTCAACCCGCGCGGCCTTGAAAGCGCTCGTTTCGTAGCCGCTGGTGTCGGCCGAGGACAGCTTGTCGGCCTGGAACAGCACGTTGTCGACCATGACGTGGCCCACATAGTGGATTGCCGATTCAGCCTTGCCTTCGCGCTGCAAATGGGCCAGCGCCGCCGGCTCGGTGACAAAAAACCAGTCGGTGATGCTGTCGGTGACGAGGCGGTTGATTTCCTCGGGCATGGTCATGTCGCCGCTGCGCAGGCCCGCTTCCACGTGGGCCACGGGAATGTTCAATTTCTTGGCCGAGATCGAACAGGCCAGCGTCGAATTGACGTCGCCCACCACCAGCACCGCGGCGGGCCGCTCGGCGATGCACAATTGTTCGAAGGCGACCATGATCTTGGCGGTCTGCTCGGCATGGCTGCCGCCACCCGCGCCCATGAAAATATCCGGCTGCGGAATGCCCAGCTCTTCGAAAAACACGTCGTTCATGTCGCGGTCATAGTGCTGGCCGGTATGAATGATCTTAAAGGTCAGCACATCCTGGGCCTGCAAGGCGCGCACGATGGGGGCGATCTTCATGAAATTCGGCCGGGCGCCGGCGACGAGATAGATCAGAGGCATGGTCATCCAAGTTTATCAAAACCACAATTATATCGAGAAAAAGCCTGCTCGACGCTGTGATTTCCTTGTCGTGTCACCAATATTGCCAGTTTGCCGTCTGCACTATCCACACGCCCAGCACGCCATTGGTGACGCCGTGCGCCAGGACGGCGCTCCACAGCGACTTCTGGCGCATGTACAGCAGGCTGTACGCAACGCCGGCGACGATGCCCGCCAGCCACTGGTTGTGCTCGAAGCCGAACAGCAACGCCGCGATGGCGACGCTGGACAGCCTGACCTTGGCGGCATCGACCGCGAGGAAATCGGGCGAATCGAGCCAGCGCATCAGGAACGAGCGCCAGAACAGTTCCTCCATGACCGGCACCACCAGCGCGGCGCCGGCGATGCGCAGCGCCACCAGCAGCCAGTCGACCTGGCCACCGGTGCGCGGATCGAAACCGCCCGGCGTGCCAACCACCATCCAGCCGGCATTGAGGGAGATCCACAGGATGAACACGGCGATGCCAAGGGCGAGCGCGATTGCGCTCCACAAGGCACTGACGCGCCAGCTGTGCAGTTCAGTGTAATGGCGCCAGAACAGCAGCAAGGTGATGGTCACTGCAACAATCTTGACCGGGTACAGCCAGCGCAGCGACGCGGCCGGCACTCCGGCGCGCCCGAGCAGGTCGACCACGGCAATGAAGCCGAGGTAGACCAGAAATGGCAGCACGCGCACCCACGCCGCGCGGCTGAGCATCGGTGGCGGCGCTGCGCTGTCCATTTAGCCTTTGCTGCGCGCTTCGATCAGTTCCCACTTCTCCAGTGCATCGATCAGCAGCTGATCGATCTGTTCGAAGCGGGTGTTGATGCGCTTGGCATCGGCCGGATTGGTCTTGTAAAAATCGGGCGCGTTGAGCTGGGCCGTGATGGCCGACTGCTCGTCTTCCAGGCTGGCGATCAGCAAAGGCAACTCTTCCAGCTCGCGCTGCTCCTTGTAGCTCAGCTTGGCTTTCTTGGACGTCGCGGCAGCTGCGGCAGGGGCGGCGGCAACGGCCTTGGCGGACGGCTTGGCAGCTGCTGGCGCGAGCGCCTTGACGCGTTCCCAGTCGCTGTAGCCACCGACGAATTCACGCCACTTGCCATCGCCTTCGGCCACGATCACCTGGGTGACGACGTTGTCGAGGAAAGTACGGTCGTGGCTGACCAGGAACACGGTGCCGGTGTAATCTTCCAGCAATTCTTCCAGCAATTCCAGCGTGTCGATGTCGAGGTCGTTGGTCGGCTCATCGAGCACCAGGCAGTTGGCCGGCTTGGCGAACAAGCGCGCCAGCAGCAGGCGGTTGCGCTCGCCGCCAGACAGCGACTTGACGGGCGAACGCGCGCGTTCCGGGGCGAACAGGAAGTCGTTCAGGTAGCTCATCACGTGCTTCTTGGCGCCGTTGATTTCGACCCAGTCGCTGCCTGGCGCGATGGTGTCCATCAGCGTCGCGTTTTCATCGAGCTGGGCGCGCATCTGGTCGAAGTACGCGACCTGCAGTTTGGTGCCCAGCTTGGTCTTGCCACTGTCGGCGGTTTCTTCGCCCAGGATCATCTTGAGCAAGGTGGTCTTGCCGGCGCCATTGGCGCCGATCAGACCGATCTTGTCGCCGCGCAGGATGGTGGCGCTGAAATCCTTGACGATGACTTTGTCGCCGTAGCTCTTGTTGACGTTTTCCAGTTCGGCCACGATCTTGCCGGAACGCTCGCCCGCGGTCACGGTCAGGTTCACCTGGCCTTGCTGTTCGCGGCGCGCGGCGCGTTGCAGGCGCAGCGCTTCCAAGCGGCGCACGCGACCTTCGTCGCGCACGCGGCGCGCCTTGACGCCCTTGCGGATCCAGATCTCTTCCTGTGCCAGCACCTTGTCGAACTTGGCCGCTTCGACTTCTTCGATTTCCAGCTGTTCGCTCTTGCGCACTTGGTAGGCGGTGAAGTTGCCCGGGAACGAGAGCAACTTGCCGCGGTCCAGTTCGATGATGCGAGTGGCCACGTTGTCGAGGAAGGAGCGATCGTGGGTAATGAACAGCACCGAGCCCTTGAAGTCGCGCAGCAAGCCTTCGAGCCACATGATGGAGCGGAAGTCGAGGTGGTTGGTCGGCTCGTCAAGCAGCAGCACGTCCGGTGCCGACACCAGCGCCACGGCCAGCGCCACGCGCTTTTGCATCCCGCCCGAGAGCGTACCCATCAGCATGTCGCCGGTCAGGCTCAGCCGGTCGAGCGTGGTGTCGACCTTGTTCTGCATGCTCCAGCCGTCGCAGGCGTCCAGCTTGACTTGCAAGTCGTGCATGCGGTCCATCAGCGCTTCGTCGTCGCCCTGGCCGAACTGGCCGGTCAGGTGCTCGTATTCGGCCAGCATGGCAGCCTGTTCGCCCATGCCGCAGGCAACGGCGTCGAACACCGACATGCTCGGGTCGAAGGTTGGCTCCTGCTCGACGTAGGCGATTTTCAAGCCCTGCTGCTGAACCAGCAAGCCATCGTCCAGCTTGAACTTGCCGGAAATGACTTTCAGCAGCGAGGACTTGCCGGTGCCGTTACGGCCGATCAGACCGACGCGCTCCGTCGTTTCGAGGGAGAATTCTGCGTGATCGAGCAGCGCGACGTGGCCGAACGCGAGTTGCGCCGACGAGAGAGAGATGACAGCCATAGTGATTTCAGAGTGCGCGGCCCGTAAATTGCGGCCAAATTGAGGAAAGAACGCGGTATTGTACAGATAGACGGAGGTCAGCTGGCATTTTACACCCGCTCGTCGGCTATAATTGCGCTCGATTCACGACACCGGCCCGTTCATGACGGGCGTCGATCGCCGAATCACAGCGTCCTCTCCGTAGCACAATGGATAGTGCACATGCCTCCTAAGCGTGGGATACAAGTTCGATTCTTGTCGGAGGGACCAAGTACATCAACCGCCTTGGAAGTCTTCTTCAAGATTTTTCCAAACTAGAACACGATACTTTGCGTTGGTCATCAAGCGAAAGCGTTCTTGAATGAGTGAATTCGCAGCCATTTGTAGTCACTCGCACTTTCTGGTGTAGTTCCCCGACTCTCACTTCGCCTGTCAAAACCATGCGCCACCTGCTGATTTGTCTTTTCTTCTCGTCCTGTCTATTTGGATCGCTCTCACTTGCGGCACAACCACACCTAGCCAGTTCCACGGATGTTGCCGCTGATTTCAAAGCAGGGACAGCGCTCATATCGCCGCACATAAAGATGGCGGAGCAGGAACCCGCTGTGAATGCTGACAGACGCCGGGCCTTGGAGGAAGGAATTGCTAGGCTTGAGGCTGTAGTCCGCACTGACAGCCAGCATTGGCAGGCCAGCTGGTTCATCGGGAAAGCACACCAAGCACTTGGGAATGGCTTAGCTGCAAATGGCGCGTTCAAGACCGCCTATTTAATCGAGCAAAACAATTCCGATGTCGCCAGTGAGTACGGTCTTTCCTGCATCGATCTTGGGCAAGGAACGGAGGGCGTTGCCGCGCTACAGAGAGCGATCAAGCTTTCTCCTTCGGTACCGGGATTGCACGCCAATTTGGCGCTCGCCTATTTGGTAGCGAATCGCAACAAGCAAGCGTTGGACTCGGCTGACCGTGCAATCACTATGGACCCCACAGATAAGGTTTCTCGTGCTGTGAGGTCCTTAGTAATGCAAGTGATTGAAGGCAAGCGTCCTCAACCAAAGAGTGGCGCTGAATTTTAGAAGTGTGTTCGCTACCGGGCCAGCGGTGGGCGGCAATAGCAAGCGCATTGGAAAAGCGATGGATCAAACAGAGCAATTTGAACTAGCGATTAATGGAACTCCGCCAAGTATGGCGAACGCAATTTGCGAGGGGTTCGTCTGTGAAACATTGCATGTCGACGATGAACCGCCTGCGCCAGCGAATGTCACTTACTTGAAATTCAGCGGAACTTGGTTTCGTCTTTACTTTGAATTTCGATGCGTATTTTGGCGCAAGTTTGAAGAGCAATCACTTCCATGGACAGCTGAGGAACCTCGGACGGAGTACGTCAATCTAGCTGACGAATTCAAGTTTACTGGCCAACGTCTTGTATCATGCGTGGCTACAGCAACGGCCAAAGGTAGTAACGTAGCGTTTGCCTTCGAAAGCGGTCTGACTGTGCTTATCCAGGATAGCGATGATCTGACTTCGTTTGAAATCACAGGCGTTCGGCCTACTGGCTCACCGAACTAAGGATGCCGGCTCGCGGCCAGAAGCAGTCGTTCGTTCCTGGGCGGTAGCCCGCCCGGCTCCAATCTCGTAGTCCCCCACCAAGAATCCATGATTCATACTTCAGAACGAATTAGACAGCACCAAGAGGGAGTGGAATTTGCTGAAAGGTTGTCGCGATCCAGCAAGACAGCCTTACGCGGAATTATCACGCTCTGCCTTTTCTGCTTGCTTTCGTCTGGCTGTGATAACGGACAAACTGAGATCTCCCCGGAGCATCGGCTGGGAGCCCTTTTTCTGTCAAGGTCGAACATCGGTGACATTAAGATGTTCAAGGACCAGAGTTATATTCATGGGCTCAGTTATTTCTACTTTCCGTTACCAGCAAAAGATGTTAATCAGGTTGTGAGGTGGCTTGGGGTGACAGAGCGAGCGAGCATCCGACCGCTACTGTCTGATAAGGTTCGTGCAGTGTCTACTCACACCGACTGGAAATTTAAGTGGGCCGATGCGAAAATATATGTCGCGTATTATTGCCATTCATTTGACGGATCGTATTCGAGCGAAGACTTGCTGGTCGTCAATGACGGAGAGGCCGTATTTGTGACGGAGGGATATCTTATGGCGGGCTCGTATCCCACTACCGACCCTTCCTTGTGTAACGTGCCGGCGCCGGGGGCCACGCTTGCTCCTGGCCGATAGCATACGCTACAGTATGATGTCTGGCTCCGGCCAGAACCGGACGTTGCACAATACTTGAGATTTTATGAAAGATATTTCGATTGATGCCCTCTCGGTGGTTGCCCGACAGTGCGTTGCAGTCACCTGCCTAGAGCGGTTCTGTCAGCATTTCCAAATCGAGCATCCTGCATTGCTCGCATTAGTGGAACATATCTGGAAAGTGGCTCAGGTCGAACCGGCGAATTTCGTTGCATGGGAAAGTGGTTTTGCTTCGTTACCTATTTCCGGCCTGGGAGATGACTGGCCTCAGGCGATACGGGACGCTATCCCGAAAACGGTTCGTCTACCGCTGAGTAAGCTCGTTGAGCATGTAGTAGAAACCAGCGCTGTCACTTGGTACGGCGACGACCTGCCAGCGACGAAGAAACAGCTAGAAAATGTATTGGAAATTTGCAAGGCGCATGGGGTCAGCAATCCTGAACTTCGAAGATATACTCAACCTCAAGCTCAAATTCATGGGGGATGGGGGCCGACGCTGACGAATCAGGAACTTGCCGCTTGGCGTGCACTCGTATAGGCGCCTCTTACGGCAAAATGCAGTCAGTGGGATCATCTCGCAACCGGCTTGGAATGGAACCAAATGGAAAACAGAGCAGTTGCAGATATTGTTGGCCCTTGGGTTGAACCAGACTTCAATTCAAGCCTCATAGAGCGCTGCCGCGCCAATTGGTCAGTGCCTATTGGTGAGATTACAAATTACGTATTGGCTACCTACATTCGCCAGCGAATCGCTTTGGATCTTGTGGTGCCGGAGGCCCAACGGCGCATTGCATCGGGCTTTACGGATGAAACTGAAATCCTTCACGATGAGCTTGCGCTCGCCATTGCTGGAATTTTGCCAAATGGTGAACCACGGTAGTTTCTTCGTTTGAGCGAACCATGTCGGCCAGAATCTGACGTTTGGCCTGTCGCCCTGCTAATTCAGCAAGTGATTGCACCATGCATTTTCCCGTTGTAGAGCAATACTAGGGGACCAACAAGAGCTTTTCATAATTTTATGCCGTCACTCAAGCCACTTAAATCCGTTGCTCACAGCCTCGCACATCACTTCGCAAGCACCCTCTGCTATTGGGGCGATGATTATGCAATTCATCATTTAGCTAAAGCTTCGAAACTCTGCCATTCGACAATTGTGGAAATCGACGTTTTAGCGCGGACAGCGAGTCCGACTGAAATCAACACGGGGGTGGTCGCGGAGTTGCTGCCCTACCTCAGGGACTATTTTTTCAAGCTTCTTGCCAAAGAGAAGTTCGCGCCTGATCTCGTTGAATCCATGACACTCAAATATGATTTCGGGGTCGGGCGCCATTCCGCCTTTAATTTACCGACATATGATTGCGTGTCCGCCATTAAAACTTTCGATGGTCGCACGTACTCCGCGCATCTCACTGAGGCAAGTAATTGAAGGGTCGCTTTTGATCCGTGACCGTCCGCAACGGGGCGGTAAGAACCGATGGCCGCCGTTCTCCGACCGTCCGCTCCGACAATGTGGCTTTCAGTAAATGTTGCGCGTATGATTGCTGTGGTCCCGGCGCCAGGAACCGATGGCGCCACGGCCGTGACCGCGTGCAGTCGGCCAAAAGCTGCCTGTCGGGCCATAAAATTTGGCCATACCAAACCGTAGCCGTGCGATGAAAATACTCAACAAATTGAAAGCTGGTATGGATCGGGAACTAGCTTGGCGACGAATCGAGAGCGTGTCGAACTACGATGCCTTCGTTGATCTAATGCTTGAGCTGAGTACGAGCAAACCGCCAGAACTCTTCGATTTTCTTTTCACTCATTCGATATCTGGCGGCAAAGGCAGCGGCGTAGCCGCTTGTTTGCTAATTGAGATTGATCCTTCGCCCACCAGAAGCTGCGTTCAACTACTAGAAGAAATTTCAAGGTCGAAGTGGAACGTCAGCACGAAGGAGGTTCCATTTTTTTTGATTTCATGGTTTGGTAAGCATTCTGTGAAGGAGGCCTACGGTTCTTTTATTGCCGAAGCTGATTTGACTCCCGAGCAAAAGCAACGAGTTAGCACCATCATTTACTGGACGTCGACGCCCGCTGCAAACCTCATCCGCTCGTACCACGACTGGCCATGGCGCGAGTCAGATGACGGAACATGAACATGATGTGCGGAGTGGGGGGCAGCCGCCGAGTCGGCGGCCGGTTCGTGGCCGAGTACAATCGGCAGAGATCGCCAAAACCGGACCTTCGTCGACACACCACAAAAATCAGGCTTCATGATTACATCATCTATAGTTAAGCGCATCGCCGCTGTAGTTCTCTGCATAGTTTTTTTTCTGCCGCTGTCGCAATGTTCGCCGAAAGTTAGCGTTACACAGGCGCGTCCAGTACCCTCGCAAATTGCCGCATATTCAGCGTATGAGTGGCCAAGCGTGGGAAGTACGATTGCCGTTGCGCTGTTCTTTTGGCCTGCTGCGATGCAAGGGTTCGCACTTTATCGCCCGCAAAGACCGAGGAGCCGCAGATGGTTCATCGCAGAACTTTCAGCGTGTTTATTGACCTGCGTCGGAATTTCGTGGCTAGTATTCATGGGAAATACGATACGCTTTGGCGCATTCATCGCTTATGGAGCAATCATCGCTTACGCTGGTTCGGCGATATACGATATTGCCTCTGTTAGGCAAAAGATAGCTTCAGACCAGAACACGCCTGACCGCCAGTAAGCGGCCAGAAGTTGACCTTCGGCAGCCTATGTTAAGGCGACAAGAATCGATGGAGATATCCAGAGTGCACCTAGAATTGATGCGCGACCCTTCTCGCACTTTCCCTACAGTTGCTGAACCTGAGTCCGTAATCAGCGCGAAGGTATGGCATTGCAAGTACAAGAGCCTTCTACCGCTGGCCCAAATGCGCAACTTGGAAGAACTGGTAATCGCTAGCTTTCCTGATGCTTCGTTCGAATTTCTCGGTACGCTTGCAAAACTGCGCGTCCTGCACGTAATGCATATGCCAAAGATTTGCGATATCGGAGCGCTAGCCAAACTTTCGCAGCTTACGTCGATATCATTGGCCACGCTCCCAAGTTGGGACGCGTCAAGTAAGACAACCACCATTCAGTCGCTTGAACCACTGGCGGAAATTCCAGAGCTAGCTTATCTGGAACTTCTCGGCATCTGCCCGCCTGATAAATCACTTGCTCCCCTCGGTCGATGCAAGCATCTCCAAACGGCTCGTATTTCGCATTACCCTATGGTAGAAATCGACCGGTTTTTTTCTGAAACAAAAGTCATCAACAAGTTCAACCCCGAACCTTCGTTTTCCTAACCGGCAATGTCTCCTAAGGGGCGAAACCGGCCCGCTACGCTAAACTCTTCCATCCCTAGTCCCCCTCGTTCCATTTTCGAAAGGAAGCACCACAGAGCGCTTCAGGCACCCGTCCATTTTTCGGTACTTTTGACGGCACTTTGATCTGAACAAAAAGCAAGAACGCCTGTCCATGCGGGTTACAAGGCGCAATTCGATTCTTGTCGGAGACCAAGAGTATCGCTCAGCGCGGCCGCGCCACCGGCTTGAATTTCTTCCATAGCTTCGGTACCGTGCGCTCCCCCTGCTCGCAGCACGCGGCCAGATAGCCGCGCACCAGCGCCGCGCCCTGCCGCACACCGGGATCAACCTCGCTCGCTTGATCGAGCAGGCGCGTGGCCACTGCGGCATCGTTGAGCCAGCCCAGTTCATCCTGCAAACCCGTGAGCGCCTGCACATAGGGGCGCACCCGCTTGCCGGGATAGAGCGCGGCGAAAAATTCGGTGGCGTAACGGGTGCGCTTGGCGGCGATGCGGACCCGGTGCCGGCGCCGCGCGTCGGCCTGCTTGAGCTTGTTGCCGCGCCTGAGCAAGCGCTGTTGCGCCTGCGCCAGCACGGTGTCGGCGAAATCGCCGACGCGCACATGGAGCTGCTCTATTCCCCTGGCGGTGAGATCGTCGCGCCAGCCGCGCTGCTCGGACCATTGTTCCAGCGCGTTGACCAATTTGCTGAAGCGGATCGACGCCACTGCGGCACTCGCTTGCGCAAACAACGCGCCGCTTCGTTCCAGTGCGACCACCCGGAGCGGGTCCAGTTCCCCGTGCCCGGGCATGGCGCAGGTCACGCGCGGCAATGTGCTGTCGACGAAGACATCCCAGTCGCGTGCCGGCCCAAGCTGTTCCAACAGCCATGCCAGTTCGGCGACGATGGCGGGCGGCGCCTGCAGCAGGTCGCGAAACAGCTTGAAGGCGGCGTCCAGGCGGCGCAGGCCGATACGCATCTGGTGCAGGCTTTCGGCATCGTGGTAGCGCGCAACGCCCGCTTCGTTGCCTTCGATCTGGTCGAGGCAGCTGCGCGCGACGGCCTGAAACGCTTGCTCGACACGCATGCGCCTGGACAGTTTCACTGGCGCCGCCTTGAGCGCCGCTGGTGATGTTGGAAATCGAACGGCGGTATCCATTGCACGTGCCTCCCTGGCCTTATTCTGGCCGGGAATCGACGCCGATGGCGCTCCGTAAAGCTGCGGCGCGGGCAATGCTGTCGCTGCGCCAGTATTTGCTGCGCTGGTAGTACTCGGGCACGGCCGGCACATTGGGCGGCAGGATCACCCATGGCTGCTTGGTGGACGTGAAGATGTGGATATCGGGCGGCAGCAAGTCGGGGTTGTCGAGCGTGCCCACGCGCACGAAGCGGATCGCCGGACCGGCGCCGGCATAGTTGCTCCACACGGCAGTGCGGCAAGTGGGGCAGCGCGCGATTTTCTGGCCGGCGCCGCTGGCCGTGGGGGTATCGACGATTTCCGGCTCGGCGCCCAGGTGAATCACGCGGTCCGCTTCTATCATCGCGTTGAGCGCGAACGACGCGCCGCTGGCGCGCTGGCACCAGCGGCAGTGGCAACAATGGACGATTAGCGGGGGCGAGGTGAGCTGATAGCGGATCTGGCGGCAGTCGCAGCCGCCGGGAAGCGGGTAGTCAGTGGTGGTGGTCATTGCTGTTTCGGACTGGCCTGGTTTGGTGAGACGGCTGGATGCGCAAGGACGTACTGCTTGACTGAAGTGCTGCGATGCTTGACTGAATGCGCGTTAGCTTGGCACTGATGGCGCTGAATATCGCAAATTCTACCGCAACGTTTCCAAGAAATAGAGAAACCAGAATAACTGTCCCCCACTTCAAAGTGCTATGGACCGATTCTGCTATTTCCCACCTCGTTTGTTCCCGCATGTTACGGAATTCGCCACTTGAAGCCAGGTCATCTGGCGGTTCACCACTACCCGTCAGATTCGGTACGGTATTCATGTTCATGGATTACCGCCAGGCGATCCCGGGCTTTGTTGAACAGCAGTTCTGTCGCTCGCAATGTGATTGATTGCATTAAACAGCGCTACGTTCGAGCCAAGCATGCCGATAAACAGAGTCACAAACATCCCTACAATCCATTTCAGCAGCGAATTGTGCAATTTCAGCTGGTCGGCTCGCAACTGCTCAAAACCAACCATTACCTCCGCACGCAAGGCTGCCACATCCGCCTTGGTCGCCAACGTCGGCAAGATGGTATCGAAGCGCGTTTCCAACACTGTCAGTCGCCTGTCCATCTCTCTATCATAGGGCGGCTCGCCGCCACCCGCAAGATTCGGTACGGTGTTCATGCTCATCACGTACTCCCCGGTGCTTGCGGACCAGCCGCAATACACCAGTTTACGCCGGCACGATTGCGGTGACCTCGATTTCCACGCGCGCCCTGTCTTCGATCAAGCCTGCCACCTGCACCGCCGTCATGGTCGGATAGTGCCGCCCGATCACGTCGCGGTAGGCCGCGCCCACTTCTTTCGACGCGGCCAGGTATTCCTTCTTGTCCATCACGTACCACGTCATGCGCACGATGTGCTCGGGCTTGGCACCGGCCTCTGCCAGCACGTCGACCACGTTCTGCAAGGCCTGGCGCACCTGGCCGGCAAAGTCATCGGTATGGAACTGGCACTGGCCGTCCCAGCCGATCATGCCGCTTACGTGCACGCTGCGCCCGCTGGCCGCTATGCCATTTGAATAGCCACGCGCGCGCGCCCAGCCTGGTGGTTGAAGAAAATCCATGGTCATTCTTTCGGTTGTGCTTCGCGCAGCAGTTCGCGCGCGATGATCAGCTGTTGTACTTCGGTGGCGCCTTCGTAGATGCGCAGCGCGCGGATTTCGCGGTACAGCCGTTCGACCGGATGCTCGCTCACCACGCCCAGCCCTCCGAACATTTGCACGGCGGCGTCGATGACCTTCTGCGCCGTTTCGGTGGCCGTCATCTTGGCCATCGCCGCCTCCTTGGTGACCTTGCGGCCCATATCGCGCTGCCACGCGGCGCGGTAGGTCAACAGCGCAGCCGCATCGATCCCGGTCGCCATCTCGGCCAGCTTGGCCTGGGTCAGCTGGAAGTCGGCCAGCGTCTGGCCGAACATCTTGCGCGTTGACGCATGCGCGATCGCCTCGTCGAAGGCGCGCCGCGCAAAGCCGAGCGCCGCAGCCGCTACCGAAGTGCGGAACACGTCCAGCGTGGCCATCGCCACCTTGAAGCCTTGCCCGCCCTCGCCCAGGCGCTGGCCGACATCGACCCGGCAATCGCGAAACGCGAGCCGTGCCAGCGGGTGCGGCGCGATCACGTTGATGCGCTCCGCTATTTCCAGGCCCGGCGTGTCGGCGTCGACGATGAAGGCGCTGATGCCGCGCGCGCCGGGTTGTTCACCGGTGCGCGCAAACACCACGTAGAAGTCGGCGATGCCGCCGTTAGATATCCAGGTCTTTTCGCCATTGAGCACGTAGCTGTCGCCATCGCGCACCGCCGCGCACTGCATGGCCGCCACGTCCGATCCGGCTTGCGGCTCGGACAGCGCGAACGCCGCAATGGCTTCGCCACGTGCCACGCGTCCCAGGTAGCGTTCCTTGTTGGCATCACTGCCGAACAGCGAAATGGCGCCTGAACCGAGACCCTGCATCGCAAACGCGAAGTCGGCCAGGCCATTGTGGCGCGCCAGCGTTTCGCGGATCAGGCAAATGGCGCGGGTGTCGATGGCGCCGATGGCGTGATCGATCCAGCCGCCCTCGCCCAGCTGGCGCACCAGCGTGCGGCAGGCGGTATCGACGTCATGATCATGCGCATCGGCCACGTGCTGCACGGCCCAGGTGTCGAGCGACTGCTCCAGCGCGGCGTGGGCCGGGGTGAAGAACGGCCAGTCAAGGTAGCTTTTATCGGCCATATCAGTCGCCTTCGAAAACGGGTTTTTGCTTGGCCACGAAGGCGTGGTAGGCGCGGTGGAAGTCGTTGGTCGCCATGCAGATCGCCTGCGCCTGCGCTTCGGCTTCGATCGCTTCGTCGACGCCCATGTTCCATTCCTGCTGCAGCATTTTCTTGGTCATGCCGTGCGCAAAGGTCGGGCCGTCGGCCAGCGATTGCGCCAGTGCCTGGGCGTTGGCCAGCAGCGCTTCCGGTTCGCTGACGCTGTTGAAAAATCCCCAGCGCTCCGCCTCAAGGCCCGACATCGAGCGCCCCGTGAACAGCAATTCGGACGCCCGGCCCTGGCCGATCACGCGCGGCAGCAGCGCGCAAGCGCCCATGTCGCAGCCGGCCAGGCCGACGCGGGTGAACAGAAACGCGGTCTTGCTGCGCGCAGTCCCCAGGCGCATGTCGGACGACAGCGCCAGGATCGCGCCGGCGCCGGCGCAGATGCCGTCCACCGCCGCGATGATCGGCTGCGGACAGGCGCGCATGGCCTTGACCAGATCGCCCGTCATGCGGGTAAACGCCAGCAGGCCGGGCATGTCGAGTTGGGTCAGCGGGCCGATGATGTCGTGCACGTCGCCGCCGGAACAGAAGTTCTCGCCAGCGCCGGTGATGACCACCGCCTTGACGTCGTCGGTGTAGACCAGCGCGCGAAACAGTTCGCGCAGCTCGGCGTAGGAATCGAACGTGAGCGGGTTTTTGCGCTCGGGGCGATTGAGCGTCAATGTGCCGACGCCATTGTCGACTTCGAAATTGAAATGCTCGGCCTGATACAGCGCCAGCAAGTTGCGGTTGCCGGGAAGCTGGTGCGGCTGGCCAGGTAGATAGCGCATGGTGTCAGTCTTTCTTGTCGTCGTTCAGGTGTTGCTTCATTTGTGACAACAATCCGATCAGGACGGACTTGTCGTCGGGTGAGATGTCTTGCAGCAGTTCGGCGATCCAGCCTTCGTGCACGCTGGCCATGTCGGCAAAGGCGCGCCGGCCGGCCACGGTCAGCTTGACCGTGTACACGCGCCGGTCCTTGGCATCGGGCACGCGCAGCACCAGCTTTTCCTGTTCCAGCTGGTCAGTGATGCCGGTGATATTGCCGCCGGTGACCATCATGCGCTTGGACAGTTCGCCCATGCGCAGGCCTTCGGGATGGCGTTCCAGCTGCGCCATCAGGTCAAAGCGCGGCAAGGTGATGTCGAAGGTGGCGCGCATGCGAGTGCGGATCTCGTTTTCGATGCGCACCGTGCACGAGAGCATGCGCAGCCACAGCTTGAGCGACTGGTGATGGTCCTGCGTCAAGCGGCTGGCCAGGTCGAGCACCGCTTCGTTGTTGTCTGGATCGTGCATCTGGTTCCTCACATGACTTCACCGCCGGCTACTGCCAGCGCTTGTCCATTCATGGCGCCGGACTGCGGCAAACATAGCCACAGCACGGCGTTCGCAACTTCTTCGACCTGCACCAATCGCTGCTGCGGATTGCCGGCCGCCAGTTCGGCGCGCGCCTCAAGCTCGCTGCGCCCGGTCTTGGTGACGATGTTGGCCACCGCGTCCTTGACGATGTCGGTGTCGGTAAAACCGGGACAGACCGCGTTGACGGTCACGCCCTTGGCTGCCACCTCCAGCGCCAGCGCGCGCGTCATGCCGATCACGCCGTGCTTGGCGGCGCAGTAGGCGGCCACGTAGCGGTAGCCAACCAGGCCGGCGGTGGAGGCGACGTTCACGATGCGTCCCCAGCGCTGTTCCAGCATGGCCGGCAAGGCCGCCTGGGTGCAGTAAAAAGTGCCGGACAGGTTCACGTCGAGCATGCGCTGCCACAGCTCCGCGCTGGTCTTGCCGAACGCACTGGAGCCAGCCTGCCCTGCATTGTTGATCAGGATGTCGAACGGGCCGGCGCTGGCAAAGGCGCCGCGCACCGATGCGTTGTCGGCCACGTCCATCTGCACGAAGCTCGCCCCCATCTGCTGCGCGGCAGCTTCAAGCGCCACGCCATCGCGACCGCTGATGGTCACGCGCGCGCCGGCTGCCAATAGCGATTGCGCGATCGCCGCGCCGATGCCGCGCGCGCCGCCCGTCACCATCGCATGCTTGCCTGCCAGTTCGCGCATCATCCCTCCAGCAGCTTGGCCGCGACCTGCTGCGGCGTGAGGCCGGCGCCGGCGGCTGCCAACTGGCGCTCGCGCTCCAGGTTGCGTTCGAGCTGCAGCTTGGCCGGGAAATACTGCTTGGGCCACTGCACCGCCGAAAAGCCGATCTTGGCAGCTTCCGTCAAAGTCCAGGCTGGGTTGGCCAGGTGCGGACGGCCAACTGCGCACAGGTCGGCGCGCCCGGCGGCGATGATGCTGTTGGCGTGGTCGGCTTCAAAAATGGAGCCCACCGCAATGGTCGGGATCTTCGCTTCGTTGCGCACGCGGTCGGCAAACGGGGTCTGGAACATGCGTCCATAGACGGGACGTTCTTGCTTGCTGACCTGGCCCGACGAGCAATCGATCATGTCGGCGCCAGCATCCTTGAACAGGCGCGCGATCTGCACCGCGTCGTCCGGCGTGATGCCGCCTTCGACCCAGTCGTGGGCCGAGATACGCACGCTGATCGGCTTGTCCTGCGGCCAGGCAGCGCGCATCGCGCGCAGCACCTGCAGCGGATAGCGGCAGCGGTTTTCCAGGCTGCCGCCAAATTCATCGCTGCGATGGTTGGTCAGCGGCGAAATGAACGAGGACAGCAAGTAGCCGTGCGCGCAGTGCAGCTCGATCCAGTCGAAACCCGCCTCCTCGGCGGCGATTGTGGCGCGCACGAAATCGGCTTGAATGCGCGCCATGTCGGCCGCCGTGGCTTCGCGCGCCAGCTGCGACACGCCTACGAGGTACTGCTGCGGCGAGGCCGACACCAGTTCCCAGTTGCCCGTTGCCAGCGGCTGGTCGATCCCGTCCCACATGGCGCGGGTCGAGCCCTTGGCGCCGGCGTGGCCCAGCTGCAGTGCGATTTTTGCGTCCGTTGAAGCGTGCACAAAGCCGACGATGCGCTTCCACGCGGCAGTGTGTTCGGGCGCGTACATGCCCGGGCAGGCCGGCGTGATGCGCGCGTCGGCTGACACGCACGTCATCTCGGCGAACACCATGCCGGCGCCGCCCATGGCGCGCGCGCCCAGGTGCACCAGGTGGTAGTCGCCGGCCACGCCGTCCACTGCCGAATACTGGGCCATGGGCGAGACCACGATGCGGTTCTTGAGCGTGACTGAACGCACCTTGAAGGGCGTGAGCATCGGCAGTACCTTGGCCTGCACGGGCAGCGCTACGCCGGCCTGTTCGCAGGCGCGGCGTGCGATCCATTCTTCGAAGCCAGCCACGTAGGCGGCATCGCGCAAGCGCAGGTTTTCATGCGACAGGCGCTGGCTGCGGGTGAGCATCGAATAGGCGAACTGCGGCGCTTCCATGCTGGTATAGCGCTCGACGTTCTCGAACCACTCCATCGAATTGCGCGCCGCGCTCTGGATCTTGAGCACTTCGACCGCGCGCAGCTGCTCGTACTCGGCCAGCGCACCGTCAGCGGCGGCATGCTTGCCGAAGCAGCGCGCCAGCTCGATCGCGTCTTCCAGCGCCAGCTTGGTGCCCGAACCGATCGAGTAATGCGCCGAATGGGCGGCGTCGCCCATCAGCACCACTGGCGTAGCGCCGTTCCAGTGCACCCACTGCCCGCAGACCACGCGCGGGAAGGTGATCCACATGGCCGAACCGCGTAAATGACTGGCGTTCGACAGCAGTTCGTGGCCGTCGAGCTGGTCGGCGAACAGGCGCTCGCAGAAGGCCACACCCTCTTCCTGGCTCATGTCTTCCAGGCCGCTGGCGCGCCATACATCCTCGGGCGTTTCGACAATGAAGGTCGAAGTGTCGCCGTCGTACTGGTAGATGTGGGCCTGGAACCAGCCATGCTCGGTCTGTTTGAAGGCAAACGTGAAGGCGTCGAATTTCTTGCGCGTGCCCAGCCACACAAAGCGGCAACGGCGCGCTTCGATTTGCGGCCGGTAGGTGTCGGCGTAGCGCGTGCGGATGCGGCTATTCAAGCCATCCGAAGCAATCACCAGGTCTGCCTGGTAGGTCGCTGCCCATTGCTGGTCATCGATCACATCGCACTCGAACACCAGCTTTACACCCAGCTCCTCGCAGCGCTGCTGCAAGATGTTGAGCAGACGCTTGCGCCCGATGCCGCAAAAGCCGTGGCCGCCGGAGGTGATCTTTTCGCCCTTGAAGAAGATATCGATGTCGTCCCAGTGATTGAACGACTGCAGGATCGAACGCGCGCTCGCTTCGTCGGCGATCGACAGGTTGCCCAGGGTCTGGTCGGAAAACACCACGCCCCAGCCGAAGGTGTCGTACGGGCGGTTGCGCTCGACGACGACGATTTCATGCGACGGGTCCTGCTTTTTCATCAGCAGGGCAAAATACAGGCCGGCGGGACCGCCGCCGATACAGACAATTTTCATGGTGCGGTTCGCAGTTTGAAGCGTTGCAGCTTGCCCGTTTCGGTACGCGGCAACTGGTCGGTAAATTTGATCGAGCGCGGATATTTGTACGGCGCGATCTGGGCCTTGACGTGGTCTTGCAGTTCGCGCGCCAGGGCTGGACCGGCTTCGAAGCCGCTTTTCAGCACCACGTGCGCTTCGACCAGCTGGCCACGTTCGTCGTCGGCGCGTCCCACCACGCCGCATTCGGCCACCGCCGGATGGCGCAGCAGCGCGTCCTCGACTTCGGCGCCGGCGATGTTGTAGCCGGCCGAAATGATCATGTCGTCGGTGCGCGAACGGTAGTAGAAATAGCCGTCGGCGTCCATTTCATAGGCGTCGCCGGTCAGGTTCCAGCCGTTCAAGACGTAGTCTAGCTGGCGCGCATCGGCCAGGTAGCGGCAGCCGGTCGGGCCCTTGACGGCCAGCCGGCCGATCACGCCCGGCCCCACCGGGCGACCGTCGGCGTCCAGGATGCAGGCCTGGTAGCCCGGCACCGGTTTGCCGGTGGCGCCGGCGCGGATGTCGTCGCCGGCGGCCGAAATGAAAATGTGCAGCAGTTCGGTCGCGCCAATGCCGTCGATCATGCGCAGGCCGGTCGCCGCCTGCCACGCTTCGCGCGTGGCCTGCGGCAGCGCTTCGCCAGCAGACACCGTCTTGGCCAGGCTGGCAAGATCGAACCTGGCGGCCAGCGGCGCCATCTGGCGGTAAAACGTGGGCGCCGTGAAGCACACGGTGGCTTTGTATTGGGCAATCGCGCCGAGCAGCGTTTCGGGCGTCAGCTTTTCCAGCAGCACCCCGGCGGCGCCCACCCGCAGCGGGAACAGCAGCAGCCCGCCCAGGCCGAAGGTGAACGCCAGCGGCGGCGTGCCGATGAAGATGTCGTCGCGCTGCGATTGCAGCGTGTGGACCGGAAAGCTGTCGCAGATGGCCAGCACGTCGCGGTGGAAGTGCATGGTCCCTTTCGGCACGCCGGTGGTGCCGGAGGTAAAGCTGATCAGGCACACATCGTCGGCCGCGCTGTCGAACGCAGGGAACGGCGCGTCGTAGCGCGCCATGCGCTGTTCCAGCGAATCGGTGTCGGCGGGGGCGTTGAAAAACATGACCTTGGCCGGCGGTGCTTGCATGGCGTCGATCTCGGCGCGCAGATTGGCCGAGCACAGGACCGCGTCGACGCTGGCCTTGGCGGCGATGGTAGACAGTTCGCGCGCGCGCAGCAACGGCATGGTGGGCACTGCGATCAGGCCAGCCTTCAAGACCGCCAGGATGGACGCGGCCATCATCGGGTTGTTGGCGCCGCGCAGCAACACGCGGTTGCCGCTGACCAGTCCCAGGTCGCCGGTCAGCACCTGCGCGATGCGGTCCACCTGGCGCGCAAGATCGGCATAGGTCCAGGCGAGGCCCTCGCCATACACGGCGATGCGCGCGCCGTCGCCGCGCGCGATGGCCGCGTCCAGCAGTTCGGCCACGCAGTTCAGGCGCGCCGGGTACTGCAGCGCCGGCAAATCGAACAGGAACTGGGGCCACTGGGCCGGCGGCGGCAAGTGTTCGCGCGCAAAATGGTCCTGGTAGGCCGATGCGGCCAGCGGTGCTGCGGTCATGCGTGTCATGGTTGCCCCGTCAAAAGTGCCGAGCTGGTACTTTAGACTTAAACAATCACAACATCAAGCGTTTTCGATGCGCTTGGCGGCCTCGCTCTGGAGCATCACGGCGCGCATGGTATCGCCCAGCACCTGCTGCACCAGCGGGGCGTCGATGCGCCCCGGCGGGAACGCGGCCAAGGCGCTGGCGGCGCCGTTCAGGCCCAAAGTCAGGCAGCCCGCGTGCAGCCGTTCGATGCGCAGGCGCGCGCCGTCATGGTCGGCACGCGCCAGCAACGTGGCGATGTCGGCGCCGGCGCCGGCCAGCTGCGCCTGGAAACCGCCCAGGTAGACCAGCAGCCGTTCGCCGCTGATGCCCAGGCGCGTCATGCTGGCCTGCGGCGTTTCGTTGGCATCGTCGGCCTTGCGGCCCAATAGCGCCATGTATGTCTGCACCGCGTCGCCCTCGAACGGCTTGACCAGGTAGCCGTTCACGCCCAGCCCGGTGGCCCGGTCGACGGTGTCGCGGTCGGCGCTGGAAGTGACCAGCACGAACGGCATTGCCGCCAGGCCGGCCTCGCGCTTGACGCGCGCCAGCAAGTCCATGCCCGACAGGCGCGGCATGCGCAGGTCGCAAAAGCAGATCGCCGGCCGCAGGCCCGCCTCCATCTGCTGCCAGGCGTCTTCGCCGTCCTCCGCTTCCAGGATGTCGAAGCTGCCGCAAGCGTCGATCAGGTGCATCAGCACCATGCGCGAAACGATGTCGTCGTCGACTACCAGCACTTTCATGGGGTTCTCCGCGGGGACGGCTCTATGGTGAATAGTGCAATATTACAGCAAAACGGGGGCGCTCAGGCAGGCGCTGGCGCGAACAGGTCGAGCAGATCGCGCAGGCGCGGCAAGCCCTCCTGAATCGAGGCCCAGTGGCGCGCATCGGCGGCCATTTCCAGCTCACTGCACAGTTTGTGCAGTTCGACCGCGTCCAGGTAGGCGGCGCTGCCCTTGATCCCGTGCAGCAATCGCCCCGCCACTTCGTGATCGCGCGCGGCCACCGCCGCTTCCAGGTCGGCGCGCCGCGACGGCACGTCGTTGGCAAAGGCGGCGCGCATGCGCGCCTTCAGGTCGGTGCTGCGCAGGGCCGGATTGTTCGACACCGCCACTGCCTGGGCGGTCGGCCCGGTCGTCACGCCGAACATGGCATCCAGTTCGACCGTGCTGGGCGCGCTCTGGCGCGATCCCATCGTTTCCATGACGATGCCGCGCAGGCGCTGGCGCTCGATGGCGCGCGAGAGCTGGCGGTGCAGCGCAGCTTCGTCGATCGGCTTGGACAGGAAATCGTCCATGCCACTGCCCAGGTAACGGATCCGGTCTTCTTCGCTGGCGTTGGCAGTCAGCGCCACGATCATCAGCTCGCGGTCCTGGACCGGCGCTTCGGGCGGGCCGCCGGCGCGGATCAAGCGGGTGGCGTTGGCGCCGTCCATTTCCGGCATGCGCCCATCCATCAGGATCAAGTCATAACGCGTGCGCGCGCACGCTTCGACCGCCAGCACGCCGTTGTCGGCGATGTCGACCTGGTGCCCCAGGTCTTCGAGCATCATGCGGATGATGATCTGGTTGGTCGGGAAGTCTTCGGCGCACAGCACGCGCAGGCGGTGGCTGTGCGGCTCGAGCGTGACCTGGTGCACTTCGGGAGGCGCCTTGCCGTCGGCCATCGGCAACAGCACTGAAAAGGTGCTGCCCACGCCCTCGGCGCTGTCGACCGAGATCTCGCCCCCCATCAGCTCGACCAGCTGACGGCAGATCGCCAGCCCCAGGCCGGTGCCGCCGTAGCGGCGCGTGGTAGTGCTGTCGGCCTGCTCGAATTTCTGGAACAAGCGCCCCAGCGCCGGGCCGGCGATGCCGATCCCGGTGTCGGAGACGGTAAAGCGAATCAGGTTGATGCGCGGGCGCTCGTGCGAACCGCCCGCCAGCGGCTCGACCTTGACCTGCACTTGACCATGATTGGTAAATTTGAACGCATTGCCGACCAGGTTGACCAGCACCTGGCGCAGCCGGGTCGGGTCGCCCACCACGAACTTGGGCAGGTCGGGGGCCAGCGCAATGCCAAAGCCGATCGAGTGGGCGGCCGCCTGCTCTTCGAACAGCGTGGCCACGTTTTCGATCATCGGCCCCAGCGCGAAATCGATGTTTTCGATACTGAGCTTGCCGGCCTCGATCTTGGAAAAGTCGAGCAGGTCGTTGATGATGGTCAGCAGCGACTGGGCGTTGGCCTGGCCGCGCACGATCTGCTCGCGCGTGTTCTCCTGCAAGCGCGCGTCGCGCAGCGCGAAATTGAGCATGCCGATCACGCCGGCCAGCGGAGTGCGCATTTCGTGGCTCATGTTGGCCAAAAATTCGGACTTCTGGCGCGTGGCGTCTTCGGCCTTCTGCTTGGCCAGGCGCAATCGCTCGTCGTTTTCCTGCAGCGCGCGGTTGGCCAGCGCCAGCTCCTCGGTGTTCAGGCGCACCTGCTTTTCCTGCTCCATCAGCCTGGCCTGGGTTTCTTCCAGTTCGCGGTAGGCGCGCGCATTGTCGAGCGCCACGGCGGCGTGCGCGGCCAGCGTCTGCAGCATGTCCAGGTGCACCCGGCGGTAGGCATTGCGCTCGACGCTTTGCACGCACAGCACGCCCATCATGCGCTCCTTGACGATCAAGGGCACGTACATCATCGACTCGGCGTTTGAGCGGGCCTGGCCGTCGGGGCGCAACAGCGGCGTGGCCGGCCGGTTCTGGGGGCCATCGAGGTAGTTGCCGATCTCAAGCTCCAGGTTGTTGATGAACACTTCGCGCCGGTGGTTCAAACACCACACCGCGAACTGGCGCTCGTCGGCCAGCGGGCGGCTGTAAAAATCGGCGCGCACGCCCTGGTCCATCGCGAACGGGAATTCGACCCGGCCTTCGGCCTCGTTGTAGAAGCCGATGCCGAAAATGCGCGCGTCCATCAGATGGTGCACGTGGCGGTAGACCGTCATCATGATGGTCTCCATGTCGAGCGTGGCGGTGAGCTCGCGCCCGATCTCGGACAGCACCGAGATATTGCGGTGCGCCAGTTCCACGTTTTCCTTCTGGCGCTCGACTTCCTCGGTCTGGCGTTCGGCTTCGAAACGGCGCTGCTCGGCGTCGTAGCGCTGTTCCTCGGCGGCGCGCCGCTCGCTCTCCAGTTCGGCCTTCTGGCGTTCCAGCAGGCGGTTCTGCTGCGCGATTTCGACCGTGCGCGCATCGACCTGGATTTCCAGGCGCTGCTTCTGGCGCCGCAGCCCCGACAAGCGCGCATGGTAGGCGCCGTAGCCGCCGCCGAGCACCAGCAGCGCCACGGCGCTGCGCCACCACCAGGTCTTCCACCATGGCGGCAAGATGGTGATCACCATGCTGGCCGGTTGCGCGCTCCACACGCCGTCCTTGTTGGCGGCCTTGACGCGGAAGGTATAGGTGCCCGGATCGAGGTTGGTATAAGTGGCAAAGCGCTTGGTGGCGTCGGTGCTGACCCAGTTCTGGTCAAAGCCTTCGAGCTGGTAGGCAAACCCGTTGCGCTGCGGCGCGGCGAAATGCAGGGCCGCAAATTCGAGCGAAAACACCGAGTCCGACGCGGCCAGCGTCACTTGCGCGGTGCGATCGACCGGCTGCTTGAACAAACCCGGATGGGTCAACACGGCGCTCTTGTTGAAAATTTCAAAACCGGTGATCACGGCGCGCGGCGCGATCCGGTTGTCGCTCACGGCGCGCGGCGCGAACGCGGTAATGCCGTTGAAGCCGCCGAAATACAAATTGCCATCGGCCGCGCGCAGCGCCGCGCCATCGAAATAGGCGCCCTCGATGGTGCCGTCGGCGTTGCTGTAGTTGCGCCAGCTGCCGGTGGCCGGATCGAAGCGCGAGATGCCGGCATTGGTGCTGATCCACAGCCGGTGCTGGCCGTCTTCCAGCATGGCGGCCACGCCATCGTCGGACAGGCCATCGCGCACCGTGTAGTGCTTGAAGCGCGGCACGCCGGCGCCGTCCATGCTCATCCGGTCCAGGCCGCCCGCGGTGCCAACCCACAGCGTGCCACTGCTGTCCTCGAGCAGGTAGTGCACCTCGTCGTTACTGAGACTGTTTGGATCGCGCGGATCGTGGCGGAAGTGGCGGAACTTGCCGCTGGCCCGGTCCAGCATGTCGAGGCCGTCGAAGGTGCCCACCCACAGTCGCCCGGCGCGGTCTTCCAGGATCGGGCGCACGATGTTGTCGGCCAGGCTGGCATGGTCGGCCGGATCGTGGCGGTAGGAACGGAGCTGGCCGCTGGCCGGATCGAGCTGGTACAGGCCGCCGCGGGTGGCCAGCCACAGCATGCCGTTCTTGTCGACCAGCATATTGCGCACGTTGTTGCTATCGGTGTCGCCGCCGTTGATCTGCTGGCGCCGGAAGTGGCCGCTGACGGGATCGAAGCGGGTCAGGCCAGCCAGGCTGCCAACCCACAGCATGCCATCGTGGTCGCGCGCCAGCGCGCTGGCCGAGGGCGCGATCAGGCTGTCCAGATTGGACGGATCATGCCGGTAGTGGCGCGCCAGCCCGGTTTCAGGATCGAGGTAATCGAGGCCGGCGCCGGTGCCGGCCCATAGCTTGCCGTTTCCGGCGTCGAGCAGCGCGCGCACCTTGTTGTCGGCCAGCGTGGCCGGGTTGTCGCTCTGGCGCACGATGCGCGCGAAACCGCCGCTGGCCAGGTCGACCCGCGACACGCCGGCAAACCAGGTGCCGGCCCAGAAGGTGCCGACCCGGTCGCGGTACAGCGACGAAATCTGGTTGTCGGCCACGCTGTGCGGGTCGCCCGCCAGGTGGCGGTAATTGACGAAGTGGCGCGCCTGCGGCTGCCACAGGTACAGGCCGTCGGTATGGCTGCCGACCCACAGGTTGGCGTCGCTGTCCTGGTACAGCGTGGTGACCGGGCCCGCTTGCAGGCCGCTGGTGTCCGCAAGCGTGCTGCGCGCACCGCCGGCGGGCCAGGCTTCGAGCCCGCCAAGGCTGCCGATCCACAGCGTGCGGGCCGCGTCCACCAGCAGCGCGGCGATCTGGTTGCCCTTGTGGGCCTGCGGCAGGTGGTGGTGGGTGAAGCCGGGCATGCCCGCATCGAGGCTGTCCAGGCCGCCGTTGGTGCCGACCCACAATCGCTTGCCATCGAGCGCCAGCGCCTTGACCTGGTCATTGGCCAGGCTGGCCGGGTCGTCCGCCACGTTGTGCCAGGCGGTGAACCTGGCACTGGCCAGGTCGAAGCGCAGCAGGCCGTCGCTGGTGCCCAGCCACAGGCCCTGCTGGCCATCGGCCACGATGGCCTGGATGTGGCGATTGCCATTGCCGCGCCGCGCACCTTCGTCCGGCAGGTAATGGGTAAAGTTCTGGGTCACCGGATCGTAGCGATCGAGCCCGCCATCGGTGCCGACCCACAGCTGGCCCTTGGCGTCCACGTGCAGCACCTTGACCCAGTTGTTGACCAGGCTGCGCGAATCGTTGACCGCATTGCGAAACGTGGTGACCCGGTAGCCGTCAAAGCGCGACAAGCCGCCCTGGCTGCCGAACCACATGAAGCCATCGTTGTCCTGGACTACCGCCAGCACCGATTCCTGGGCCAGGCCCTGCTCGACCGACAACTGCTCGAAACGCAGCGTCGGCGGCGGCGCAGCCAGGCTGGCCGCGCCGAGCAGGCAGCCGAGCAACAGGGCGGCGCAGCGAGCCAGCATCGCCGTCAGGCAGCCGGGGCGGGCATGGCGTGCACGCGTGCCTCCTGGCGCAGCAGTGCATCTTGCACCGCGGCCAGCGCGCGGTCCACCCGCACCGTGTCGAACACGCCCTGGCGCGCCTGGTCAAGCGCGGCGGCGACTTGCCACAAGCCCAGCGTCAAGCAACCGTTGTGCATGGCGTCGACGCGCGTGCGCAGCTCGGCGGCGGCGCGCATGGCGGCGATCTCCTGGCGCGCCATGGTCAGCTGGGCGCCGAAGGCGAGCAGGTAGGCGCACAGGCGCTCGGCGCTGATGTTCAAGCGCGTCATGGTCGCCTGCGGATCTTCGGCCAGCTTGTCGAGCGTGAGCTTGAAAATCTTGTCGAGGTGGGCCCGCGCGTCGGCCGCGTGCAGCGGCTTGAGGATGTAGCCGACCGCACCCAGCGCCACCGCCTGCAGCACGGTGTCGCGGTCGGAGGCGGCCGACACCAGCACGAACGGCACCGCAGCCAGGCGTGGATCGCGCTTCATGCGCTCGAGCAGGTCAATGCCCGACATGCGCGGCATGCGCACGTCGCAAAAACAGATGTCCGGGCGCAGGCCGGTGTCCATCAAGGCCCAGGCGGCGGCGCCGTCGTCGGCTTCGGACAGCTCGAAGCCGCCGTACTCGGTCAACAAGTCCATCAGGGCCATGCGCGAGACGATATCGTCATCCACTACCAGCGCTTTCATGCAGTCTCCATCTTCAGTCGCCGAAAAATTTCAATACATCGTCGCGGCGCGCATGCGTGTCGCGCTGGCCGAGCCGGATCAGTTCACAGGTGTAGCTCGATTCGAACAGCAGGTAGGACGCCAGCGCCGAGCCGCGCGCCTCGGTCGCGCCGATGCCCGACAACATGGTGCGAATTGGCGCCGGCAAGCTGTGGATGTGGCGCGCAGCGATGCCGTCGAGCCGCTCGGAAGGCGCGATCACCAGCAGCTCGACCGGTTTCAACGGCGTCTTGGCCAGGTATTCGGGCGGCAGCATCGACAGCGTCAGGTTGATCCGGTTCAGGCGCTCGATGTCGACCGCCAGGCTGTCGAGGAAGATCGAGGACATGGCGTGGCCGGCGATTTGCGCCAGGCTCGGATAGCGGGCCTGTTCGGCGCCGCTGGCGGCCGGTTCGTGCAAGCGCCCTGCACCCACCACCAGCACCTTGGTCGCGCCCAGGTGAATGGCCGGCGAGATGGGCGCGAGCTGGCGCATCGAGCCGTCGCCGCAAAATTCGCGGCGGCTTCCCAAAAACAGCGGCACCGCCGGAAAGATGAACGGAATGGCCGAGGAAGCGAGCAAGTGCTCGACCCCGATCTGGTCTTGCAGCGCAATGCGCTGCATGCGGATCCAGGGCGCGATGTCGGCCGCGGTCTGGTAAAAGGTGACGTGGTTGCCGCCGGTGTAGGACGAGGCGGTCACCGCCAGCGCGTGCAGCAGGCCGTCCGACATCACCGAATCGAGCCGCGGCAAGTCCAGCATGCGGTGCAAGAGGCCGGCCAGCGGCGTGTTGTCGAGCAGCGAGGTGGGCGGCGCGGCGCGCCATTTGCGCAGCAGCCAGCCGAACGAAAGCAGGGACAGCCAGCGCGCACCGGAACGGATCACGCCCAGCGAATCGGCGCGGTAGACCTGGTCGACGGTGAAGTTTTCCCACACGTCGAGCAGTTTTTGCACACCCTCGCCGAAATTGTCGGCGCGGCAGGCCAGCGCCACCGCGTTGATGGCGCCGGCCGAGGTGCCGCAGATAATGTCGAACGGGTTGCGCGCGGGGCGCCAGCCAGCTTCCCACAGGATCTGGGAGATCGCTTGCAGCACGCCTACCTGGTAGGCGGCACGGGCGCCGCCGCCACTCAGAATCAAGCCCGTTTTCTGTTCTATTCCCATACAGCAAGGGTAGCAGGGTCTAGCCGGTTTGCGGAAGCGAATCTTGTGGATTTTGCATTTTAGTCACCTTTGGCCACGCCTTCGCGGCGCGGATCGGCGCCGCCGAACCACCATGGCTGGCCATGGATCATCAAGCGCTGCACGCCGTGCAGGCCGGACGTCAAGTCGAAGCTGCGCAGCACGTGGCCGCGCGCGCGCAGCGCATCCTGCACGGCCGGCGAAAAGCGCCCCGCTTCCAGCACTGTCGGGCCGTTCAGGCTGCCGAAATTGGGCAGGCTGATGGCCTGCTGCACGTTCAAGCCCCAGTCGAGCGTGCCCACCAGCGCCTTGGCCACGTAATTGATGATCACCGGGCCGCCGGGCGAGCCGAGCGCCAGCACCAGCTTGCCGCTGCTGCGCTCGAACACGATGGTGGGCGACATCGCGCTGCGCGGGCGCTTGCCGGGCTGGACCCGGTTGGCGACCGGGCCGTCGGCGTCGACCGAATCGAACGAAAAGTCGGTCAACTGGTTGTTCAGGATAAAGCCGCGCACCAGCTGGCGCGAGCCGAACGCGTCTTCCACCGAGGTGGTCATCGACACGCCGGCGCCAGCCGCATCGACCACCACCAGGTGCGACGTGGCCGGGCTTTCGATGGCGGTGTCAAGGCCCCACGCCACCTCCATGCCGGGCGGGGTGCCGGCCGGCGCCACGCCCATCGAACGTTCGCCGATCAGGGCGGCGCGCCGGGCCAGGTAGCTCTTGTCGATCAGGCCGGCCACGCCGCGCCCGGGCAGCGGCACGAAGTCGGTGTCGGCCGCATAGCGATTGCGGTCGGCGTAGGCTAGCCGGCCCGCTTCTGAAAACAGGTGGATCGCCTCGGCCCCCGGCACGCCATCGACCGGGGCCAGCGCCGCCATGTCGCGCGTCTCCAGGATGCCCAGCATCTGCGCCACGGCGATGCCGCCCGAGGATGGCGGCGGCATGCCGCACACGGTGTAGGCGCGGTAGTCGCTGCACACCGGTTCGCGCAAGCGGGGGCGGTAATTGGCGATATCTTGTGCCGTCAACAGGCCGGGATTGGTCGGGTGCGCGGCCACTTTGGCGGCGATCGCGCGCGCAATCGCGCCGTGGTAGAACGCTTCGGCGCCTTCGCTGGCCAGCTGGCGCAAGGTAAGCGCCAGCGCCGGGTTTTTCAGCACATGGCCGACCGGCCACGCTTGCCCGCTGGCGTCGTAGAAATAAGCGGCGGCGGCGGCATCGCGCCGCAGATACGGGTCGCCCTCGATCAGGCCATGCAGGCGCGGGCTGACCGAAAAACCGCGTTCGGACAGCACGATGGCCGGTGCGAACAGGGTTTTCCAAGGCAGCTTGCCGTGCTGCTTGTGGGCCAGCGCTAGCATGCGCAGCACGCCCGGCGCACCGACCGAACGCCCGCCCACCACGCCGTCCATGCGCGAGAGCGGCGTGCCGTCCGGATGCTGGAACAGCTTGTCGGAAGCGGCCGCGGGGGCCGTCTCGCGCCCGTCATAGGCTTGCACCTGCTTGCCATCGTAATGCATCAGGAAAGCGCCGCCGCCGATGCCCGACGACTGCGGCTCGACCAGCGTAAGCACCAGCTGGGCGGCGATGGCGGCGTCGATCGCCGCCCCGCCCTGTTTGAGCATCTGGTAACCGGCATCGACCGCCAGCGGATTGGCGGCGGCGACCATGAATTTTTTGGCGGCCCAGCCAGCCTTGTCGCGATAACCGCTGGCCGCTTCGGGCGCAGCCTGGGTGGCGTCTTGCGCCAGCGCGTGGTGTTGGGTAAATGCAAATGCGCATGCCAGCGCCAGCAGCTTGAACTTGACCATGACCTCTCCGGTAAAAAAAACGCGCGGCCTCGGCCGCGCGTTCATCCTACAGGAAAGCTCTTACTTCGGCTGCATGCGGATCGCGCCGTCGAGGCGGATGGTTTCGCCGTTGAGCATGGTGTTTTCGATAATCGCGCGCGCCAGCTGCGCGTACTCGGAGGCGCGGCCCAGGCGCTGCGGGAACGGGACCATGTTGCCCAGTGCGGTGCGCACTTCTTCCGGCATGCCCATCAGCATCGGGGTTTCGAAAATGCCAGGAGCGATGGTCATCACGCGGATGCCGCTGCGCGCCAGGTCGCGTGCCATCGGCAGCGTCAGGCCGACCACGGCGGCCTTGGACGAGGCGTAAGCGGCCTGGCCGATCTGGCCGTCGTAGGCTGCCACCGAGGCGGTATTGATGATCACGCCGCGCTCGCCCGATTCGCCCGCTTCGGTCTTGCCCATCGCGTCAGCGGCCAGGCGGGCCATGTTGAAGGTGCCGACCAGGTTGATGTTGATGGTGCGCTGGAATACGTCGAGCGGATGCGGGCCGTCCTTGCCGACCGTCTTGACCGCGGGCGCGACGCCGGCGCAGTTGATCAGGCCGCGCAGCGTGCCCAGCGCGGTAGCGGCAGCCACCACGGCCATGCCGTCGGCTTCGGACGTGACGTCGCACTTGACGAAACGGCCGTTCAGTTCTGCGGCCAGCGCTTCGCCGGCTTCGACTTGCACGTCGGCCAGCACCACTTTGGCGCCCGCTTCGGTGAGCATGCGCGCAGTAGCGGCGCCCAGGCCCGAAGCGCCACCGGTAATGATGAAGACATTGTTTTGAATTTGCATGGCGGATCCCTTTAAGTTCTTTTTTAACGTTTACGTAAACGTCAAGCAAGCAGATTGTAGCGAACTTTGGGCGGGAAAGGCCAGCGCGGCGGGATTAAAAGCACTGCACGGCGATGCCATTATTGCTACAAACCCGGCCTTGCGGTCCCAGCAGGGTGGTGCCGACACCGCCGTGATACAGGGCGCCATTGGCGTCGAGGCACGCCACGCTGCTGCAGTTGAGGATCTGCGGGGTGACGGGAGGCGGCACGCCACGCGGGGGCGGCAGCAGCGGCACGATGGGTGGTGGCGGGATGCTGGCAGCGGGCGTGCCATCGATGATCTGGCGCACTGCGCGGCGTTTGAGCGGCTTTTTGGCGGGCGCCTTTACGGCGTCGGGCTGGTTGGCCGCTTTGGGCAACTCCGCGGTCGCGCCCACGCGCGGCGGCGGAGCGGTGGCCCACGCGTTGTTGCACAGGAATGCAGAACTGAGGATGGCCACTATCAGGACCGGTTTCAGGATACCCATGATGTACCTCATTCACGCTGAACGCGGATGTTTCATTATCGTCCACCGGGGGCCGATCCGAAAGGCCCGTAAGCGCACGGTCAGTTTCCCCCTGTACGATCAGGGAAAATATCAGGAGACCCCATGCAAACCCCGCAAGCGCTCTACCAAAGCAAGCTGTGCAGCCCGTCCGATGCCCTGCGGGTGTTGCACGACAGCGACATGATCATCGTTCCCACCGGCGTCGGCGAGCCGCCTGCGCTGCTCACCGCACTGTCGGCCCAGCGCCATCAGTTTCACGATATCAAGGTCGCGCAAATTCTCGCGATGCGCAAATACGGCTATTTCGACCAGGACAGCGCCGCCCACGTGCGCCACGCCGCGCTGTTTTTCGGCGGCGCCTCGCGCGCTGCCGGCCAGGGTGGCTGGAGCGACTTCATCCCCAACTATTTCTCAGAAATCCCGACCCTGATCGAGCGCGAATTGATGCCGGCCGACGTCGTGTTCTCGATCGCCTCGCCGATGAACGAACAGGGCTATTTTGCACTCAGCCTGGGCACCGACTACACGATGGCCGCGATCGGCAAGGCGCGCGCGGTGGTGTTGGAATGCAATCCGAACGTGCCGTTCGCGCACGGCCAGTGCCACGTGCATGTGTCGCAGGTCAGTGCCATCGTCGAGAGCGGCGAAGCGGTACTGGAAGTGGGCTTGCCCAAGATCGGCCCGGTGCAGGAAGCGATCGGCAAATACGTGGCCGACATGATTCCCGACGGCGCCACGCTGCAGATCGGCTACGGCGGCATTCCCGACGCCGTGGTGATGCAGCTGAGCGCCAAGCGCAACCTGGGCATCCATACCGAAATGCTGGGCGACGGCATCCTGACGCTGGTCGAATGCGGGGCGGTGAACAATAGCAAGAAGTCCTTCATGCCGGGCAAGATCGTGGCCACCTTCGCGCTCGGCTCGCGCAAGCTGTACCAGTTCATGCACCACAATCCGATGCTGGAGATGCACCCGTCCAATTTCACCAATGATCCCTATGTGGCCGGCCAGAACGATAATCTGATGGCGATTAACGCCAGCCTGCAAATCGACCTGCTGGGGCAATGCGGCTCGGAAAGCATCGGCCACCTGCCTTACTCCGGCACTGGCGGGCAAGTCGATTTCGTGCGCGCGGCCAATCGCTCGCGCGGCGGCAAGTCATTTATCGTGTTGCCATCGACCGCCAAGGACAACAGCATTTCGCGCATCGTACCCACCTTGAGTCCAGGCACGCACATGACCACGAGCAAGAACGATGTCAACTACGTGGTCACCGAATACGGCGTGGCCCAGCTGCGCGGCAAGACTGCCAGGCAGCGCGCGCAGGCGTTGATTGCCATCGCGCACCCGGACTTTCGGGGTGAGTTGCGCGCGGCGGCCAACCGGATGAGCGTGTTCTAGCACTCACGCTGGCGGCGTTCCCTCGCGTATCGCTTCGCGCAATTGCGTGCGGAACTCTGGCGTATCTTCATGCCCGTGGACGCGCACGGCGTGCTGCACGGCGACCTCCATCAGCTCTTGTTCGCTATCGGCAGCGATTGTGACGGTGCATTTCGATTCGCTGGGAAACTCGCGGCAATCGATGAATTTGCGGCCCATGGCTTTCTCCTTCATGATCAATTGAACATCTCCAGAAAGTATAGGCCTGCCTGCGCAGGATTCAAGCGAGGTTCACCTTTTGCGCATTACAACTAAAAAAGCCGCCAGGCTTTGCAACCGGGCGGCTTGATCTACAACCTCAGCAACGCTTACTTCACGGTCGAAGACTCCGCGCTGTTTTGCGGCACCACGATCACTGCCGGTGACGGCATCGCGGTGGTGGTCGGCGCCGACACATGCACGGCCGCCGGTTGCGTTACTGCGATCCAGCCAGTGGCCGGCAGCAACGGCACCAGCAGCAGCGCCACGATGTTGATAATTTTGATCAGCGGATTAATCGCAGGACCGGCGGTGTCCTTGTAAGGATCGCCCACGGTGTCACCCGTCACAGCGGCCTTGTGCGCTTCGGAACCTTTGCCGCCGAAGTTACCGTCTTCGATATACTTCTTCGCATTGTCCCAGGCGCCGCCGCCGGTCGTCATCGAAATGGCGACGAACAAACCGGTGATGATGGTGCCCATCAGCAGGCCGCCCAGCGCAGCAGGCCCGAGCAGCATGCCGACGACCACTGGCACGACCACTGGCAGCAGCGATGGAATGATCATTTCCCTGATCGCCGATGCGGTCAGCATGTCGACTGCCTTGTCGTATTCCGGCTTGGCAGTGCCTTCCATGATGCCCTTGATGTCGCGGAACTGGCGCCGCACTTCCACCACCACGGCACCTGCGGCGCGGCCAACCGCTTCCATCGCCATGGCGCCGAACAGGTAAGGAATCAGGCCGCCGATGATCAGGCCCACGATCACCATCGGGTTCGACAGGTCGAACGAAATCGACTTGCCCACCGATTCAAGCGCGTGGGTGTAATCGGCAAACAGCACCAGCGCAGCCAGGCCGGCCGAACCGATCGCATAACCCTTGGTCACTGCCTTGGTGGTGTTGCCCACCGCGTCGAGCGGATCGGTAATGGCGCGCACCGAATCGGGCATGTGCGCCATTTCGGCGATGCCGCCGGCGTTGTCGGTGATCGGACCGTAGGCGTCAAGCGCAACGATGATGCCGGCCATCGACAGCATCGAGGTCGCAGCGATCGCGATGCCGTACAACTGGCCCAGCTGGTACGACACCAGGATCGCGGCGCACACTGCCAGCACCGGGTACGCGGTCGACTTCATCGACACGCCCAGGCCGGCGATGATGTTGGTGCCGTGGCCGGTGGTCGATGCCTCGGCGATGTGGCGCACTGGCTTGAAGTCGGTGCCGGTGTAGTACTCGGTGATGTAGACCATCAGGCCGGTGAGCACGATGCCGACCAGCGAACAGCCCATCATCTTCATGCGCATCGCTTCTTCGGTCCACACCATCCAGGTGACGGCGGCAAAGCCGATCAGCGACAGGATCGCAGCCCACCACAAGCCGGTGTACAGCGCCGACATGATCTTCTTGCCCGGCGAGGCCTTGACCAGCGAGCAGCCGACGATCGAACCGAGGATCGACACAGCGCCCAGCAGCAGCGGATAGATGATGGCCTTTTCCGTGTCGGCGCCCATGAACATCAGCGCGCCGAGCAGCATGGTGGCGATCAGCGTGACGACATACGTTTCGAACAAGTCGGCGGCCATGCCGGCGCAGTCGCCCACGTTGTCGCCCACGTTGTCGGCGATCACGGCCGGATTGCGCGGATCATCCTCAGGGATGCCGGCTTCGACTTTACCAACCAGGTCGGCGCCGACGTCAGCGCCCTTGGTGAAAATGCCGCCGCCCAGACGGGCGAAGATCGAAATGAGCGACGCACCGAACGCCAGGCCGATCAAGGGCTTGATGACGGTGTGCGCATCGGTGCCGCCGCGGGTGGAGAGGAACCAGTAGAACATGGTCACGCCGAGCAGGCCGAGGCCAACCACCAGCATGCCGGTAATGGCGCCGCCCTTGAAAGCGACGTCCAGTGCCTGGTTCATGCCCTTGGTGGCCGCTTGCGCGGTACGCACATTGGCGCGCACCGAAACATTCATGCCGATGAAGCCGCAGGCGCCCGACAGCACGGCGCCGATTGCAAAACCGATCGCAGTGTTCAGGTCCAGCAGGACCCCGATGGCGATCAACAGTACTACCCCAACCAGGCCGATGGTGCGGTACTGGCGCGCCAGGTAGGCCGCTGCGCCTTCCTGAATGGCCTGGGCGATTTCCTGCATCCTGGCGTTGCCAGGGTCTTGCCGTAAAATCCAGCTGCGCGTCAGAAGACCATATATTACTGCGACAACGCCACACACTATCGCGAATATCAGATAACTACTTGCTGCCATATCGTCCCCTTATTTTTTTAAACAAGTAACACAAAAACACATCCGAAAGACCGGGTAGGCCTGCCTTACTGCGTACTGCAAAACTTTGATCGAAAACAGGTGCGACGGATGGCAGCCATCCGCATAAAAAAAGCGGACCGGGGTCCGCTCTTGCTACAGTTTATTCAGACAGTGCCGCGAACGCCGCGTCGCGGATCACGTCGACAGGTCCGACACCGGAGATGCGGCGATATTTCGGCGCGCCCGGCAGACCCGATTGGGCCCAGTCGTTGTAATAGCCCAGCAGGACTTCGGTCTGGTTGTGGTACACCGACAAGCGGTGCTGCACGGTTTCGGCCTTGTCGTCGTCGCGCTGCACCAGCGGCTCGCCGGTGACGTCGTCCTGCATGTCGATCTTGGGTGGATTGTTACGAATGTGGTACACGCGGCCCGATGCCGGGTGCGAACGGCGCCCGCTCATGCGGTCGACGATCAGTTCGTCCGGCACGTCGATTTCCAGCACGTAGTCGATGTCGATGCCGCCCGCCTTCATGGCGTCAGCTTGTGCCACCGTGCGAGGAAAACCGTCGAACAGGTAACCATTGGCGCAGTCGGCTTCCTGCAAGCGGCCTTTGACCAGGCCAATCATGATGTCGTCCGACACCAGGCCGCCCGTATCCATCACCTTTTTTGCAGCCATGCCAAGTTCGGTGCCGGCCTTGATGGCGGCACGCAGCATGTCGCCGGTGGAAATTTGGGGAATGTTGTACTTTTCTTTGATGAAGTTAGCCTGGGTGCCTTTGCCGGCGCCGGGAGCTCCTAACAGAATGAGACGCATGAAAAATTCCTAAAACAGATTTTGAAATTGGTGGTGATGCATATGAAGACCTTGGTACGAAACTTACCACAAAAGTATGTGAAAACGCCAATCCGGGTCTGATTTGCGCATTTTTTGCTGGATCTGACGCAGAACGCAGCAAATTCGTAAATATTCAGCACCCCGTAAGTTTCCGTCGTCCTCGCGAAAGCGGGGACCCATACTGATTATGCTCAGCATGGGTCCCCGCGTTCGCGAGGACGACGTAGGTTACACGTAATGCAAGCGTACGCGCGCCAGGTCTTCGGGCGTATCGACGCCGGCCGCCGGCGCGCTGTCGGTCACGTGCACCGCAATCGGATAGCCGTGCCACAGCACGCGCAACTGCTCGAGCGCCTCGATGTCTTCCAGCGGCGAGGCCTCCAGCCCCGGATAGGCCTGCAGGAATCGGTTGCTGTAGGCGTACAGGCCGATATGGCGCAGCGGTTCGCAGCCTGGCGGCAGCTTCGCTTTCGACTGCGCAAAGCCGTCCCGATGCCAGGGAATGGTGGCGCGCGAAAAATACAGCGCCCGCCCGAGCTTGTCGAGCACCACCTTGACCACGTTCGGATTGAAGGCGTCGGCCGCGTCATTAATTGGATGGGCGCAGGTGGCCATCGGCACGCTGTCGCTGATGCGCCTTGCGGTGGCCGCCAGCAGCGCCGGATCGATCAAAGGTTCGTCGCCTTGCAGGTTGACCACCACCGCGTCGTCGGCCAGGTTCAACGCGCGCGCAACTTCGGCGATGCGGTCGGTGCCCGACGGATGGTCGGCGCGCGTCATGCACACGTCGACTCCGTGCGCGATGCAGGCGGCGGCGATATCGTCATGGTCGGTTGCCACGATGATGCGCTCGGCGCCCGACAAGGCGGCGCGCTCGGCCACCCGCACCACCATCGGCTTGCCGCCCAAATCGGCCAGCGGCTTGTTGGGCAGCCGGGTCGAGGCCAGGCGCGCCGGAATGATGACCACGAAACCCATCGCTTACACCGGCTCGATCTTGCGCGCCTCGTCGGCCCACATGATCGGAATGCCGTCGCGGATCGGATAGGCCAGGCGGTCGCCGCGGCAAATCAGTTCCTGCGCCTTTTTGTCGTGCTCGAGCGGGCCCTTGCACAACGGGCACACCAGGATATCAAGCAGTCTTGCGTCCACGGCATTTCTCCACAATTTGTTCGGCCAGTGCGGCGTCAATCTGCGCCGTCACCGGGACCACCCACAGTCTCGGGTCGTCTTTGAGATGTTCAATTTGCCCACATTTTACTGCATCCTTCTCGGTGATCAGGATGATGTCGGCGTCGACCTGCGCAAACGGCTGGTCCTGGAAATCGTGATGGTCGGGCAGCGCCAGTTCCGTGATCGTCAAGCCGGCTGCGCGCAGCATGGCGAAAAACCGGCCCGGGTTGCCAATCCCGGCGGCGGCCACGATGCGCTTGCCGGCCAGGCTGGCCAGGGCCACGCCCTGCCCCGGGCGCTGCAACGGTTCGGCCATGGCGCCGGCCAGCTGCATCCGGAATGGCCGCCCTTTCACCGCCGCGCACAGCGCCAGCGTCAGTTCGGGCGCATTGACGCCCGTGAAATCGCGCCGGCGCGAGGCCAGCTCGCGCAAGGGACCGGCCGGCAGCAGCCAGCCATTACCGGCGCCGCGCCCGTCAAACAGCACGATCTCGACGTCGCGCTGCAAGGCGTAATGCTGCAAACCGTCGTCGGAAATAAGGATATCAACCTGCGGATGCGCCAGCAGCAAGGTCTGCGCGGCGCTGGCGCGGTCGCGCCCCACCACCACCGGGCAACCGCTGCGGCGCGCGATCAGGAGCGGCTCGTCGCCCACGTCAAGCGCGTTCGATTGCGCCGTCACCTGGCGCGGCGTGCCGCCGCTGGCGCCGTGGCCGCGCGAAATGACGCCCGGCGTAAAACCGGCCGCGCGCAGCACGCCGGCCAGCCAGATCGTCAGCGGCGTCTTGCCGGTGCCGCCGATGAACACATTGCCGACCACGACCACCGGCACCGGCACCCGGGTCGATTTGAGCAGGCCGGCGCGAAACATGGCCTTGCGCAGCGCGGTGAGCGCGCCAAACAGCAGCGATGCTGGCCACAGCGCGCAGGCGAGCACGCCGCGCCGCAGCCAGGCTTGCGTGAGCGTCGTTTCGAGGGAGGGGGAAGATGGCGGCATGCGGTCGCGGGCCAGGTCGCTGGCCCGCGTGGTCCTACTTTTTGGCGCCCGACAGCGTGGCGAAGGTCAGCTTGTCGTAGCCGGCCAGGCGCGCCGCTTCGAGCACGTTGATCACCATCTGATGCATCGCGAACTGGTCGGCATTGACGATCACCACCGGACTGACCGGTGGCGCGCCAGCGGGCAAGGTTTCGTTGCCCACGCGCGCCGCCGCCTTCAGGTCGTCGGCCAGATCGGCCACGCTGTGAAACGCCACCGGCGTGTTGTTGACCGTGTAGTTGCCCTTGGCGTCGACCGTGACGTTGATTTCAAACGGCTTGTCGAGCGCCTTTTCGGCGTCGGCCGTCGGCAGCGTGATCTGCAGTTCGGTGAACTTGCTGTACGTGGTCGTCACCATCAGGAAGATCAGAATGACCAGCAGCACGTCGATGAACGGGATCAGGTTGATCTCCGGATCCTCGCGCTTGCGGCCACGGCGGAAATCCATCATTTGCGCGCACCATGCACGATATCGACGAATTTGACCGCTTGCAGCTCCATGTCGATGATGAACGAGTCGACCAGCGCGCGGAAGTGGCGATAGGCCACCAGCGCCGGCATCGCGATCGCCAGGCCGAAGCCGGTGTTATACAGCGCCACCGAAATGCCGTGCGCCAGCGTGGCCGGATTGGTGCCGGTCGCGTTTTGCGCGCCGAAGATTTCGATCATGCCCACGATGGTGCCGAACAGGCCCATCAGCGGCGCCAGCGACGCGATCGTGCCCAGCGTGGTCAGGAAGCGTTCGAGCAAGTGGGCCACGCCGCGCCCGGCTTCTTCGATCGATTCCTTCATCACTTCGCGCGGCGACTCCACATTGCGCAGCGCCGCGGCCAGCACCGTGCCCAGCGGCGAGTTGTTCTTGAGCTTGTCGATGATGTCGGGCGTGATCTTGCCGTTGTGGTACACGCGGATCACCTCGTCGAGCAGCTGCCTGGGCAGCAGCTTGGAGCGGCGCAGGTAGATGGAGCGTTCGATAATCAACGTCAGGGCAACGATGGAGGCGATCAGCAAGAACCAGATGGGCCAGCCTGCGGCATAAAGAATATTGAGCAAAACAAACTCCTGAGTCAGTGGACTTCCGTATCGGGACGGACCCCGGCAATGTAACTTGTTGCCAGCAAGTCGGCAAGTACAGTTCTGCACACCTTCTGTGGATAAGATTGTGAGCAAGAATGTTGGCGCTATCACATGCCCTTGATTTAAAAGGAAAATTAGCTATTGCGCAAAAACAAGGCAATGGAAAAATAAACCTTCATGCAAGTTTTGCACACGTTCTGTGGATAAGATTGTGCGCAACGTCTTTGCCATGTGGCAAGGGCCTTGATTCATAAGGATTAAATGGTACTGCGCAAAATGCAGGCAAGCGCGCATAAAGCTGCTGCTTATGCGTAAAAAATCGAAAAAGGACTGATTTCTCATGGCTTGTACACAGTCTCCCCATGTTTTGCACATCTTCTGTGGACAAGATTGTGTGCAATATTCGGAATTGATATCCAAGTAATTGATTATTAAAGATAAATTGCCACCGCCTAAATTTGAGGCGACCCTGTTGTGCACAATCGATGTGGATAAGAATGTTCACAAGTGCAGTGGATAACTCTTAAGGTATTGATTTCAATACGAAATAAGGTACTGCATTTTTTTGAGGCAGGGGCGTGATATAGTCCTGTATATGACGCTTAAACCCTTCCTGTTGACGTGGTTCGCCCTCGCCCTTCCCGCCGCCGCTGCCGAATTGACGGTCTCGGCCGCGTCCAGCCTGAGCAATGCCTTCACCGACCTGGGGCGCGCCTACGAACGCCAATACCCGGGCGCCAAGGTCGCGTTCAACTTCGGCGCCTCCGGTGCACTGCTGCAGCAACTGGCCAAGGGTGCGCCGGCCGACGTATTCGCCGCGGCCGACCAGGAAACCATGGACCTGGCCCAGGTGAAAAACCTGGTGTCGGCCAGCGCGCGCCGCAATTTCGCCAGCAACGCACTGGTCGTCATCGCGCCGCTCGGCAGCAACACGCCGCTGGCGCGGCTGGCCGACCTGACCGCCCCCGCCATCGCGCGCATCGCGATCGGCAACCCGGACAGCGTGCCGGCCGGGCGCTACGCCAGCCGCGCGCTGCGCGCCGCGCACCTGTGGCCGGTACTGCAAGGCAAAGCCATCACCACCCAGAACGTGCGCCAGTCGCTCGACTACGTGGCGCGCGGCGAAGTCGATGCCGGCTTCGTGTACGCGACCGACGCCGCGCTGATGAAGGACAAGGTCAGACTGGCCTTCGGGGTCGCACTCGACATGCCGCTGCTTTACCCGATCGCGCCGCTGGCCGCCAGCACCAACGGCGCTGAAGCGCAGCGCTTCATCGACTTCGTGATGTCGCCCGCTGGCCAGGCCGTGCTGCGCCAATACGGCTTTCGCCAACTGTAGGACGCGATCATGGAACTGGCCTGGCCTGCACTCTGGCTCTCGCTCAAGGTAGCGGGATGGGCCACTGCAATCGACCTGGTGGCAGGCGTCGCGGTCGGCTACGCGCTGGCGCGCTTACGCTTTCCGGGACGCGACCTGCTCGACTCGCTGTTGACGCTACCGATGGTGCTGCCGCCCACCGTCCTGGGCTACTACCTGCTGGTGCTGGTAGGCCGCCACGGCCCGATTGGCGCCTGGCTGCACACGCACTTCGGCATTAACCTGATCTTCACCTGGCAAGGCGCGGTGATTGCCGCCGCCATCGTTGCCTTCCCGCTGGTGTTCAAACCGGCGCGGGCAGCCTTCGAAGCGGTCGACAACCAGCTGGAACAGGCCGCGCGCGTGCTGGGCATCTCCGAAGCGGCGCTGTTTTTGCGCGTCACGCTGCCACTGGCGCGGCGCGGCATCCTGGCCGGCGTGCTGCTCGCATTCGCGCGCGCGCTGGGCGAATTTGGCGCCACGCTGATGGTGGCCGGTTCCATCCCCGGCAAGACCCAGACCCTGTCGATCGCCATTTATGAAGCGGTGCAGGCCGGCCAGGACGACGTCGCCAACACGCTGGTGCTGATCACCTCGTGCGTGTGCATCGTAGTGCTGCTGACGGCAGCGCGCCTGAATCGGGGGCGCTGGCATGCAGCTTGACGTCGACATCTGCAAAACGCTGCACGCGCAAGGCGATACGTTCGAACTGGCCACGCGCTTTCGTTCCAGCAGCCAGCGCATCGTCATACTGGGGCCATCGGGCGCCGGCAAGAGCCTGATGCTGGGCGCGATCGCCGGCCTGGTCACGCCGGACGCCGGCCATATCCGCCTTGGCGGCGCCACCTTGTTCGACCGCACCGCCAACATCAACATCGCGCCGCAGCGGCGCCAGGTCGGCTATCTGTTCCAGGACTACGCGCTGTTCCCGCACCTGAACGTGCGCCAGAACGTCGGCTTCGGCCTGGCGCGAGGCTGGTTCAATCCGCGCGCGCGGCGCACCGACGCCGCCCTTGACGACTGGCTGGCCGCGTTTGAACTGGGCGCGCTGGCGCAGCATTACCCGCACCAGCTGTCGGGCGGCCAGCGCCAGCGCACTGCCCTGGCGCGCGCGCTGGTAGCGCAGCCGCGTGCGCTGCTGCTCGACGAACCGTTTGCCGCGCTCGATCCAACTCTACGCGTGACCATGCGCGCCGAACTCGATGCCTTGCAGCGGCGCCTGCAAGTGCCGATGGTGCTGATCACGCACGACCTCGACGATGCGCTGGCCCTGGGCGAGCACGTGATCGAACTGCGCGCAGGCCAGGTGGAACGGGAGCGCCAGACATGAGCGACACCGCGATCGAACTGCAAGGCGCGGTGTGGATGACCGTGGGCGGCGAAAACTTCGGCGGCCCGAACCGGATCCGGCTGCTGGCAGCAATTGCCAGCTGCGGCTCGATCACGCGCGCGGCCAAGGAAATCCAGATGAGCTACAAGGCGGCCTGGGATGCGGTCGACCAGATGAACAACCTGGCCGGCGAGCCGCTGGTGGAACGGGTCAGCGGCGGCAAAGGCGGCGGCGGCACGCGCCTGACCGCGCGCGGCCTGCAGCTGGTGGACAGCTTTCGCGAAGTCGAACGCGAGCACCAGCGCTTCCTCGACCAGCTGGGCCAGCGTGCCGGCGATTTGCAACTGATGCGGAGAATGAATATGAAAACCAGCGCGCGCAACCAGTTCCTTGGCACTGTCTCCACAGTGCTGGCCGGCGCCGTCAACGACGAAATTGCGCTCGACATCGCGGCCGGCCAGCAGATCATCGCCATCGTCACGCGCGACAGCACGCTCGAACTGGGACTGGCGCCCGGGGCCCAGGCGTTCGCGCTGGTCAAGGCAGCCTCGGTGATCCTGGTGACCGACGTCGAGGGCGCCAAATTTTCGGCCCGCAACCGCCTGCATGGCACGGTGGCGCGCATCCTGCCCGGCGCAGTCAACAGCGAGGTCGTGCTCGACCTGGGCGGCGGCGCCACGCTCGCTGCCGTGATCACCAACGACAGCTGCCACGCGCTTGCGCTCGAAGTGGGCGCTCGCGCCACCGGCATCTTCAAGGCTTCCAGCGTCATCCTCGGCATCCCGGCCTGAGGGTCAGTGCCAACATTCGGACACGAGCCCAACAGTGCGCTTGCGCACTGTTGGGCTCGTGTCCGAATGTTGGCACTGAACATCCCGCTGGAAATTGCAATAGGAATTTTCA
>JAZJXM010000025.1:0-44065 GCA_040390915.1 Pseudomonadota bacterium
AAAAAAGACGCCGCCGGCGACGACATCATCATGAAGGTGCACCCGAAGGTGCTGGCCGTGACCGGCCCGCACGCGCTGGCCGAAGTGATGGACTCGGTCCACCTGCACCTGCCAAAGCCGCACGAGCCGTTCTTCGACCTGGTGCCGGCGCAGGGCATCAAGCTCACGCCTAAGCATTACGCTTACCTGAAGATCTCGGAAGGCTGCAACCACCGCTGCAGCTTCTGCATCATTCCGTCGATGCGCGGCGACCTGGTGTCGCGCCCGATCGCCGACCTGATGCTGGAAGCGGAAAACCTGTTCAAGTCGGGCGTCAAGGAACTGCTGGTCATTTCGCAAGACACCTCGGCCTACGGCGTGGACGTCAAGTTCCGCTCCGGCTTCTGGAACGGCCGCCCGGTCAAGACCCACATGACCAACCTGGTCGAAGCGCTGGGCGAACTGGCCAAGTCGTACGGCGCCTGGGTGCGTTTGCACTATGTGTATCCATACCCGCACGTCGACGCGATTATCCCGATGATGAGCGGTGGTCATGTGCTGCCATACCTCGACATCCCGATGCAGCACGCGCACCCGGACGTACTGCGTCGCATGAAGCGCCCGGCCAGCGGCGAAAAGAACCTGGACCGCATCCAGGCATGGCGCGCCATGAACCCGGACCTGACGATCCGCTCGACCTTTATCGCCGGCTTCCCTGGCGAGACCGAAGCCGAATTCGAATACCTGCTGGACTTCCTCAAGGAAGCCCAAATCGACCGCCTTGGCTGCTTTGCCTATTCGCCAGTCGAAGGCGCGACCGCCAACCTGCTCGAGAACCCGGTGCCGGAAGCGTTGCGTGAAGAGCGCCGCGCGCGCGTCATGCTGTTGCAGGAAGAAATCTCGGCCAAGCGCTTGCAGGCCAAGGTCGGCAAGACCGTCCGCGTGCTGATCGACGAAGTCGGCGGCAAGGAAGCGATCGGCCGTTCGTCGGCTGATGCGCCGGAAATCGACGGCGTGGTGCACATCAAGCGTTCGCTGGTTCCGGGCAAGAAGCTGGTCGTGGGCGAATTTGCCGACGTCACCGTCACCGCCGCCGATGCGCACGACCTGTGGGCGTCGGTCGCCTGAGCGACATGAAGAAGTCGCCGCAAACCGCATTAATCCACAGCAGCTATCAGCCGCCTGAAGGTTTTGCGGCCTTTCCGGCGCCGATTCATCACGCGTCCACTGTACTTTTCAAGAACGTGGCCGCGATGCGCTCGGGCGACTGGAAAGAAAAGAACGCCTATACCTACGGCCTGCATGGAACACCGACCACGTTCACGCTTGAAGCCCGGCTGGCCGAGATCGAAGGCGGCAACTTCTGCCTGCTGGCCCCGAGCGGCCTGGCCGCCATCGCGATGGTCGACCTGGCGCTGCTGAAAACCGGCGACGACGTGCTACTGCCCGAGAACGTGTACGGCCCCAACCGCGAACTTGGCCGCTGGCTGACCAATGACTTCGGCATCACCGCGCGCTACTATGACCCGCTGATCGGCTCCGGCATTGCGGCCCTGATCCAGCCAAACACCAAATTGATCTGGACCGAAGCACCTGGCTCGGTGTCGATGGAAGTGCCGGACCTGCCTGCCATCTGCAAGGCCGCGCACGACCGGGGTGTGCTGGTCGCGCTCGACAACACCTGGTCGGCCGGCCTAGCGCTGCGCGGGTTCGACCTGGGCGTGGACCTCATCATGCAAGCACTGACCAAGTACCAGTCGGGCGGCTCGGACGTTTTGATGGGCGCCTTGATCACGCGCGACCGTACTCTCAACGACCGCCTGGCGCTGGCCCATATGCGCCTTGGGATGGGAGTGAGCGCCGATGACGCCTACCTGGTCATGCGCGGTTTGCCGAGCATGAAGCTGCGCTTTGAAGCCCATGACGCCAGCGCGCGCAGCGTGGCCGCCTGGCTCAAGGCGCGTCCTGAAATCACCACGATGCTGCACCCGGCGTTTGCCGATTGCCCTGGCCACGAGATCTGGAAACGCGATTTCTCAGGCGCCGGCGGCCTGTTCTCGGTGCTGTTCGATGCCAGGTACACGGAGGAACAGACCGACCGCTTCGTCGACAGCCTGACGCTGTTCGGGCTCGGTTACAGCTGGGGCGGCGCCAACAGCCTGGTCATGCCATACCGGATCGCGGCAATGCGCAAGGGCTGGACCGGCGCGGGCACGCTGGTGCGCTTCAATATCGGCCTGGAAGACACGGCCGATTTGATCGCAGACCTGGAGCAGGCGCTGGCTAGGTTGTAATCGCAGCTTACGGCATCGCCTTGTTGGCGTTCAGGTCAAGCAGGCCGCGCACCAGCCGATACGCCTTCCACAGCCACACGATGCCCCACAGCGGCGCGGCGATGACGATCCCCAGTCCCAGCGTGAACGCAAAGATGATCCAGCCAAACAGCATCCAGATCGCATACCACCAGAACGAGCGGATCATCCAGCTGTGATGGCTGTACACCAGCGTGCCTTCGGTTTCCGGGCGCTGGGCGTAATTGATGATCAGCGGGATGATCGACAGCAGTCCCAGCGAAAAAAAGAAGGTCAGGCCGTGTATGAAGTACAGCATGCGCGCCGTGTTCTTGGCGTCTTCGGCATTGCGGTCGAGGATCAATTCCTGCGTCATTGCTACTCCCGGGTCAAGTTGATTGGATGTGCGCTTCGGTCCAGCGCACGATGCCGGCGACATCCATAGCGCCGGGCTGGCGCGCCACTTCGCGTCCGTTGCGAAACAGGGCGAGGGTGGGGATGCTGCGGATATTGTAGCGGGCCGCGATGTCCTGTGCAGCTTCGGTGTCGAGCTTGAGCAGGCGCACCTGAGGTTCGAGCCGCTGCGCGGCCTGATGGTAGGCCGGCGCCATCATCTTGCACGGGCCGCACCAGGCGGCCCAAAAGTCCACCAGCACTGGAATGTCGTTGCGTTCGATATGCTTGGTAAAACGGGCGCTGACGACGTCAAGCGGCGTGCCGGTGAATAGATCGCGCGTGCATTTGCCGCACACCGGCGCGTCGTGCAGGCGCGTAGCCGCGATGCGGTTGACCGCGTCGCAGTGGGGACAGACGAGATGTATTGGATCGTTCAAAGGACACCCTCTCCATGGCAGATTGACACGCCATATTGTAAGGCGCGCCACAGGATTGTGGGTGTTCGGGTGCGCTTAGCGGTGGCGGTGGCCCCGGTAGTGGTGCCCGCCACCCCAATAATTGCCAAACACAAAGCCGAGGCTGAACGTGACCGGGGACCAGTAATAGTCCGGTTGCGGCGCGTAGGGAGCAGGTACGTAGACCGGTTGCGGCTGCACGTATACAGGTTGCGCGGCGACTGGCGTCGATGAGTATTCTTCGGCCTTGCCATTGGGCGAAGTGGCCGCGACGCGCGCGGCGGTGCCGGTTGGCACCGGGGTCACCGACACCACGCGCCACTGCGACGGGTCGCGCGGCTGGGCGTACGCGGCCTGGCGCGGCGGCTCGGTGGCGCAGCCGGCAAGGGCACAGAGCAGCGTGACGGCAAGCAGGTTCTTCATGACGCAACTCCCCATAATCGATTTGATTCATGATAAAGAATTCTCTCGGCGCCAGCGCGGGAAATTACACGGTGTTACAGGTGTCGCGAAAACAGAAACTTTTCTGTAAGAAATGATCACGCACATGTACACTATAGAAATGTTTTCCAGCAGAAAATAAATATGGAGCAGCAATTGCAGGCCGAAGTACAAAATCCCGGGCATTACAAGCTGGTGCGCAAGCTGGGCGAGGGCGGTTTTGGCGACGTTTACCTGGCATGGGACGCGCGCCTGGAGCGTCAGGTCGCCATCAAGCGCCTCAAAGCGCAGTTGTTGGCGTCGCGTCCCGGGCAGTTGCTCGATGAGGCGCGCATGGCCGCGTCGTTGCGTCATCCGGCGTTCGTGCGCATTTTCTCGATCGATGGCGATGCTGAGCAGCCGTCGATCGTGATGGAGTTCGTCGAAGGCAGCACTTTGCGTCAATTAGCCGCTGGCCAGCCGATGCCGGAAATGCAGGTGCGCGACATTGTGCGCCAGGTGGCCGGTGCGATGGCCGAGGCGCATGCCGCCAACCTGATTCACGGCGATCTGAAGCCATCGAACCTGATGCTCGAAGCGTCCGGTGCGGTGCGCATTCTTGATTTTGGCCTGGCAAGCCGGGTTGATCCGGATGCCACTCAATCTTCCAGCTTTGACCAGACCGAAGGCACGGTGGCCTACCTGGCGCCGGAACTGCTGCTCGGCTCGCGCCAGAACGCACAAAGCGACATCTATGCGCTGGGCGTGGTGATGTATGAATTGCTGACCGGTGCGCGCCCGTTCGCGCATCTAAGCGGACTGGCGCTGGCCGCTGCGCATATCCAGTCGTCGTCCGAGCTGTGGATGTTTCCGGCGGCGATCAGCGCGGAAACGGCAGCGCTGGTGCGCGCCATGACGGCGCGCGACCTGACGCAGCGCCTGCCATCCATGCAAGCGGTGGGGATGGCAATCGGTAGCCCGGGCGCTGCCAGCGCCCCGTCGCCGCGCTCGAAGTTCCGCTTGCGTTCTCTGATTCCCATATCCGTTTGGGCACGCAGCACGTTGATTGCTGCTGTCGCAGTGGTCCTGGTGATGGGCGCGCTGCAAACGTCGGTGGGCTCGGCATGGTTGCAGCGCAATACGCCATTCTTTTCCGAGGCGGCGGCCATGCAGGCAGGGTTGGTCGCGCTCAAGGCCTATGATCGCGCCGAGAGCATCGATGTGGCGATCGAGCATTTCAAGGCGATACTTGCAAGGCGCCCAGGGCATGCTGCAGCCGCAGCCGGGCTCTCGCTTGCCTATAGCATGCGGCATGTGGGCGATAGCCGCGATGAATCCTGGCTGCAGCGCGCCGACGCGAGTGCGCAGCTGGCCTTGAAACTGGATGACCAGTTAGCGATGGCCTATACGGCACTCGCTGCGGTCCGGCTGGAGCAAGGCAAGGAAAAGGAGGCGCTGCCGTTGATCGAACGCGCCCTGAGCCTCAACCCGCTCGATGTATCCGCGATCGATTTTAAAGCCGGCATCCTGATTTACTTGAACCGTTTCGATGAAGCCAGCGCGATCTTGGTAAGCGCCATCAAGCGCTATCCGCACGAGCGCAAACTGGAAGACTCGTTGGGGGTCCTGCGCTTCAAGCAAAGCAACTACAAGGATGCGGAGTTGGCTTTTCGGCGGTCAATTGCAATTGAACCGGATGCGACCCTCGCCTATGCCAGTCTGAGCGCCGCCCTGTTACGCCAAAACCGCGCAGAAGAGGCGCTCCAGGTGCTGCAGCAAGGATTGCAAATTAGGCCCAGCGGAACCTTGTACACTACTCTCGGCAATGTGCTGTTTAACCGCGCCGATTACGTGGGCGCGGCACAGGCTTTCGAAAATGCTGTTTCCGCGTCCAAAGGCAATAGCAATACGTATTTGCGCTGGGCCAACCTGGCCGATACCCTGCGCTGGATTCCCGGGCGCGAGGATGCCTCGCGCCGCGCGTACAACGCAGCGGTCGTCCTGATGAAGCCTTTGCTTGAGCGAACCCCTGGCGACGTCACGATGACTTCCCGTCTTGGCCTGTATTCGGCACGGCTCGGTGATGCGTCCGCTGCGCGCGCGTTGACCGAACGCGCCGTAAAAACTGCGCCAGAGAACCCGGACGTGCGTTTTCGCGCTGCGATGGCTTACGAGCTGATAGGGAGCAGGGAAAACGCGCTGGCCGAATTGAGGGGCGCGCAGGAACGCGGCTATCCTCAAAACTTGATCAGTGCCGAACCCGACCTGATCGCGCTGCGGCGCGACCCACGATTTCATCAACCCACCATGGAAAGCGTTAAATGACATCAAAAGCTACAACAATGCTGCTTGAGGCGAACTTCGATATTCAACAGGTCGGTGGAACACTGGAATGGCGCTTTACCCGCAAGGATGGCGACGCGAATCCGATTACCGGAAAATACGCGGGTGGCATCTATTACACGGTCGGCGAAGAGATGCGCGTGCGCGTCAGGGCCGGTTGCTACAAACCGCTCAAGTCGTTCAAGGTGCTCGATTGCACGTTAGTCACGTTGCCACAAATCGTCGATATCGCACCTAAAAAGAAGGCACAGTTTGCCGTGCCTTCGCCGTTTGTCACCAACGAGAGCGTCGTCGTCACAGGCGGCAGTGTTAACCTGCCAGCGCAAGGCTTCGTGTTTTCCCCAGTGATCAAGCCGGAGCCCGAGTATTTTGAACTCGCGCTCGAATGGGACAAGCACCTGACGGTCGGTCAGAGCGAGGGGCGTTGGGAAATTTCCTTTGTCATCACGGTGCAAGTAGTCATCGATGATGGCACCAGGGACGGTATCACCAGCACGCGTGTTTTCAGCTTCGATCCAGAGACCGAAGTCGGCACCGGCACGACTTCGCCAAGGGGGCCTTAAGTCACTCGGTCGAGGCCAAGCACGCGCAGGTGGCGGCGCAAAGCCTCGCACGGTGTTTTTAAAGCTGACGCGCAAGCGGCAACGTCATTGCTGTTTGCGCGCAGCGCCGCTTCCAGTTCGGTCGCCGCGATCGCGGCCGCCGGACGTATCCCCGGATGCGCCTCAATCAACTTGTACAGCGACGGCCGCGAAATGCCCAGTTGCTGGGCCGCACCGCTGATCTGCCAACCATTTTCTTCCATCGCCTGCATGGTATCGACTTCGCTGATCGAGGTCAGGCTGCGCCGTGCCGAGGTCGCGCTGACCGCTGGCGCCGCCTCGTGCTTGCCGGCGATGACGGAGCGCGATACGAACGGTTCCCTGACAAACTGCGCCAGTTCGACGTCCTGTCCCGAGCGTCGCGCCATCACGGCGCGCCGCGCCACGTTGGCCAGTTGGCGTACATTGCCGGGCCAATCGTAGTAACACATTTCGCTCACCAAGCTGGCCGGGAATGCGGCCAGTTCTTCGGCGCTGTCGGTGCATGCCTGCAGCGCGTGCAGCAGCAGCACGCCGATGTCCTCGCGCCGCTCGCGCAAAGCCGGCACCCGGATTACAAACGATTCCATCCGGCGCAACAACGGCTGGTTGAAGCCCAGCGCATCGAGGTCCTGGTCGGTGGCCGCGATCAGGCGCGCACTGGTGGTCGATTCCTGGTTCGCGCCCAGCGGCCGGTAGCGTCCTGTTTCCAGCACCCGCAGCAGCATCGGCTGTACCGAGGCCGGCGTGTCGCCCAATTCGTCGAGGAACAAGGTGCCGCCATCGGCTTCGGCGAACAGGCCCTGGCGTGTCGCCTGCGCACCGGTGTAAGCGCCCTTGGCGGCGCCAAACAGGTCGGCCGCCGCCAAAGATTCGTTCAGTGTCGCCATGTTCACCGCCACCAGCGGCAAGGCGCGCCGCTTGCTGGCTGCGTGGATGGCGCGCGCGGCGACATCCTTGCCGGTGCCGGTTTCGCCCAGCAGCAGCACCGGCAGATCGGTTGCCGCCACCTGGCGTATCAGTTCGCGGGTGGCGATCGCGCCGCTGCTCACGCCGAGCAGGCCGGGCACGTCGTTGGTGCGCGGGAAGGAGGTCATCCAGTGCACGCACAGCAGCACCTGGCCGCCCAGGCCCAGCACGATGCCGCGCGCCACCTGGTCGCAGTCGAACGCCAGCGCGGTGGTAAGCAGCACGCCATTCACTTCGACTGCCATGCGGCTGTCGGGGGCGGTGATCTCGATGCCGTCATCCAAGGTGCGGCGCAGCGTCAGCGGCGCGCGACCGATGGCGCGGTGCCCGATCGCGATGCCGTCCTGGCCGGGCCGGAAAAACAGTGGTGCATAGCGGCTCACGTCGATGGCGCCTTCGCCGGCCGGGCCGATGAATTGTTCGCCGATGCGTTCTGTGTCGGGATGCCACAGGATGGTCAGACCGAGCAGGGCGGCTGGGCGCCCGCCTTCTTGCGCGAACAGCTGGGTGGTCAGTGTGTTGTCCAGATCGTTCACGCGGCGGTCGCTCCCTAGTGTGGAGCCCGATTATAAGGTATCGGCTGTGCGCGTTTACATGTAAAGCGCGCCAATTTACACCTGATTTGACAGCCTGGAGGCCAGGATTGCCTGTTTTTGGCGTGGCACGGAAGTTGCAATAAGGAATTGCAACAGCGCGAACAACAGGAGAAGCAGGGAATGGAAATCGTCATCGAAAGTTATGCAGCCATCGGGATGGCCAACGGCGCAGCCGGCGAGCAGGCGCAAGTGTGGCTGCCACCCGGCTATACGCTCACCGGCGGCGGCGCCTATGACCTGGGCCTGACGTCGGCCAACGTGCTGACCTCGTGCCATCCGATCCGCGACCAGGATGGCGTGTACAGCGGCTGGACCGCTGGCGGGCGCGATCCGATGCCATTGGCAGTGTATGCGATCGGCATCCGGGTCAAGCGCAACGGCGTGCCAATTCGGGTTGAGCAGAACGTGTTTTGCGCCAGCAGCGCGTTGTCCAGCGAACCTGGCGTGTGCGCGCGCCTGGGCGCCGGCTGGATCGGCACCGGCGGCGGGGCGCTCGACAACTGCGTCGGGCCAGGCGTGGCCAACGTGCTCACGTCCAGCTTTCCGCTGATTGGCCCGGACGGCAAAATTTGCGGCTGGAGCGCCGCCGGCAAGCCGGAGGCGGGCGCCGAGTACGCCCGCGTAACTGCGTTCGTGATCGGCGTGCGCGGCGCCGACGGCGTGGCGCTGGACGCCGAGCTGGTGTCCAATTCGAGCTTGATGACCGGTTTCCCGAGTGCGATGGTGATCGCCCCACGCGGCGACGCGGTCGTCGTTGGCGGCGGCGCCATGCGTGGTGTGCCAGGCCAGGGACAGATGCTTAGCGCCAGCTGCCCGGTGATCAGCGGTGAAGATGGCCGGCTGACCGGCTGGTTCGCGGCCCGCCAGGTGGCGCGTGCCGCCGCGCCGGGCGCGATCACCGCCTACAGCGTGTTATTGAAAGCGGCCTGACATGCCACGCGGCCAGTATGCTTATAATGTTCCTGCCTCCCGTTTAGAGAATTACATGTTCATCATTCGCCTTGCCTACGCCTCCGACAAACCCGTGCTTGACGCGCTGATCCGAAAATCGGGCATTGGCCTCAGTGCCGGCTTCTATACCAATCAGCAGGCCGAGGCCATCACGCGCGAAGTGTTCGGGGTCGACAGCGCACTGGTGGCCGATGGCACCTATTTTGCGATTGAAGCGGGAGATGTCATCGTCGCTTGCGGCGGCTGGAGCAAGCGCGCCACCGACTTTGGGGGCGACCATGCCAAGAGCGGCGACGACCGACTGCTGGACCCGGCGACCGAGCCAGCCCGCATCCGCGCCTTCTTCGTCGATCCGGATTTTGCGCGCCAAGGCTTGGGCGCAATGCTGCTCGAACATTGCACCAGGACGGCGGCCAGGGCCGGCTTCAAGGCGCTCGAACTGGTGTCGACCATGCCGGGCGAGCCACTGTACCTGCGCTATGGGTTCACGCCGTTGGAACGCATTACCTTGTCCTTGTCGGACGGGGTCAAGGTGGACCTGACCCGGATGCGCAAGGAAATCGCTAGCTGAGAATCGTCAGCAGGCCATCCAGGCCCGTGTGATTGAGGGCGATGCTGGCCTGGGCTCGTACTACGGGCTTGGCGCGAAACGCTACCGACAGGCCGGCGATGCCCATCATTTTCAGGTCGTTGGCGCCGTCGCCCATGACGATCGCCTGTCGCGGGCTGATGCCCATCTGCGCGCACACGCGTTCGACCGTGAGCATTTTTTCTTCGGCGTCGACAATGCCGCCCACCACGCGCCCGGTCAGTTTGCCGTCGACGATTTCAAGCACATTGGCGTGCGTGTAGTCGAGCCCCAGGCGCGGCTTCAAGCGGTCGGTAAAAAAGGTAAAGCCGCCCGACACCAGCAGCGTCTTGATGCCGGCTGCCTTGATCCCGGCCAGCATCGCTTCGCCGCCCATCGAGATGGCCAGCCGTTCGCTGTAGACGCGTTCCAGTGCGCTTGCGTCCAAGCCTTCGAGCAGCGCCACGCGCCGCGTCAGGCTTTCTGAAAATTCCAGCTCGCCGCGCATGGCCGCTTCGGTGATTTCGGATACTTGCGGCTTGAGGCCCTGCATATCGGCGATTTCGTCGATGCACTCGATCGTGATCAAGGTCGAATCCATGTCCATGGCCACCAGCTTGAAGTCAGCCAGGCTGCGTCCGGGTGCAATGAAGGTCGCATCCATCCCAGCCGCATCGGCGGCCGCTTCGATCGTTTGCTTGAGTCCAAGGTCGACGCCTTCGCAGCGCACAGCGTGCGCGCCGATGGCGGTCACGCGTATAGGGTTGGCCATGGCGGCAACGCGGTTCAGGCTTTCTGCAGTGGCGTTCGGGCCCTGCAAGACCAGGTTCATGTTCATTGATTTACGCAGTCAGTTGTTTGATGGTTTGCTTGAGCTGGGTCACGCGCGCAGCCAGGTCTGGCATGTTGGCGGTGATGCGCAGCTTGTCCTGGCCGGCCAGCTTGACGTGCTTGTTCTTCTGGATCAGCGCGATGATGCGCATCGAATCGATCGGCGGGTTGACCATGAACTGCAGGCTGGCCGCTTCACCATGCGCGTCAATCTTGATGATGCCGACCGCCTTCGCCGCCACCCGCAGGCGGTGGGTTTCGATCAGTGCCTGCACCGGATCCGGCAGTTTACCGAAGCGGTCGATCAGCTCTTCCTGCATGTCGTCGATTTTTTCCTGGGTGGCGCAGTTGGCCATCCGCTTGTAGATCGACAGCCGTTCGTGCACATCGCCGCAGAAGTCGGCCGGCAGCAGCGCCGGCACGTGCAGGTTGATCTCGGTGGTGGTGGCCAGCGGTGCGGCCAGGTCGGGCTCTTTGCCCGCCTTGAGCGAGCGAACCGCTTCGTTGAGCATGTCCGAATACAGCTGGAAGCCGATCTCCAGCATTTCGCCGGACTGGTTCTCGCCCAGCACTTCGCCGGCGCCGCGAATTTCCAGGTCGTGCATCGCCAGGAAAAAACCGCTGCCCAGTTCTTCCATCTGCTGGATCGCGTCCAGGCGGCGCTGCGCCTGCTTGGTCAGGCCGGTGACGTCGTTGACCATCAGGTAGGCATAGGCCTGGTGGTGCGAACGGCCCACGCGGCCACGCAGCTGGTGCAGCTGGGCCAGGCCGAACTTGTCGGCGCGGTGCATGATGATAGTGTTCGCGGTCGGCACGTCGATGCCGGTCTCGATGATGGTGGTGCACAGCAGGATATTGAAACGCTGCGCCACGAAGTCGCGCATGACCTTTTCCAGGTCGCGCTCGTGCATCTGGCCGTGCGCCACGCCAATGCGCGCTTCGGGCAGCAGTTCGGTCAGCATCGCCAGCCGGTTCTGGATGGTTTCGACTTCGTTGTGCAGGAAATAGATCTGGCCGCCGCGTTTCAGTTCGCGCAGGCAGGCCTCGCGGATCACCGAGCCGTCTTCGCTGCGCACGAACGTCTTGATCGCCAGCCGTTTTTGCGGCGCGGTGGCGATGATCGAGAAGTCGCGCAGGCCTTCGAGCGCCATGCCCAGCGTGCGCGGAATCGGCGTTGCGGTCAGCGTCAGCACGTCGACTTCGGCGCGCAAGGCTTTCAATGCTTCCTTCTGGCGCACGCCGAAACGGTGCTCTTCGTCGATGATCACCAGGCCAAGGCGGGTGAACTTGACGTCGGGCGAGAGCAGCTTGTGGGTGCCGATGACGATGTCGAGCGTGCCATCGGCCATGCCCTTGATGGCATTGTTGATTTCCTTGCCGGTCCTGAAACGCGACAGTTCGGCGATGCGCACCGGCCAGTCGGCGAAGCGGTCGGCGAAAGTCTGTGCGTGCTGCTCGGCCAGCAGCGTGGTCGGCGCCAGGATCGCGACCTGCTTGCCGCCCATGACGGCGATGAAGGCGGCGCGCAGCGCCACTTCGGTCTTGCCGAAGCCGACGTCGCCGCACACCAGCCGGTCCATTGGTTTGCCGGCGGTCATGTCCTTGATGACGTTGTTGATCGCCTCGGCCTGGTCAGGCGTTTCTTCAAAGCCGAAGCTGTCGGCGAAGTTCTGGTAGTCGTGCGCCGAATAGTCGAACGCGTGGCCCTTGCGCAGCGCGCGCCGGGCGTACAGGTTCAGAAGTTCGGCGGCGGTGTCGCGCACCTGTTCGGCGGCCTTGCGCTTGGCCTTTTCCCATTGGCCCGAGCCGAGCGAGTGCAGCGGCGCGTCTTCGGGCGAGGCGCCGGAGTAGCGCGAAATGACGTGCAGCTGCGACACCGGCACATACAGCTTGGTGTCCTTGGCGTATTCCAGGTGCAGGAATTCGGTCTCGCCTTCGCCCAGGTCCATGCTGGTCAGGCCCATGTAGCGCCCGATGCCATGGTTGATGTGGACTACCGGGTCGCCGATCTTGAGCTCGGACAGGTCGCGCACCATTGCTTCGACCTGGGTGACGCCTTCCTGCTTCTTCTTGCCGGCGCGCCGGCCGGAACCGGCATACAACTCGGTCTCGGTGATGAAAATCAGATCGCCGGTCAGCGTTTCGGACAAGGCGAAACCGGCTTGCAGCGGAGCCACGCCCAGCGCGAGCTTGGCGTCAGACTGCAGGAAGCCGGCAAAGCCTTCGACCGGGGCCGGGCTGAGCTGGTATTCATTGAAGTACTGCTGCAGCGTTTCGCGGCGCCCGTTCGATTCGGCGCAGATCATCACGCGCGATCCGCTTTGCAGCAGGTACGAGCGAAGGTTGGTCAGCGGGTCGTCGATGCGGCGGTTGACGGCGATGTTCGGAATTGGCGCCGACAGCTCGGACGGCTGCAGGTCGGCATCCTTGGAAATGACCCAGCGGCCGTACGGCTTGGCCAGCGTGAAGAAGTTTTCGTCGGACAGGAAGATTTCGTCGGGCGCCAGGATCGGGCGGTCGCGGTCGGCCTTGAGGAATCGGTAGCGCGATTCGGTGTCGACCCAGAAGCGCTTGATGGCGGCGTCGATGTCGCCCACCAGCGCCACGGCCGCGCCTTGCGGCAGGTAGTCGAACAGGGTGGCGGTGTGCTCAAAAAACAGCGGCAAATAGTATTCGATACCGGCCGAGGCGATGCCACTGCTGACGTCCTTGTAGACTACCGAGCGCGAAGGATCGCCTTCAAAACGTTCGCGCCAGCGGCTGCGGAAGGTAGTGCGCGCGGCGTCGTCCATCGGAAATTCGCGCCCTGGCAGCAAGCGCACTTCGCGCACTGGATAGAGCGAGCGCTGGGTGTCGGCATCAAAAGTGCGGATGGTTTCGATCTCGTCGCCGAACAGGTCGAGCCGGTAGGGCAGGGCCGAACCCATGGGGAACAGGTCGATCAGGCCGCCGCGCACCGAATATTCGCCGGGCGACATCACTTGCGAGTTATGGGTGTAGCCGGCCAGCGTCAGTTGCGCTTTGAGCTTGGCCTCGTCGAGCTTTTCGCCCTGCTTGAAGAAGAAGGTGTAGCCGGCCAGGAACGACGGCGGTGCCAGGCGCACCAGCGCGGTGGTGGCCGGCACGATCAGCACATCGCAATGGCCGTTCTGGACTTCGTGCAGCGTGGCCAGGCGTTCCGACACCAGGTCCTGGTGCGGCGAGAAGGCGTCGTAGGGCAGCGTTTCCCAGTCCGGCAGCAAATGGCATTCCAGCTTGCCTTCGGCGAACCACGGAATTTCGTCGCGCAGGCGCTGGCCGTCGCTGGCGCTGGCCACCACGACCACCAGCATTTGCTTGCTCGCTTTGAGTTCGAGCGCGGCCACCGACAGCGCATAGGCGTCCGACGAACCGTACAGGGTCGGCAGCGCGAAACGATGGCCGGGTTTGGGGAGGGATTTTTTTAAATCGAAAGGCATGCAGGCTGCGCGGATCAGGTGCGTAATCGGGAGCTGTCGATTATACCGCCTCAGTGCTGATCGACGCTGAGCTTGACGAAGCAGGCTTGCATGGCCGGGTCCAGGCTGGCCATGACGGCGTCGTTATCGAGTCCCAGCTGGCCGGCGTCGGCCAGCATGCGCAGCTTGGCCAGGCGATCGGCGGAGGCCAGCGCGCGCACCAGGCCGGACAGGCTGGGATGGCCGGCGTGGGCGACCGCAGTCGCTACCGCGGCCGGAAACTCCCACATCGTGGCAATGCGGGCCGACAGCGTGCGTCCGTGCTCGGCCAGGCTGGCATAAAACTGTGGCGACTGCGGCAGCACGCCCTTGGGGTACAGCTGGTCGAACAGGCGCAACGCGACGATCAGGCCGACGTTGTGCATCAGGCCGGCCAGATAGGCTTCAAACGGATTGGCTTGCTGTGACGGCGCCAGCAGGTTGGCGGCGGTGGCGCATTTTTCCGAGTGGCGCCAGACCAGCGGCGCGGCCATGCGCGCCAGATGGCCGCTGCTGGTATTGATCACGGGGCGAAAGGCAACCCGCGCCAGCAGCAAGCGCATGCCGTTTTGCCCGAGCAGCATCAGCGCCGACTCAATATTGGTGATCGGGCGCCCGGAATGGTAATACGGGCTGTTGGCGCCGCGGATGACTTCACCGACCAGCACCACGTCCCTGGACAGGATGTCCGACAGCGTGGCAATCGAGATGCTGTCGTCGCGCAGGCTGCCCAGCAGTTGGGGCACAACAGCCGGCACGCGCGGAATCAGGTGGGCGCCGGCGCCGGGCGAATCGGCGATGCGGGCCAGTTCGTCGAGCAGCGTGCGTTCGGCGCCAGCGGGCGGCGATGCGGCGCCGGGCCGGGTCAGCCAGCGGTAGAAGGCGGGGTCGAGCGTGGCGGGGTCGAGCTCAATGGCGGACGCCGCCATATGGGTCATGGCATCGGCCGGACGGGCAACCGGGGTGCTTGTGGCCCCGCCGCCGAACCATCCCATCATCCAGTTGATACTCATGCGGTGCCCCAATCGTGCGTTGGTGCGGATGCTTTTGATTCTACACGATCATTGTATTTTGTTTATCTATTCTTTACGTTTGTTGGCAATTCCAAACGGTACGTGCACCATCGGAATGGTGCCGCCGGGCGAGGCCTTCAGGTGGCTTAACTGGTCGTCGAAAAAAATGTGCGGCTTGAATACCGACAGTACCCGGGCCTTGTTCATGCCGCCCAGGAAAAACGTTTCGTTGGCCGACACGCCCCAGCTCTTGAGCGTGGTGACCACCCGTTCATGCGACGGCGCATTGCGGGCCGTGATGATGGCGATGCGCAAGATCTTCTTGTAGCCGGGATCGCGTTTTTGTGCACGCTCTTCCATGCGCTGCATGATCGACAGCTTCTGGAACATCTCGGCCAAGGGGCCCGGCTGGTGCGGCGTGGCCATGTGACGCGTTTCGTGCTGGTGAAACTCGTCGATGTCGTTGTTGCGCTTGAAGACGGTTTCCGATTCGTCGTCGGCCAGCACGCCATCGAAGTCGAACGCGATGCGCAGTTCGGTGTCGTCGTCATCGTCGTCGATCTTCGATGGCAGCACCAGCCCGGCCGGATAATTGGCCGCGATGGCGCTCTTGACGTCTTCCTCGTTCGCGCTCAGGAACAGCGCGGCGTTGAAGGCGGGCAGGTAGGTGTAGGGCGACTTGCCGGTCATGAAGGCGGCGCGCGAGATGTCCAGCCCGTAGTGGGCGATCGAGCGCATCACGCGCAGGCCCGTCTCCGGTGAATTGCGTGAAAACAGCACCACTTCAACCGGGGTCTGGCGCGGAAAGCACTTGTTGATGTTGAGGAAGCGGCGGATGAAAGGAAACGCGACGCCCTTGCCGAGGATGGTGTCGAGGTTCTGTTCCTGATAGCTGCGGTATTGGTCCGGGCCCTGTTCAAGGTAAACTTGGTGCGATGCGGTCAGGTCGAACAGCGCGGAGGAGGCCACGCCGATGACCAGTTTGTGCTCAATCTGAAACGCCATGCGTGATCCTCGATGCTAAGGTAGTGCTCGATTCTACCTGAGCCAGCTTGTCCACAGCTTTTTAGGTGTGCATCAATAAAAACGTGGTATTCCCGACAGAAGACGTTTAAAACATTATCTACTGCAAGTATCATGGTGAACCAGATCCGAATAGCCACCGACATGAAGAAGCCAGAGCGAATTGGACCTTATACCTTGCTGTCGCCGCTATCGGAGCGCGCGCGCGGTAACGTCTGGCTGGCCCGTGCCGGCACCGACGGCGGCAAAGTCGCGCTCAAGCTGGCGCGCGCCAACGACGCGCCTGGCCGCGAGCGCCTGCTGCACGAGAGCGCGCTGACCATCACCCTCGATCATCCGAATATCGTGCGGGTGCACGAATGCGGCGCCGCCGACGGCGTCACCTGGATTGCGATGGGCTACGTGAGCGGCAAGCAGGGCATGCTGACGCTGGCCAATTTTCGCCAGTTGCTGCTAGCCCTGGTGCACCTGCATTCGAACGACATTATCCACGCCGATATCAACCAAGCCAATGTGCTGCTGGACGAATTGGGCAACCTGCGCCTGGTCGGTTTTGGCGGCGCGCGGCGCCAGGGCGAGCTTGTCGCGGCCGGCACGCCGCAGTGCATTTCGCCCGAGCAGATGCGCGGGCAGCCGGTCGATGTGCGCACCGACCTGTTTGCCGCAGCCACGGTGCTGTACCAGATACTGACCGGCAAGCGGCCGTTCGAAGGCACGGCGCTGGAGGTGATGCAGCAGATGCTGGTCGAGAACCAGGCAGCGCCGTCGGTGGTGGCGCCGGGACTGGGCACCAGTTTCGATGATGTGATCCGGCGCGGCCTGGCGCGCGACCGGGACCAGCGTTACGGCAGCGCGTTCGAGTTTCTCAGCGCGTTCGATGCCGCGTGCCGGCGTGGGGTCAGGGTGTCGGCCTAGTGCCGCTTGCCGGTGCACTGGAACAGCAGCACCGTAATATTGTCGCGGCTGCCATGCGACTTGGCCATGTCGATCAATTGCGCGCAGCTGGCGCCCAAATCATCGGCTTGCGCTTCGCCCATGACGGCTGCGATGTCTTCGTCCGGCATGGCGCCGTGCAAGCCATCGCTGCACAACAAATACAAATCGCCCGGCGCGACCGGCCGTATCTGCAGCTCGGGATGGATCCCGCACGACGGTCCCAGCGCCTGCAGCAGCAGGTTGCGGGGCGGCAGATTGTGGGTGGCGCCCGATTCGATCGCCTTTTGATACAAGGTCTGGTCGCGCGTGAGCTGCATCAGGTTGCCGGCGCGCAGCCGGTACAGGCGCGAGTCGCCCACATGGAACACCAGCGCCGGCGCGCCGGCCATCGGTTGCCACAAGCCGGTCAAGGTGGTGCCCATGCCGCCGCCGTCGGCGCGCTGGTTCTCGATATTGGTCTGGTACATGCGCTGGTTGGCAAATTCGAGCGCGTCATTGAGCGTGATCATCGCGTCATGGCTCGAATCGCGCCAGCGCCCATCGCCTTCGTCGGTCGCTTCAGCTCGGGTGCGAATGAAGTGCGCCATCGATATCAAGGCATCGGAACTTGCCACTTCGCCCGCTTCGTGGCCACCCATGCCATCGGCCACGGCCAGCAGGCCAAGCGCGGGATCGATCAGGAAATTGTCTTCATTGGACGAGCGCACGGTGCCCGTATCGGTCATGCCGAAGGCGGGCCCGAGCGCGAGCTGGTGTTCAACGGACGGTGAAAGTTGCTTCCAAACGTACAAAATGGCTCCTGATGAATTGATGAATGCTTTTCATCAACTGTGTTTGCAAAGATGCTAACACGCGGTGCCATCTTGTTACCATGTTTTTTTGAAATGCTATTCGGTGGCCGGCGCCGGCGGGGCCTCCGTTTCGGGCACCGCCGTCGGCAAGGTGTCGATATCGATCGTCTTAAAGTCGCTGGTGCCGGCGTATTCGCTGTAGATCCAGTCGTCATCCTGGCGCATTACGCCTTCGGGCGCGGTACGCTCGTGCGCCGGCTGGCCGGCCAGCGCCACGCGCATGTAGTCAATCCAGATCGGCAGCGCGAGGGTGGCGCCAAACTCGCGTCCGCCCAGCGATTTGGGATCGTCATAGCCCATCCACGCCACCGCCACCACGTTGGCGCCATAGCCGGCGAACCAGCCATCGACCGCGTCGCTGGTGGTGCCGGTCTTGCCGGCGATGTCGGTGCGGCCCAGCTTTACGGCCGCTTGCGCGCCGGTGCCAAAGCGCGTCACGTCGCGCAGCATGGTGTCCATGATGAAGGCGTTGCGCGGATCGATCATGCGCGCGGTTTCCTCCAGCGGCGCGGCTGGCTTGACCTCGGCCAGCACCTGGCCGCCGGCGTCAACGATCTTGGCCACCAGGTAGGGCTTGATCTGGTAGCCGCCATTGGCGAACACGGCGTAGGCGCCGGCCATCTGCAGCGGCGTGACGGCGCCGGTGCCCAGCGCCAGCGTCAGGTTGCGCGGCTGCTTGTCGGAGGTGAAGCCGAATTTGGTCAGGTAGGTGAGGGTAGGGGCCACGCCGACCGCGCGCAGCAAGCGCACCGACGGCACATTCTTCGAGTGCGCCAGTGCGTGGCGCATCGTGACCTGGCCGTCGTACACGCCATCGTCGTTTTGCGGCGACCAGGTCGCGCCGGCGTTTTCGCCGGGCATGTCGAGCGGTTCATCGAGGATCTGGGTGCCGGGCGAGTAGCCGTGTTCCAGCGCGGCCGAATAGATGAACGGCTTCATCGACGAGCCGGGCTGGCGCCAGGCCTGGGTTACGTGGTTGTACTTTTGCAGGTTGTAGTCGAAACCGCCCACCAGCGCGTGATAGGCGCCGCTGTGCGTGTCGATCGCCACGAACGAAGCGGCTACCAGCGGCACCTGGGTGATGGCCCAGAGCTTGCCAGTCTGCGCAATGCGGATCACCGCGCCGGGGCGCAGCTTGACGGCCGGTTTGGCCTTGGCCGCCAGCGCCGGCGTGGCAAAATGCAGTCCCGCGCCGCTGATGGCGATGCTGTCGCCGTTCAGGTTTTCGACCTTGACCGATTTGGCATCGACCTCGGTGACCACCACCGGCAACAGGCCGTCGCTGGAAGGGCGCGCGCGCAGTGCCTCATTGATTGCGTCTTCGCGTTCGGCGGCGCCCTGCGGCAGCTCGATGAACGCTTCCGGACCGCGGTAGCCGTGGCGCTGGTCGTAGGCCAGCACGTTGCGGCGCACCGACTCATAGGCCGCGTCCTGCTCGGCCTTGCCGATGGTGGTGTACACCGACAGGCCGCGCGTATACGCGTCCTCCTTGTACTCGGCGACCACTTCCTGGCGCACCAGTTCGGCCACGTATTCGGCGTGGGTGTCGAACTCCTGGCGCGTGCTGGCAATGTGCATCGGTTCGGCCAGCGCGTTGGCGTACTGCGCCGCGCTGATGAAGCCGACGTCGCGCATGCGGCGCAGCACCACTTCCTGGCGCTGCTTGGCGCGGTGCGGATTGACGGCGGGATTATGCCGCACCGGATCTTGCGGTATGCCCGCCAGCATGGCCATCTCGCCGACGGTCAGCTGCGACAAATCCTTGCCGAAGTAGGCGCGCGCCGCGCTGCCAAAGCCATACGAGCGCCGGCCCAGGTAGATCTGGTTCATGTACAGCTCGAGGATCTGGTCTTTGGACAGGGCCTGCTCGATTTTGTAGGCCAGCGCCACCTCATTGATCTTGCGTGAAATCTTCTTGTCGCGCGACAGGAAGAAATTGCGCGCCACCTGCATCGTGATGGTCGAGCCGCCCTGGCGAAAGCCGCCCGACAGATTGGCGCGCGCCGCTGCCAGCGCGCGTATCCAGTCGATGCCACCGTGTTCGTAAAAACGCGTGTCTTCGATCGCCAGCACTGCCTTCTTCATCAGCTCCGGCACCTGCTTGATGGGCACGAAGTCGCGGTGCTCCTCGCCGAATTCACCGATCAGCACCTTGTCTGCGGTGTAGATGCGCAGCGGGATCTTGGGCTTGTAGTCGGTGACGGCGTCGATCGCCGGCACGTTGGGATAGATCGCGATGAAGAAGTAGCCCAGCACGCCCACGACGGCAACGACGCCGGCGGCGGCCAGCACGGCCAGGATGCGCAACAGGGCGAAGCCGCGCTGCGCGCGCAAGACAGGTGTACTTGGTATGCTCAAAACGTGCTCTCAGGGTAAGGATCGCGCTGATTATAATCCAAGGCACCCATCGTTCTGTTTGAGTTGGGCGTGCTTGTGTGCGATAGTCACGCACCTTCAGCATGTTGAAATGACCATGAAATCGCCAGAAATCTTCAAGCCCTACATTCCCGCCTCGGCGCAGCTGGCCGAAATGACGCCGCGCGCCCTTATCCTGGGCATCATCCTGGGCATGGTGTTTGGCGCCTCTTCGCTGTACCTGGTGCTTAAGGTCGGGCTGACGGTCAGCGCCTCGATCCCGGTGGCGGTGATTGCGATCACGCTGTTCGGGATGGCGAAAAAAGCCGGCGGCAAGGACGCCACCATCCTCGAGAACACCACCACCCAGACCGCCGGGTCGGCCGGCGAGTCGATCGCCTTCGGGCTGGGCGTGACGATGCCGGCAATTATGATCCTCGGTTTCGACCTGGAGATATCGCGCGTGATGCTGGTGGGCGTGCTGGGCGGGCTGCTGGGCATCCTGATGATGATCCCGATGCGGCGCACCATGATCGTCGACCAGCACCGCGAGCTCAAATTCCCGGAAGGGACCGCGTGCGCCGAAGTGCTCAAGGCCGCCGCCACCGCCAGCTCGCGCGAAGCGGCCGGCGAAAACCGCGAAGAAGGATCGAGCGCGGCGCGCGAGGCCAAACAACGCGCCACGATCATTTTCGGCGGCTTCGGCCTGGGCCTGTTGTACAAGGTGGCCAGCATCTCGTTCAAGGGCTGGAAGGACACCTCGAACTTTGAGTTCGGGCCGCCGCTCAATGGCGGTTCGCTGGGCGCGGAAATTTCGCCCGAGCTGCTCGGCGTGGGCTACATCATCGGGCCGCGCATTGCGATGACGATGGCCGGCGGCGGCGTTCTGTCGTACCTGATGCTGATCCCGATGATCAAGTTTTTCGGCGAACTGCTGACGGTGCCGCTGGCCCCGGGCACGATGCTGATCAAGGACATGAGCCCGGACGACATCCGCAGCGCCTACGTGCTGTACATCGGCGCCGGCGCCGTGGCCGCCGGCGGCTTGATCAGCCTGGTGCGCGCGATGCCGACCATCTGGCATGGCCTCAAAGGCGGGCTGGCTGGCGTCGGCAAAGGCGGCACCTTTGATGCCACGCTGCGCACCGAGCAGGACATCCCGATGAAATGGGTGGTGATCGGCTCGCTGGCAATCATCGCCGCCATCACGCTGGCGACGCCGCTGCACATGAACCTGCTGGGCGCATTGCTGATCCTGGTGTTCGGCTTCCTGTTTTCGACGGTGTCGTCGCGCCTGACCGGCGAAGTGGGCTCGTCGTCCAATCCGATTTCGGGCATGGCAGTGGCCACGCTGTTGTTTACCTGTTTGATTTTCCTGCTGGTTGGCTGGACCGGCGGCCAGCACTACGTGACGGCGCTGTCAGTTGGCGCGATCGTGTGCATCGCCGCCAGCAATGCCGGCACCACGTCGCAGGACCTCAAGACCGGCTACCTGGTGGGCGCCACGCCGCGCTTGCAGCAGTATGCGATTCTGTGCGGCTCGCTGGCGTCGGCCTTGTTGCTTGGCCCGATACTGCTGCAACTCAATGATGCCAGCACCGTGTACGTGCCGGCGGCGCAAGTGGCGCCCGGGGTCAAGGTCGACGCATCAAAGCTGACCGTGACGGCGCAGCTGCAAGGCCCGCAGGCGGCGAGCGACGGCAAGACGTACAAGGTATGGCAGAAAACCGACACCGCCGGCGGCCCGGCCGGCAAATACCTGGTCGCCGACGACGGCGCGCTGGCCTACCTGGTCGACCCGGGCATCAATGGCACCCACAAGAAGCGCCCGGACGGCTCGGAAGTGAAGAAATACGACGCGCCGAAAGCGGTGCTGATGTCCTACATCATCAAGGGCATCCTGGACCGGCAGCTGCCATGGACGCTGGTGCTGCTGGGCGTGATGATCGCGGTGGTGCTGGAAATGGCAGGCGTCAGTTCGCTGGCGTTTACCGTGGGGGTGTACCTGCCGCTGGTGTCGACGCTGCCAATCGCGGTCGGCGGCGCGATCCGCTGGCTGGTCGAACTGCGCAACCACAAGCTGGCGCACTACGCGGCGATGGACGAGGAGCAGCTGCTGGCGGCGGGCGACCGCAGTAATGGCGTGCTGCTGGCGTCAGGCTATATCGCCGGCGGCGCGCTGGCCGGTATCGTCATTGCCATCACCGCGGGCGTGATGACCGACTTCGACACCCGGCTCACGGAATGGGCCATGGCGTCCAATCCCTTCTTTGGCGGGGCCAGCGCCGACCTGCTGTCGCTGATTCCCTACCTGGCCATCATGCTGCTGCTGTACTGGGTGGCGCGCGAAAAACCGCAGTCCTAGACGAATTCGAGGTCGTGCTGACGAATCAGCACGTCGATCCAGTCGTCGCTGTGGCCAAACTTGTAGCCCAGCTGGCGGGCGCGGCTCATGTCCATCATGAACGGCGCTGGATAATCGAAGGGAGACAGTTCTCCCGGCGCGGCCGGGTGCGTGACCGGCAGCGCGCGCACCGGGGTGTCGAGCACCATGCCCACGCGCTGGTACAGGTCGAAGGCGGACAGGGGACCGTCGCAGGCGGCGTTGACCGGACCGGTGAACTCCTGCGCGCCGGCCCACACCAGGAAGTCACTAATCAGCTGCGCGCTCAGGAACGAGCTGGCCGCGGCCGCATTGGCGTAGCGCAGCGCGCCGTACTGGCGCGCCAGGTCGACGTAGTGCGCCAGGCGCCCGGTGAAGTCCTCGGAACCTGCCAGGACGTGGCCGATGCGCACTGTCACCAGCGGCAGCGTCCCGTCCCGGTAAAGATAGGCCTCGGCCTGAATTTTCCCTATCACATAGCTCTGGGTGGCGAGCTTCGGATCGTGCCACGGATAGCTGGTATCGATCGGCTGGGCCAGCACATTCAGGTCGGTTTCGGCGAAGGGCGTCTCCTGCTGGCCCATCAAGCCGCGGTACACCTCGATGGTCGAGGCGACGATATAGCGTTTGGCCTTGCCCGCGAAGACCTTGACCGCGATGGCGGCGTCGATCGGGCTGTAGCACATCTGGTCGTAGACCACGTCATAACTGTCAACATGGGCAAAAGCGGCGAGCATGGCGCGCTCATTGCGGCGGTCGACGCGGATGCGGGAAATGCGCTCCCCAAAAGGATCGGGCGCATGGCCGCGGGTAGCGATGGTGACCTGATGGCCCGCAACGAGCAAGCGTTGCACCAGCAGTTTGCCGAAGTAGCGTGTGCCCCCGATAACCAATATATTCTTGCGCATGGCGTTTCCTTGTTGATTCGAGTATATTTTCTGCTTATGAGGGCAAATCATCAACCGAGAAATTGTGACGCAATGACTAAGAAAAACTTATGCATGGAGGCGAGATGAAACAATTGCGTAGTCTTTCCGGCCTGCTCGACTTCGATTGCGCTGCGCGCTGGGGCAGTTTCAAGCTGGCCGCGCAAGAACTGCACAAGACGCCGGCGGCGATCAGCCAGCAAGTCAAGCATTTAGAGGAAACGGTCGGCTTTGCGCTATTCATCCGCCACCCGCGCCACATTACGCTCACCGAGAAGGGGCAAGACCTGGCCATTACAGTGGGACGGATGCTGGCCGAACTGCGCGCCAAGATCGGCGCGCTCCAGGGCGGCAATGAAGAAGCGGTGTTGCGCATCTCGACCACGCACTCGTTCGCGATCAAATGGCTGGTGCCGCGCATGCACCGCTTCACCAAGCTGTATCCGGAACTGGACATCCGACTCGACTCGAACGACGCGCCGGTCAACCTGGACGACGACAGCACCGACGTGGCCGTGCGCTACGGGCCGGTCAGCGTGGGCGACCCGGACATCATGTTCCGCGAGCGGCTGATTGCTGTCTACAGTCCCGACCTGCTGGCGCCGGGCCAGGCCGAACTGACGCTGGCCGATTTGCCGAACTTTCCGCTGCTGTACGAAAAGACGCCCGAGTCGTGGCTGCAGCTGCTGGCCGAAAACAAGGCCCTGAAAGGCAAATACGACTTCTCGCGCGGCTACAGCCACTGGGGCGTGCTGGCGCAGGCGGCAGTAGCCGGGCAGGGCATAGCGCTGGTGGCGTACGGGATCGCGTTCCAGGACATCCTGAAAGGCTCGCTACGCCAGATCAACTGCCGCAGTGCGCCGTTTGGCAGCGGCTACCGCTTTCTGGTCAACCCGCGCAAGCAGAACATGCCCAAAGTCCAGCGCTTTCGCGCCTGGCTGGTGGCGGAAATGGACGACATGCGCCGCAGCGCCGACCAGGCCGCCTAAAAGCAACACCGGGGTCAGACCACTTTTGCTTCGCAGCAAAAGTGGTCTGACCCCGGTTGGGAGCTGAAACGAAAAACGGCGGCCCGAAGGCCGCCGTTTTGCTATGCTGCGGTTTGCTTACTTGACGCCGTGCATCAGCTTCTGGATGAACGGTGCCAGCAGGAACAGGATCACGCCGCCGGTGGTCAGGATCCAGAAACCCTGGGTGTAGCCGGTCAGTGCCGAGCCGACTGACATGCCTTTTTCACCGCTGATCAGGCTGGCAATGATGCCCGACAGGTTGTTGCCGATGCCGGTCGACAGGAACCAGCCGCCCATGCCCAGGCCAACCAGGCGCGTTGGGGCCAGCTTGGTGACCATCGACAGGCCGATCGGGGACAGGCACAGCTCGCCCACCGATTGCACCCAGTACACGGCGAACAGGGTCCAGAATGGGATCTTGTTGGTGGCCGGATCGACCAGCACCGTCAGCGCGTACCACAGCAGGCCGAACGCGGCGGCGTTGAACAAGATGCCCAAGCCGAATTTGCGCGGAATCGACGGGTTGATGTTTTTCTTGGCCATCGCGACCCAGATCCAGGCAATGATCGGGGCGCAGCTGATGACGGCGACCGAGTTCACGCTCTGGAACCAGGCGGTCGGGAACGCTGGCATGCCGAAGGTGATGAACGACAGCGCACCTTCACGATTGACGATGTTTTCAGCCAGGAAGGTAAACGAGCTGCCAGCCTGTTCAAAGAAAGCCCAGAACAGGATGTTGAAGGCAAAGATGATCATCATGGCAATGGTCTTGTCGCGTGCAACCTTGCCATCTTTGATACCTTCGATCATCAGCATGGCCGCCAGCACGGCGAACAAGCCCATCAGGACCCATTGCAGGAAGTTCGCGCCTGCCTTGAGCAGCAAGTACATGACGGGAATGACGAACAGGGCGCCGATGGCAACCATGACTACGCGCATTGGGTTCTTGGCATCGCCTTCCGGTGCGCCGATGCCTTTGAGCAGCGAGCGGCCGAAGTAGAACCAGACCAGGCTGATCAGCATGCCGATGCCGGCTGCGAAGAACACGATCTTGTAGGCAGGCGTGTCGCCCGTGTTGAAGATTTTCTGGGCCAGGTACTGGGTCAGGATCGGTGCCAGGAAGGCGCCGGCGTTGATGCCCATGTAGAAAATCGTGAAGCCCGAATCGCGCCGCGTATCGGCTACCGAATAGAGCTTGCCGACCATGGTCGAGATGTTCGGTTTGAACATGCCGTTACCGACGATGATGGTGGCCAGACCAAGCTTGAAGATGTCCGGGTTGTTGATGGTGATGGCAAACAGGCCGGCCGCCATGAAAATCGCGCCGACCAAAATCGAGCGCTGATAGCCGATCACTTTGTCGGCGACGTAGCCGCCGAACACCGCGCCTGCATACACCAGCGCCAGGTAGGAACCATAAGTCAGGTTGGCATCGGCTTCGCCGACAGCGTTACCGTGAAAAAACTGCGTGACGATGTACAGGACCAGCGCCCAGCGGATACCGTAGAAGGCGAAGCGCTCCCAGAACTCGGTCATGAACAGCATCCACAGCGGTGCCGGGTGGCCCATGATCTGCTTAAACTCGGGAATGACGACTTCCGTGTTTGGTGTAGTAGTGCTACCGCTCATCCGGTATCTCCTGAATAATTTTATGGTTATGAATGGTTGGATCCTATGCAACGCCCGAATTCGTGGTCCGGGAATTCCAATAGGGCTGCATTTTAATGTAAATCGGTCACGCCAAGCGACTTTTTGCCAAGTGTGCTAATTAAGCCGGAAATGGCGTAGCCGCAAGCACAATAAAAACTCCAACCCAAAGTTTCGTCAGTTGTCGTATATTGGCATTGCAATCTTGTTTGTTTCACCCGCTATCAAAAGGAATCCGCACCATGGAACACGACGTTGTCGACACCCTGATTTCGCCAGAAGGCCAGCTGGAAGTGCTCTCGAAAGCGGAAGTGGTCAAGCTTCTCGACACCAGCCAGGGCGGCCTGTATCAAATCTTCCGCAATTGCGCGCTGGCGGTACTGAACTGCGGTAGTTCCATCGACGACGGCAAGGAGCTGCTGGAACGCTATAAAACCTTCGATATCAGCATCGTGCAGCGCGAGCGCGGTATCAAGCTCGAAATCAAGGGCGCGCCGGCGATCGCTTTCGTCGACGGCAAAATGATCAAGGGCATCCACGAGCACCTGTTCGCGGTGCTGCGCGATATTATCTTCATCAGCAGCGAAGTGACCGACAATCCCAAATTCGACATGTCGCGCACCGAAGGCATCACCGATTCGGTGTTTCATATCCTGCGCAACGCCAACGTGCTGCAGCCGCAGCGCAATCCGAACCTGGTGGTGTGCTGGGGCGGGCACTCGATCAACCGGGTCGAATACAACTATTCGAAGGAAGTGGGCTACCAGATGGGCTTGCGCGACCTGGACATCTGCACCGGCTGCGGTCCGGGCGCGATGAAGGGGCCGATGAAAGGCGCCACCATCGGGCACGCCAAGCAGCGCCTGGGCGTGGGCCGCTATCTGGGCATTTCCGAGCCGGGTATTATCGCGGCCGAATCCCCAAATCCGATCGTCAATGACCTGGTGATCATGCCCGATATTGAAAAGCGGCTGGAAGCGTTTGTGCGCACAGGGCATGGCATCATCGTGTTCCCGGGCGGCGCCGGCACCGCCGAGGAAATCCTGTACATTCTCGGCATCCTGCTCCATCCGGATAACGCCGATATGCCGTATCCGCTCATTTTCACGGGCCCGGAAACTGCGCGCGATTACTTCGTGCAGATTAACCAGTTCATTGCCGATACCTTGGGAGAGGAAGCGCAAAAGCGCTACAAGATCATCATCGATGATCCGGAAATGGTGGCGCGCGAAATGCAGGCAGGGATCAAGCTGGTGCGCGAATTCCGCAAGTCGCGCAGCGATGCCTATTATTTCAACTGGCTGCTCAAGATCGACCACGAGTTCCAGCGTCCGTTCAAGCCAACGCACGAGAATATGCGTAACCTGAGCTTGCACAAGAATCAGGAAAAGCACCTGCTGGCGGCCAACCTGCGGCGCGCGTTTTCCGGCGTGGTGGCCGGCAATGTCAAGGACGAGGGAATTCGTGCGATCGAGAAATTCGGCCACTTCGAAATTCACGGCGACCCGGCCATCATGGGACCGATGGATGCCTTGCTGTCCTCGTTCGTGGCGCACAGCCGGATGAAGTTGCCGGGCAAGACCTACACGCCTTGCTACAAGGTCATACAGTAAGGGCCAATGCAATCGTAGGGTGGAAAAGCGAAGCGCCTTCCACCATGCTGGCGTCTAATCGACGCTGACATGGTGGAAGGCGCTTCGCTTTTCCACCCTACGCGTTGGAGGGGCGCGAACGCCCCATCGCTTTATTCCTCGCGGCGCAAGTGCGGGAACAGGATCACGTCGCGGATGTTCGGCGAGTCGGTGATCAGCATCATCAAGCGGTCGATGCCGATGCCGCAACCGCCGGCCGGTGGCATGCCGTATTCGAGTGCGCGGATGTAGTCGGCGTCGTAGAACATCGCCTCTTCATCGCCAGCATCCTTGGCAGCGACCTGCGCCAGGAAGCGCGCCGCCTGATCTTCAGCGTCGTTCAGCTCCGAGAAGCCGTTGGCGATTTCGCGACCGACCATGAACAACTCAAAACGCTCGGTCAGGCCCGGCATCGTGTCCGATGCGCGCGCCAAAGGCGATACTTCGGCCGGATAGTCGATGATGAAGGTCGGCTCCCACAGCTGCGCTTCGGCGGTTTCTTCAAACAGCGACAGCTGCAGCGAACCCAGGCCCGAGGTCGAGAACGGCTTGACGCCGAACTTGAGCAGCTCGGCCTTCAGGAAGTCCATGTCGTTTAACTGTTCGGTCGTGTAGTGCGGTGCGAACTTGTTGATGGCGCCGACGATCGTCAGGCGGTGGAACGGCTTGGACAGGTCCAGCTCTTTGCCGCCGTAGGTCAGCACCGCGGTGCCGTGCGCGTCGACCGCTGCGCGGCGGATCACTTCTTCGGTGAAGTTCATGATCCACTGGTAGTCGGTGTAGGCCGCGTAAAACTCCATCATCGTGAATTCTGGATTGTGGCGCGGCGATACGCCTTCATTGCGGAAGTTGCGGTTCACTTCGAATACGCGGTCAAAACCGCCCACCACCAGGCGCTTCAAGTACAGCTCGGGCGCGATACGCAGGAACATTTCCATGTCGAGCGCGTTGTGGTGCGTGATGAACGGCTTGGCTGCGGCGCCACCTGGAATGGTGTGCAGCATCGGCGTTTCCACTTCCATGAAGTCGTGTTCTTCCATGAAGCGGCGGATCGACGACATCGCGGCTGTACGCGCCTTGAAGGTGCGGCGCGTCTCTTCGCTCATGATCATGTCGACGTAGCGCTGGCGGTACTTGGTTTCCTGGTCGGCCAGGCCGTGGAATTTGTCCGGCAGCGGACGCAGCGACTTGGTGATCAGGCGCAGCTTGGACACCTTGATGGTCAGTTCGTCGGTCTTGGTCTTGAACAGCGTGCCTTCAACGCCCAGGATGTCGCCCAGGTCATACGAGTGCAGCTCTTCCATCGCCGCTTCGCCGGTCTTGTCAAGCGTGACGTAGATCTGGATGCGGCCATCGCCCGCGCCCGAGGAATCCTGCAGGACCGCGAATGCAGCCTTCTTGCCGGCGGGGCGCGACAACATCATGCGGCCAGCCACTACCACCGGCACTTCATTGGCTTCGAGCTCTTCGCGCGTCTTCTCGCCAAATTGCTCATGCAGGTCAGCTGCTTTGTGCTGCGGACGGAAATCGTTCGGGAACGCGATACCCTTCTCGCGGATCGCGGCCAGTTTGGCGCGGCGCTCGGCGATCAGCTTGTTCTCGTCGGCCGGAGCGGCTGCTTGTTCTTGGATGTCAGTCGTCATGGTGGATATCGCTCGGTTGTAAATTATTCAGGGAACAGTTCTTTGATCGTCAGCTGGGAAAAATCGCTGGCGATGTGAATCACGTTATCAAATTCGGCAAATGCGGATGCGGGCAGGGTGGTGGTCAAGACCACGCAGCGCATGCCGGCGCGGCGCGCCGCTTCCACTCCCAGCGGCGCGTCTTCGAACACGATGCAGTGCTCGGGCGCGACGCCGCAGCGTTCGGCGGCCATCAGAAAGACGTCAGGATGCGGCTTGCCGCGCGCAACATCGGCGGCGCCGACCACGGTGTCGAAGTGCTTGCGCAGATCCAGGCCGTCGAGCGTGAACGTGATGTTCGCGTTCGGCGCTGCCGTGGCCACGGCCAGCGCCACCTTGTGCAGCTTGGCCTGCTCGATCAGGTCGTCGAAGCCGGTCACCGTTTTGCGGTGCGGCTCGTACAACTCGCGGTACACCGATTCCTTTTCCAGGTTCAGCGTCAGCACTTCATCGTCGTGCAAATGGTCGCCCATGTGCGAACGGATGATTTCCTTGCCCTGGCGCCCGGCCGTGGTGCGGAAAAACTCGTCGGCATCGATGTCCTTGCCACGGCGCTGGAAAAACGTGATCCAGGACGCCGTGTGAAAGGACATGTTGTCGACGATCGTACCGTCCATGTCGAAGATGAATGCGCGCTTCGCCATCGCTTACACGCCTTGCTTGAGCGAGGCTGCGATGAAGTCGTCCAGGTCGCCGTCCAGCACGCCCTTGGTGTTGCCGGTTTCGAAGTTGGTGCGCAAATCCTTGATGCGCGACTGATCGAGCACGTACGAACGGATCTGGTGGCCCCAGCCCACGTCAGTCTTGGAGTCTTCCAGCTTTTGCTGCTCGCTCATGCGCTTGCGCAGTTCATGCTCGTACAGTTTCGCTTTCAGCATTTCCATCGCTTCGGCGCGGTTGCGGTGCTGGCTTCGGTCATTCTGGCACTGCACGACGATACCCGTCGGGCCGTGCGTCATGCGCACTGCGGAGTCGGTCTTGTTAATGTGCTGACCACCGGCGCCGGAGGCGCGATAGGTATCGACCCGGATGTCGGCCGGGTTGACGTCGATCTCGATCGAGTCGTCCACTTCCGGATACACGAACAGGCTGGTGAACGAGGTGTGACGCCCGTTGGCCGAGTCGAACGGCGACTTGCGCACCAAACGGTGCACGCCCGTTTCGGTGCGCAGATGGCCGTAGGCGTACTCGCCCTCGACCTTGAGCGTGGCGGTCTTGATGCCGGCCACCTCGCCGTCGGACTGTTCGAGGATCTCGACCTTGAAGCCTTTGCGTTCGCAATAGCGCAGGTATTGACGCAGCAGCATCGAGGCCCAGTCCTGGGCTTCGGTACCGCCGGCGCCGGCCTGGATATCGATGAAGCAGTTGTTGGCGTCCATCGGGTTGCCGAACATGCGACGAAATTCCATCGCTTCGACCACGGCCTTGATGGCGTCGGCGTCGACGATGACGGCTTCGAGCGTGTCGTCGTCGTTTTCTTCGCGCGCCATGGCAAACAGGTCGTTGGTGTCCTGCAGGTCGGCGGCGGCTTTGATCAGCGTATGGACGATCGCTTCCAGCGCCTTTTTCTCTTTACCGAGATCCTGGGCGCGTTTTGGATCGTTCCAGACGGTCGGATCTTCTAGTTCTTCGTTGACTTGTTCGAGCTTCTCTGACTTTTTATCGAAGTCAAAGATACCTCCGAAGTTCGGCTTCGCGACCGGTCAGGTCGTTGAGCAGGGCGGAGAGGGCGTTGATGCGTTCGGCTTCCATGGCGTTCCGGTCTTCTTGAATGGGTTAAATTTAACCGTCGATTATACCTTAGCGCAGCCATAGTCCGGGCTTGGCGTATCATCGGGACTTTGTCCAACTGTCAAAAAGCCATGCGTTATCAATTTTGCATTCCACTTTTCGCCCTGATGCTGGCCGGCGCCGCGCAGGCGGACGGGCCGGGCGGCGCGCACGCCGTCGTCGCCCTGCTTGAAACCACCGACCTGCATTCGAACGTCATGTCGTACGACTATTTCAGGCTCGCGCCCGAGCCGTCGCTGGGGCTGGAGCGCACGGCTGCCCTCATCGCCGAAGCACGCAAGCAGTTCCCCAACAACCTGCTGCTCGATAATGGCGACGCCATTCAGGGCAGCGCGCTGGCCGACTACCAGGCGCTGGCCAAGCCGCTCGCGTGCGACCAGACGCTGGCTGTGTACAAGGCCATGAACCTGCTCGGCTACGATGGCGCCGGCATTGGCAACCATGAATTCAACTATGGCCTGGCCTATCTGAGCCAGGTGACCGGCAACCGCTTCGACGTGGTCGGGGTCGACCCGTCCAGGCCGCGCTGCGCCGGCCCTGCATTCCCGCAGGTGCTGTCCAACGTGTATAGCGTGAAGTCGCGCCAGCCGCTGTTCAAGCCCTGGCACATCGTCGACAAGCAGATCAGCGCCACCGGCGCCGATGGCCAGCCGCTGACGGCCACGCTCAAGGTGGGCATCATCGGCTTCGCCCCGCCCACCATCCTGTCGTGGGACAAGCGCCACCTGGATGGCAAGGTCTACACCGAAGGACTGCGTGAGAGCGCCAACAAGTACCTGCCCGAGATGCGCGCCGCCGGCGCCGACATCGTCGTGGCCATCTCGCATGGCGGCCTTGATGACAGCGCCTACTCGCCGACCATGGAAAACGGTAACTGGCACCTGGCCAAGGTGGCGGGCATTGACGCCATGCTGATCGGGCACTCGCACCAGGTATTTCCGAACCCGGCCAGCACGCAGGCACAGTTCAACCTGCCGGGCGTGGACAAAGCCAAGGGCCTGGTCCACGGCGTGCCGACCGTGATGGCCAATATGTGGGGCAAGCATCTGGGCGTGATCGGCCTGCACCTGGTTCATGACGGTACGCGCTGGGTGGTCGACAAGAACCTGACCACGGTCGAGGCGCGCGCCGCCCAGCAGGCCGACAAGTCCTTCATCGCGCCCGATCCGGCGATCGCTGCCGTGATCGCGCCCGAACACGAAGCGACCATCGGCTACGTCAAGACGCCGCTGGGCGCGACCGAGTTCCGCATGACATCCTATTTTGCCGACGTCGGCGAGGCGTCCGCCATCGCGGTCATCAACCAGGCGCAGGCCGACTATGTGACCCGCTACGTGCGCGCAGCGCTGCCCCAGTATGCGCGCCTGCCGGTGCTGTCGATGGCGGCGCCGTTCAAGAGCGGCTTCGCGGGCGTCAACGATTTCACCGACGTGCGCGCCGGCAGCCTGGCAATGAACAACGCGGCCGACCTGTACCTGTATCCGAACGTACTGTTTGCGGTCAAGGTCAATGGCGCGCAGCTCAAGGCCTGGCTGGAGCATTCGGCCACGCGCTTCAATACCATCGATCCGGCCCGCCTTGACGCCCAGGAGCTGATCAACCCGTCCTACCAGCCATACAACTTCGATGAGATGACGTCGCGCGACGTCAGTTATGAGATCGACCTGACGCAGCCGCTTGGCCAGCGCGTCAAGGCGCTCAAATATCGCGGCAAGGCGGTCGGTCTGCAGCGCGAATTCCTGGTGGCCACCAACAGCTACCGCGCCAGCGGCGGCGGCAGCTTCCCGGGGCTGGACGGCAGCAAGACCGTGATCGCTTCGCCTGACACCAATCGCGACGTGCTGATCGCTTTCATCCGCAAGACCGGCACGCTGACCCGCGCCGCGTTCGGCCAGCGCGCCAGCTGGCGCTTCACCAGGGTCCGCACCGCCGGGCCGGTGGTATTTCACTCGGCGCCGCAGATGCTGCCGCTGGCGCAGGAGGCGAGACTCGGCAACGTGACCCTGTTCCAGGCAGACGATGGCCTGGGCAGGGGATTTTCGCTCTACCAGCTCGATTTGTCGCGCTGAGGCGCCGCTCTGGAATTGTTTTTCGATTAAGCTTGCCGTAAATCACTGTTGCATGTCAGAATGGGATTCATTGCAAGAATGCCATCTGCGCATGCGCAGTCGATCGAAAACACTCTGGAGTTTGAATGACGAGCTTTTTAAAAATGGGCGTGCTGGCCACGGCCCTGGCGGGCGCGCAGCTCAGCGCGAGCGCGGCCGATCTTGACGTATTTAGCGGCGGGCCGGGCGCCAACGGGGCCGAGCTGCCGAACGTGCTGTTCGTCATCGACAATACGGCGAACTGGAACGTGTCGTTCGCCAGCGAGATGGCGGCACTGAAGGCGACGCTGAGCAACATGCCGGAAAACAAATTCAATGTCGGCATCATGCTCGGCACGGAAACGGGCAGCGGCAACGGCGGCATGCAAGGCGGCTATGTGCGCGCCGCGATCCGTCCGATGAACGCGGCCAACAAGGCCAAGTATGTGGCGCTGATCAACGGTCTCGATGTCTTGATGGACAAGAGCATGGGCGGCACCTCGAGCCTGCAAGTGGCCGAAGCCTGGGCCTATTTTTCCGGCGGCAGGGTCTACTCGGGCAACCTGAAAAACAAGGCCGATTACACGGGCAACTACGCTGGGGTAGCCACCGATGTGGCGGTCCACGCATTGCCGGGCAACGCCCTGGCCAATCGCGCCGGCACGCAATACGTCGCGCCGCCGGGCACCAGTTGCGCCAAAAATTACATCATCTATATCAGCAACGGCGCCAACCAGGCCAATTCATCCAACAACTCCCTCTCCAACCAGATGCTGGCTGCCGCTGGCGGTACTGCTGCGACGGTGCCGATCCCGATCTCGCCTTCGAGTTCGATGGACAACCCTGCTGACGAGTGGACGCGCTTCATGAAGCAGAGCAGCCTGGGCATCGTGACCTATACGATCGATGTCAACCCGGTCGCTTACGGTGCCGGCCCGGGTTGGACCGCCCTGCTCAAAAGCATGGCGGGCCAAAATTACATGGCCGTCACCGGCAGTAACCAGGGCGCGCAAATCGTGGTCGCAATCAATAACGCGCTCACCAAAATCCAGTCGGTCAACAGTGTATTTGCCGCGCCAAGCTTGCCGGCCAGCCCGATCGTTCAGGACGCGTACTTGAATCAGGTGTACGTCGGCATGTTTCGTCCTGACCCGGGCGCCAAGCCGCGCTGGCTGGGCAATCTGAAACAATACAGAGCCGGCCCGGACGGCACGCTGGTCGATGCGGACGCCATGGCCCTCGTCAATCCCGCGACCGGTTTTATACAAGCGTGCGCGCGCAGCTATTGGACGCCAGACCGCAACATGCCGGACAACTACTGGGAGTTCGATCCGAAGGGCGCCTGCATTCCGCCGGCGGGCGAAGCGCCGTTCCAGTATGCCAATTCGAACTCGCCGGACGGCGAGATTGTTGAAAAGGGCGGTCAGGCGCACGCTTTGCGCAGCCAAAACCCCTATGCACGCAAGGTCGTGACCTGCTACGCCTTCAATTGCTCCTGGCTGGTCGAGATGAACACCAGCTCAGTCTCCGCGGCTGCCCTGGGCGCGGCCGACTCCACCGAGCAGGCGGCGCTGATCAATTGGGCCAAGGGCTTCAATGTGGATGGCGAAATGAACAAGCCGACCACGGCAACGCGCCCTTCGGTGCACGGCGACGTGATGCACGCCAAGCCGCTGGCGCTGAGCTATGGCAACGACGTCGTGGTGTACTACGGCGGCAACGACGGCATGCTGCGTGCCATTAACGGCAACCGCGATTACAGTTTCGGCGGCGTCGCGGCCGGCGGCGAATTGTGGTCGTTCATGGCCCCTGAGTTTTTTGGCAATCTCAAGCGTCTGCGCGCCAACACGGACACGGTCAGCATCGCCCAGCCGTTCGGCATGGCGCCGACCGGCACCAGCAAGCCGTATGGCTTCGACGGTCCCATCACCGCCTACCGGGCCAATGGCGGCAGCTTGCTGTTTGCCGCCATGCGGCGCGGTGGCCGAGTCGTGTATGGCTTCGATGTGAGCGAACCGACAGCGCCGGCGCTGAAGTGGAGAGCCGGCTGCACGGGCGCCAACGACAGCACATGCACGCAAGGGGCGAGCGAGTTCGGCCAGACCTGGTCGGCTCCGCTTGCCTTGCGCAGCAGCGCTTACAACGGCGGCGAGACCCCGTTGTTGATCATGGGAGGCGGCTACGACAATTGCGAAGACAGCGATCGGCACAGCTGCACCAGCGCCAGCAAGGGCCACAATATCACTGTCATGGACGCCATCAGCGGCACGGTCGTGGCGGTGCTGCCTACCGAGCGTGGCGTGGTGGGCGATGTACGCATCGTTGCCGACGCCAACGGGATGGGCAAGTATGCCTACGCAGCCGACCTGGGCGGCAACCTGTACCGCATCAACATGGGCACTCAGGCGCCGGCCACATGGAGCATCACCAAAATTGCCGCGCTCGGCTGCGCGACGGCCGACACCAGCTGCCCGAGCAACCGCAAATTCATGTTCGCGCCGAGCGTGATTGAGGAAGCCGACGGCAGTGTCAGCCTGTACATTGGCTCGGGCGATCGCGAGAAGCCATTGGGCAGCATCTATTTTCCGAGTACGGCGGCGGTGGCCAACTACTTCTTCAAAGTGATCGACAAGCCGGAAGACCCGCTCTGGCTGGCCTCGGAAGCGGCAGGCAATTGCAGTCAGGGGCTGATTTGCCTGAACTCGCTCGCGCCAGCGGGCGATACCGACGAGAACACGCTGGCTGCTTGCGGCGGCGCCCAAATCGGCGACAAAAAAGGCTGGTACCTCGGCTTGCGTGCGACCGAACAGGTGGTCACGCTGGCAGCGACCCGGTTTGGCGTCACCACGTTCTCGACCCACATGCCGACCGTACCTCAGTCCGGCGCGTGCAGCACGTCGAACCTGGGCACGGTGCACGTCTATAACTTGTATGCCGGTGGGGGCGAGCCGGTCGGAGGATCTTGCGGCGCGGTCATGTATGGCGCCAACCTGCCGCCATCGCCGCAAAAGCTGGATGTCTGCATGGACGCGGCATGCGCCGTGATCAAGCCGATGTGCATAGGCTGCGGCAGCGATTCGCCGCTCCAGATGCATGCGCCTGACACGCCTGTGGAGCCGCAAGCGCAGCGCCAGACTGGCTGGTACCTGAAGTAAGCCAGTCAGGCCGACCTGGCAGAACGGCGCCGCCGGTCTGTCAGGCGGCCTGTTTCAATTCGTCGGCGGCGCGCGCGTCGAAGTCTTCGCGCAGCAGGGCGTGCACGAAATGGTCGTGATAGACACCGTCGATCAGCTCGGCCTGACGCAGCAAGCCTTCCCACGCAAAACCGAGTCGCTGCGCCACGCGCTGGCTGGCCAGGTTTTCGCTTGCGCAGCGCAATTCGATGCGGTTCAAATCAAGCCGTTCAAACGCGAATTCCAGCATCGCGCGCAGCGCCATGGTCGCCAGTCCGCGGCCCTGATATTGGGCGCCCAGGTAGTAGCCGACCGACGCCTTGCGGTCGTCGCGCTCGATATGATTGATGCGCACCGCGCCGCACAGCTGCTGGCCGCTGAAGATGTGCCACTCGAACAGCTCGCCCTCGGCAATGATGGCCAGTGCCGACGCGAGGTAAGCGGCGGCCGCTTCGCGCGTGTTCAGCGTCGCCACTTTTGGCATGTAAGTGTCAAGGTGGCGCACGTTGGCGGCCACCAGGCTGGCCAGTGCCTCGGCATCACCCAGGCGTACCGGAATGAGGCTGATGCCAGGTGCGAGTGACACGATTTCGTTTTTCAACTTGGCTCCATACGTCTGAATAAGTTGTGATTGTATATGCAATATTGCCATTCGGATGCGTATAATGCAAATATGTCCGGCGCGGTCCTCGGCAGAGGTCCGGCAAGCGCTATATACTTTAGCCGGTGCGAGCACGGACCGTCTCGATTCCTTTTTTGAACCCTCTATGCAGTGTCTTCGCGTCCTACGCATCGCTTTTCTGGCCCTTGCGGCATGCGCGCTGACCGCGCCGGGTGCGTGCGCCGCACCGGCCAGCAACCAGCTCGAGGAGCTGACCTGGACCGAAGTGCGCGACCGGATCGCGGCCGGGTCGACCACAATCCTGGTGCCGATCGGCGGCACCGAGCAAAATGGCCCGTACATGGCGATCGGCAAGCACAATGTGCGCGCCCGCTTCTTCGCCAACGCCATCGCCGCGCGCCTTGGCAATGCGCTGGTCGCTCCCGTGATTGCCTACGTGCCCGAAGGATCGATACATCCGCCGGCCGCGCACATGCGCTTTGCCGGCACTATCTCGATTTCCGAATCCGCGTTCGAAGCCATGCTCGAATCGACGGCGCGCAGCTTCAAGCAGCACGGCTTTCGCGACGTGGTGTTCCTGGGCGACCATGGCGGCTACCAGAAGAACATGCAGCACGTAGCCGAACGTCTGGCCGGTGATCCGTCGTTCCGGGTCCATGCCTACACCGCCTTTTACCAGGCGACCCAAGGGCCGTACATCGCCGCGCTCAAACGCCTGGGCTACAGCGACGCCGACATCGGCACCCATGCCGGGCTGGCCGACACCTCGCTCGCGCTGGCGGCCGATCCGGCGTTGGTGCGGGCAGGCGCGCTGGCCGACGCGCCCAAGCCCGGACCGGCCGATGGCGTGCAGGGCGACCCGCGCAAGGCCAGCCGTGCACTCGGTGAATTGGGCGCCGCACAGATTATCCAGACTTCCGCAGCGGGCATTGCGCAATTGACGCGCAAGGCGCGCTAATTTCACCTTTTAGCAATTTATGTCACTTCCAAAAAAATACCTGATCCCCGCGCTATTAGTTGGCGTGGCCGCCAGCGGCGCGCTGATATACACGCTCATGCACGTGCGTCACAAGCGGTCGGCGGCGGCGCCGATGCCGGTCGCGCATGGCATGCCTTCGGTGATCGACAAGGACAATCTGTACAGCGAAACCGGCCCGCTCGCGCTCAGTGGCGCCGTGCACGGCCAGCTGGCGCGCATCTATGTGCCCAATTTGCGCAGCAACGACGTGTACGTGATCGATCCGGCGCTGATGAAAGTGGTCGACAAGTACAAGGTCGGCACCGCGCCACAGCACGTGGTGCCGTCGTACGACCTGCAAACGCTGTGGGTGGCCAATAACTCGGAGCGCCACGAAGACGGCAGCCTGACGCCGATCGATCCACATACCGGCAAGCCAGGCGCGCCGATCGCGGTCGACGATCCCTACAATATGTACTTCACGCCGGACGGACGATCGGCGATCGTGGTCGCTGAAGCGCGCAAGCGGCTCGACTTTCGCGATCCACACACGATGGCGATGCAGTATTCGATCCAGACCGAATGCGGCGGCATCAACCACGCCGATTTCTCCATCGACGGGCGCTACGTGCTGTTTACCTGCGAATTTAACGGCAGCCTGGTCAAGATCGACCTGGAGCAGCGCAAGGTGCTCGGCTACCTGAAGCTGGCGATGCCGGCCATCCGCTTCAAAGAGTCGCGCAAGGCGTTCGACCCGTCCAATACCGAGATCTGCCGCAAGACCAAGGGCATGCCGCAAGACATACGGGTGTCACCGGACGGCAAATTGTTCTACGTGGCCGACATGGATGCCGATGGCGTGCACGTGGTCGATGGCGAGCGCTTCGAGCAGGTCGATTTCATCACCACCGGGCCCGGCACGCACGGCTTGTATCCCAGCCGCGACGGCAAGAGCCTGTACATCACCTTTCGCGGCACGCACCGCATCCATGGCTTGCGCAAGGGGCCGGGCGGGGTGGCGGTGCTGGACTTCGCCACCCGCAAAATCACGGCCCAGTGGCCGGTGCCCGGTGGCGGCAGTCCGGACATGGGCAACGTCAGCGTGGACGGCAAGTCGCTGTGGCTGTCGGGACGCTTTGACGACGTGGTCTACAAGATCGACACGGCGAGCGGCGCCTACGCGCAGATCAAGGTCGGCGGCGAGCCGCATGGCTTGACGGTGTGGCCGCAACCGGGGCGCTACTCGCTCGGGCATACCGGCAATATGCGCTAGGATCTGGACAGGCGAGGCCTTGGCGCTGGTATCTGCATCTGCATGCCGTCGTGGCGCATGAAGGAATCGACCAGGTCGCGCACGATCAATTGTGCTGCCGGCGGCAACGACATCACGTCGTGAATGAGCATCAGCTGTTCCACGCTCAGCTCCGGCGCCTGCGCGTGCTCAATGAGGTAGCGGCCATTGTCCGCATCGCCATAGCGCAGCCAGGCGGGGTTCAGATTGAGCCACAACGCCAGCACGTGGATCTTTTCCTGGGTCGGAATGGCCTCGCCAAGCAGCCATTTGCGCGCACCGTGGATGGTCACCGTGGCACCATCGGCGCGCAAATTGAATGCGCGGGCAAATTTGCTGGGCGAGGTAGGCTGATGGCAGGCGATCAGCGCGGTCTTGAGACGGTCGCTGAAATTAAGGCGTTCGTCGTCGGCGGTCTTAATGTCCATGCTCGCTGCGCTCCTTCATCCACTGTGTCATCCGGTGCGCCAGCATCGGGCGGCTGAAGTAAAAGCCCTGCAGTGCGTCGCATTGCAGGCGGCTCATGGCCAGCGATTGTTCGCGCGACTCGACGCCTTCGCCCACCACGCTCAGGTCCAGCGCGTGCGCCAGGTTGATGATGGCGCTGACTATTTTTTGCACCTGGAAGTCATGCGGCAGGCAGCGGGTAAACGAGATGTCGAGCTTGATCTGGTCGACCGGCAGGTTGGTCAGGTAGCTGAGCGACGAATAGCCAGTGCCGAAATCGTCCAGGCCGATGCCCACGCCGCGTTCGCTCAGGGCGCGCAAGACTTTCATGCCATCTGCTTTGCTCTCGAATAATTCCTGTTCCGTCAACTCCACGCCCAGGTCGCTGGCGTGCAAGGCTGAGTGCGCCAGCGCCCGGTCCACCAGGTCGAGCGTGGCGTAGCTGCCCAGTTCGCGCGCGCATAAATTGAGGGATATTCTGAATTTGGCGTGGCCGTGGTCGAACCACAGTCGCGCTTGCGCGCACACCTGGCGCATGACCCATTCGCTGAGCCGGTGCATCTGGCCGCACTCCTCGGCCAGCTGGATTACGTCGCGGATCGGGCGCTGGGCAAGCACCGGGTGGCTGCAGCGCAACAGCGCTTCGACGCCGGTAAGGTGCTGGTCGCATGGCGAGATGGCCGGCTGGTAGACCAGGAAAAACGCATGCTGCTGCACGGCATCGCGCACTGCCGCGATGTCGCGGCGCCGGTTCTGTGCTTCGATGTCGAGCGCCCTGGTGAAATAGCTGTACGCGGCGCGCCCGCTGTGTTTGGCACGGTACAGCGCGGCATCGGCCTTGCGCAACAGTTCGTCCTGGGTCTTGCCGTCTTGCGGCGCCAGCGCCAGTCCCATGCTGGCGGAAATGCTGGCCTGGTTTTCGTCCAGCATGAACGGTTCGTTGAGCGACTTCAGGATCTTTTCGGCCAGCATGCTGCCATCGCTGGGCGTGGTCACGTCGCACTGAATGATGGCGAATTCGTCGCCGCCAAGGCGCGCCACCAGATCGGTTTCGCGGCACGCACCATGTAGCCGTGCACCAACTTGGCGCAACAGTTGGTCACCGGCCTGGTGGCCCAACGTGTCGTTGACGTCCTTGAAAAAGTCGAGATCGAGCAGGTGCAGGATAAAGGTGGTGTGATGGCGATTGAGCGCGCCCAACATTTCGTGCAAGCGGGAATTGAACGCGACCCGGTTGGCAAGCCCGGTCAGGTCGTCGGTCTGCAGAGCGAGCAGCACGTCCTGTTCGGCGCGCTGGCGTTCGGACACGTCGCGGATGATCTTGAGATAACCGGCATGGGTGCCCTCATCGTCATAGATGGGAGAGAGCGTGCCTTCGCCCCAGAATCGCCTGAGCGACACGCTCTTGTACCAGCCGGTCAGGCACGCTCGGCCCGATTGCAATGCTTCGGTCATTTGCATCCGCAAGGAAACGAGTTTTGCTGCACTGCCATCGAGCAGGTCGGCCACGCTGATGCCGGCCATGTCGGGGCGCAAGTCGAACAGAGTGGCGGCGCCTGCGTTCCATAACACCAGGTCGCCATCCAGGTCGAGCGACATGATGGCGAAGTCGGTGGGGCTGCTCAACAGTCCTTGCAAATGCGAAGTCAAAATCCTGTCCACTAGACACCCCATAGCAGTGTAATAATGTGCAAATTGAAATCAGCTGAAGATGGGAAAAGCGACTATTGGTAAGTATAGACCGAATTTCCGAATTGACACGCCCAGTTGCCTTGGCCTCATGCAATGGATGAGGTCAGATATTTTCATATAAAATTCTCGCCTACCTCCTTTGGAAAACCACCATGCCAGCACCGTTGTCGATCGCCAAGAACATCACTTCCCAACCTGCAGTCGTACTCGATCTGCTGGCCAACCTGGTCAACCGCCATGGCTGCATTACCGGCGCCACCGGCACCGGCAAGACGGTGACCTTGCAAGTGATCGCGCAGTCGCTGTCGGACATTGGGGTTCCGGTGTTCATGGCCGACATCAAGGGCGACCTGTCCGGGATGGCCAGGGCGGGCGCGCTGTCCGAAAAAATGACGGCGCGGCTGGCGATGCTGGAAGTGGAGGCGCCTGCATGGGCGGCCTGTCCGGTGACGTTCTGGGACGTGTTCGGCGAACAGGGGCATCCCGTGCGCGCCACCATATCCGACCTGGGCCCGCTGCTGCTGGCGCGCATGCTGGGTCTGAACGACACCCAGCAAGGCGTGCTGCAACTGGTCTTCAAGATCGCCGACGACAACGGCTTGCTGCTGCTCGATATCAAGGATATGCGGGCAATGCTGCAGAACGTGGGCGACAACGCGGCCGACTACCGCACCAGCTACGGCAACATCTCGGCGGCCAGCATTGGCGCCATCCAGCGCGGTCTGATCGCGCTGGAACAGCAGGGCGGCGACAAATTCTTCGGCGAGCCGATGCTCAATATCGACGACCTGCTGCAGACCGATGCGCATGGCAAGGGCATCGTCAACATCCTGGCGGCCGACAAGCTGATGAACGCGCCGCAGATGTACTCGGTGTTTTTACTGTGGCTGATGTCCGAGCTGTTTGAAAACCTGCCTGAAGTGGGCGACCTGGACAAGCCGAAGCTGGTGTTCTTCTTCGATGAGGCACACTTGCTGTTTAATGAAGCGCCCAAGGAGCTGCTGCAAAAAATCGAACAGGTGGTGCGCCTGATCCGCTCCAAGGGCGTGGGCGTATTTTTCATCACTCAGAACCCGCTCGACATTCCCGATACGGTGCTCGGGCAGCTGGGCAACCGGGTGCAGCACGCGCTGCGCGCCTATACACCGCGCGACCAGAAGGCAGTCAAGGCGGCGGCCGAAACGTTCCGTCCCAACCCGGCGCTCGATACCGCGCAAGTGATTACGGAACTGGGCGTGGGCGAAGCGCTGGTGTCGTTCCTGGACGAGAAGGGACGGCCGAATATCGTGGAGCGCGCCTTCATCCTGCCGCCGGCGTCGCAGATCGGCCCGATCGACGCGGCCGCGCGCACGGCAGCGCTGGCGCAATCGGTGGTCGCTGGCGTGTATGAAAAGCTGGTTGACCGCGAGTCGGCCTATGAAATTATCACGCGCCGCACTGCGGCCAGTGCCGCGACCGAGAAGGAAGCCCAGGTCAAGGCCGACAGCGCCAGCGCCAAGCCAGCCGAGAGCGACTCTTCGTTCGGCAGCATCCTCGGCGGCCTGTTCGGCGGCGCCAGCAAGCGCGATACGCCGATGCAGGCGATGGTCAAATCGGCCGCGCGCAGCATCGGTTCGCAAGTGGGACGCGAAATCATTCGTGGCGTGCTGGGTTCGATCATGAAGAAACGATAGATTCCCATGCGCCGTTTGTCTGTTTTGCTACCTGCGCTCCTCATTGCCGCGGCTAGCGTGGCTGCGCCGCTCACCTCGCCAGCCGGCCCTTCGGCCAAGTATGAGATGCAAATCACCGACTTGGCATCTGACTTCGCTGCCTTCTGGGCGCGCACGGACGGGCAGCCACTAGATGTGCGCGTCGCCGAGTTCAAGCGCGACATAGGCAGCCGATTTCCCGCCTTTTACGGAGTTTCGCGCTACGGCGGCGCGCGCACGCAAGAAGAGCAAGACGCCATTATCCGTCGCGCCATCATTGAATTCCCGGAAATCCGAGAGCGCTACTTGACGCGGTCTGCGCGTTTCAACACTGACTTGCCCAAGGCGGTCAGCAGCTTCACGGAGCACTTCCCGGACTTTCGTTCAAAGTTGCCGGTCTACGTGCTGCACTCGCTGGGCGAGGCCGACGGTGGCCTGCGCAGCCTACCAGGCAATGACGTTTTTTTCTTTGGCATCGATAGCATGGTGCGCTTGCACGGAGACACCGATGACACGCCTTTTTTCCATCATGAGCTGTTCCATACTTACCATATCCCCAAGCTAGATGAGTGCGCAGGCGGCCCGATGTGGGCCTATCTGTGGATAGAAGGACTTGCCACCTACGTGGCGAAGGCGCTAAATCCTGGCGCAAATGAAGCGGCATTGCTGCTCGACCTACCTGCCGGTGCGGCAACACGTTATCGGGCTACGCTCGCTGACTCGCTGGCCCAGTTTGAACGTGTGGCGGATAGCACAGAACGGACTGCGTACCTCGACCTATTTACTCGTGCGGGAACCGGTCCTCTTCCAGGTCGACGCGGCTATTATCTCGGCTATCTCGTGGCGACCGACGCGGCGCGAACGCGCGACCTTCGGACTCTGGCATCCCTGAACTGCAATCAGGTGCGAGAGCTGGTTGTATCGACAGTGCAATCGCTGCGCACTGCATTGCCTGAAGCGCAGTAGGATGACCAGGGTCAGTGACCAGGGTCAGGTCGGG
>JAZJXM010000025.1:44075-46179 GCA_040390915.1 Pseudomonadota bacterium
CCCGACCTGACCCTCTAAGATTAGTGGATCGGCTTTTTTTCGGGCTGCACCAGGATGAAGGGACTGACCACCGAGGTCCACAGCATGGCCTCGGACGCGGCCCAGGTCTGGGCCTGCAGGTCAGTCACTTTGCCCACTTTGCCGTCGGTCATCCAGGCGGCGATGTTGGCCTTGTCGTCGTGCGAAACGCGCACTGCGACATCGATCAGGTCCAGTTCTTCACTGACATAGACCACGGTGCCCTGGGCGAAATGGCGCTCCAGTTCGGACCACGGCAGGCGCGCGGTTTCGAGGTTGATCTTGGCGCGCAGTTCGTCGTCGTTTTCAGGTTTGGTTTGCATTTTCTACTCTTCGTTCAAATAAATTCAATCAGTGGCGTGGGCGAACCGGACCAGGTCAAGCGGTAGGCCTGGCCCTTGCGCACGTTGCCCACCAGGGCGGGGCGAAAGCAGGCCAGGCACACACCGCCGTCCTGGCGCACGCTCGGATAGATCACGCCCATCGAGCCGGCGTCGAGCAGTTCGCTCGCCAGTTTTTGCGATTCGATGTAGCTGGCCGGGTCGAGGCAGTCCCGATAGGCATCGATACCGCGAATGTCGTGGAAGGTGGCGGTGAAGTCGGCCAGCATCGCCTGGTAGGTGACGCTGTCGTCGAAGCGGCCGATTTCCTGGTACTCCACCGTCTTGTGGAAGGTGATTTCGGCAAGCGAAGTCGCGGCCTCGAAGGCGCAGTACCAGGCGCCGCGTTCGCCGTCGTTGAAGCGGCTGCCTTCCGGGCGCGGATAGGTGTAGGCCGCGTTGATGATGCGGAAATTGGGCACGCCGAATACCAGTTCGTCGACACCGATGCCGGGCAGGCCGCCATATTCGCCGCGCAGGCGATCGTTGGTCGCGTTATCGAGTTCGAAAAGGTCGCGCAGCACGTGGCCATCCTCGGCCAGCGGCGCCAGCACGGAGTCTTCGACATCGGCAAAGCGGGACGGAATCAGGCGGCAGGTATCGAACTGGCGCAAGGCGGTGAGTTTGGGAATAACCGGCAAGATCACAGGCCTCCGCGGCGCGCGTCAAGCAGCTTGCGCACAGTTTGCATGGCCAGCAGGCCGCCGGCCAGCATCTGCGACAGCGGCGTGCGCCCGCCAAACACCGGGTTCTTGTTGGGCAGCGAAATCCACTCGTCGGCCAGCTTGTCGCCGTATAGAATATGCAAGGCTTTGTAAATGCCAAGCAGGTAGGAAATGCGGGTGATGCGGTCGACTTCGAGCACGCGGTCCGGGTTCTTCTTCCACTCGTAAAAGGTGGACGAGGACAGGCCGCCCAGCAGTTCGCGCGCGTCTTCATCGCGCAGCTTCCAGGCGGCAACGAGCTTGAAAAACCCCATCAGCGCCGACTTGGACAGGCGTTCGCGCTCCGCCCTGGCATTCAGGTCGACCAGCACGGCAGGTTCGAAGCGGCTTTTTGGATAGGCGTAGGCCAGATTGTTCATGGTACGGTACCTCCGGTTATGGATACTTTATACTCCATTTCCGATTTCAATGCAAGCGGACACCGCTTTCGGAGCGTGGTCGATCACTCGGGAGAAGAAGATGACATTTAGCAAAATGGTAGCCGTACTGTGCGTCTGGGCAGTGGCGGGCATGGCAATGGCTGCGCCGGCCAATCTGGCCGAGCTCAAGAAGCAGGTGGCCGACACCGAGCGCGCCTTTGCGGCCACCATGAAGGCGCGCGACCATGCCGCTTTTGCCACCTTCCTGGCCGACGACACGGTGTTTTTCAGCGGGCCGGTGCCGCTGCATGGCAAGCAGGCAGTGGCCGAGTTCTGGAAAAAGCTGTACGCCAAGCCGGACGCGCCGTTCTCGTGGGAGCCGACCGAAGTCGAAGTGCTCGATTCCGGCCTGCTGGCGTTTTCGAGCGGGCCGGTGTACGACCCGTCGGGCAAGCTGGTGTCGAAATTCAGCTCGATCTGGCAGCGCGACGCGGCCGGCAGCTGGAAAATCATCTTCGACCACGGCTGGGACGTGTGCGACTGCAAAAAATCCACACCGTAAGTCTTTCGCGTTCCATCGGGGTCAGACCTCTTTATTACGTCGACAACGACGTAATAAAGA
>JAZJXM010000025.1:46189-71636 GCA_040390915.1 Pseudomonadota bacterium
TCTGACCCCGAAGTAAGCAATCAGGCCGGTTCGGCGTGCTCCACCATCAGCTGCACGCGGGTGACGCCGTTGTATTCGTTGGCGTCGAGCCTAAATGCGACGCGCGCCCGGTCGCCCAGCGAGGCCGTATGGCCGAACCAGATCGCGTCGTAGCGCTGGCCGTTGCGCTCCAGTTGCAGCTTGAGGTGGCGCTCTTTCAGGATGCGCTGGCTCACCACCCGGAACTCGTCGCAAAACACCGGTGGCGCGAAGCCCTGGCCCCACACCTGGCCGTCCAGGATGTCGATGAATTCGGTGGTGTAGTAGGCGTCTTCCAGCGGGCCGTCGGTGTCGATGATGCGTTCGAGCTGCGGTGCGCTGAGCCAGGCGCGGCCCACCGCTTCGAACGCTTCGGCAAAGGCGTCGAAGGCGTCGGCGCGGATCGTCAGTCCGGCCGCCATCGCGTGGCCGCCGAATTTGTCGATCAGGCTGGGCGCGCGCTTCGATACCAGGTCGAGCGCGTCGCGCAGGTGAAAGCCGGGGATCGATCGCCCTGAACCCTTGATCCAGCCATCGGCGCCGGGCGCGAAGGTGATCGTCGGGCGGTAGAATTTTTCTTTCAGGCGCGAGGCGACGATGCCGATCACGCCCTGGTGCCAGCTGGCGTCGAACACGCTGATGGTGTTGCTGGCCGACGGCTCGAAGTCGTCCAGGTGCAGCAATGCGGCGTCCTGCATGCCCGCTTCGATCTCGCGCCGCTGCAGGTTGATCTCGTTCAGTTGCTGGGCAATGGCCCAGGCGCGCCCTTCGTCGTCGGTAGTCAGGCACTCGATCCCGAGCGACATGTCGTCCAGGCGGCCGGCCGCGTTCAGGCGCGGGCCGAGCGCGAAGCCCAGGTCGAAGGGCGAAGCGCTGCGCGCTTCGCGGGCGGCGACCCGGAACAGTGCGGCCACGCCAGCGTGCATGCGCCCGGCGCGCATGCGTTTCAAGCCTTGCGCGACCAGGATGCGGTTGTTGGCGTCGAGCCGCACTACGTCAGCCACCGTGCCCAGCGCGACCAGGTCGAGCAGGTTGTCCAGTTTCGGTTGGCTGTGGGCGTCGAAGATGCCGCGGCTGCGCATTTCGGCGCGCAGCGCCAGCAGCACGTAGAACACCACGCCCACGCCGGCCAGGTGCTTGCTGGGGAAGCCGCACTCGGGCTGGTTCGGGTTGACGATCACGCGCGCGGCCGGCAGCTGGTCGGCCGGCAGGTGGTGGTCGGTGATGACGACGTCGATGCCGAGCCGTTTCGCTTCAAGCACGCCGTCGATGCTGGCGATGCCATTGTCGACGGTGACGATGATGTCCGGCGACTTTTCGCGCGCGGTCAGGGCGACGATTTCAGGCGTGAGGCCATAGCCGTATTCGAAGCGGTTGGGCACGATGAAATCAACGATGGCGCCCATCGCGCGCAGGCCGCGCAATGCGACTGCGCAGGCGGTGGCGCCGTCGCAGTCGTAGTCGGCCACGATCACCATCTTTTTGCCGGCCGCGATGGCGTCGGCGAGGAACACGGCCGCAGCGCCAATGTGCAGCAAGCCGCCCGGCGCCATCAGGGAACCCAGTTCGCTTGACAGCTCGCGCGCGTCGGTCAGGCCGCGCGAGGCGTACAGGCGCGCCAGCACGGGGTGAATGCCGGACTGGCGCAGCATTTCGGAAGTGCGGAAGGAGCAGGGGCGGATGGCGATGCGGGTCATGGCAAAAGGAGGTCCAGGCTTGGTTCGCGCCAGAAGGCGTACTGCGCCATCTTGGTGGAGGTGAATTCTTTGTGGGCATTGCGGTGACTGAACACCAGCTTGACGCTGGCGTGCTGGCTGCGCATCAGCGCGGCCAGGGTGGGCGCGAACACGGTTTCTTCGAGCCGTTGCATGTGCCCCAGCCAGGTGGCCCAGTCGCCGCTCAGTGCAGACTCGCACAATTCGGCGTGCACGATCGTGGTGTCGCCCGGCTTGTGGCCGAACGGTCTGGCGATGGCCGCCAGCCAGCCCGGCGCGCCGATCGTGGACAGGGTCGCGGAAAAAGCGAACGCCTCGCTGGCGCCGGCCATGGCCCATGGCCAGAACGAGTTGACCGCTTGCAGTCCTGCCGATTCGCGTTCGACATTGGCCGGGTGTTCGAACCACAGCATCTGCACTTCGTTTTGCAGTTTGCGAAATTCGGTCGCGGGAGCGCCCAGCGGCAGCCAGTCGGTCAGGTTCATGCCCACGGCGGCGTCGGGCGAGGCCGTTTGCATGGTTTTCCAGTCGCCGGCGCGCATGAACCAGGTCTGGGCGTCGCCATACAGCAGCGTTTTGCCCAGTTCGTCAAACAGGGGCTTGGCGGTGTCGAACAGGGCGCGCGCGTGCGCTTCGCTCAGTTGCAGGCGCCGCATGTCGCTGATCGACAGGTGGCTGCGCGCGATGTCAACGTGGGCCGGATTGATGATGAACCAGCTGTCGCCCTCGGTTTCCAGCTCGAAACCGCGCATGGCAGCCGTGCCGAACACCGGATGTCCAGATGGCGACAGGCCCAGCTTTGTAGCGAGCCAGACTTCGTGCGGCAATACGCGCAGGTTGTCGTCGAACGGCAGGGTTTTGCAGGTTGCGCGCGTGAGCAGGGCGGCAAGGGCCGGTGCTTGCAGCGCGCGGACCAAGTCAGGCGCCAGTTCCGCAGGGGGGAGGGCGAATGGCAGGGCGAGCGTAATATGGGTCATGCCGCATTGTAGGGCATGCCCGTGGTGCGGCGCAATTTCGTGCTGTTTGCGCCCCAGTTACGGCGCTGGCGTGTCGTCCAGTTCAACGTCGCCATAGGTCAGGCCGATGGCTTCCTCGTACCAGGTTTGCACCAGGGCCAGGTGTTCGCGCTCCTGGTTCAAGGCGTTGGTGAAGTCGTCGACCATGTCGGCCAGCTCGTGTTCGTCGGCCAGCGCGACCAGCGTTTCCCAGCCTGACTTGTCGCTCAGCTCGGCAGTAACGATGGCGTGCAGTGACTGGGCGATGCTGCTGCGCGGATCGTTGAGCACTTGCACCAGTCCCATCGCTTCAACCCCGGCCAGGTCGCCGCTGGGCGTTTGCGCGGTCGGGTCGCCGCCCAGTGATGCGATGGCATCGGCCAGCAGCTTGAAGTGGCGCGCTTCGTCGGCCCGGATACGCTCCAGGTCGGCGATGGTCATGCTGATGTCGGCCTCGAGCATGACTTCGCATTTGGTGATCAAGGCGTCATACAGCCGGGCGCCGGTGCGCTCAAAAGCCAGCCGTTCGCCCAGCTTGTCGAGCAGAATGTGGGGGCTGCCGCCCTTGAGCATGCGCACGCCGACCGAGATGGCGCCGCTGAGCGTGGCTGGCAGCGGTACCGATCCCACCCCGTCAGCATTGGCAATATAGGTGTTGCGCATGGCCGCCAGCGCCGAGTCGTCGCCGTCGTCAGCGTCCGCCAGCGCCGGTTTGACGTTCTGCATCGCCTTGCTGGCGGCGGGGGCCATGGCAATGCCGGTCCGGTTGACGCCGATATGTCCTGTTTGCAGTGCCATACTAGCTCCTTAGGAAGCGACGCCGTTGAAACCGCTGACCACGGCCCTGCGATTGAGCTCGGTGCCGGGCATCCAGAGGTAGCCCGACGCTACCGCAGTGCTGGGCGAGCCGTCGGCATTGATGCGCTTGCGGTACAAGACCGAGTCCGGCGATTCATGTTGGCGCGCCACAAATTGCGCGCCATCGGTGCGCAGGTCCACTTCGCTGGCCAGCACCTTGCGCACGCACTCGCGCTGGCTGCGAAACGCCAGCGGCATGGCAAAGTCATGGGTGATGAGTTCGGCCGGGTCGCGCTTTTCATGCATCTTGAGGGCCGCGCACGCCAGGTGAAAATGGGCCAGTTCATAGTCGAGAAAGCGTTCCCAGATGGCCTTGACGTGGTGATTGCTTTCCTGCTCGACGCAGCTGTAATACAGATAGCACTCGTTGGCCTCGTGCAGCACCCATTGCGCAATGGCGCTGTCGGCCGGGTCGAGCAGGCTCGCATACTGAGTGACGTGCTGTTCGTCAACCGAAGCGATCTCGGCGTACAGCTGGCGCGCCAGCGAGTCGGAACACTGCGGGCCGGCATGCATGTGATAGTCGTGCGCCTGGCTGGCCAGCGCGAGCTGGGTGAGCGCGTGCAGCTTGCTCGGTAGCGCGGCGTCCTTGAGATCATACGGGCGCCGCAGGTCGTCTTGCGGCGCGCGGTGGTGCTCGCTGGTGGGGCGCCCGGGCAGGATGTCTGTGTAGCTTTGCAAGATGTTGTTGGCGTCCTTGCCTTCGAGCCGGTCGAGCAGGGCGGCGTAGCGGTACAGGTGGTCAAGGTGTTCCAGCAGGGCGAAGCGGCACACTTGCGCCAGGTAGGGATCGGCCTCCTGCTGGGCGATGGCGGCGCTGACCTCGATGGCGGCCTGGGCGTAGGCGACCGCCATTTCCAGCGATGAATGGTCCGGCGCGATCAGCCAGTTGACCATGGTGGCCTGATGCTGCTCGGTGCGCCGCAACTGGGCCAGCGGCAGGCGCAAGTCCTGGTTGCAGCGGGCGGCCATGTGCGAGCAGCGCAGCGCTTCGTGCTCGATGCTGCCGATCAGGATGATGCGCACGCGGGTAAACGCGTCGTCGTCGAGCTTGCTGATCGGCTTTTGCACCAGATCGCGCCAGGTAAAGCGTTGCTGGTCGAGCGCGACGCCTTTTGCATCGAACAGACTGAATGCCATCGGAGTCTCCTGTGTTCGCCGTCCTCGTTTGATTCGCAATGGCGCGCCAGGTTCCCCGTTTTTTGCGGCCGATTCAGTTGCGCCAACCCTGTCAAGGATGGGCTTTGTATGGCAAACTGCGCACTTACCTAAAATACACTGCCGGAGCACATGAGTCTTACCCACCAGATGCCGTACGAATGGCTGATCGGCCTGCGCTACACGCGCGCCGGCCGGCGCAGCGGGCGCAACAGCTTCATTTCCTTCATTTCCCTCATTTCCGTGGCCGGCATCGGGCTCGGCGTGGCTGCGCTGATCGTCGTGCTGTCGATCATGAACGGCTTTCGCAAGGACGTGACCGACCGCATGCTGTCGGTGCTGGCCCATATTGAAGTGCTCGACAGCCGTGGCGCCATGCCCGATTGGCGCGCGACCCTGCAGGACAGCTTGAAGAACCCCGCGGTCCTGGCCGGCGCCCCGTTCGTGCAAAGCCAGGGCATGCTGCTGCGCGACGGCGCCATGCGCCCGGCCCTGATCCGCGGCGTGCTGCCGTCGGAGGAGCCGAAGGTGTCGGAGGTGGCCAAGAGCGTGCGCCAGGGCAGCCTGGATGCCTTGCGGCCTGGCGAATTCAATATTGTGCTTGGCTACGCGCTGGCCCGTTCGCTGGGCCTGCAAGTGGGCGACAAGGTGACCATGGCGCTGGCCAAGGCGCAGGTCACGCCGGCCGGCATGCTGCCGCGCATGCGCACCTTCACGCTGGTTGGCCTGTTCCAGTCCAGCCACTACGAATTCGATAACGGCATGGCCTTCGTGCACCTGGAAGACGCGCAAAAGATGGAGCGCCTGGACGCGCCGTCGGGCATCCGGCTGCGCGTGGCCGACATCCACCAGGCGCCGCAAGTGGCGGACCAGCTGCAGGCCGGCCTGCCGGCGCAGATGCACGTGCTCGACTGGTCCAAGCAGAACAAGACCTGGTTCGCAGCGGTGCAGACTGAAAAAAAGATGATGCTGATCGTGATGACCCTGATTATTACGGTGGCCGCCTTCAACCTGGTGTCCACGCTGGTCATGACGGTGACCGAAAAGCAGGCCGATATTGCGATCTTGCGCACGCTCGGTTCCTCGCCGCGCTCGATCATGAAGATCTTCGTGATCCAGGGCGCGCTGGTGGGCATACTCGGGGCTTTGGCCGGGGTAGGGCTGGGGGTGCTGGTGTCGCTCAATATCGAGACCATCGTGCCGTTTTTCGAGCGTCTGGCCGGCGGCCAGATCCTGTCGAGCGAGATTTACCAGACCAGCGCCTTGCCGTCCGACCTGCACTGGTCCGACGTATTGGGCATCGGCGGCATCGCCATCCTGATGGCCTTCCTGGCCACCATTTACCCAAGCTTTGCCGCCTCGCGCGTGAAACCAGCGGAAGCTTTACGCTATGAATAATACTGTCCTGTCGTGCACCGGCCTGGGGAAAACCTTTTCCCAGGGCGCTTATCAAGTCCGGGTGCTGAGCAATGTCGACTTCAGCGTGCAGCGCGGCGAGCACGTGGCCATCGTCGGCGCCTCCGGTTCCGGCAAATCGACGCTGCTGCACCTGCTGGGCGGGCTCGATACGCCGAGCACCGGGCGCGTTGCCTTGCAGGGCAAGGACTTTGCGACGCTGTCCGAAACCGCGCGCGGCGATTTGCGCAACCAGTCGCTCGGCTTCGTCTACCAGTTCCACCACCTGCTGCCGGAGTTTTCCGCGCTCGACAACGTGGCCATGCCGCTGCTGATCCGGCGCGAGAAGCGCGCCGTTGCGCTGAAAAAAGCCGCCGCTATCTTGGAGCGGGTGGGACTGTCGCAGCGCGCCAGTCACGTGCCTGGCGAGCTGTCGGGCGGCGAGCGCCAACGCGTGGCGCTGGCGCGCGCACTGGTCACGGAACCTGCCTGCGTGATGGCAGATGAACCGACCGGCAACCTCGATCACGCCACCGCGCAAACGATCTTCGCATTGATGCTGGACCTGTCGAGCACCCTCGGCACCGCCTTCGTCATCGTCACCCACGACAACGAACTGGCGCAGCGCTGCGACCGCGTATTGCGCCTGACCGAACACGGTCTGCGGGCCGATGCCGCCGCGCCGGCCTTGCAAGCGACAGGTGCGAGCACATGAGCATGATCGACAAACTGCCATACGAATGGGCGGTCGGCATCCGTTATACGCGCGCCGGCAAGCGCAGCGCGCGCAACAGCTTCATCTCGTTCATTTCGCTCATTTCGGTGGCCGGCATCGCCCTTGGGGTGGCCGCGCTGATCATCGTGATGTCGGTCATGAACGGCTTCCAGAAAGACGTCACCGACCGCATGTTGTCGGTGCTGGCGCACATCGAGATCTTCGATGCCAGGGGCGCGATGCCGGGCTGGCAGGCAGTGCAGCAGGACGCATTTCGCAATCCGGCGGTCAAGGGCGCCGCGCCATTCGTGGAAACCCAGGGCATGCTGATGTACGACGGCGTCATGAAGCCGGCGGTGGTGCGCGGGATTTTGCCGGAACAAGAGCCGAAGGTGTCGGACGTGGCCCAGAATATCAAGCAGGGCAGCTTCGACGCGCTGAGCGCCGGCCAATACAACATCATCCTGGGGATCGACCTGGCGCGCACGCTGGACGTCAAGCTGGGTGACAAGGTGACGCTGGCGGTGGCTTCGGGCGAGAGTGCGCAGAGCGCGATGACGCCGCGCATGGTCAACTTCACCCTGGCCGGCATCTTCGAGGCAGGTTATTTCGAATACGATTCGAGCCTGGCCTTCATCCACATGGAAGACGCGATGGCCATCGCCCACCTGTCCGGGCCGGCCGGGATCCGGTTGCGCATCGCCGACATGCACAAGGCGCCGGAAGTGACGCAGCAGCTGTATCGCAGCATGCAGGGCGATTTGCAAATGCGCGACTGGACCAAGAACAACGCGACCTGGTTCGCCGCCGTCCAGAGCCAGAAGAAGATGATGTTCGTGATCCTGATCCTGATCATCGCGGTGGCCGCTTTCAACCTGGTGGCGACGCTGGCCATGACGGTCACCGACAAGCAGGCCGACATCGCCATTTTGCGCACGCTCGGTTCGTCGCCGCGCTCGATCAGGAAAATCTTCATGATCCAGGGCGCGCTGATCGGCACCATCGGCACGCTGACAGGCATGGCCTTTGGGGTGCTGGTAGCGCTCAATATTGGCGTGATTGTCCCTTTCATCGAGCAGCTGTTCGGCGTGCATTTCCTGTCCAAGGACATTTACCTGATCAACACCGTGCCGTCCGACCTGCATTGGGCCGATCTGGCCGGCATCGCGGGCATGTCGATGGTGCTGGCGTTCGTGGCCACGCTGTACCCGAGCTTTGCCGCCTCGCGCGTCAAGCCGGCGGAGGCGCTGCGCTATGAATAACAGTGTCCTGTCGTGTAGCGGCCTGGGAAAGACCTACGTCCAGGGTAGTTACCGCGTGCCGGTATTGAACAACGTCGACTTCGACGTCCATCGCGGCGAGCATGTGGCCATTGTCGGCGCATCCGGTTCGGGCAAGTCCACTTTGCTGCACCTGTTGGGCGGGCTCGATACGCCGACCACCGGCAAGGTGACGTTGCAGGGCAAGGACTTCGCCACCTTGTCGGAAACCGCGCGCGGCGACTTGCGCAATCAGTCGCTCGGCTTCGTCTACCAGTTTCATCATCTGCTGCCGGAGTTTTCCGCGCTCGACAACGTGGCCATGCCGCTGTTGATCCGGCGCGAAAACCGCGTATCGGCGCTCAAAAAAGCCGCGGCCATCCTGGAGCGCGTGGGCTTGTCGCAGCGCGCCATCCACGTGCCGGGAGAGCTGTCGGGCGGCGAACGGCAGCGCGTGGCGCTGGCGCGCGCGCTGGTCACGGGACCGGCCTGCGTGCTGGCCGATGAACCGACCGGCAACCTCGATCACGCCACTGCGCAAACGATCTTTGAACTGATGCTGGACCTGTCGAGCACCCTCGGCACCGCCTTCGTCATCGTCACCCACGACATCGACCTGGCGCAGCGCTGCGACCGCGTGCTGCGCCTGACCGACGCCGGATTGCATAAAGCCGAGCGCTGACCATGTGGATCGACACCCATTGCCACCTCGACGCGCACGAATTTGGCGACGAATCGCTGGCAGTGGCGCAGCGCGCGAGCGAGGCCGGGGTGTCGATGATCGTGATTCCGGCGGTCGAACGGGGTAACTTCAGCGTGGTGGCCTCGATGGCGGCAGCGGCGCCGAACGCCAGTTACGCGCTGGGAATTCATCCGATCTATGTGCCGCAGGCGCAGGACAGCGACCTGGCTGCGCTGCGCGTGGCGGTCGAAGCGGCGCTGGGCGATCCCAAGTTCGTCGCCATCGGCGAGATTGGCCTCGATTTTTTCATTCCCATGTTGTGCGAGCCGGCGATGCGCGAAAAGCAGCAGCATTTTTTCCGCGAGCAGCTGCGCATCGCGCGCGATTTCGACTTGCCGGTGCTGATGCACGTGCGCCGCTCGCAAGACCAAGTGCTCAAGCATGTGCGCCAGGTGCGGCCAAACGGCGGTATCGCGCACGCTTTCAATGGCAGCTTCCAGCAGGCGCAGATCTACATTGACCTCGGTTTCAAGCTGGGCTTCGGCGGCGCCATGACGTTCACGCGCGCGCTGCAGATTCGCCGGCTGGCGGCGACGTTGCCGCTCGAGGCGATCGTGCTCGAAACCGACGCACCAGACATTTCACCGGCCTGGATCCATCCGGGCCGCAATAGCCCGGAGCAGTTGCCCGCAATCGGCGCGGTGCTCGCCGCGCTGCGTGGAATGGACATTCAGGCGATACAAGCGGCTACTAGCCACAATGCAAGGGCGGCGCTACCTGGATTGATGCGCGCCAAATCCTGAGCGCTTAAAGCGGCGCATGCTGGGTAATTCCGTCCTGGATTAGTTCCCATGCGATGCGCGATCCTAGGTTTCGCCGCCGGTGCCTCAGTGCTGCAGATGCAGTCCACGCTGCCCGACAATGCCATTTTGTTTGCATTTCTGGCAATGGGGTTGTTACTGGCCTTGTTGCGCAAAGCCGTTTGCACGGCGCTGGCCGGCTTGCTGTTAGGGTTCGCTTGGGCAGCCCTTCTTGCCACGCTGGCGCTGGCGCCACAGCTTCCCAGGGAGCTGGAGGGACGCGATCTCGCGCTGACCGGCACCATCGACAGCCTGCCGTATCAATTCGATGGCGGCGTGCGATTCAACTTCGCCGTCGAAAGCACGGGCGACGCCCGCATCGTAATTCCGCCGCGTGTATCGCTGGCCTGGTACAACGGCTTCAAAGGCACCCACCAGCACGTGGGCGACGTGCAGCCGGGCGAGCGCTGGCAGCTTACGGTCCGGCTTCAGCGCCCGCATGGCAACGCCAACCCCGACGGTTTTGACTACGAAGTATGGCTGCTGGAACAAGGCGTGCGCGCCACCGGCTATGTGCGGCCAGACGCCGCCGGCAACCGCCGCATCGACTTCTTCGTGTTCAGTGTATCGAACCTGGTGCAGCATTGCCGCGCTGTGCTGCGCGCTCGCATCGAACGCGCGCTGCCGGAAAAGCAGTATGCGGGCGTGATCGTGGCGCTCGTCGTCGGCGACCAGCGCGCCATCAATCAGTCGGACTGGAAGGTGTTCAACCGCACCGGCATCGGGCACCTGATATCGATCTCGGGCCTGCACATCACCATGGTGGCGGGGCTGTTCGCGCTGTTCGCGTCCTACTTGTGGCGGCGTTCGTTCTTTACCCGTGCCCAGCTGCCGCTGCTGCTGCCGGCGCAAAAGGTGGCGGCCCTGGCTGGCGCCGGCACCGCGCTGCTGTATGTGCTGCTGGCCGGTTTCGGCATTCCTGCGCAGCGCACGCTGTACATGTTGTCGGTGGTGGCCGCTGCGCTCTGGTCGGGGCGCATTTCCAGCGTGTCGCACGTGCTGTGCGCGTCGCTGGGCGTGGTCGTCCTGCTCGATCCGTGGGCGGTGCTGGCGCCGGGATTTTGGCTCTCGTTTGGCGCTGTGGCGGTGATCCTGTATGCGTCGGCGGGCCGTACCGAGGGGGCGCATACGCGCTGGCGCGGCGCCCTGATCGTGGCCATGCGCACGCAGTATGTGGTGACGCTTGGGCTGGTGCCGCTGACAATGCTGCTGTTTTCGCAGGTGTCGCTGGCCAGTCCGTTGGCCAATGCGCTGGCCATTCCCGTCATCAGCCTGGTCGTGACGCCGCTGGCGCTGGCCGGGAGCATGCTGCCGGCACCGCTGTCGACCATTCTCCTGAACGGAGCGCATTATCTGGTACAGGCGCTGGCTTGGGTGCTCGGCCAAATGAGCGAGTCACGCTTTGCGGTGTGGAGCGCGCCGGTGCCCCCGCCATGGATATTTTGCTTCGCGCTGCTCGGCACCGTGTGGATGCTGGCGCCGCGCGGCTGGCCGCAGCGCTGGATTGGCGCCATCGCCTGGCTGCCGCTGCTGGCCGGGCAAGCCGCCAGTCCGGCGCCGGGACAGGTGGCGGTGACGGCGTTTGATGTGGGGCAGGGCATGGCGCTGCTGATCGAAACCAGCGGCCATCGGCTGCTGTACGACAGCGGTCCTTTCTATTCGCCCGAGTCGAACGGCGGCAACCGCGTGATCCTGCCGTACCTGAGAGCGCGCGGCATCGATGCCCTCGATGCCATGGTGGTCACCCACAGCGACGTCGATCATTCGGGCGGTGCGTTGGCAGTGCTCGAAGGGATCAAGGTAGGCTGGGTGTCGTCGTCATTGTGGGAGGACCATCCGATCGTGCATGCAGCTCCGCACCACGTCCGCTGCGCAGGAGGGCAGGCATGGACCTGGGACGGCGTGCAGTTCGAGATGCTGCAGCCGACGCTGGCCAGCTACGACGACGCCACGCTCAAACCGAACGCGCGCGGCTGCACGCTGCGCATCACGGCCGGCCAGCACGCCATCTTGCTGGCGGCGGACATTGAGGCGGCGCAGGAAGCGCAGCTGGTGCAGCACTGGCCCGCGCAGCTGCGCGCCGATGTGCTGCTGGCGCCCCATCATGGGAGCGGCACGTCGTCGACGCCGGCGTTCCTGAACGCGGTCCATCCTGGGCTGGCGCTGTTCCAGGTCGGTTACCGCAATCGCTACCATCACCCCAAGCCCGAGGTATATGAACGATACGGCCAGCTCGGTATCGCGCGCCTGCGCAGCGACGAGGCCGGCGCCATCGAACTCGGATCGGCCGACGGCTTTATCGCGCGGCCATACCGCAGCACCCATGCGCGTTACTGGTATGGCCGTTAAAGCTTAGTGTTCGGCGGCGGCGAACACGCGCAGGCGATGGCCGTCCGGGTCGAGCGCGACGAAGGTGTAGCCGAAATCCATTTCGACCGGCTTTTGTGCGATCACCAGGCGGCGGTCCAGCCAGGCCGCATACATTGACGATACCGTCTCCCTGTCCGCCACCGCGAACGCGACTTCGGCGCCGCCTCCGCCTGCCAGCGCGCTTGGCTCCACCGTATGGCGCGACCACAGGCCGAGCATGACGCCCGAGTCGAGCGCGAACATGGCGAACGTGGGCGATGCTTCGATCGCTTGCTTGCCAAGCAGGCCGGCGTAAAACGCGGCACTCGCTTGCGGGTTGTCGACGTACAGGATGATGAAGTTTGGATCGGTCATGGAATGCTCCTTGAAGTTGTCAGCGGCGGATGCCTTGCTTGACGACGATCTTAAGGGGCGCCCCTGTCAGTTTTTGTCAGGAGTGTTTCGACGAATAGTGGCTTCCCTCTAAACGGGGATCGGATTTGGCGGAATCGCCTTACAATTTGCCGATGAAAAAGCCACTGATCCATTTCTCGCACGGTAACAGCTACCCGGCCGGCAGCTACACCAAATTCTTCGACTACCTGCGCGCCGATTTCGAGATCCGCTCGGTCGACATGTATGGCCACGACCCGCGCTATCCGGTCACCGACGGCTGGCCCAAGCTGGTCGAGCAGCTGATCGCCCAGATTTCAGAATACGGCCAGCCGGTGATCCTGGTCGGCCATTCGCTGGGCGGCATGCTGAGCCTGATGGCCGCCAAGCAGCGACCGGACCTGGTGCGCTGCGTGGTGATGCTCGATTCGCCCGTGGTGGCAGGCTGGCGCGCCACGCTGCTGCGCCTGGCCAAGGGGCGCAGCTGGAGCGACAGCCTGTCGCCGGCAAAGTCCTCGCTCAAGCGGCGCAACGTGTGGCCCGACACCGAAGCGGCGCACGAGCATTTCATCAGCAAGCCGATGTTTGCCGCGTGGGCGCCGGGGGTGCTGCAGGACTACCTGGAGCATGGCCTCGAGCCGCACCCGGAAGGGGTGCAGCTGCGCTTCAAGCGCGAAGTCGAAACCGATATCTACCGCGCGCTGCCGCATCACCTGGGCAGTCTGATGGACGACCGTTATCCGGTGCCGATCGGTTTTGTGGCCGGCACCAAATCGGCGGAGCTGCGCCAAGCCGGCCTGACGCACACGCGCGCGCTGGTGGGTGACAATTTCAGCGAGATCGAAGGCGGGCACCTGTTCCCGATGGAGTCGCCCGAACAGGCGGCCCGGCTGACGCGCGAGATGATCGCCAAACTGCTCAAATAGGCGGGGACGCAGTTTTCGCGTAAAATCGCGTGAAATTCACCCCCCTTTAAGAAGAGCACCTGCGATGACTATCAAAAGCGATAACTGGATCCGCCGTACCGCCCTGGCTACCGGCATGATCGAACCGTTCGAACCTAACCAGGTGCGCGAACAGGATGGCCGCAAGATCATCTCCTACGGCACCTCCTCGTACGGCTACGACATCCGCTGCTCCGACGAATTCAAGATTTTCACGAACATCAACAGCACCATCGTCGATCCGAAGAACTTCGATCCGAACTCGTTCGTCGACGTCAAGAGCGATGTCTGCATCATTCCACCGAATTCGTTCGCACTGGCGCGCACCATCGAGTACTTCCGTATTCCGCGCAACGTGATGACCGTTTGCCTTGGCAAATCGACCTATGCGCGCTGCGGCATCATCGTCAACGTGACGCCGTTCGAGCCGGAATGGGAAGGTTATGTGACGCTGGAGTTTTCGAACACCACGCCGTTGCCAGCGAAGATCTATGCGGGCGAGGGCTGCGCGCAGGTGCTGTTCTTTGAATCCGATGAAGTGTGCGACGTGTCGTACAAGGATCGCGGCGGGAAGTATCAGGGGCAGAGCGGCGTGACGTTGCCACGCGCATAAGAAACCAGTAAATTCGTCGTCCTCGCGAACGCGGGGATCCATGCTGAATATGCTCAGTATGGATCCCCGCTTTCGCGAGGACGACGTCGTTTACTGTCTTACGCAATCGACGAAGTAACCAACCTTGCCGTCTTTTTCGCGTTTGACCAGGCCGTGCACGTCGGTCTCGAAGCCAGGGAAGCGCTCGTTGAAGTCGCGCGCAAAGCGCAGGTAATCGACGATGGTCTTGTTGAAACGCTCGCCCGGGATCAGCAGCGGAATGCCCGGTGGGTAAGGCGTCAGCAGGATCGCCGTGATGCGCCCTTCCAGGTCGTCCAGCGCCACGCGCTCGATTTCGCGGTGCGCCATCTTGGCAAACGCATCCGACGGCTTCATGGCCGGGATCATGTCCGACAAATACATTTCGGTAGTCAGGCGCGCCACGTCGTGGGTCTGGTAGAAGTCGTGGATCTGCTGGCACAGGTCGCGCAGGCCCATCGCTTCATAGCGTGGGTTGGCCGCGGCGAATTCTGGCAAGATGCGCCACATCGGCTGGTTCTTGTCGTAGTCGTCCTTGAACTGCTGCAGCGCCGTGACCAGCGTGTTCCAGCGGCCCTTGGTGATCCCGATCGTAAACATGATGAAGAACGAGTACAGCCCGCACTTCTCGATGATGACGCCGTGTTCGGCCAGGTATTTGGTGACGATCGAGGCCGGAATGCCGGTCTCGCCGAAGGTGCCGTTGAGCGACAAGCCAGGGGTGACCACGGTGGCCTTGATCGGGTCGAGCATGTTGAAGCCCGGCGCCAGCTTGCCGAAACCGTGCCAGTCGTCCTCGGCGCGGATCATCCAGTCGTCCTGGGTGCCGATGCCTTCTTCGCTGAAGGTGTCCGGACCCCAGACCTTGAACCACCAGTCCTGGCCCCACTCGGCGTCGACCTTCTTCATGGCGCGGCGGAAGTCGAGCGCTTCGAGGATCGATTCTTCCACTAGCGCGGTGCCGCCGGGCGCTTCCATCATGGCCGCAGCGACGTCGCACGATGCGATGATCGAGTATTGCGGCGAAGTCGAGGTGTGCATCAGGTAAGCCTCGTTGAAGGCGTCCCGGTCCAGCTTGACCGATTCCGATTCGCGCACCAGCACTTGCGAGGCCTGCGACAGGCCCGCCAGCAGCTTGTGGGTCGACTGGGTCGAGAAAATCATCGACTCTTTGGCGCGCGGGCGGTCGCGCCCGATGGCGTGCATGTTCTTGTAGAAGTCGTGGAAGGTGGCGTGCGGCAGCCATGCTTCATCGAAGTGCAGGGTGTCGATTTTACCGTCCAACATTTCGCGCAGCGTCTCGACGTTGTACACCACGCCGTCGTAAGTCGACTGGGTGATGGTGAGGATGCGCGGCTTCTTGTTGACCGCTTCGCGGGCGAACGGATTGGCTTCAATCTTGCGGGCGATCGATTCGGGCGTGAATTCTTCCAGCGGGATTGGGCCGATGATGCCCAGGTGATTGCGGGTCGGCATCAGGAACACGGGGATCGCGCCGCACATGATGATCGAGTGCAGGATCGACTTGTGGCAGTTGCGGTCGACCACGACGATGTCGCCCGGAGCGACCGTCGAGTGCCATACCATCTTGTTGGAAGTCGAGGTGCCGTTGGTCACAAAATAGCAGTGGTCGGCATTGAAGATGCGCGCCGCGTTTTTCTCCGACTTGGCCACCGGGCCGGTATGGTCGAGCAGCTGGCCCAGTTCTTCGACCGCGTTGCAGACGTCGGCGCGCAGCATGTTCTCGCCGAAGAACTGGTGGAACATCTGGCCGATCGGCGACTTCAGGAACGCCACGCCGCCCGAGTGGCCGGGGCAGTGCCACGAGTACGAACCGTCGTTGGCGTAGTTGACCAGCGCGCGGAAGAATGGCGGCGCCAGGCCGTCGAGGTAGGACTTCGCTTCGCGGATGATGTGGCGCGCCACGAACTCCGGGGTGTCCTCGAACATGTGGATGAAACCATGCAGTTCGCGCAGGATGTCGTTCGGGATGTGGCGCGAGGTGCGCGTTTCGCCGTAGATGTAGATCGGGATGTCCGAGTTCTTGTGGCGAATCTCCTTGATGAAGGCGCGCAGCGCGATCAGCGCCGAATCGGTTTCTGCCACCGAGCCGCCGCCAAATTCCTCATCGTCGATCGACAGCACGAAGGCCGATGCGCGCGACTGCTGCTGGGCGAACTGCGACAGGTCGCCGTAGCTGGTCAGGCCGAGCACTTCCATGCCTTCCGTTTCCATGGCCTCGGCCAGCGCGCGGATTCCGAGCCCGGAAGTGTTATCGGTACGAAAATCCTCGTCAATGATGACGATTGGGAAACGAAATTTCATGGACAGCTCCAAAGCATAGCGCCGTGGCGACCGTCTCCCCAAGGGGCAGGACGTCGTTCACGGCACCGATAAAAAAATGAAGAAGCGGATTTTCGCAGAAATGGCGGCGATCCGGTGAAAAAACTTCTGCTGCTATTACGGCAACTATTTAGTGCGCTGCCGCCACCGCATGGGCGCCGGTCATGGCGCCAATCGGATCGATGTGCAGCCAGGCCAGCACGCCGAGCACGATGCCAACCGTGGCCACCGCATACGCACCATACATCATCCACCGTTTGCGCGTGAGCAGCGTAATGGCGGCCAGTGAAATGGCGATCTGCTCGGCGGTCGTGGCCAGCGCCCACTGGTGATGCTGGTGCAGCGCGCTGTCGGATTTGTGGTTCCACTCGTCGGCCTTGGCGTCGAGTGCCTCGGCGTCCTTCTTGATGCCTTCCTTTTCCAGCTTGTAGCGCTCCACGTCGGCCTTGTATTTGGCCGGGTCGATGCCCGGCAGGACCATCGCCAGTTCGGCCAGGTTCTGCTTGTTGGACTTGGCCTGATAGTAGTTCCAGCTGTTGGCGGCCTTGGTCTTTTCGATCGCCGCATTATTCTTGAACAGCGCCGCATCGTTCTGGGTGGCGCCGCCCTGGTAACCGAACATGGCGCCCACCGTGGCCAGGATCGCCGTCATGACGGCGATATTGTTGGAAAAGCCGTCGCCGCCGTGGGCTGCGTGTTCGACCGCATGGTCGTGCGGGCCGTGTACGTGAAATCCGTGTCCAGACATATCAGTGTGCTCTCTCGTAAGTGACAAAGGCGTAATCGTAGCCATTGCTGTCGGAATGGTGCGTCTCGCGCGCCGTTTCGGTCCACTGGGCCGGGTCCAGCGCAGGGTAGAAGGTATCGCAGGTGAAGCTGTGCGCAATTTCGGTGACGATCATGCGCGCCGCCAGCGGCATGGCGGCAGCAAAAATCTGGGCGCCGCCGATGATGAACGCCGGCGCCGCGCCGGCCAGCGCGATCGCCGCTTCCAGCGATGGCACCGCGTCCACGCCGTCATGGCGCCACTGCGCATTGCGGGTGACGACGATGTTGCGCCGGTTCGGCAGCGCGCGCCCGATCGAGTCGAACGTCTTGCGACCCATGATGATCGGATGGCCCGAGGTCAGGCGCTTGAAGTGCGCCAGATCTTCCGGCAAGTGCCAGGGCAGTTTGTTGTCGATGCCGATGCCGCGCTGTGCGTCCATGGCGACGATGAGGGTCAGTTGCGTCATGTAAATGAGGTTGTCCGAAACGTCAAAAACGACATTATCGTGCAAATTGGCGCAAGCCGGGTCCGCCTGCGAAAACAGGCGTATTTGCGCACGTTCATGCGCATTGTTTCCACTACGATATTTAACAATTGGATTATCACCAAATCTAACGGAGTCATACGGCATATGAATGTATTCAATTGTTGCATCCGATTTGTTGGTTATAAACGTCAATTTAAAATTTCTATCGGGCAATGAAAGTAAATACGGTATCGTTGCTCCAACCCGCATCAAGCAGCACCAAAAATGCGGTTACAGAGTGCAGACCAGAGCTGCGCCACAGGGGTACCAACGGAGACGTCATGAAACACCCAATCACAGACCGTGCGCCAGCGATCCTGGCGCTTGCCGACGGCACCATTTTCCACGGCGTGTCGATCGGCGCCCCCGGCCACACCAGCGGCGAAGTCGTGTTCAACACGGCCATGACCGGCTACCAGGAAATCCTCACCGATGCCAGCTACACCAGCCAGATCGTCACGCTGACCTATCCGCATATTGGCAACACCGGCATCAATATCGAGGACGGCGAGTCGTCGCGCGTGCATGCGGCCGGCCTGGTGATCAAGGACCTGGCGCTGCTGGCGTCGAACTTTCGTTCCAGCTGTTCCTTGTCGGACTACCTGAACGCGCAGGGCGTGGTCGCCATCGCCGGCATCGATACGCGCAAGTTGACGCGCATCCTGCGCGAGCGCGGGGCCCAGAACGGCGCCATCGCCGTCAGCGCCGATGCGCAGCACGCACTGGCGCTGGCGCGCGATTTTCCCGGGCTGGCAGATCTTGACCTGGCGCGCGGCGTGTCCACTGCCGGCGCCTACCAGTGGCTTGAGACCACCTGGCGCCTCGGGCAGGGCCACGGACGCCAGCAAGCGCCGCACCTGCACGTGGTGGCCTATGACTTCGGCGTCAAATCGAACATCCTGCGCATGCTCGCCGAGCGCGGCTGCAGCGTGACGGTGCTGCCAGCGCAGGCCGGAGCGGCGGCGGCACTGGCGCTCAAACCGGACGGGATCTTCCTGTCCAACGGCCCGGGCGACCCGCAGCCGTGCGACTACGCGATCGCCGCCACGCGCGAACTGATCGAGTCCGGCGTGCCGGTATTCGGCATCTGCCTCGGACACCAGATCATGGCGCTGGCATCGAACGCCAAGACCATCAAGATGAAATTCGGCCATCACGGCGCCAACCATCCGGTGCAGGACCTCGAGACCGGCCAAGTTATGATCACGTCGCAAAACCACGGCTTCGCGGTCGACGCCGCAACGTTGCCGGCCAACTGCCAGGTCACCCACGTGTCGCTGTTCGACGGTTCGCTGCAGGGCTTTCGGCGCACCGACAAACCAGCCTTCTGCTTTCAGGGCCACCCTGAAGCGGCGCCCGGTCCGCACGACCTGGCAGGGTTGTTCGACCGTTTCGTGACCATGATGGAGGGCTACCGCAATGCCTAAGCGTTCAGACATCCGCAGCATCCTGATTATTGGCGCTGGCCCGATCGTGATCGGCCAGGCCTGCGAATTCGACTACTCCGGCGCGCAAGCGTGCAAGGCGCTGCGCGAAGAGGGGTACCGCGTCATCCTGGTCAACAGCAATCCGGCCACGATCATGACCGATCCCGACATGGCCGACGCCACCTACATCGAGCCTATTCACTGGGAAGTGGTCAGGCGCATCATCGAGCGCGAACGGCCGGATGCGATTCTGCCGACCATGGGCGGGCAGACGGCGCTCAATTGCGCGCTCGACCTGCACTGGAAGGGCGTGCTCAAGGAATTTAACGTCGAACTGATCGGCGCCACCCCGGAAGCGATCGACAAGGCCGAGGACCGCGCCAAGTTCAAGGCCGCCATGACCAGCATCGGCCTCGGTTCGGCGCGCTCTGGCGTGGCCCACAGCATGGCCCAAGCGTGGGCTGCCCAGCAGCCGCTCGGCTTTCCGGTGGTGATCCGGCCCTCGTTCACGATGGGCGGCAGCGGCGGCGGCATCGCCTACGACGCCGAACAGTTCCACACCATCTGCCAGCGCGGCCTTGAACTGTCGCCCACGGGCGAGCTGCTGATCGAAGAGTCGCTGCTGGGCTGGAAAGAATTCGAGATGGAGGTGGTGCGCGACAAGAACGACAACTGCATCATCGTGTGCGCGATCGAGAACCTCGATCCGATGGGCGTGCATACCGGCGACTCGATCACGGTGGCGCCGGCGCAAACGCTGACGGACAAGGAATACCAGATCATGCGCAACGCCAGCCTGGCGGTGCTGCGCGAAGTTGGCGTCGACACCGGCGGCTCGAACGTGCAGTTCGCGCTCAACCCGGTGGACGGGCGCATGATCGTGATCGAAATGAATCCGCGCGTGTCGCGTTCATCGGCGCTGGCCTCGAAAGCGACCGGTTTTCCGATTGCCCGCGTGGCGGCCAAGCTGGCGGTGGGCTACACGCTGGACGAACTGCGCAACGAGATCACCGGCGGCGCCATGCCGGCCTCGTTCGAGCCGGCGATCGACTATGTGGTCACCAAGATTCCGCGCTTTGCGTTTGAAAAATTTCGCGGCGCCGACGAACATCTGACCACGCAGATGAAATCGGTGGGCGAAGTGATGGCCATCGGGCGCACGTTCCAGGAATCGTTCCAGAAGGCGATGCGCGGTCTCGACATCGGCGTGGACGGCGTGCGCCGAGCCGATATGCGCACCGGCGACGACGTCATTGCCGACGAACTGGCGCGCCCGGGCCCGGACCGCATCTGGTACGTGGGCGAAGCATTCGCGCGCGGCTGGACGCTGGCGCAGGTGGGCGCGTTGTCGTGCATCGATCCGTGGTTCCTGGCGCAGATCCAGGAACTGGTCGAGATCGAACTGTGGATCGAGCAGCAGCCGCTGGCCGCGCTTGACAAGGCGGTCATGTATCGCCTCAAGCAGCAAGGCTTTGGCGACCGCCGCCTGGCCGTGCTGCTGGGCTGCGAAGAGAGCGCCGTGCGCGAGCAGCGCCACGCACTGGGCGTGCGTCCGGTCTACAAGCGGGTCGACACCTGCGCCGCCGAATTTGCCAGCGGCACCGCCTACCTGTATTCGACCTATGACGAAGAATGCGAAGCGGCGCCCAGCGCGCGGCGCAAGATGATGGTGCTGGGCGGTGGCCCGAACCGGATCGGGCAGGGTATCGAATTCGACTACTGCTGCGTGCACGCGGCCATGGCACTGCGCGCTGACGGCTTCGAGACCATCATGGTCAACTGCAATCCCGAGACCGTCTCGACCGACTTCGATACCTCCGACCGGCTGTATTTTGAGCCGGTGACGCTGGAAGACGTGCTTGAAATCGTCGCGCTCGAGCAGCCCGAAGGCGTGATCGTCCAGTACGGCGGCCAGACCCCGCTCAAGCTGGCGCTGGCGCTGGAGGCGGCCGGCGTGCCGATCATCGGCACCTCGCCCGACATGATCGACGCGGCCGAAGACCGTGAACGGTTCCAGAAGCTGCTGTTCCAACTCGACCTGCGCCAGCCGCAGAACCGCACCGCCCGCACCGAAGCGGACGCCGTGCGCATGGCCGAAGAAATCGGCTACCCGCTGGTGGTGCGTCCTTCCTACGTGCTGGGCGGGCGCGCGATGGAAATCGTGCACGAACAGGCCGACCTGGAACGCTACATGCGTGAAGCGGTCAAGGTGTCGCACGATTCGCCGGTACTGCTGGACCGTTTTCTGAACGACGCCATCGAAGTGGACGTCGACTGCGTGGCGGACGGCTTTGCCACCCTGATCGGCGGCGTGATGGAGCATATCGAGCAGGCCGGGATCCACTCGGGCGACTCGGCCTGCTCTCTGCCGCCGCATTCGCTCAGCGCCGCCACGGTGGCCGAGATCAAGCGCCAGACGGTGCGCCTGGCCACCGGCCTCAATGTGGTGGGCCTGATGAACGTGCAGTTCGCGGTCCAGCAAAAGCGGGTCGACGGTCGCGTGCACGACGTGATCTACGTCCTGGAAGTGAACCCACGCGCCTCGCGCACAATTCCCTTCGTGTCGAAGGCGACCGGGGTGGCGCTGGCCAAGATCGCGGCGCGCTGCATGGCCGGCCAGAGCCTGGAGAGCCAGGGCGCCGGCGCCGAAGTGGTAGCACCATGCTTCAGTGTCAAGGAAGCGGTATTCCCCTTTGCGAAATTCCCGGGCGTGGACACCATCCTCGGGCCGGAGATGAAGTCGACCGGTGAAGTGATGGGCGTGGGCCGCACCTTCGGCGAAGCGTTCTTCAAGGCCCAGCTGGGCGCATCGGTGCGCGCACCAGGCAGCGGCCAGGTCTACATGCGCGTGAAGAAGGGTGACCAGGCACGCGCCGTGGCATTGGCGCGCCAGCTCAGCGAAGCGGGCTTCACGCTGTGCGCCAGCGCCGTGACCGCCAGCGTGATTCGCGCTGGCGACATCGCGGTGGACGAGATCGATGACGGCGACATCCTGGCGCGGCTGGCCAAGCGCCAGATCGCCATGCTGGTGCTGACGGTGGACGAACGGCGCAGTGCGATCGTGGCATCGCGTCCGCTGCGGGTGGCCTCACTGGCGTGCGGCACCGTCGTGTGCACCACGCTGGCCGCGGCCGAGAGCATGTTCGAAGCGCAGCTGCATGCCGACAGCTGCGAACTGGTCTCGCTGCAGCAAATGCACCAGGCGCGCGGCGAGCGCGTGCCGGCGCCATCGGTGCGTACATCCCCCAGCGCTGCCGACCTGGCTGCGGCGGCCACCGTGCTGCCGGAACGGCGCGCGCGGCCACGCCAGCGCAGTGCCGGCGTGGCGCCGCTCAAGCTGTTCATCCGTCAGCCTTTCACCGAATCGGACGCGCGCCAGCAGCAACTGATCGGCGACATACTCAATATTGTCGATAGCGCCAACGGCTTGCCGCATGCGTTCGACTATTTGACCGGGTCAACGGCGGAAAGCGCGGACACGTTCAAGAAATCGTTCGAACGTGACTACCACGTTCCGTTCACGCCCAAGAACTTTCGCGACCACCGGCTGGCCTTGCTCGAACAGGCCGACGCAGTTGTCAATATCCGGGTCGGCATGAGTGAAAGCAGCGCTTTCGAGCTGGCCTATCACATCTTCAAGGGCCGCTGCACGCCAGTACTGTTCCTGGTGTGGAAGCACGCCCCGATCAAGACCACCCTGATCCGCGAACTGCAAGACCTGTGCGATGTGACGTACATCGAATTCGATCGCGTGGATGAGTTGCGCGCTGGCATCCACCAATTCTTCAACACGCTGCACAACAGCGCCGCCCCATCCGCATCAATGCACGACCAAAGGAGCATATCTCATGTTCAATAATATCAACATCAAGACCCTGGTGATCGGGGTCCTCGGCTTCCTCATTGCGCTGATGGCCGTCAACGGCGGGGTCGGGATCTACAGTTCCAACTACGCCGTTGGCGTGGTGCGCGACGTGACGCTGGCGGACCAGAAAAACACCAGCACCCAGAGCGCGATCCGGCTTGAAATGGAACTCAATCGCAGCCAGATCCTGCAAGCGCTGCAGCACAATCCGGTGCTGAGCTGGTCGCAGCTGCACGACCATGCGCTGGCGCTGCACTTCGATCAGATTGAAGCGATTTCGGTACGCGCGCACAAGCGCTGGGAAGAGTACCTGGGTGCGATCAAGGCGGCGGACGAGAAGAAGCTGGCGCAGGACTGGTATGCCAGCAGCGCGGGGCTGGGTATTGAGCATGTGCGCGCGGCGGCGGCCATGGTCAGGGAAGGCAAATGGGATGACGCCGAAGCGATCCTGATCAAGAAGATCAACCCATCCTACCGGGCCGGCGACGCAGCCCTGAAGGCGCTCAAGGAAATGACCGACAAGCGCTCCGTCACCGACGACCTGATGGTAGGCGATAACGTCAGGAGCACCATCTGGACCATGACCGTGGTGCTGTCGGTCGGACTGCTGCTGGGTGTGCTGGTCGGGATCATGCTGGTACGCGCCATCTCGGTGCCGCTCAAGGAGGCGACCGACATCGCCGAGCGGGTCGCTGACGGCGACCTGACCGGCACCATCGTCGTCGCCAGCCATAACGAATTTGGCGCCTTGCTGACGGCGCTGTCGAAGATGAAGGCCAACCTGGCCAGCATCGTGGGCGAAGTACGCCACAGCACCGACACCATCGCCAGCGCATCGGGCCAGATCGCGGCCGGCAACATGGACCTGTCCGAGCGCACCGGAAGCCAGGCCGGCTCGCTGGAAGAAACGGCAGCGTCGATGGAAGAACTGACCGGCACCGTCAAGCAAAACGCCGACAACGCGCGCCAGGCCAATGTGCTGGCGGTATCGGCGTCGGAAGTGGCGATCAAGGGCGGGGAGGTGGTGTCCAAGGTGGTCGAGACCATGGGCTCGATCAACGAGTCGTCCAAGAAGATCGTCGACATTATCGCCGTCATCGACGGCATCGCGTTCCAGACCAATATCCTGGCATTGAATGCGGCTGTGGAAGCGGCGCGCGCGGGCGAACAAGGGCGCGGCTTTGCGGTGGTGGCCGCCGAAGTGCGCAACCTGGCGCAGCGCTCGGCCGGCGCGGCCAAGGAAATCAAGCAGCTGATTGGCGACTCGGTAGAAAAAGTGGGCAGCGGCGCGCGCCTGGTCGACCAGGCCGGCGTGACGATGAAGGAAATCGTCTCGAGCATCCAGCGCGTGACCGACATCATGGGCGAAATCACCTCGGCCAGCCAGGAACAGACCACGGGGCTGGAACAGATCAACGAAGCGATCGGTCACATGGACACGCTCACGCAGCAGAACGTAGCGCTGGTGGAGGAGGCGGCAGCGGCGGCCGATTCGCTGCAAGAGCAGGCCGGCGCGCTGACCGACGTGGTCAGCATCTTCAAGCTTGACGTGGTGGCGGCACCGAAGCCGGTCGCCAAAAAGCCGGTGCTGGTCAAGAAAATGGCAGCGCCGCCAGCGAAAGTGCGCGTGGCGGTAGCGGCGCCGGTGCGCTTGAAACGGGTGGCCAACGCCGCGCCCTCAAGCGCGGACTGGGAAGAGTTCTGACGCCGGCGGCGCCGGTCAGACCGCGACCGGCGCCCGGATCAGGCCTTGCGGCTGATAGCCTTCAAATTCGAAGTCGTCGAACTGGTAATCGAACAGCGTTTCCGGCTTGCGCTTGATGACCAGTTTCGGCAGCGGCATCGGCGTGCGCGACAGCTGCAGCTCGACCTGCTCGACGTGGTTGGTGTACAAGTGGCAGTCGCCGCCGGTCCAGATAAAGTCGCCCACTTCCAGGCCGGCCTGCTGCGCCATCATGTGGGTAAGTAGCGCATACGACGCGATATTGAATGGCACGCCGAGGAAGATATCGGCGCTGCGCTGATACAGCTGGCACGACAGCTTGCCGTCGGCGACATAAAACTGGAACAGCGCGTGGCACGGCGGCAGCTTCATGTTCGGCACGTCAGCCACGTTCCAGGCCGAGACGATCATGCGGCGCGAGTCCGGATTGTTCTTGATCTGGTCCATGACCTGGGTGATCTGGTCGATATGGCCGCCGTCAGGGGTTGGCCAATTGCGCCACTGATAGCCATAGATCGGGCCCAGATTGCCGTCGGCATCGGCCCAGTCATCCCAGATCGAGACCCCGTTTTCCTTCAGGTAGGCGATATTGGTCGACCCGTTGAGGAACCAGATCAATTCATGGATGATGGATTTGAGGTGCAGCTTCTTGGTGGTCACCAGCGGAAAACCGTCCTGCAAATTGAAGCGCATCTGGTGCGCGAACACGGACAGGGTGCCGGTGCCGGTGCGGTCGGTCTTCAAAGTGCCATTTTGCTGCACATGGCGCATCAGGTCGAGGTATTGTCGCATCGTAAAAACCTAGTCAAATAAGCCGTTCAT
>JAZJXM010000025.1:71646-80938 GCA_040390915.1 Pseudomonadota bacterium
CTGGGGCAAAAGTGGTCTGACCCCGGTGTTGCTTTAGTGGGCGATGTGGACGCTGTGGAATTGCAGCGCGGCGAGGTTGGCGTAGATGCCGCCCAGCGCCACCAGCGAGGCGTGGGTGCCAGTTTCGACGATCTTGCCGTCTTCCATGACGACAATGCGGTCGGCCCGCTGTACCGTCGCCAGCCGGTGCGCGATGATCACCGTGGTACGCCCGACCATGGCCGCTTCCAGTGCACTTTGCACCAGCCGCTCCGATTCGGCGTCCAGCGCGCTGGTCGCTTCGTCGAGCAGCAGCAACGGTGGATTTTTCAGCAGCGCGCGCGCGATCGCGATGCGCTGGCGCTGCCCGCCCGACAGGCGCACGCCGCGCTCGCCCAGGAACGATTTGTAGCCTTGCGGCAGGCGCTCGATGAATTCGTGCGCCGCTGCCATGCGCGCCGCCGCGATCACGTCGTCGTCGCTCGCGCCAGGACGGCCGTAGCGGATGTTTTCCATCGCGTCGGCCGAGAAGATGACGGTGTCTTGCGGGACGATGCCGACCGCGTCGCGCAGCGTGTGCAGGTCCAGGTCGCGAATGTCGACGCCGTCGAGCGTGATGGCGCCGCTTTGCGGGTCGTAGAATCGCAGGAATAGCTGGAACAAGGTGGTTTTGCCGGCACCCGACGGGCCAACCACGGCCACCGTTTCGCCCGGCTTGATCGACAGCGACAAGTGCGCCAGCGCCGCCGTTTCGGGCCGCGATGGATAGGAGAACGTGACGTCGGCCAGCGTCAGCGCCGCACCGCTGGCGGTACGCGCCGGCAGTGCCTTTGGCTTGGCCGGATTCTGGATCGAGGACTTTACGGACAGCAGTTCGAGCAGCCGTTCCGTGGCGCCAGCGGCGCGCTGCGCTTCGCCCATCACTTCGGACAGCGCGCCGATCGAGCCGGCCACGATCGAGGCATACAGGATGAACTGGCCAAGGTCGCCGCCCGTCATCGTGCCTTCCAGGACCGCATGCGCGCCCAGCCACAGCACGAACACGATGGTGCCGAACACCAGCACGATGGCCACCACCGTCAGTAACGCGCGTGCGCGGATGCGCCGCATCGCCGTCTTGAACGCACTTTCGACCGAGCCGCCAAAACGCGCAGCTTCGATGCGCTCGTGGGTGTAGGCCTGCACGGTCGGCATGGCGTTGAGGATTTCGCCGGCCATCGCCGAGGCGTCGGCGATCCGGTCTTGCGAGTCGCGCGAGAGCTTGCGCACGCGCCGGCCGAACAGGATGATCGGCACGATCACCAGTACCAGCAGCACCAGGATGATCGAGGACAGCTTGGCGCTGGTCACGAACAGCATCACCAGGCCGCCCAGGAACAGCAGCACGTTACGCAGCGCCATCGAGATGCTGGTGCCGACCACTGCCTGGATCAAGGTGGTGTCGGTGGTGATGCGCGACAGGACTTCGCCGGTCTGCGTGGTTTCGAAAAATTCGGGGCTCTGTTCGACCACGTGGCTGTACACGGCGCTGCGGATGTCGGCGGTCACCCGTTCGCCCAGCCACGACACCGTGAAAAAGCGCGCGGCCGTCGCCAGCGCCAGCACCGTGGCTACGGCGAACAGCGCCAGGAAAGTGGCGTCGACGTGCTTGATGCTGCGCGCACCGGCCGCGGCCCCAAATCCCAGGTCGATCATTTGCTTGAATGCGTAGGGAATGGCCAGCGTGGAGGCGGCCGCCACCACCAGTGCTATCCCGGCCAGCATGAACTGGCGGCGGTAGGGGCGCAGGAACGGGATCAATCCCTTGAATGCGGCAAGGCTGCCTTTGCGGCTGGTGTCGTGCTCGGTGGTGCTGTTGGTCATGTAGTGCTTCTGTTATCCGCTGTTTGTTTAAAGTGTCATGAAACGGTCGTATCCGACCAGTTCAAGGTATCCGTGCCCGACTTCTTTGCCATCGCGGCTGATCGTCACCGCGCCTTCCCAGTACAGCGCGCCGGTCGAGCGGCGCGAGTCCAGTTCCTGGTCTTGCTGCAAGGGTGTGATCTGCCAGCTGGTGCCGCCCGTGACGATGGTCGTCGCCACCGGGTACGCGGCGCTGGTGCGCGGCGACTTCCAGTGCGATTGCGCCGTGAAACTGACCTGGCCTGGTTCGAACTGGGTGACTTTGCCATGAATGTCGCGCAAAGTCGCGTGCGCCCATAGTTTACCACCTTGTTTGCCCCTGATCTGGAAAGCCATCAGCGCCGACCCGTCGGCCAGGTTGGCGCCGACCCAGTCCCAGCCCGCCGCCTGCGGGTCCAGCGCCTGGCTGGACCACTCGTGATCGAGCCAGGCGGTCCCTTCGACCTTGCCTGGCTTGGCGCCGCCATGCCCGGCCAGCCCGCTCACCTTCAGTTGCGGTTCGCTGTAGTAGTAGCTGGCGTTGGGAGCATCCGGACCCTTGCGCGAGTAGCCGGCGTCGCCTTGCAGCAGCATCGGCTGGCTGGGCGTGAGCGTGAGGATCAAAGTCAGTTCGGGCGAGGCGATGCTGACCTGGTAGCGGCCGTCGGCACCGCGCTGCATGCGCCAGCCGTCTAGCCGCACGTCGGTGCCGCCCACTTTGGCGTAGGCCAGGCCGAAGCCTTCGCGCGCCGAGCGCTGGTCATGGGCGAGCTTGCCGCGCGCCGGGTCGGACAGGGCTGCGTGGCCGATGATCAGCTGGCGCGGCGCGAAGGCGCTCGGGTTGCCTTTGCCGATGCCGGTGGCGCTGCGAAAGAAGGTCACCTGAAAGCCGAGCGGCTTGCCGTGCGCGCCTTTGAGCCAGCCGGTCACGTACCACCACTCGGTTTTGAAGCCGGGATGGGCGCCGGTATCGAGCGGGAAGCTCAGAGCACGCCCTGGCGTGACCGCTTCGAAAACCGGCGTGGCCTGGCAATGCTGCGCCAATAACATCAATACAATCAATGTGATACGCATTTACCAGTCCTCCCTCACAGCGCGTATCGGACCGCCCGACAGCGCCTGGCGGCCCGCCACCAGCGCCGTCACCACCGACGCCGCCAGCAGCGCGCCGGCCACGCCAGCCAGCAGCGGCCATGGCAGGTGCAAGCGCATGGTCCAGTGGAACGATTGCGGATTGACGACGTACACCAGGATCAGGCTGATCAAGAGCCCCAGGCCGAAGCCGCACAGCACGCCCAGCGCCGACAGTGCGCCGCCTTCCAGCGCCAATATGCGCATCACTTGCCCGCGCGTGACGCCTACATGGCGCAGCATGCCAAATTCCTTGGCGCGCGCCAGCGTTTGCGCCGAAAACGTCGCCGCCACGCCGGCCAGGCCGATCACGATCGCAATGACTTCCAGCAGATAGGTGACGGCGAAGCTGCGGTCGAAAATCTGCATGCTCATGGCGCGGATTTCTCCCGGCTTGGCAAACTGCAGCGAGCGCCCGAACGGCAGCTTGCGCACTTGGGCTTCCAGTTGGTCGGCGCTGGCGCCGTCGCGGGGCCACAGGGCGGCGTCGCTCACCAGCAGGTCGCCGGTCAGCTTGCGGTAGTCGTCGAGCCCGATGTTCACCGAGCCGGCCTGGTTGGCATAGTCCTGCACCGCGCCGGCGACATGGAAGCGCTGCGGACGGCCGCCCAGCGGCAGTTCGAGCGTGCCGCCGACCTTGACGCCGTACAGGTCGAGCATCGCTTCCGATACCCACACCGGCATGGCGCCGGCCGGCAGCGCGGCGCTGCGGCCCTGCAGGACCATCATCGCGCCCGGATCACGCAGGTCGATGGCGCGCGCGATCAGCGTCACGTCGGGCCGCGCCGGCGCCAGCGACAGCGCGCGCGAGCGCAGGAACACGACGCGCCCGGCGCTTGGCAAGGCCGCCAGTGCCGTTTGTTCGGCCGGCCCCATGCCACCGGCGCTGCCGCTGTCCTGCACGCGCACATACAGGTCGGCCGGCAGCAGCCGCACCAGCCAGTCGTCCAGCGACACGCGAAAGCTCGACACCATGATCGCCATCGCCACCATCAGGCTGAAACTGGACAGCACGCCGCCCAGCGCGATGCCGGCCTGGCCGGAGGCGTTGGCGAGGCGCGCCAGTGTCAGCGCCAGCACCGGATGCTGGCGCGCGCGCCGCATCGAGATCCGGTTGATGGCGCCAAACAGCGTCGCGGCCAGGCGCGGCATCAGCGCTATGGCGCCCATCAGCAGCAAGCCGATGGCCAGGTAGCCAAACAGCGGCAGCTCGAACACCGGCGGCGCCAACGTCAGGCCGCCGGCCAGGGCCATGCATGCCACAGCCGGCCACACCCGCGCCAGGCGCGACAAGGCGGCTTCATCGTTGCCCGACTTGAGCGCAACGGCCGGCGCCGCGCGCGCCGCCTCGATCGCCGGCACCACGCAGCCAAGCAGCGCCACGCCCAGCCCGAGTGCGAAGAACACGCTGGCCGCCAGCGGCGGGAAGGCGATCATCGGGCGCACGCCGGCAAACAGCCCGGCGCCAAGGTCGGCCCCGAAGTAGTGCAGGGCGGTGGCGGCCAGCGCATAGCCGGCGCCGATGCCGAACAGCGCGCCTACCACGCCCAGGCTGGCGCCTTCGAGCAGGACCTGGCGCAGCAGGGCGCGCCGCTCCACGCCCAGCACCCGCAGCAGCGCAAACTGGCTGCGGCGCCGGATCACCGACAGCGCCTGGGTCGAAAACACCAGGAACGCGCCGGTGAACAGCGCCACCAGCGCCAGCACCGTCAGGTTGACGCGGTAGGCGCGGCTCATGCCGCTGGCGCGGCTTTGCTGGTCGTCGTCGTTCGGCTGTTCGACCTGGAAGCGGCCGGGATAATCGCGTTCGAGGTCGCGCGCCAGCTGGCGCTCGACGGTGTCGCGGTCAACCCCGCTGTGCAGTTTCAGGTCGATGCGCGACAGTTGCCCGACTTTGCCGAAACGCCATTGGGCTGCGCCGATGTCCATCATGGCGATGCGCTGGCCGGGGCGCGCTTGCATGCTGCCGGCCACGCGCAGCGTGAAGTCGGTGGTGCCCGAGCGCAGCGCCAGCCGTCCGCCGGCTTGGCGGCCTAGCCAGCTCGCTGCGCCCGGCGACAGGAAGATGGCGTCGTCGTCGAGGATGTCGTAGGCAGTGCCATTGCTGCTGGTGCCGATCAGCGCGGGCGTGACCGCGCCGGCCCGAAAGCCATCGATGCCGATCACCTTGAGTGCGCCGGCGTGGCCCGGCACGCCGGCATTGATCAGGACCACCGGGGAGGCGCCCGCCACTTCCGGCAGCGCGGCCAGCCGTGGATAGACCGCTTCGTCGAACCATTTTTCGCGCCCGGCCACCTGGATGTCGGCCTGGCCGGACAGGCTTTTGGCGGCAGCCGTAAATTCGTTGAAGGCGGCCGCGTTGATCAGGTGGATGGCAAAGCCCATCGCCACGCCGACCGCGATGGCGCCCACAGCCAGCAGGGCGCGCATCGGATGCGCGCGCCACTCGCCCAGCAGCAGCCAGCGCGCCAGCAGACTTACCATGGAGCCGTCACAGGATCTTCCCGGGATTCATGATGTTCAGCGGGTCGAGCGCGGCCTTGATGGCGCGCATCAGGTCCAGTTCCACCTTGGATTTGTAGCGCGCCAGCTCGTCGCGCTTGAGCGCGCCGATGCCGTGTTCGGCCGAAATGGAGCCCTTGAACGCGTCCACCTGGTCGTGCACGATGCGGTTGATGGCGCTTTGATGGTCCAGGAATTGTTCATGCGCGGTGCCGTGCGGCGGCGCCACGTTGTAGTGCAGGTTGCCGTCGCCAAGGTGACCGAAGCACACCAGCTGGCAGCCGGGATACGCTTGCAGCAGCGCTGCATCGGTGGCGTCAATGAAGTCGGCGATGTGCGAAATCGGCAGCGATACGTCGTGCTTGATGTTCTTGCCGGCCGCGGCCTGCGCCATCGAGATGTGCTCGCGCACTTGCCACAGGCCGCGCGACTGCGTCTCCGACATGGCCACCACCGCGTCGTCGGCGATGCCGCGCTCGAGCGCGCTGGCGATGCCCCGTTCCAGCAGGTCGACTGCGTGCAGCTCGGACTCGCTGCTCGACACTTCGAGCAGCACATACTGCTTGTGGTGCGCCGCGAACGGCTGCGGCAGCGACGGGAAGTGGGTGGCGACGAGGCGCAGCGCGACGTCGGACATCAATTCGAAGCCGGTCAGGCTGGCGCCGCACTGGTCCTGCATCAGCGTGAGCAGTTCGAGCGCGCTGCGCGGCGAGGCTAGCGCCACCAGCGCTGCAATGGCGGCCTTCGGTTGGGGAAACAGCTTGAGCACGGCGCCGGTGATCACGCCCAGCGTGCCTTCGGCGCCGATGAACAGGTCGCGCAGGTCGTAACCGGTATTGTCCTTGCGCAGCCCGCGCAAGCCGCTCCAGATCTCGCCTTGCGCGCTCACCACTTCCAGGCCCAGGCACAATTCGCGCGTGTTCCCGTAGCGCAGCACGGCAGTGCCGCCGGCATTGGTCGACAGGTTGCCGCCGATGGTGCAGCTGCCTTCGGCCGCCAGGGACAGCGGGAACAGGCAGTCATGTGCAAGCGCCGCTTGCTGGACCTGCTGCAAGATGCAGCCGGCATCGACGGTGATGGTGCGGTTGACCGGATCGACCGCGCGCACCTGGCGCATGCGGCCCAGCGACAGCACTACCGCGCTGCCGCTGGCGTCGGGCACGCCGCCCAGCACCAGGCCGGTGTTGCCCCCTTGCGGCACCAGCGGCACGCGCGCGTCGCAGCAGGCTTTGACCAGTTGCGCGACTTCGAACGTGGACCCCGGACGCAGCACCGCCAGCGCATTGCCGGTAAAACGGCCGCGCCAGTCGGTCAGGTAGGGCGCCATGTCGGCCGCTTGCGTAAGCACATGGGCCTGGCCCACGGCCGCGCGGCAGCGCGCCAGGAAGTCGCTTGTCATTTGGTCGGGTTCACCTTCTCCAGCAGTTCGCGGGCGATGCGCTTGGCGGCTTTTTTATAAGGCCGCAGGTACAGCAGCGCGCACGCGAAGTAAATACAGACCAGCGCGATTTCGCCCCAGGCCATCACTTGCGAGGCGAACAGCTTGTCGCTCCAGGCGCGTACCACGCCTTCGGTAAAGTACAGCAGGATCACCATGGACGACCATTGCAAGGTGTAGATGTCGCGCTTGATGACGCCGCCCAGCGGGATCAACAGCGGCAGCACCTTGAGCGCCAGCCACGAGCCACCCGGATGCAGCGGCGCGATCAGCATTTCCCAGGCCAGCAGCCAGGCAATCAGCAGCGACAGGCTGGCGATGGCGCCCAGGTGGTATTTTTTTGAGGATTCCATCAGCGCGCTCCTTGCAGGCGTTGTGCGGTGTCGGCCAGCCGTTTGCCCATCGCGATGGCAAGCCGCTTTTCGTCGTCGGTGAGTGCCTTGTCGCCGTCGATGCCGGACCAGTGGGTTGGGCCGTACGGGCTGCCGCCGCTGGACGTGGTCATCAGTTCGGGCTGGGTGTAGGGCAGGCCCATGATCAGCATGCCGTGGTGGAGCAGCGGGATCATCATGGTCAGCAGCGTCGCTTCCTGGCCGCCGTGCAGGCTCCCGGTGGAGGTGAATACGGCGGCCGGCTTGCCCGCCAGTGTGCCCGACAGCCATTGGGCCGCGGTCCCGTCGAGGAAATACTTCATGGCCGAAGCCATATTGCCGAAGCGGGTGGGCGATCCGAGCGCCAGGCCGTCGCAGTCAGCCAGGTCTTGCAGCTCGACGTAAGGCGCACCTGTGGACGGGATATCGGATTCGGTCGCTTCGGTCACCGAGGACACGGCAGGCACGGTGCGCAGGCGGGCATCGACGCCGGGGACGCTTTCGATTCCCTGGGCGATCAGCTCGGCCAGTTTGCGCGTTGCGCCATGGCGCGAGTAGTACAAGACGAGAATATTCGTGTTGGTTGGGTTCATAGCGGTATTATAGGGCGCTTTATTGCCGATACGCCTACGTTCCGCGTTTTTCCATTTCATGCTTTCTAAAATTTCCCGTTCCACCAACCAGATGATCAGCAACAGTGTCGATGTCGTGCGTGGCCTGACCTTGAGCGAAGCGCGCGACCTGTTGCGCTTCGCGCGGCGCCGCCTCTACGAAGAGAAACTGCCGCAGGTAGCCGGCAGCCTGACCTTCACCACCACGCTGGCGCTGGTGCCGCTGCTGACGATTGTGCTGGCGATCTTCACGACCTTTCCGATCTTCAGCAATTTCCGCACGTCGCTGGACGCCTACTTCGTGCAAACCATGATGCCGAAGGCGATTTCGAGCACCATCATCGGTAACCTGACCCAGTTCGCCAGCAAGGCCAAGGGCCTGTCGGCGGTGGGCGCGGTGGCGCTGCTGCTCACGTCGGCGGCGATGATGGGCATGATCGAGCGCGCCTTCAACCAGATCTGGAAAGTGCGCCGCACGCGCCCGATCGGCCAGCGCATCGTCATCTACTGGGCTTTGGTGACGTTGGGGCCGCTGCTGATCGGCCTGTCGATTTCAGCGAGCTCGCAACTGTTCGTCGCCACCAGCGGCCTGGCCAAGGCGGCGCCGTTCTTCAGCGGCTTGTTCAATTCGATGCTGTCGGTCAGCCTGACCTGCGGCGCGTTCACGCTGCTGTATATGCTGGTGCCGAACCGTTTTGTCGACTGGCGCGACGCGGTCTGGGGCGGCATCATCGCTGCGCTGGCGTTTGAAGTGGCCAAGCGCGGTTTCGCTTTTTTCGTGCGCCAGTTCCCGACCTATACGATCATTTACGGCGCACTGGCGGCGCTACCGCTGTTCCTGTTGTGGATCTACCTGTCGTGGATGATCACGCTGATCGGGGCGGTGGTCGCTTCGGCGCTGCCGGTCATCAAATATGAGCGCTGGTGGTACAAGCCGGTGCCGGGCGGCGCCTTCGTCGACGCCATGGCGATCCTCAAGGTGCTGCACGCCAGCGCGCAGCAGCACGATACGGCGCTGGTGTCGTCGGCGTCGATCCGCGCCCACACGCGTTTTGGCTACGATGAGATGACGATGCTGCTGGAGAAAATGCTGGCCGCAGGCTGGGTCGGACGGGTGCAGGCTGACGTGACGACCCGTTCAAAATGGGGCAAGAAGGCCCTGGAAAGCACCGACAACTGGGTGCTGCTGGTGAACGTGAACAAGGTGTGCCTGTCCGACGTGTACCGGATGTTCGTGTTCAAGGGCGCCGTCGACGACGCGCTGGTGCGCCAGGTGGAGCAGGTGATCGAAAGCGGCCTGGGACAAACCCTGGCCGAGCACTTCGCTCAGTAAGTCAGCTTCCCACTCAATAGAAACAGGGTCAAGTCTGACATCTGGA
>JAZJXM010000026.1:0-92520 GCA_040390915.1 Pseudomonadota bacterium
TTTGCAGCAGGAACTGGGCGTACTGGTCGCGGCTGTCCTGGTCCATGCCGCCGCCCACGTGGCGCGTGGTCTGGTAGCGCAGGTAGAGCGCATAGTGTTCGTCGCAAAAGCTCAGGTTGGCGACGGTGGCCACCAGCGCCGCGTGGCGGCCCCAGGCCCGGCGCTGGCCGCGGCTGGGCTTGAACTCGGCGGTGCGCACCCGTACCGGGATGCAGGCGTGGCAGCCGTCGCAATACGGGCGGTAGGTGAAGATGCCGCTGCGCCGGAAACCGTTCTTGACCAGTTCGGAATAGACGTCGGCGTTGATCAGGTGCGAAGGGGTGGCCACTTGCGAACGGGCCTGGCGCGCGTCAAGGTAGCTGCACGGATAGGGCGCCGTCGTGTAGAACTGCAAGGTCGAAAAGGGCAGGTCGTTTAGGTGCGTCATGCATGCGCTTTCAATGCGGCGTGGATGCTTCCTGTTTTAGCCATTGTAGCTCCTACTGCGTGTTGCGCGCGCTGTGCAAGCGTGGCGCACACTCCCATCCTTGCGGCGCGGGCAGCCCGATCGCCTGGCGCAAGTGCGCCAGGAAGGCGGCGCGCGCAATCGGCGCTGCGCCCAGCGAGGCCAGGTGCGCGGTTTCTTGCTGGCAGTCGATCATCGTCACGCCCTGGTGGCGCAGGAAGTCGACCAGGTAGGCCAGCGCGATCTTGGAGCCGTCGGTGACGCGCGCGAACATCGACTCGCCGTAAAACATGCGCCCGATGCACACGCCGTAGGCGCCGCCGACCAGTTCGCCATCGAGCCACAGTTCGGACGAGTGGGCATGGCCCATCGCGTGCAGGCCGCTATAGCCTTTGACGATGTCGTCGGAGATCCAGGTGCCGGGCCCGTCGCGGCGCGGGGCGGCGCAGGCGCGCATCACCCCTTCAAAGGCCGAGTCGAAGCGCACTTGCCAGTGCCCGCCGTCTTGCATGCTGCGCTCGGTGCGGCGCAAGGCCTTGCGCAGGCTGTCGCTGATGCGGAAATTCGCCGTCATGAGCACCATGCGCGGGTCGGTGCTCCACCACAGGATGGGCTGGCCTTCGGAGAACCAGGGAAAGATGCCGCGCTGGTAGGCGGCCAGCAGCCGTTCGGGCGACAGGTCGGCGCCGGCGGCCAGCAAGCCGGGCGCATCCATGGTCAGGGCCTCGGATACGTCGGGAAACGGCGAGTGGGTCTCAAGCCAGGGAATCATGAGTCGTTGGACGGGCTCGCAATGCGCATCGGATGGACGATGTCGTGGCAATGGAAGCCGAAGCGGCCACCTTTTTCTCGTCGTTGGACACAGTCGCTGAAGAACAGTTCCAGCGTCGTGCGGATGGTGGGGAAGGCCAGATCGTCCCATGGGATTTCGTGTTCGGCAAACAGCTTGACGTCCAGGCTTTCGATGCCGGGCGCAAAGTCGAGGCTGCGCAAACGGGCCAGGTAGAACAAATGCACCTGGTGCACATGGGCCACGTTGAGCAAGCTGAACAGGTCGCCAATTTCAATGTCGGCGCCGGCTTCTTCTTCCGTTTCGCGCACCGCCGCCTGGGCCGTGGTTTCGGCGTTTTCCATGAAGCCGGCCGGCAAGGTCCAATAGCCATGGCGCGGCTCGATCGCGCGCTTGCACAGCAGCACCCGCAGTTCGCCATCCATGTCCCACACGGGAATCGAGCCGACCACCAGCTTGGGGTTGTGATAATGGATGGTGTCACATTGGGTGCACACGTAGCGCGGCCGGTTGTCGCCGTCGGGGATCAGCAGGGCGACCGGATGGGCGCACTCGGAACAAAATTTCATAATTGACCATGGGATGGGATTTCCGCTTACTTTACACCGTTTCCACCCCGTTTGCGGGGCGTGTGGCGGTTCGGGCAGGGGCGGCTGGCAGGGTGGTTTGTCACCGGCTGCTGCTATCGCACATCAAAGATGGATTAACATTGCCTAAACCCCGAAACCCACCTATAATACTGGCATACAGACGCGGGGTGGAGCAGTCTGGCAGCTCGTCGGGCTCATAACCCGAAGGTCACAGGTTCAAATCCTGTCCCCGCAACCAAATTCAAGCCGTTGATTTCGAAAGAGATCAACGGCTTTTGGCTTTTCCGGGTCGTATTTACGTCGTTTTACGCTGCGCTGCAGCAGTGATTGCCGCCTTGATGAAATCGATCGTCGATGGTTTCACGAACGATCCTTGGGCCAAAGCCGGTTCGCTGGCATGGGCGGCGCGGAATTTGGCATGGGTGGCCGGATCGGTGCCGGCATACGAACAGAACAGATCCATCCATTCGGCGGCTAGCTGCTGGGAAACCGGATCAAGCGGTGCGGTGCCGGCTTTGACCGCTTGCTGGACGCGCGCGATCAGGGGCGGCCATTCGTGCGAGCGCTCGCCATAATGCGCCTGGAAGAAGGCGTACTCCTGCGGCGACAGGTATTTTTCGTACAGGGCCAGCCGGTAGGCGCCACACGCTTGCAGGTGGTACTTTTCCAGTTCGGGCGTGATGCGATTGCCTTCGCGTACCGCCGCTTCGTTCTGCTGCATCGCATTGAGCTGCACCAGCAGCGCCGCATCGCCGCCGGTGTCGCGCTCGATCATTTCCATCCAGCGCAGCGACAGCTGTTGGGCGGCCGGCGCCTCAGGCGGGATGCCGGCCGCCATCAGCGCGTGCATCTCGCTCACCAGTTCTTTCCATTCGGCGTCGGTGGCGCCGGTGACGAAGGGCAGCCGGTCGCGCTGTTCTTTCGTGAAGTATTTATCGTACATGGTCATGTTCTCCAAAGTGGTCAGCCAGTCGGCCAGGTCCGGCTGTTCGCCCTCGGCCAGCTGGCGCCGCAGGTGCGCCAGCTGATCGCGCAGCAGGCCTGCCTGTGCGATTTGCTGGTCCAGCGCTGCAATCTGCTGGTCCACGATGGCTGGAAGGTGCGAGCCGGCACTAGCGAGGAAGCTTCCGATGTCGGATAACGGCATGCCGAAGCGCCGCATCGCCTGGATCTGGTGCAGGCGGGCGATGTCGGTCACGTCGTACAGGCGGTAGCCGGCGTCGGAGCGCGCCGAAGGGGAGAGCAGGCCGATGCTGTCGTAGTGGTGGAGCGCGCGTACCGTCAGTCCTGCGCGTTTGGCGAGCTCGCCGACTTTCAACATCATCTTCCTACTCCTTGTCTTCAAGCGTGAGGCAAGGATGGAGCCTGACGCAGCGTGAGGGTCAAGCGCTTTGTGGATGCAGGCTGGCCCACAGGTGGGCCGCGGCCATGGTCCGGTGCGGCGCGTACTGCGCCAGCAGCGCTTCGGTGCGCGCCATGTCCGGTTTGCTGTCTTCGCCCAGCAGTTGTTGCAGCGCTGCGCGGATGGCGACGTCGCCATGCAGCGAACAGTCGGCATAGCCGTAACCGCGCAGCAGCGCGTAGTTGACGGTCCACGGGCCGATTCCTTTGATGGCCAGCAGCGCGCTTGAAATGGCGCCGATGTCGTCGCTGCGTTCGAGCGTCAGTTCGCCGTCGTCGACCAGGCGCGCCAAGCGCAGCAAGGTCTCGGCCTTGGAACGTGAAAATTTGCGCGTCGTCAGGTCCTCCACCTGCAGGCGCGCGACGTCGGCCGCTTCCGGGTAGCACCACAAGCCACTGCTGTGGGCGCGCCCGGCCTGGGCGATGAAGGTGCGGCGCAGCGCGATGGCAAAGGTCAGGTTGATCTGCTGGCCGATGATTGCCCAGGTCAGCGCTTCGAAGATCGTGGCCGACTGCACGATGCGCAAGCCGGGCTGGCGCAGGGCCAGCTGGCCAAGCAGCGCGTCGCCCCGCACGGCATCGAGGAACGGCGCCGGATCGATGCGCAAACCGAGGATGTTGTAGAGGGCGTCGTCGACCTGCGCGCGCGCCGTGCTTGACAGCTTGGTGTCGGCCTCGATGCGGCAGGTGGCGGCATCGACGCCGAGATCGACATCGAGCAGCACCGGCACGCCAGCGATCAAGACGCCCTTGCGCACGCGGTTGGGCGCGACCTGCTCGGCCAGGCCTTCGGCATCGCGGCCGTGAAAGGCCAGGATGTCGTCGTTGCGATAACCTGGCGGCAGGGGAATCAACTTTTGCAAACAGGGTCCTTGGAGGCAGATGACGCGAAACGGGGAACGAATCCGGTGACCAGCGCCGTGCCGGTAATGACGATGGCGGCGCCGGCCACAGTGTACCAGCCGACCACTTCACCGAGGAACAGCGTGCCCCACAAAATGCCGAACAGCGGGTTGAGAAAGGTGACGGTCAGCGCCGACGTGGTGCCGACGTCCTCGATCAGCTTGAAGTACAGGATGTAGGCGACGCCGGTGCACATCACGCCCAGCGCCAGCGCAGCGCCCATGATGCCGATGGTGGGCGTGCCCGGCGCCGGAAAGAAGGCCAGCGCGGGAATGACCAGGATGGTCGCGGCCCACATGCTGCCGTGCGCATTGGCGAATGGATCGACGCTTTTGGCCGACTTGGCATAAGCGCTGGCCACGCTGTAGCTGATTGCTGCCACCAGGGCGGCGGCGATCGCCAGGCCGGCGCCGGGACGCGTGGCGACCGCGTCGAAACCAACCAGCAGCGCCACGCCGCAGGTGCCCAGCACCAGTCCCAGCACCTTCTTGCCGGCAATCGCCTGGCGCGACCACAGCGCGCCGATCAGGGCGCCCCACATCGGCGCGGTGGCGTTCAAGACCGACAGCACCGACGCGGTCAGCGTGCCGGCCGCATACGCAAACAGCAGGAACGGAAAGGCGGAGTTGAAAAAGCCGAGGATCAAGTAGTGCTTCCAGTTGGCGGCCAGGTCCAGCCGCTTTTTGAGAAACAGGCCGACGATGGCCAGGAACAGCGCTGCGAAAGCGACCCGGTATTCGATCAGCACCGCTGGTCCCAGCACCGGCGCACTGATGCGCATGAAGAGGAAGGAGCTGCCCCAGATGGCGGCCAGCAGGATCAGGCGCAGCATGTTGGCTGTGTTCATGGCGAATTCTTTGATTGAAAATGGATAGTGTGATGCGCAGCCGGACCCGCGGCTAGCCGGTTCTTGCTATTGAATGGGATCGGCTATACTGGTGCAATGACCAATGATACAAAAAAAGACGATGGCTCGCCGAAGTTCGGCCTTTTGCTGGCGTGGCTGATCGCCGCGGTAGTATTTTGCGGCGTGCTGACGTGGGTGATGGCGAACTTCTTCCCGAACTTCTGACCTACTTTTTCTTTCCCTTGCAAACCACTTGCAGGGCGCCGTCGTCGGCGCTGTCGGGGATAATGTCCTCGGCCGTGAATTTTTCGAACTTGATGTTCTGCGCGACCGGGCCCTTGCCCATCGCCTCGCCGTAATACACCTGACTGAGCAAGGTCACGGTGCGCTGGGCGCAGGCATACACGTGCAGCGCTTTGATCGAGCGGTATGCCGTACCATCCTGGGTCTCTTGTTCCTTCGCGTACGACACCATCGACCAGGCCTTGTAGCCTTCGGGGCTTTTGATGATCGAGCTCTTGTCGATGAACGCCTTGCTGTCGTCGCCGGCGCCGACACTGACCCATGCCGCAGCGTGCGCCAGCAGCGGAAACAGCAATGCGACGAGGATCAGTTTTTTCATGGCGTCAGTGTTTTCTTGTTGCCTTGCTTGGCCTTGATTTCGGCCACCGACTTGTCAATGCCTGCCAGGCGCACGGTGGTGCCCGGGTGGTTGGCGACGTAGCCGTTCAACACCGTGGCCGGGTAGGCCGCCGACAGGCGCTTCCAGAACGGCGCGGCGCTGTCGATGTTGTAGCCGGCGCGCGAGAGCAGGTACAGGCTCAGATGGTCGGCCGACTGGTCCAGCTCGGGCGTCATCGGCTTGATGCCGGCACTGCCGATCAGCATCGACAAATCGGGACGCACATTGCCCAGATTGTCGATGACGCTGCCAATGGTGCTGGTGCTGCGCGTGACGGCAGCGTGGCCGAGGATGTTGTGCGCCATGCCTTTGGCCAGCAGCACCGCCAGTTCGTCGTCCGACTGGGTGAAGTGCAGCATGCCCCGCGTGACCATCACGCGCTGGCCGTCGGCGTAGGAATTGATGTTGTCGGCGTTACCCAGTTCGATCGCGAAACCGCAGGCGCGGGTGACGGGAATCGACAGCTGGCGGCTCTTGTCGTCACGCTCGACCAGCATGGCCAGGTTGGCCTGCGAGGCCACCAGCGGGCCGAATACCGCGCCAACTGAACTCGATGCATTGGGACCGGTCGGCAGCGTCTTGCCGCTGGCTGAAATGAGTTCGTCGCCGCGCTTGAGGCCTGCGCGGGCGGCGCCGCTGCCGGCCAGCACGCCCGTCACCTGCAGCCGTTCGCCCATGCCGAAGGCGACGTGCGCCGCTTCATTGTAGTCGCCCGGATACCAGTAGCGATTGCGCGCGGTAAAGCCAAGCAGGTTGCGCGCCTGCGCCTTGCACAGCTCCGCATTGCTGATCAACAGCGGCGCGGCCACCTTGTACAGGCGGTCCTGCATGGCCGCCATCTTGGTCAGTGCTTCGGCCGCTGCTGCCACGCGCGGTGACATCACCGGCGCGGTGTCGGCCGGCGTTGCGCTCGGCATGGCCGGGCCGGAGATGACCGGCGCGGTTGACTGGCAGGCGGACAACAACAGGGTGAGCAGCAATGCCGGCGCGGCCGGCCACAGACCGGGAAGGCGGTTCATGGGATTCTCCAAGTTTTTAGTGTTTTCCAGTGCTGCCGAAACCGCCGGCGCCACGCTCACTGGTATCGAATTCGTCGACGACGTTGAATCCGACTTGCAGCACCGGCACCACGATCAGTTGCGCCAGCCGCTCCATGGGGTTGAGCGTAAAGGCAGCCTGGCCGCGGTTCCAGGTCGAGACCATCAACTGGCCCTGGTAGTCGGAGTCTATCAAGCCTACCAGATTGCCTAAAACGATGCCGTTCTTGTGACCCATGCCGCTGCGCGGCAAGATCATGGCCGCGTAGCCAGGATCGGCCAGGTGGATCGCCAGCCCGGTCGGAATGAGCACCGTGGCGCCGGCTTCGATGGTAATCGGCGCGTCGATGCAGGCGCGCAGGTCCAGGCCGGCGCTGCCTTCGGTGGCGTAGGCGGGCAGCTGGTCTTTCATGCGCGGGTCGAGAATCTTGATGTCGATGGTTTTCATATTATTTGAGCAGTGAGCGTTGTTCGATGCGTTTTGCGATTTCGGACACCAGCTGGCGCGCCAGCGTCAATTTGTCGGCGCGCGGCAGCACGGTGTGGCCGTGTTCGTCGAACAGGATCACGGTATTGTCATCCTGTCCGAAGGTGTGGTGGCCGATATTGCCCACCAACAAGGGAATGCCTTTTTTCTCGCGCTTGACGGCGCCGTATTCGACCAGGTTTTCCGATTCGGCGGCAAAGCCGACGCAGTACGGCCAGCCGGAAATCGAGGTGGTGGCGGCGACCGTGGCCAGGATATCGGCGTTCTGTTCGAACTGCAGCGGCGGCATTTCGCCGTCCTGCTTTTTCATTTTCTGGTCACTGGCATTGACCACGCGCCAGTCGGCTACGGCGGCCACGCCGATGAAGATGTGCTGGCCATGGATGCCGGCCATGACCGCGTCATGCATCTGCTGGGCGCTCTGGACGTCGATGCGGCGCACGCCGTGCGGCGTGGGCAGCGTGGTCGGTCCCGACACCAGCAGCACGTCGGCGCCCGCTTCACGCGCGGCGCGCGCGATGGCGTAACCCATTTTGCCGGACGACAGATTGGTGATGCCGCGTACCGGGTCGATCGCCTCAAACGTGGGGCCAGCGGTGATCAACACGCGCTTGCCGGCCAGGTCCTTGGGCTGGAACGAGGCGATCAGTTCGTCGAGCAGGTCGAGCGGTTCGAGCATGCGGCCAAGGCCAACTTCGCCGCACGCCTGTTCGCCGGCGGCCGGGCCCAGGATGCGCACGCCGTCGGCGCGCAGCTGGGCCACGTTGCGGCGGGTGGCGGGGTTCTGCCACATTTCGACGTTCATGGCCGGCGCCACCAGCAGCGGCACCGAATTCGGGCGCGCCAGGCACAGCGTCGAGAGCAAATCGTCGCATACGCCGTGCGCCAGCTTGCGCATGAAGTCGGCCGAGCAGGGCGCGATCAGCACCGCGTCGGCACCGCGCGTCAAGTCGATGTGGGCCATGTTGTTGGCCACGCGCGGGTCCCACTGGTCGGTGTAGACCGTGTTGCCCGACAGCGCCTGCATGGTCACGGCGGTGATGAAGTGGGTGGCAGCCTCGGTCATGACGACCTGGACGCTGGCGCCTTCGCGGGTCAGCGCGCGGCACAACTCGGCCGCCTTGTAGCAGGCGACGCCGCCGGACAGGCCGAGCACGATTTTCTTACCCTTCAAATCCATAGGCATGGCCGGCTCCTTCTAAGTCTTGTTCACGCGCCGCAGCTCGTCGAAGATAAACAGCATGGCGCCGAGGAAGATGGCGCTGTCGGCCAGGTTAAAGGTCGCGAAGTGGTGGCCGGCCCAGTGGAAATCGAGGAAGTCGATGACTTTGCCGTACATGACGCGGTCGATCACGTTGCCGATCGCGCCGCCCATGATCAGCGACAGCGCCCAGCAGAACAGGCGCTGGCCGGAATTGCGCAGCAGCATATAGAGGATGAAGACGGTGGCGATGACGCCGATCGCGGTGAAGAAATAGCGCTGCCAACCCGGCTGATTGTTGAGGAAGCCGAACGCGGCGCCTTCGTTGTAGTTCAGCGTCAGGTTGAAGAAGGTCGTGACGAGCTTCTCTTCGCGGTACTCGAACAGCTTGGTGATGGCGATCTTGGAAAGCTGGTCGAACAGGATCACGATCGCGGCGATGCCCAGCCACGGCCACAGGTTGTTGTTGGCCGAGCGGGCTGGGGAGAACAGCGGTTTTTTCTTGGTTGCCATTGAGTGTCGTGGTGATGTTTATGCGAAGCGGCGCTTTTCGCCGCTGCCGAACAAATTGCTGACGCAACGGCCGCACAGGCCGGTGTGTTCGGCATGCGTGCCTACGTCGGCGCGATAGTGCCAGCAGCGCTCGCACTTTGGCGCGCTCGACGCGGTCACCGCAATGGCTTCGTCGGCCGCATTGGCCACTTCGATCGCGTTCGCCTGCGAGGTGATGAAGACAAACTTGAGATCGTCGTCCAGGCTGGCGAGCAGCTTGAACTTGTCGGCGGAGGCCTTGATCGTCAGTTCGGCCTGCAGCGACGAGCCGATGGCGCCCGATACGCGCAGTTCTTCGAGCTGCTTGGTGACGTCGGCGCGCACTGCGCGCAGCGCCGTGTACTTCTCGATCAAGGCAGCTGCATCGGGTACTTCCGGCAGGTTCCAGTAGGTCTGGGTGAAGATGGTTTCGTCGCTGGCGGCGAATTCTTCCTTGGTCGCGAACACGGCCCATGCTTCTTCGGCGGTGAACGAGAGCATCGGCGCCATCACGCGCAGCAGGCTCTGGGTGATCTGCCACAGCGCCGTCTGGGCCGAGCGGCGCGCAGGCGAATCCACGGCCGACGTGTACAAGCGATCCTTGAGAATGTCGAGGTAGAAGCCGCCCAGGTCCTCGGAGCAGTAGTTCTGCAGCTTCGAGACCACCGGGTGGAATTCGTAGCGCTCGCAATGGGCAGCGATGTCCGCCTGCAGCGCGGCCATGCTGGCCACGGCGTAGCGGTCGATCTCGAACATTTCGGCCACCGGCACGCCGTTTTTCGCGTGGTCGAAGTCGGACGTATTGGCCAGCAGGAAGCGCAGCGTGTTGCGGATGCGGCGATACGAGTCGGTCACGCGCTTGAGAATCTCGTCGGAGATCGACAGCTCGCCGCTGTAATCGGTCGACGCCACCCACAGGCGCAGGATGTCGGCACCGAGCGTGTCGTAGATTTTTTGCGGCGCCAGCGTGTTTTGCAGCGACTTCGACATCTTCTTGCCTTCGGCGTCGACCGTGAAGCCGTGCGTGAGCAGCGCCTTGTATGGCGGACGGCCATTGAGCATCGAGGACGTCAGCAGCGACGAGTGGAACCAGCCGCGGTGCTGGTCCGAGCCTTCCAGGTACAGGTCGGCCGGGAAGCTTGACTGTGCAGCGTGCGAGCCGCGCAGCACGGTCTGGTGGGTGCAGCCCGAATCGAACCACACGTCCAGCGTGTCCTTGTTCTTGACGTACATGTCGGCGTCTTCGGAGAGCAGGTCGCTCACCTCGACATTGAGCCAGGCGTCGATGCCATGCTGTTCGAACAGCTTGGCGATCACTTCCAGCAGCGCCGGCGTTTGCGGGTGCAGCTGGCCGGTTTCCTTGTGCAGCAGGAAGGCCATCGGCACGCCCCACTGGCGCTGGCGCGACAAGGTCCAGTCAGGACGGTTTTCGATCATGCCGTGCAGGCGTGCCTGGCCCCAGTCCGGGAAGAACTTGGTATCGGCGATGCCCTGCAAAGCCGTTTCGCGCAAGGTCTTGCCGCCGTCTTTGGGCGTGATGTCCATGCCCGCGAACCATTGCGAAGTGGCGCGGTAGATGATCGGGCTCTTGTGACGCCAGCAGTGCATGTAGCTGTGGTCGAACATCTTCAGCTCGAACAGCGCGCCAGCCTCGGTCAAGGCGGTGCAGATCGGCTTGGACGCTTCCCAGATGGTCAGGCCGCCAAACAGCGGCAGGGTCGAGGCAAAGCGGCCGTCGCCCATCACAGGCGTCAAGATTTCGTCGTCCTTCATGCCGTGCGCCTTGCACGAGATGAAGTCGTCCTGGCCGTAGGCCGGTGCCGAGTGGACCACGCCGGTGCCGCTTTCGGTGGTCACGTAGTCAGCCAGGTACATCGGCGACAGGCGGTCGAAGAAAGCGTCGGCGGCGTGCAGCGGATGCTTGAACGAGATGCCTTCGAGGGCAGCACCGAGGCAGGTCGCCACGACCTTGCCTTCGAGCTTGTAGCGCGCCAGGCAGGCTTCGACCAGGTCGACCGCCAGGATCAGCAGCAGCGCCTTGCCGTCGCGCGCCGTTTCGACCAGCGCGTAGCTGATTTCGGGGTGGACGTTGAGCGCCTGGTTGGACGGAATGGTCCACGGGGTGGTGGTCCAGATATTGATAAAGCCGTCGCCCGCCGGCAGCGCCGCCAGGCCGAAGGCGGTGGCCAGTTTGGCCGGTTCGGCGAACGGGAAGCCGACGTCGATGGCCGGGTCGCGCTTGTTTTCGTATTCGACTTCCGCTTCGGCCAGGGCCGAGCCGCAATCGAAGCACCAGTTCACCGGTTTCAGGCCGCGGTACACATAGCCCTTGTCGAGCAGCGTGCCGAGGGCGCGCAGTTCGTCCGCTTCGTTCTTGTACGCCATCGTCATGTAGGGATTGTCCCATTCGCCCAGCACGCCCAGGCGGATGAAGTCCTTGCGCTGGCGGTCGACTTGCTCGAGCGCGTAGGCGCGCGCCTTGGTCAAGACTTCGGCGGTCGGCAAGCCCTTGCCGTGCAGTTTTTCGATCTGGATTTCGATCGGCATGCCGTGGCAATCCCAGCCCGGCACGTAGGGCGCGTCAAAACCGGCGATCGAGCGCGACTTGACCACCATGTCCTTCAAGATCTTGTTGAGCGCGTGGCCCAGGTGGATGTCGCCGTTGGCATACGGCGGGCCGTCGTGCAAGATGAACATCGGACGGCCCTTGGCTGCCTTGCGCACGCGTTCGTAGATTTTCTTGTCCTGCCATTGCTTGACCCAGCCCGGTTCGCGCTTGGCCATGTCGCCGCGCATCGGGAACGGGGTGTCGGTCATGTTGACCGGATATTTGCTCGCCGGTTTCGCGTCAGGCTTCTTGCCGGCTTCGGCGATCTGTTGTTCTGGTTTGGTATCGGACATGATTTTCTTCTAGAGGGATATGCGTTAAGGCTGGTTGAACCAGGCGCGCGCGAGTTCGCCATCGTTGTCGATGGCGGCCGTCAGCGCGGCCAGGCTGTTGAATTTTTCTTCGTCGCGGATCTTGGACAGGAATTCGACCTGCACCATCTTGCCGTAGCAATCCTGGGCGAAATCGAACAGGTGCACTTCGAGCAGCATGCGCCCGCTGTCGTCGACGGTGGGGCGCACGCCCAGGCTGGCCACGGCCGGCAGCGGTTGCCCGGCCAGGCCGTGCACCTGCACCACGAAAATGCCCGACAGGGCAGGGCGGTGCGCCACGCGCAGGTTCAGCGTGGGAAAGCCGAGCGTGCGGCCCAGTTTCTGGCCGTGGATCACGTGGCCCGACATGGCGTACGAGTGGCCCAGCAGCTCGCGCGTGCGCACAAAATCGCCCGCGGCCAGCGCGGCGCGCACGGCCGACGAGGACACGCGCTGCTCGCCCAGCATCACCGTGGGCAGCGTCTCGACGTGAAAGCCATGCTGCTTGCCCGCTTCGATCAGCATGGCGACCGTGCCGGCGCGCTTGGCGCCGTAGCAGAAGTCGTCGCCCACCATCAGCCATTTGACGTGCAGGCCCTGCACCAGCACGCGTTCGGTAAATTCCTCGGGGGGCATGCTGGCGAAATGGGTGTTGAAGTGTTCGACGATGACGCGGTCGATGCCGTTGTTCGACAGCGATTGCAGCTTGTCGCGCAGGTTGGCGATGCGGGTCGGGGCCCGGGACAAGTCGCCCGAACGCTGCGCAAAAAATTCGCGCGGGTGCGGTTCGAACGTCATCACGGCCGCTTCCAGTCCCAGGTCGGAGGCGGCCCCGCGCACGCGTCCCAGCAAGGCCTGATGGCCGCGGTGGACGCCGTCGAAATTGCCGATCGTGAGCGCGCAGGGAGCGCGCGCCCGGTCGTTGGGAAGTCCGCGAAATACCTTCATGGGCTGGAAAGTCTGAGCTCTTATGTAATATGGGAAATACAGATTATACGGTCAAAGCTAAAAAGCGCTGCCTGCAAGATGCAGACAGCGCTTTTTGTGGAGCTAGCAGAGCGGGTCGATCAAGCCATTGGGTGGTTGATCGCCATAATCCAGTAGCGTGCCAGTTCGGCCGTGCCGTCTTTGCCGCCGACCGTCTTCAGAGCGGCGATGGCTTGCTGCTTCTTGCCGGCCGCTGCGAACGCTTCGCCCAGACGCAGTTTCGCGTCTTCAGGGTTCTTCAGGCGATTCGACTTCATGGCCGTGTCCATCAGCTTGAGGCCCTTGTCAGCCTGGCCAGCTTGCACCAGTGCGTAACCGAGGTTGAGCAGGCCATCGTTGTCGCCAGCCTTGGTCAGCGCAGCTTCATTGACTGCCAGGTTCTTGTTCGCTTCAGCGAGCGACTTGTCGGCCAGGTCCTTGAGGCGCTGGTGGCGCGGCGCATCGGCGCCCACGCCCAGCACGCCCGACTTGTAGCCGCGCTCGATGATCTTGACCGCTTCGGCAGCGGCGCCATCGCGCAGCACCAGCTGGGCCAGTTCCATGTAGTCGGCCGGCTTCTTGAGCAGGTTGTTGGCCATTTGCAGACGCAGCACGTCGATGTTCAGGCGCGACGAGAAGCCGGCTTTGCCCTTGACGCGGTTAAGCAGGTCGGCCCAGTACGACGCTTGCGGATAGTGCGCCGCCAGCTTTTCGATGGTCGACACATAGCCTTCCTTGTCGCCCTTCATGTTCTGCAGGTTGGCCAGCATTTTGAGCTGGTCTTCTTGCGGACGCCCGCCCGACTTCTCGGCGTTGCGGATGTCGGCGTTGAGCAGGCGGCTCGCTTCCGGGATATTACCCATGGCAACGTAGTTCTGGATCAGGTAGGCGCGCAGCTTCGGCTCGTCGCGCTTGGCCAGTGCCTTGTTGATGGCAGCGTTGGCCTTGGCGTATTCCTTGGCGCGCATGTAAATGCCGACCAGGCCTTCGGAGAAGCTGGTGCTTTCGGCAGCGGACAGGCGGCCCGACGCGAGCAAGGTCTCGAACGATTTGGCAGCCATGTCGTAGTCGCCGGCCGACGAGGCGGCGGCGGCGCGCACGCGCTCGATCAGGTAGGACTCGTTGGCACTCTTGTTGCCGACGGCATCGAGCTTGCGCAGTTCGCCCAGGGCGCCCTTGGCATTGCCCGAGCTCATCATTTTCTGGGCGGCCTGCAAAGGGCCGCCGATTTCCGCGCGCACCGTTTCAGCGGCGTAGGCGGTGGACAGGCCAATCACTGGCGTCGCTGCGGTGAATCCGATAGCGGCCATGGCAAGGCCGAGGTGTGCGAGGCGAAGTTTGATCATTAGAATTCTTTCAATCAAATGCAAACGGCAGGTGGGATACCTGCCGTTTGTGTGTTAGCGATAGCTGCTTACTGGAACTGCTCGTTGCCGACCATGCCGATCTTGGTCACGCCAAGACGCTGGGCAGAGGCCATCACGCCAGCCACATACTTATACGACACCAACTTGTTCGGACGCAAGTGCACTTCCGGCTGATCTGCCATGGCGGCGACGCCAGAGAGCTTGGCATCGAGCGACTTACGATCTGGAATGACTTCGGCATCCCACAAAATCGTGCCATCGAAGTCCACGTCGATCGTGATGACGACAGGTTCAACGAGTGGCGGCGGTGGTGTGCCGACAGGCATGTTCAGATTGACCGAGTGGTTCTGTTTCGGAATCGTGATAATCAACATGATAATCAAGACCAACATCACGTCGATCAAGGGGGTCATGTTCATTTCCATCATTGGTTCCGGATCCGCGTTAGGCGAAGCGGAGGAACCGACGTTCATACTCATGGTGTTTCCTTTCTAATGTTGGTACCCGCAGCAGCGGGGCTTGCACCCCGGCTGCTGCTGAAGGAAGCTTCTTACTTGGTGCCAGGAATCTTATCTGGCGGTTCGGTAATGAAGCCGACCTTCTGAATACCAGCACGTTGCGCCGTGAAGATCACCTTGCCGATGAATTCGTAGCGTGTATCTTGGTCGCCACGAACATGCACCTCAGGTTGCGGCAACTTGACCGATTCCTTTTTCAGGAATTCGAACAGTTCGCTCGTATCGCCCAAGCGCTTCTGGTTCCAGTACATGTCGCCATCTTTGTTCACAACGATGTTGACCGTAGTTGGCTTTGGCTTCAGGGCCTGGTTGGTCTCGGAAGGCAATTGAATCTTTTGCAGCTTCAGAACAACCGGGCTCGTGATCAGGAAGATGATCAGCAGAACCAACATGATGTCGACCAGCGGCGTCGTGTTGATTTCTGACATGACTACATCTTCGTCTCCGCTCTCGGAGCCGACGTTCATGGACATGGCTTATCCGATCTTTTTAGCGCCGGCAGCGCGGCCAGCTTCGCTGGTCGACATGGCGCCGGAAATCAGTACCGAGTGGACGTCGGCGCTGAACGAGCGTACATCTTCCATGGCCGACTTGTTACGGCGAACCAGCCAGTTGTAACCCAGAACCGCTGGAACTGCAACGAACAGACCGAAAGCGGTCATGATCAGTGCTTCACCAACTGGACCTGCAACTTTGTCGATCGATGCGTTACCCGACATGCCGATGGCGGTCAGTGCATTGTAGATGCCCCACACGGTACCGAACAGACCGATAAACGGCGAGGTCGAACCGACGGTAGCCAGGAACGACAGGCCATCTTGCAGACGCGACTGGACTTTTTCAACAGCGCGGGCGATCGACATGGTAACCCAGGTCGACAGGTCGATTTGCTCGAGCAGGGCGCCGTCGTGGTGCACGGTCGCCTTGGTGCCGGTTTCAGCGATGAAGCGGAATGGGCTGCCTTCTTTCAGGGAAGCCGAACCAGCTGCGATCGACGATGCTTTCCAGAATTTCTGGGACACTTCAGCCGATTGCTTGAAGATTTTCATCTGGTCGATCAGCTTGGTGATGATGATGTACCACGAACCCATGGACATCAGCGACAGGATGATCAGCGTGCCTTTGGAAACGAAGTCGCCTTCATTCCACAGTGCTTCGATACCGTATGGATTGGTAACGGCTTCTTTTTCGCCTGGAGCAACTGCTGGCTTGACTTCGGCGGTCGCTTCAGGAGCGGCTGCAGGAGCGGCATCGGCGGCGGCGACCGAGGCGGCTGGTGCTGCGGCGGCTGGTGCCGGTGCGTCAGCGAAAGCGATTGCGGTAACCGAGAACAGGATAGCCGCTACAACAGCGGACAGACGGGAATTCTTAAACATGCTTCCTCCAAATATATAAAATAAGTTCGCTGAACATGATGACAACGAAAATCACAGGTTGAGGTTGTACTTCGCCTCGGTTTTAATCCAATGTCCAGACGTACTGTACTGGGTGCCACGTTTCTACCGGCTTGCCGTCAACCGTTGCTGGCTTGAACGGGCAGCGCCCGATGGCAGCTTGCGCAGCCTTATCCAGGTCCCGGAAGCCACTTGACTTGGTGACTTTGGAATCCTTCATCTTGCCATCCACGCCAATCAGGAACGAGACGGTCACGGTGCCGGTTTCTTCATTGCGCGCCGAGGATTTTGGATACTCGGGTTTTGCGCAGCTGTTGAAATCGACGACAGCGGCGGACTTGACACCGGTGGGTGCCGAAGGTGCCGGTGCTGCGGCCGGACGTGGCGGTTGCAACTCGGTCGTTTTCGGTGCGGCGTTGGTCGTATTGGCCATCGTGTTCACCGGCGGCGGCGTTTGCTGCACGTTCACTTCAACCGGCGGGATGAATGGAGGCGGTGGGGCCTTCATTTCCGGCGGCGGCGGTGGCGGCGGCACTTCCTTCGGTGGAGGAGGCTTGACTTCCTCAATGATCTTGGTTTCCACCGCATCAGCCATTTTCGCGACCATGCGGGTGCCCAGACCACTGACGATCCCCCAAGCAACCAACGCGTGAATCAAAACGACGACTGCAATGCCAGTGAAATTCTTCCCGGGGTCTTTCTCATGCGAAAAATTCATGCCTGCTTTCTCCAAATACCAGCTCTACTGTAGCGACTAAACCCGCGGATACGACGGTAGTTTGACCGTATCCGGGACGTCGGCGAATTATACCTACGTATTCGTTTTTTACCATCCCTTTTTTGCACCTCCAAATCGCGTCGATTCATGGGGAAAAACGGGTGTCGGACGCGTGTTTTCTGAGTCTTTTTACAAGCTTGCGCGGCGACTGACCTAGGGTCTTAAACGAGCCCAGCTATGCGCCAGGGGAATGACCGTCATCACGCTAGCAATATATCATATTGGCGCGACGATCCTAGTCTTTTTTGCGAGGTGCTGGTAAAAGTTCTTGCGGGTACTTGGTAGGATGTTATGTCGTCAATACGGGGCGCATGTTGCGATGCAATATCCACGCCGTCGCTAGTTGCGGCTGCGTTTTTCGCGCTTGCACTCCAGACTGCTGACGATCTCACCGTCAGGGGCGACGGTATCGAGTCGCACGTCAAAGCCCCACAGCCTGGCAACGTGCTTCAACACTTCCTGCGCATGTTGGTTCAGCGGGCGGCGCAGGTATTGCGAGTGGCGCAGCGTCAGCGCGCGATCGTCGCGGGTGTTTACTTGCCAGACCTGGATGTTCGGTTCGCGATTGCCCAGGTTGTACTGGTCGGCCAGCTTCTGGCGCACTTCGCGGTAGCCGCGTTCATCGTGGATGGCCGAAATGGTCAGCTTCTCGTTGGCGTCGTCGTCGAGCACGGCAAAGAAATGGAAGTCGCGGATCAGCTTGGGCGACAAATACTGGGCGATGAAGCTCTCGTCCTTGAAATTGCGCATCGCAAAGTCGAGCGTCTTGCGCCAGTCGCTGCCGGCAATGTCGGGGAACCAGTCGCGGTCCTCCGGGGTCGGGTCTTCGCAGATGCGGCGGATGTCGCTCATCATGGCGAAGCCGAGCGCATACGGATTGATGCCGTTGTAGTACTGGCTGGTGGCGGAAGGCTGGTAGACGACGTTGGTATGGCTCTGCAGGAACTCGAGCATGAAGCCATCGCCGACGATCCCCTCTTTATAGAGCTCCTGCAAAATCGTGTAATGCCAGAAGGTGGCCCAGCCCTCGTTCATCACCTGGGTCTGGCGCTGCGGATAGAAATACTGGGAAATTTTGCGCGTGATGCGCACCATCTCGCGCTGCCACGGTTCGAGCAGGGGCGCGTACTTCTCGATGAAGTACAGCAGGTTTTCTTCCGGCTCGGGCGGAAAGCGCGGCACCACCACGTCGGCTGCCTCTTCGTCGCGGCGCGGCACGGTGCGCCACAGCTCGTTGACCTGGGACTGGGCGTATTCCTCGCGTTCCTTCTGGCGCGCATACTCTTGCGCCATCGACAGCTTGGCCGGGCGCTTGTAGCGGTCCACGCCATAATTTTGCAGCGCATGGCAAGAGTCGAGCAGCATCTCGACCGCGTCGATGCCGTGGCGCTGCTCGCATTCGGCGATGTAATTCTTGGCGAACACCATATAGTCGACAATCGCGTCGGCATCGGTCCAGGTGCGAAACAGGTAGTTGCCCTTGAAGAAGGAGTTGTGGCCATAGGCCGCGTGTGCGATCACCAAGGCCTGCATGGTCAGGCTGTTCTCCTCCATCAAATAGGCGATGCAGGGGTTCGAGTTGATGACGATCTCGTAGGCCAGGCCCATCTGGCCGCGCTTGTAACTTTTTTCAGTGGACAGGAAATGCTTGCCGAACGACCAATGGTTGTACGAGACCGGCATGCCGACCGAGGTGTAGGCATCCATCATCTGCTCGGCGGTAATGATTTCGAGCTGGTTCGGATAGGTGTCGAGGCCGAAACTCTTGGCCACGCGGCGAATTTCCTCGTGCGCATGCTCGATCAGGTCGAACGTCCATTCCGACTGTTCGGGCAGGGCACGCGGGTTTTTCGGATCTCTCGGCATGGGGACGCCTCTCTACTTGGGCTGCTTCTTGAACAGCTCGCGAAACACGGGATAGATGTCGGCCGGCGTGACGATTTTTTGCATCGCGAAGTTCTGGTGGTGGTCGCCCACTTCGGCGTACTGTTCCCACAGGTTTTGCGGCGGGCCGTCGGTGATTTCGACATAGCAGTAGTACTGCACCGCCGGCATGATGGTGTTGACCAGCATTTGCTTGCACAGCACCGAATCGTTGTCCCAGTTGTCGCCGTCGGACGCCTGGGCCACATAACTGTTCCACTCGCCGCTGCCGTAACGCTCGCCCACGATCTTGGTCAGCAGGTGCAGCGCCGACGACACCACGGTGCCGCCCGACTCGCGCGAATGGAAGAATTCTTCCTCATCCACTTCGGCCGCGGCCGTGTGGTGGCGGATGAACACCACTTCGATCTTGTCGTAGGCGCGCTTGAGAAACAGGTACAGCAAGATGAAGAAACGCTTGGCGGTGTCCTTGCGCGACTCGTCCATCGAACCGGACACGTCCATGATGCAAAACATCACGGCCTGGGTCATCGGCTTGGGCACCTTGATGCGGTTGCTGTAGCGCAGATCGAACGGGTCAATGAAGGGGATGGCCAGCAGCTTGGTGTGCAGGTGGTGGATCAGGTGCTTCAGTTCCACCACGCGCGGATCCTCCAGCGGCGCGCCCGATTCAAGCAGCTCGGCCAGTTCGCGCTCGGCGTGGATCAGGGCCTTGCGCGAATTGCCGCCGACCGCGATGCGCCGTCCCAGTGCCCCGCGCAGCGAGCGCAGCACGTGGATATTCGACGGCGTGCCCGACATGTTGTAGCCGGCGCGCTGGTTCTTGAATTCGGTGGTGGCGGTCAGCTGGGTCTTGACCATGTTGGGCAGTTCCAGGTCTTCGAAGAAGTAGTTCATGAATTCTTCGCGCGATAGCTCGAAGATGAAATCGTCCTCGGATTGCTGGTCGCTGTTGCCGGCCTTGCCGCGCCCGGAGCCGGCGCCCCCGCGCGGGCGGTTGAACTGGTCGCCCTTCTGGTATTCCTTGTTGCCCGGGTTGATGGTTTCCCACACGCCGCCGTGGGCGTGGCCGAAATTGGGCTCGTTCACGTCCTTGACGGGAATCGACACCTTTTCGCCATTTTCGATATCGGTGATCGACCGTCCCTTGATGGCGCGTCCGACAGCGTCCTTGATCTGGCTCTTGTAACGCCGCAGGAAGCGTTCCCGATTGATCGCAGACTTGTTCTTGCCTTGCAAGCGACGGTCGATGAGATAAGTCAAAACGGACCTCCTTGCACTACGACGATTTGCGTACCCGCAGATACCATTCGCACAGCAAGCGCACCTGCTTGGCCGTATAGCCTTTTTCGACCATGCGCGCCACGAAGTCGGCATGCTTGTTGGCGTCTTCGGCGCTGGCCTTGGCATTGAACGAAATCACCGGCAGCAATTCCTCGGTGTTGGAGAACATCTTCTTCTCGATCACGGTGCGGAATTTCTCGTACGAAGTCCAGGCCGGATTCTTGCCGCCGTTGGTGGCGCGCGCGCGCAGCCCGAAGTTGACGATCTCGTTGCGGAAATCCTTGGGGTTGCTGATGCCGGCCGGCTTTTCGATCTTTTCCAGTTCGTTGTTCAGCGAATCGCGGTCGAAGCTCTCGCCGGTGTCCGGATCGCGGAATTCCTGATCCTGGATCCAGAAGTCGGCAAACGTCACGTAGCGGTCGAAAATGTTCTGGCCGTACTCGGAATAGCTTTCCAGGTAGGCGGTCTGGATTTCCTTGCCGATGAATTCGACGTAGCGCTGCGCCAGGTGCTCCTTGATGTACGAGAAGTAGCGCTGTTCGGTCTCTGGCGGGAACTGCTCGCGTTCGATCTGCTGCTCCAGCACATACAACAAGTGGACTGGATTGGCCGCCACTTCGGTATTGTCGAAGTTGAACACCTTGGACAGGATCTTGAAGGCGAAGCGGGTCGACAGGCCGTTCATGCCTTCGTCCACGCCGGCGTAATCGACGTATTCGTGCATCGATTTGGCTTTCGGGTCGGTGTCCTTGAGGTTCTCGCCATCGTAGACCAGCATCTTGGAAAAGATGCTGGAGTTTTCCGGGTCCTTCAGGCGCGACAGGATCGCGAACTGGGCCATCATCTTCATGGTGCCGGGCGCGCAAGGGGCTGCCACCAGCGAGGAGTTGCGGATCAGCTTGTCGTAGATCTTGATTTCGTCGGACACGCGCAGGCAATACGGGACCTTGACGATGTAGATGCGGTCGAGGAAAGCTTCGTTGTTGCGGTTGTTGCGGAAAGTCTTCCACTCCGATTCGTTCGAGTGGGCCAGGATGATGCCGTCAAACGGGATCGCGCCGAAGCCTTCGGTGCCCTTGTAGTTGCCTTCCTGGGTGGCCGTCAGCAGCGGGTGCAGCACCTTGATCGGGGCCTTGAACATCTCGACAAATTCCATCAAGCCCTGGTTGGCCAGGCACAGGCCACCGGAATAGCTGTAGGCGTCCGGATCGTCCTGGGCATAGTCTTCCAGCTTGCGGATGTCGACCTTGCCCACCAGCGAAGAAATGTCCTGGTTGTTTTCGTCGCCCGGCTCGGTCTTGGAGATGGCGATCTGCTTGAGGATCGACGGATAGCGCTTGACCACGCGGAACTGGTTGATGTCGCCGTTGAACTCATGCAGGCGCTTGACCGCCCATGGGCTCGGAATGGTGCGCAGGTAGCGGCGCGGGATGCCGTAGTCTTCTTCCAGGATGACGCCGTCTTCTTCCTCGTTGAACAGGCCGAGCGGCGATTCGTTCACGGGCGAGCCCTTCAGGCAGTAGAAGGGCACCAGCTCCATCAGCGACTTGAGCTTTTCGGCAATCGACGACTTGCCCCCGCCAACCGGGCCCAGCAGATAGAGGATTTGCTTGCGTTCTTCCAGCCCTTGCGCAGCATGGCGGAAGTAGGACACCACTTGTTCGATGACCTCTTCGGTGCCGTAGAACTCCTTGAACGCCGGGTAGATCTTGATGACCTTGTTGGCAAAGATGCGCGACAAGCGCGTGTCGTTGCGGGTATCGACCAGGGTCGGCTCGCCAATCGCGGCCAGCATGCGCTCGGGCGCGCTGGCGTAGGTGAGCTTGTCCTTCTTGCACAGTGCCAAATACTCGGAAAGGGAATATTCCTCTTCGCGGGTACGCTCGTAGCGAGCTGCGTAGTTGTCAAAAATGGTCATTTGAATGTCCTTTTGATGGTCTAACACTACCTCATTGTCACTGGCCGTCAAGCCACTGGCATTCTGTTCTTTGCGTACCCCTTTTCGAATCATTACACCACTATTTTCGAAACAAAAAAATGTGAAGTATTGATGTCTGTTCTTGTTCCGGATTTATCCGGTTTTGTTGTGTGCTGCAAGGTTTTCTTACGCCTATGAAATTTATTATGTGCCTAATAGTTCCGGAAGTCAAAGCAATGTCGTGTGAGCGAATGTAACGGATTTAACTGGTTGATTCATAAGAATAAAATTGGATATTTTTGATGTTTGGAAGGCACAAAACACAGGCATTTGATGCCTGCTGGAAGCGTACAATCGCGGCCCTGTTTGCGGCTACGAAACTAGGAACGGAGTGTGCACGATCCCGGCGCAACATGGCGCACGAACATGGCGCCAGTTTCACACTTTTCCGATCCGGAAAAGCCGGGCGCCGCGCTTGCGCTACACTGATGCTTATCAACCACAGGAGAGACGTCCATGCCCAACATCCGAGATATTGTCCAGCAAATGCCCAAGGCAGAGTTGCACATCCACATCGAAGGATCGCTTGAGCCCGAGTTGATCTTTGCCCTGGCGCAAAGAAATGGTGTTTCTCTGGCGTATGACTCGGTTGCCGCGCTGCGCGCCGCCTACGATTTTCACGACCTGCAATCGTTCCTGGACATCTATTACGCGGGCGCCAGCGTGTTGCTCAAGGAGCAGGATTTCTATGACATGACGGCGGCCTACCTGGCGCGCGCCCATGCCGACCAGGTGCGCCACGCCGAGATTTTTTTCGACCCGCAAACCCATACTGCGCGCGGCGTGCCATTCGAGGCCGTGATCAACGGGATCTGGCGCGCCTGCCAGGACGGGCCCCTGAGCGCCAGCCTGATCATGTGTTTCCTGCGCCACTTGCCGGAAGAAGAGGCCATTGCCACGCTGGAAGACGCGCTGCCTTACCTCGACAAGATCATCGGCGTCGGCCTCGATTCCTCCGAGCGCGGCCATCCGCCCGAAAAATTTGCGCGCGTGTACGATCGCTGCCGCCAGCTGGGCCTGCACCTGGTAGCCCATGCCGGCGAGGAAGGGCCGCCCGCCTATATAGAGACCGCGCTGGATCTGCTCAATGTGGAACGGATCGACCATGGCGTGCGCTGCCTGGAAGACCGGACGCTGACCGAACGGCTGGCGCGCGAACAGGTCGCGCTGACGGTATGCCCGCTGTCGAACATCAAGCTGCGCGTGTTTGACGACATGGGCCAGCACAACCTGCTCGCGCTGCTTGACGCCGGCCTGATGGCCACCGTCAATTCGGACGACCCGGCCTATTTCGGCGGCTACATGAACGCCAACTTCCTGGCGGTGGCCGACGCGCTGCCGCTGTCGGTGGCGCAGGCGCAGCAGCTGGCGCGCAACAGCTTTGCCGCATCGTTCCTCGATCCGGGGGCCAAGCAAGGCTTTATCGATGAGCTCGACCGTTACTTTGCGGCGCTGTAAGCGATGCTGACACTCTCGATGCGCATGACTGCGCGCGACTGGCGTGCCGGCGAGCTGCGCTTTCTGCTGATCGCGCTGATCGTGGCCGTCTCGGCGCTAAGCGCGGTCGGGTTTTTCGTCGACCGCATGCGCGCCGGGCTCAATCGCGACGCCCACCAGTTGCTGGGCGCCGACCTGCTGGTCAACGCCGACTACCCGGTGCCGCCGTCCTGGCGCCTGGAAGCGCAGCGGCGCGGCCTGCTGCTGGCCGATACCGTCACCTTCCCCAGCATGGCGCAGTCGGGGCAGGGCGACGCATCGCTGGCCCAGCTGGCCTCGGTCAAGGCGGTATCGAACGGCTATCCGCTGCGCGGTCATTTGAAAGTGACCAGCGACCCGGCCAAGGCCAGCGCTGCCATCGGCGAGGCGACCGACGCCACGCCGGCGCCGGGCACGGTGTGGGTCGACGCCAATGTGCTGGCCGCGCTCAAGCTGGGGATGGGCGGCAGCATCCGGATCGGCGACAAGGCTTTCGTGGTGGCGCGCCTGATCGCCTCCGAGCCGGACCGCGGTCCCTCGTTCGCCAATTTTGCGCCGCGCGTGATGCTGGCGCTGGGCGACCTGGCCGCCACCGGCCTGGTCGACAATGGTGCGCGCGTGACCTACCGCATGCAGGTCGCTGCGCCGTCCACTAACGACATCGCGCGCGTTTCCGCCTATGAAGCCTGGCTCCTGCAGCAGATCGAAGAGGGCGCAGTCAAGGGCGTGCGGGTCGAGTCGCTGGAAAATGGGCGTCCCGAAATGCGTACCACGCTGGACCGGGCCGACCGCTTCCTGTCGCTGGTCGGCCTGCTCTCGGCGATGCTGGCGGCGGTGGCGGTGGCGATGGCGGCGCGCCGCTTCATGCAGCGCCACCTGGACGCCTGCGCCATGCTGCGCTGCCTGGGCCTGACCCAGAACCAGGTCACGGCGCTGTACCTGATCGAATTCACGCTTGTCGGCCTGGCCGGCAGCGTGCTGGGCGTGCTGCTCGGTTTTGGCGCCCACCTGGTGCTGCTCGAACTGGTCGGCTCCTTGCTGGGGGCCGACTTGCCGCCGGTGTCGGCGCTGCCGGCCATCCAGGGCGTGGTCACCGGCATGCTGCTGCTGGTCGGCTTTGCGCTGCCGCCGGTGCTCCAGTTGCGCAACGTGCCGCACAACCGCGTGATGCGGCGCGAGCAAGCCCCGCCCAAGCCGATGGCGCTGGCCACTTACGGACTGGGCATGCTGGTGTTTTTTGCCCTGCTCAAGTGGCAGGCGGGCGACACCAAACTGGCCTTGATGACGGCAGCCGGCTTCCTGGGCGGCTTCGCGCTGTTCGCGCTGGCTGGCTGGATCGGCCTGTGGCTGCTCAAATTGCTGCGCGGCGCGATCGACCACCAGGGCTGGCGCTTCGCGGTCACGTCGCTGCGGCGCCGCCCGGGCGCCACCATCGTGCAGGTGGTGGCGCTGTCGCTCGGCCTGATGGCATTGCTGCTGCTGACGGTGGTGCGGGGCGACTTGATGAACGCCTGGCGCAGCGCCACGCCGGCGGACGCACCGAACCGCTTCATCATCAACATCATGCCCGAGCAAAAGGCCGATCTGGCGCAGCGCCTGGCCGCGGCCCAGGTGCACGACGTGCTGCTGTACCCGATGATCCGCGGCCGCCTGACCGCGGTCAACGGCGCGCCGGTTACCGACAAGACCTACGTGGCCGACGACGCCAAGCGCCTGGCGGACCGCGAATTCAATCTGTCGGCAACGCCGGACCTGCCGGCCACCAACGAGATCATCGGCGGCAAGTGGTATGTCGACGGCCCTGGCGTGGCCGAAGCGTCGGTCGAACAGGGCATCGCCAAGACACTGCGCCTGAAACTGGGCGACATGCTGCGCTTTGACGTGGGCGGCGTGCCGGTCGAAGCGAAGATCACCAGCTTGCGCAAGCTCGAATGGGGCTCGATGCGGGCCAACTTCTTCGTCATCATCAACCCGCACGCGATGGCGCAGGCGTCGCAGACCTTCATGACCGCGTTCTACCTGCCGCCATCGAAGGCCGGCCTGACCAATGAGCTGGTGCGCGCATGGCCGAACCTGACCGTGATCGACGTTTCCGGCATCATCCGCCAGCTGCAGGACGTGCTGGACCAGGTGGTGACGGCGGTCGAGTTCTTGTTCGCGTTCACGCTGGCCTCGGGCGTGCTGGTGCTGTACGCGGCGTTGATGGGATCGCAGGACGAGCGCACCCGCGAAGCAGGCTTGCTGCGCGCGCTGGGCGCGACCCGCAGGCAGCTGTCGCAGGCGCAGTGGATCGAATTTGCGCTGGTGGGGTCCCTATCGGGCCTGCTGGCCGCGTCTGGCGCGGCGGCGCTGGGCTGGGTACTGGCGACCTACCAGTTCAAGTTCCCGTGGAGTTTCAGCCCGGTGGTGTGGGTGGCCGGCATCGTGGTCGGCGCAGCCTGCGCGGTTATTGGCGGCTGGCTGGGGCTGCGCAATGTGCTGTCGCAGCCGCCGTTGCAGACGCTGCGCGAAGCCTGAAGGCCGTTTCGATTCGCTAGACTCCTGTCCGTATTGGGCGACAATGTAGCTACACAGTGTGGCAGGAGGAATTTTTATGGCTGCGAATGCAGTAGTGCGTGCTCGGATCGACGCGCAGGTGAAGGAAGAGGCAACAGTTGTGCTCGCCGCAATGGGGCTAACCATATCGGATGCTTTCCGTATGCTGTTGACCCGTGTCGCCTGCGAGAAGGCACTTCCTTTTGAACCCTTGGTGCCGAATGCCACCACCATTGAAGCGATGATGGAAGCGCGCCGCGGCGGCTTGAAGTCGTTCGCCACTGTCGAAGATCTGATGGTGGATTTGGATGAGGACGATTGAGCAAACTGGCCAGTTTCGGCGCGATTTCAAACGTGAAGCCAAGGGGCCGCTGCGGCAGACATTGCAAAGCCAATTCGCTGCCGTCATCACCGACTTGGCAAATGATCGGCTGCTCGCCGAGAAACATCGCTTGTACGTCTCGGTTCGCATAGTGAGCTCGGCCTTTAGTGGAGCAGGTATCTAGGCCGCTTCGCGCTCGCGCAGAAACTCGGAAAATGAGCTGGCAGGTTCGGCCAGTTCGCCCGGTTCCAGCTTGAACAGCGCCCAGTAGTAGTTTTGAGCGCCGCGGCAAATCTGGGCCGGGGCGATATACTTGTGCCAGCAGCTGGCAAACGCCTGCGAGTACATGCCGTCGCCTTCGCGGAACCAGGGCACGACGCAGCGCGCGCGCAGCGCCGTCAGCAGCGACTGCGGCGCGTCGTTGTCGCGCGCGACTTCGTAGTGCGAATTCATGCTCGTTTCGGTCTCCACCACCATCAACTGGGCCTTGCCGCCGGCGTCGTACATCAAAATGCCGGCCGGGTTCGAATACACATAGTGCTCGACGATGCGGTGCTCCTTGAGCAGCGTGCGCGCCAGCGCGGAAAACGCCGGATCGCTGACGAAGCTGTAGTTGTGCAGCGTGAGCATGTCGCGCAGCGGATCGGTGCGGGCTGCGAAATACTCGCGCTGCAAGGCGATGATTTCGGTCTCCAGCCGGTCGAGCGCGTCGTCGTCGCTTTTCTTGATGTAGCGGTCGATCAGACCGCGGTTGAATGCGTCCACCGCCACTTTTTCATCGGCCACGCCGGTAAACAAGATCTTCTTGCAGGGCAGGTGATGCAGTGCTTCGCACAGCTGGACCCCGTTCATTTGCGGCATCGAATAGTCGACCACGAGCACCGATGGCGTCATGAAGCGCTGGCGCTGAAAGCTGATGTGGTGGATCTGCTCGATGTCAACCGCGACGTTGTATTCTTCGTGCGAATTCGGGTAGGTATCGAAGCTCACGTGCATCTGAGCGTCGCGCGGCTCGCTGCGCCCGCCCTGTTGCGCCAGCCATTCAATGGCGCTGCGGGTATCGATGAAGGCTTTGCTGGCCAACGCGGGGTCGAGTTGGAACGAGAGGCTCTTGAGGAAACTGTCGCTGTCGTCGATCAGGACGGTCAAGCTGGGATGGTGGTAGATCGGGAGTGACATGGCAGTTTTCCAGGTTGGGGGAATTCAAGCACGAAAATCGTGTACGCCAATTCGCGCGACACGCACCGTATATTGGCCTTCCAGGCGTCGATGATTTCCTTGCACAGGGCCAGCCCGATGCCCGATCCGGAATTGGGTGGATAAGAGTAGAAGCGCTTGAAAATGAGCGGCAGCTGCGGTGCGGCGATGCCGCAGCCGGTGTCGATGAACAGCAGGCGCGGGACGGCGCGCTGGCCGTCGACTACGATCCGGATGCGGCCCTTGCCGGCCCGGTGCAGCGCTTTGAGCGCGTTGCGCAGCAGGTTCAGCAAAATGACCACCGACAGTTCGTGCTTGCCGGCGAAAATGAAGTCGGTACGCACTTCCACCCGCACCGCATCGCGCTGGGACTGGGCTGCGAACGGGTAGCGCCTGATGACCGCATTAACTACCGCCTGCATCGACACCTGTTCGTCCGCTTCGAGCTGCTCGCTGACTGCCGCCGCCGACAGCAGGAACAGGTCGACCATGTGGTTCATGTGGCGCACTTCGTACTGGATGCGCGACATCGCCTCGTCCATCGCCTGCCAGTCGGCGGCGCCCGGGTCCACGCTGCGCGCGATGCGCCGCTGAATGCCGCGCACATTGGCGTCCACACTCACCAGCGGCGTGCGCAGTTCGTGCGACACGGTCGCCAGCGCCTGCGCCATGCCGGCCAGTTTTTCATTGGCCAGCACGCGCCGCCCTACTTTGGCCACCGAGATGACGACGATGGTGAAGGCATATACAGGCACGTGTTCGAGTACTTCGCTACTGGCCATGAAAGCCGGGTCGCCCAGCAGCGCAAATAGCGCGCACGCGAGTGCCGCGCCGAGCGCGAACGAAGCCAGCGCCCACAGGGTGGCGAAGTGAAACAGCACGATCAACGCGATCAGCAGCGACTGGCCCCACACCGACGAACCCTGGTTCATCAGGTACATGAAGGTGAACTGGAATGGCAGCACGTAGGTGATTGCTGTGAACAGGTAGGCGTCGCGCGCGCGCCCCTGGAACAAGCTGCCGGCCCATGGCGCCGGCAGGCACAGGGCGGCGCCGGCCAGGCGCAGCGCCAGGCTTTCGTAGGCTTGTGGGTAGCAGTAGGTCCAGATCAGGTAGTAGGCCGGCATGCCCAGGCAGCCGACCCAGGCCAGCACGATGTAACGCCAGGTGACGTGGTCGAATTTGCGCTCGTAGCGCAGCAGGCTGCGCAGCATGAATTGCTGCAGCCGGCGCCTGGCCTGGTCAAACGTGGTGCGCAAATTGCCCATGTCGGCCCGTTCTTGATATTTATCAATTGATGTCGATCAAGCCCCATCTTGTCGTAAGTTGATCTTACACAATTTGATCTGGATCAATGTCTGGGCATGTTGCCGCTATGCTAATTGTTGTAGGCAGAAAATAGACATTTTTTTCTTAGGAGAAACCATGTCATTTGCTGCCAACCAATACACTATTCCCGTGCGCGCCGAACAGTGCATGCCTGCCTTCGTCACGCGCCGCATGGACGAACACTACGTCACGCGCGTCCAGCAATTGCTGGGCGGCGAACACTTGCATGTATGGAAGCCGGCGTCAGCCGGTGCGGTCATGCTCGCCGGTAACGACTACCTGTGCATTTCGGGCGAGCGCGCGCTGCTGTCGGCGCAAGGGCGCAGCTTGCAAGGGAACCAGACGGGGATGCTGATGTCGTCGGTATTTCTGCAGGAAGGCAGCAGCCAGCACCGGCTCGAAGCGAAGCTGGCGGCCTTCATGGGCGCCGAGGACGGCGTGCTGGCGCAATCGGGCTGGGCCGCCAACGTGGGCCTGTTGCAGACCATCGCCGAGCCGGGCGTGCCGGTCTACCTGGACATGCTGGCGCACGCGTCGCTGTGGGAAGGCGTGCAGTCGGCGCAGGCCGTTGGCGTGCCGTTCCTGCACAACGATGCGGCGCACCTGGCGCGCCAGGTCGACAAGCATGGCGCCGGCGTGATCGTGGTCGACGCGCTGTACAGCACCAACGGCGCCATCGCGCCGCTGCATGCGATTGTCGACATCGCCGAGCGCAGCGGCAGCATCCTGATTGTCGACGAATCGCATTCGCTGGGCACGCACGGGCCGCGCGGGGCAGGGCTGGTGATGGCAATGGGCTTGCAGGACCGGGTCCATTTTCGCACCGCGTCGCTGGCCAAGGCGTTTGCCGGGCGCGCCGGATTTTTGACCTGCTCCAGCCATTTCAAGGGCTACTTCCTGTCGGCGTCGCGCCCGGCCATCTTCAGCTCCTGCCTGCTCGAACATGAACTGGCCTGGTTCGACGCCGCGCTCGACTTCATTGCACAAGCCGACCAGCGACGCGCCGCCCTGCACCGCACTGCGCGCCAGGTGCGTCAAGGCTTGCGCGCGCTCGGTTACAACGTCGACGACGGCAGCGAACAGATCATCGCGCTCGAAGCGGGGCCGGAGCCGAAGACGCTGGTGCTGCGCAAGGCGCTGGAAAAACGCGGGATCTACGGCGCCGTGTTTTGCGCGCCGGCCACCGCCAAGAACCGTTCGCTGGTGCGGCTGACCCTCAACGCGGACCTGGACCAGCAGCAGGTCGATCGCCTGCTCGATGCGTGCGCCGACATGCGCAGCGAAGTCGATCTCGAGAACTGGTCATCAAGCCGCCGCTCGCGCCGTCTCACGCTGGTATGATGGCGGCATGGATGAACCACTCACTTTATATAGCGTCATTGGCGGCGAAGCGCGCGTGCGCGAACTGGTCGACCGTTTTTACGACCTGATGGAACTGGAGCCGGAATTTGCGGGCATACGCGCGATGCATCCGGTGCCGATGGACAGCTCGCGTGACAAGCTGTTCATGTTCCTGTCGGGCTGGATGGGCGGCCCTGACCTGTTCGTCGAACAGTACGGCCACCCGCGCCTGCGCGCGCGCCACCTGCCGTTTGAGATCGGCTCGGGCGAGCGCGATCAATGGCTGCGCGCGATGGCATGGGCGATGGAAGACATCGGCATCGAAGAGGCGCTGCGGGTGCGCCTGATGGAGTCGTTCTACCAGACCGCCGACTGGATGCGGAACAAGGCCGATTGATGACCCAGGTCCAGTTTCTGATCCTGCTGGCGGTGGCTGTCGTGGCGCTCCTTTTGCAATTGTTCATGCTGCTGCGCGGGCGCGATGGCGCGCGTCTGGAACGCATCGAACGCGAGCTGCGCCAGGCCTTGCAGGCCAGCGCCCAGGCCACGCGCCAGGAGCTCAGTCAGCAGATTCACCTGACCAGCAGCAGCGGGCGCGAAGAGCAGTCGCTCACGCTCAAGCGCTTTTCCGACACCATGACCTTGACCATGTCGCGGCTGACCGAATCGAACGCCCAGCGCATGCTCGAAGTGCGCGCCACGCTCGAAGCGAAAATCAAGGATCTGCAAACCGACAATGCGATGCGGCTTGAAGAGATGCGCAAGACCGTTGACGAGAAGCTGCATGCAACGCTGGAGACGCGCCTGACCGAATCGTTCCGCCAGGTGTCGGAGCGGCTCGAACGGGTCCACCAGGGCTTGGGCGAAATGCAGCAGCTGGCAATCGGCGTCGGAGACCTGAAGCGGGTACTCACCAACGTCAAGACGCGCGGCACGTGGGGTGAAGTGCAGCTCGAGATGCTGCTCGAGCAAGTGCTCACTAGCGAGCAGTATGCCAAGAACGTGGAAACCATTCCCGGCAGCGGCGCGCGGGTCGAATTTGCGATCAAGCTGCCAGGCCAGGTTGAAGGCGGGGCGCCCGTATGGCTGCCGATTGACGCCAAATTCCCGAAAGAGCAGTACGAACGCCTGGTCGAGGCGGCCGACCGTGCTGATGCGGACGGCGTGGCCCAGGGCGGGCGCGAACTGGAACGGGCAGTGCGCCTGGAAGCGAAGACGATCTGCGAGAAGTATTTGTCGCCGCCGCAGACCACCGATTTTGCGATCCTGTTCCTGCCTACCGAAGGCCTGTATGCGGAGGTGATGCGCAGGCCGGGCCTGGCCGACGACCTGCAGCGCCAGTTGCGCGTGTCGATCGCCGGGCCGTCGACCTTGTCGGCCATCCTCAACAGCCTGCAGATGGGATTTCGCACGCTGGCGCTGGAAAAGCGATCGTCCGAAGTGTGGCAGGTGCTGGGCGCGGTCAAGACGGAATTTGGCAAGTTTGGCGAGGTGCTGAACCAGACCAGGCTCACGCTCGAACGCGCGGCCAAGAATATCGAAAACGCCGAAGTGCGCAGCCGCCAGATGGCGCGCAAGCTCAAGTCGGTCGAGGCGCTGCCAAGCGAGGCGGCCCAGCTGATGTTGGGCCCCGAGATCGAGGACAGCGAAGGCGGCTGACCGTTCTGGCTGGCCGCTTTAATTCAAGACGCTCTTCATGATTTCATGGGTGACCAGGCGCGCGCCGGCGTTCGACAGGTGGTCATCGTCGTAATACAAGGGCACCTGGCTGGTCTGGACCATGCAGCGATTTTTCAGGTAGGTATCGCACAGCAGACTTGCCGGCTTGATCCTGATCAAATTGGGTTGCTCGCCCACCGCATTGAGGGCGTTCTCGGCAAACAGATTGCGCTTCTTGTAGACGTCGAACGAGGTCGAAATGGCACTCTCCACGGTTCCGCTGGCAAGATAGGTGCGAAAGTTCTTGCGCGGGATATCCCAGCCCGCTTCGGGCACCGGATAGACCAGAAACATGTGCTTGCTGCTGGCTGCCAGTTGGCCCAGGAAGTCGTGCAATGCCAATTTTTTGCCTTCGCTTGCAGTGCTGTGCTTGCCCTGGTACAGCGTGTAGTTTTCGCGCTGGTCGTCGCCGTGTTCGACGCCATTTTCGCCGTTGTCGAACAATAGCGTATCAATTGCCCCAGGCACCGGATAGAGGCGATAAGTCCAGCGCACGCTGACGGCGAGGTAGTCGACGTCGGTGCTCAGCCAGTGATACAGAAAGCGCGCGGAGCGCTCGCAATCGGCGCTGCGCACCTTGACGCGGCTATCGAACAGATTGGGGATCAAGCAATTTTCGCTGGACACAAAGATGCCCTTGATGCCTTTGCCGGTCAATTCCTGGTCCAGCGCCGAAAACAAGGCCTGGGCGTGCGAGTCGCCATACAAGACAAAGACTTTCTTGCCGTTCAGTTGACCGAATTCGCATTGCTTGAGCATGGGTTCGGCGGCGAACGTTTTCAGCGCGCACTTGGTCTCGAATTGCGTCTTTGGCGGCGCGAACAGCGTCGTCAGTTGCGGATCAAAACGTGTTTCCAGGCCATTGCGCAGGTTGCCAGCCAGGCCGCACGCGATGAAGAAGGCAGTGCCGAGCGCGCCATAGGAAAAAATTTGACGCCGGCTGACCCGTGCCTTGCTCCTGAACGGCTTCTCGACGTATTGCCAGGTCAGGTAGGCCAATACCAGCGTCAGCAGGACCAGTTCGCTGAGCAGGAACACGCCTGGCGCGCCAACGCTGCGGTGCTTGGCGAATGCGAGCAGGGGCTGGTGCCACAGGTAGGCGCTGTAGCTGATCAGGCCGACGCCGACCAGTACTGGCGTGCCCAGCAATTTCCCGGCGAACGTCGTTTGATTGGCGAAGTAAATGATCAGCGCCGCGCCCACGGTTGGCACCAGCGCATACACACCGGGGAACGGGGTGTTGCGGTCAAAAAACAGCATCGCATAGACGATCATCAGCAAGCCAGCCAGGCTCAGCAGCTGGGCCAGGTGGCGCTGCGGGGGGATCGCGCTGGTGCGCTGGCCCAGTTTGAGCGCCACCAGTGCGCCTATCAGCAATTCCCAGCCGCGGGTCGGCAACAAATAGAAGGCCGCCTCCGGCTTGTTGATCGACGCCCATTGGGCCAGCGCCAGACTGCCGATGGCCGCTGCCAGCAGTAGCCATATGATGAAGCGCTTGCCAAAGCGCCAGGCTGCCATCAGCACCAGCGGGAAAATGACGTAGTATTGTTCTTCCACTGCCAGGCTCCAGGTATGGAGCAAGGGCTTCAATTCGGTGGCCGTTTCGAAATAGCCGGCTTCTTTCCAGAACAGTAAATTGGAAGAAAATCCGGAAACGGCCACCAGGCTGCTGGCGAAACGCTTCATTTCGGACGGCATCAGCCAGAACCAGGCAATCGGGAGGCAGGCCAGCAACACAAAAAACAGGGCGGGCAGTATCCTGCGCGCCCTGCGTTCGTAAAAATTGACCAGGCTGTAGGTGCCCGCTTCGTGTTCGGCCACCAAAATCGAGGTAATCAGGTAGCCGCTGATGACGAAGAAGACATCAACGCCGGCAAAGCCGCCGCTAAAAGCCTGAAATCCAGCATGAAAAAGAATGACCGGTAAGACGGCCAATGCGCGCAATCCATCTATCTCTCGGCGGTATTCCATGTTGAATCGGATGTGCTTTCTTGAAAAAGAATCAGCGGGGTGACCGTTTGCGGCAGACGCTCATTATACAGAATGGTCACGCGTAACAGTCGCGCCACTTACACCAGGCCTTCGAACAGCATTACGTCGACCATGTCGCCGGCGGCCACGTTGCCCTGCTCGTCATGCAGCACCACCATGCAGTTGGCCTCGCTCATCGAACGCAGGATGCCCGAGCCTTGCGAGCCAGTGATGCGAACCACACCGTCGGCCAGAATGCCGCGCTGGTACTCGGTGCGCCCGGGCTTCTTGCGGATCGGCGCCGCCGACGTGACCTTGACCAGCAATTGCGGCGCCTGTGCGCCCATCATGCGCAGCAAGGCCGCGCGCGCGAAAAAATAAAACGACACCATCACCGCCACCGGATTGCCGGGCAGTCCGAACAGGTAGGCGCTGTTGCCCTCCGAGGCGATGCGCCCGAAGGCCAGCGGGCGGCCGGGCCGCATGCCGATTTTCCAGAACGTGACGTCGCCCATCTTGGCCATGATCTGGCGCGTGTAGTCGGCCGCGCCGACCGAGACGCCGCCCGAAGTGACGATCGCGTCCGCATTCACGCACGCTTCGCGCAGCGCCTCTTCCAGCGCCTGCGGATCGTCGCGCACGATGCCCATGTCGATGATCTCGCAGCCGAGGCGCGTGAGCATGCCGAACAGCGTGTAGCGGTTGCTGTCGTAGACGCAGCCGGCGTCCAGTGGCTGGCCGATCGAACGCAGTTCGTCGCCGGTGGAAAAGAACGCGACCCGCAAGCGCCGCTGTACCGGCACGGTGGCGATGCCGAGCGAGGCGAGCAGGCCCAGATCGGCCGGGCGTATCAGTTTGCCCTTGCGTAGTGCGGCGCTGCCGCTCATCAGGTCTTCGCCGGCGAAGCGGCGATTGTCGCCGGTCTTGATCACGCCTGGCGCGATGCTGATTGCGTCGTCGGTGATGCTGGCCACGTGTTCTTGCGGGATGACGCTGTCGCAGCCGGCCGGCATCACGCCGCCGGTCATGATGCGCACGCATTGGCCTGGCTGCGGCACTACGTCGGACGGGCGGCCGGCAAACACGGTGCCGACCACGTACAGCGTGGTGTGGGTGTCGGGCAGCAGGTCAGCGCCGCGCAATGCAAAGCCGTCCATCGCTGAATTGTCATGGGCCGGCACGCTGATCGGCGAGATGATGTCCTCGGCCAGCACCCGGTCCAGCGCTGCGAGCAGCGGCAAGTGTTCAATGCCCTCGACTGGTGTGATGAATTCACCGATGATGCGCTGGGCGTCGCGCACCGGCAGCGCATCCGGATCGTAGCCGGACAGGCAGCTGGTGACGTCGCTTAGAGTAGGAGTGCTCATGGTTCTTCTTCACATTGCTGCAGTTCGTGCAGCGTGTTGATATTGCGGAAGGCACTGGCGTCGTCGAAACGCACGCGCGCCACCTTGATGCCGGGGTACCAGCCGTCCATGCGGCGTCCGCCGCTGGCCAGGTAGGTCGACAAATAGGGCAGGGCGGTCACTTTGACCAGCGCGAATACGGGTTGCGGCTGGACGCGCCCGGCTTCCTCGGTTTCGGCCAGCGCCAGGTCGGCGTTTTCAAGCAGCAGCGCCGCGTGCAGGCGGGCCACCAGGTCGAGCGGCAGGAATGGCGAATCGCAGGGTGCGGTCACCAACAGTTCAGTGCTGCAGCGGCGCATGCCCGTTTCCAGGCCGGCCAGCGGGCCTTCAAAGCCGGTCAGGTCGTCCGGCCAGACCGGCGCGCCGTACGCGGCGTAGGCATCGAGGTTCTGATTGGCATTGATCGCGATAGTGTCCACTTGCGGAGCGAGGCGCTGCAGTACGTGCCGGGCCATGACGCTGCCGCGAAACGGCTGCAAGCCCTTGTCGACATGGCCCATCCGGCTGCCGCGTCCGCCCGCGAGCAGGAGTCCGGTTATTTGCATCTGGTGCCCCATAATTTCTTTGCGTCCGACGACGAATCTGGCTGATTGCGTTCCAACTGCTCGGAGAATTCAAATTCGCGCAGGAGCGAGAAGAATTGATCCCACGTTCCTTTTATTGGTGCTGGAGATGTTCTGGCGAGCTTGACCGAACGACGTTGCCGAACGCGATCGGATCCAAGAATTTTTGGGCGTTTCATGATCGGGCTCCTCCTCTCAACCGCCAATGTACGACATTTCGACCTTCTTGCCGCCGCGCTCAATGCCGCTGGTATTGATGGTGCGCGTTTCGGAATAGCGGTCCGCGCGCACGCGCCATAATTGGCCGACGGCGCTGGAGATTTCGGCGTCGCTGCGCCCGTCGCGCAGCAGTGCGCGCAAGTCGTGGCCGCGGGTGGCGAACAAGCAGGTGTACAGCTTGCCCTCGGTCGACAGGCGCGCGCGCGAGCAGTCCTTGCAGAACGCTTGCGTCACGCTAGATATCAAGCCGATCTCGCCACTGCCATCGGCATAGCGCCAGCGGGCCGCAGTTTCGCCGGCGTAGTTGGCGCCGATTGGCACCAAAGGCATCTCGCTCGAGATGCGGCGCACCACCTCCGCCGACGGAATGACCTCGGCCAAATTCCAGCCGTTGGAGGCGCCCACGTCCATGTATTCGATGAAGCGCAGAATGTACGGGCTGCCCTTGAAATGGCGCGCCATCGGGATGATTTCCTGGTCGTTCATGCCGGCCTTGACGACCATGTTGATCTTGATCGGTCCCAGGCCTGCGTGGTGGGCCGCGTCAATCCCGGCCAGCACGTCGCCAACCGCGAAGTCAACATCGTTCATGCGCTTGAAGGTATTGTCAGCCAGCGCGTCGAGCGAGACGGTGACCCGGTTCAGGCCCGCATCCCTGAGCGATTGCGCTTTCTTGGCCAGCAGCGAGCCGTTGGTGGTCAAGGTCAGGTCGAGCGGGGCGCCGCTGGGCGTGCGCAGGGCGCTGAGCATGCCGATCAGTTTTTCCAGATTCTTGCGCAGCAGCGGCTCGCCCCCGGTCAGGCGGATTTTTTCGACACCGTGGGCGACGAACAGCGACGCGAGTCGGGTGATTTCTTCAAACGACAGCAGCGACGTGTGCGGCAGGTAGGCGTAATCCTTGTCGAACACTTCCTTGGGCATGCAATAGACGCAGCGGAAATTGCAGCGGTCGGTGACCGAAATGCGCAGGTCGTGCAGCGGCCTTCCCAGCGCGTCGCCAAGCAGGCCGGTGGGCGCTTCCAGGATTGCGGGAATGGCGGGCGAGGGCGCCAGGGCGTCGCCCAGCATGATGATTTTTTCAGCCATGCCAGTACGATAGCACGAGCCCCGCCAGCGCACAGGCGGCGATCAGTTTGATGGTGCCCGCTTTGAAGCGGAACAGCGCGATGCAGGCTGCAGCGCTGATCGCGATCGCGGCCCAGTCGGGCACATTCTTGATGACAAACACATGCTGGCCGAAGAACACGGCAAGGCTGACGATGACGCCCACCACGGCCGCCGAGATGGCGGTCAGCGGTGCGGTCATGCGCACGTTGTCGCGGGTCGACTCGACCAGCGGGCCGCCCGCGAGGATGAAGATGAACGACGGCAGGAAGGTGAAGAAGGTGGCCACGCAGGCACCAGCGACGCCGGCGCCGACAAAGCCGACGAAGGCGACGATCATGATCAAGGGGCCTGGCGTGGTTTCGCCCAGCGCCAGGCCATCGATCATCTGCGTTGCGGTGAGCCAGTGATAGTGCTCGACCGCGCCCTGGTAGACGTAAGGCAGCACCGCGTAGGCGCCGCCGAAGGTCATCAAGGCGGCCTTGGTGAAGAACCAGCCCATTTGCGCCAGCGCGGCGTCAACGCCATACCGATACGCCAGCAGCAGCCAGGCGCCGCCGCCCAGCACCAGCGCGGCCAGCGCGATCATGGCCAGTCGGCGCCAGGAAAACGCGGCGTGCGGCGGCGGCGGGGTGTCGTCGTCGATCAGGGCCAGGCCGTACGAGGCGCGGCTGTCGGGATGCTGGCCGCCGACCTGGAACTGGGCCGGCCACAGGCGCGCACCGACGAAGCCGATGACAGCTGCGCTCAGCACGATCAGCGGGAACGGCAGCTGCAGCACGGCGATGGCCAGGAAGGCGGCCACTGCAATGCCCATCAAGGTCGGGTTCTTCAACGTGCGGCTGCCGATGCGCCAGGCCGCGCCCAGCACCACGGCCACGATCGCCGGCTTGATGCCATACAGGACGCCGGCCACCAGCGGCAGCGTGCCGTAGGCCAGGTAGATCCACGACAGTACCATCAGGATCAGCAGCGACGGCAGCACAAACAGCGCGCCGGCCATGATGCCGCCACGCGTCTTGTGCATCAGCCAGCCGATGTAGACGGCAAGCTGGGTTGCTTCGGGACCGGGCAGCAGCATGCAGTAGTTGAGCGCGTGCAGGAAGCGCTGCTCGGATATCCAGCGCCGCCGCTCGACCAGTTCGCTGTGCATTAATGCGATCTGGCCGGCCGGGCCGCCAAAGCTGATGAAGCCGAGTTTGAGCCAGTACCAGAAGGCAGTGCTGATGCTGACGGGGGCAGGACGGGTGTCGGGTGGCAGGGACATGTTGTCGAATTCTTGAATATCGTCGTCCTCGCGAACGCGCGCCAAGGCGCTACCCCATGCTCAATTTGCTCAGTATGGGTCCCCGCGTTCGCGAGGACGACGAGCCAGGCGTAAAAAAGGGAAGCCCGCGGCTTCCCTTTTTGGCCTTCACTTAGCGTTTATTGACGGCTGCTGGTATCGACCTGGATCAATGGCTCGTCAACCGGCGGCGGCAGCGGCTTGCGCTCGCGTGGCACGCGTACCGGCTGGGCTGCTTTGGCTGCTGCTTCCTGGGCTGCACGCAGCTTTTCAGGATCGGTGGCAGCCAGGGTCAGGCCGGCCGTGTTGAGGATCTCGTTGAGGTCCGCAACTGGCTTGACGACCACTGGAGCTGGCGCTGGCGCGGCTGCAACTGGTGCTGGCACTGGATCAGGTTCGGCTTCCGGCGTGAACATGGTCTGCTGCACCATCGGCGCAGCGGCGACCACTTCGGCGACCGGCGCTGGCGCAGCTTCAACCACTGGCGCAACTTCGACCACTGGTGCAACTTCGACCACTGGCGCAACTTCGACCACTGGTGCAACTTCGACCACTGGTGCAGCTTCGACCACTGGCGCAACTTCGACCACTGGTGCAGCTTCAACCACCACCATCACAGGCTTTGGAGCGGCAACAACTTCAACCACCGCCACTGGCGCTGGCACTTCTGCTACCAGCGCTGCAACTTGCTCGACGACTGGGGCCACTGGCGCTGGCGCCACGGTGAACGACGCTTCGCTGACGCTATCGCCTTCGTTCTCGCTGCCTTCAGCGCCTTCAGCACCTTCAACGCCCTCGCCACCTTCACGGTCACGGCGATTGCGGTTGCGGCCACCACGACGGCGGCGGCGGCGCGGCTCGTCGCCACCTGCTTCGACTTCGATCTCTTCACCGTTCGGGCCGATGGTGGTAATCATCTTCGGCGCGACTGCTTCCTGCTCGACTGCCGGACCGGCGTTCGCTGCAACGACAGCAACGACGGATGCTGCTGCCATCTCATCGCTCTTGCTCTCGGCTACCGGGGTACGGTAATCGGCGCGCTCGCGCGGTGGACGCGGGGTGCGTTCGGCGCGCTCGCCACGTTCCGCACGCTCGCCGCGCGGCGCTGCTGCCACATCGGCTTGCTCGCGCGGCTCGCGTGGCTCACGCGGTGGCCGCGGTGCGCGCGGTGGCCGGGCTGGCTTCTCGCTGTCGGCTGCCTTGACGCTGTCGTCCTGGGCCTGGGCTGCTTTTGGCTCGCGCTCGGCACGTTCGCCTTGCTTGCCGCCACGGTTGCGGCCACGCGGGCCGCGGTTGTTGCGGTCGCCGCCACGGTCGGACGCGCCGGCTGGCTTGGCTGGCGCCACTGGCGCCGGGGCCACGACGACGGCTTCTTCCTTGCCGAACAGGAAGTTCTTCAACTTGCCGAAGAAACTTTCCTGCACTGGTGCGGTCAGCACTGGCGCTGGTGCGGCCACTGGCTTGACCGCTTCGGTGCGGTCGACCACGGGGGCCGGCTGGGCCGGGGTGATGGTCTTGACCATGGCTTCCTGGCGCGGCTTGGCCACTTCTTTTTCGCGCTTGCTGTAACCCATGTCGGTTTCGGCTTGCTCGGCCAGGCTGTAGCTGGCCTGGCTGTCTTCGAGGCGCGGATCGTCGTGCTTGATGCGCTCGAGCTTGTAGTGCGGCGTATCCAGATGCTTGTTCGGGATCAGGATCACGCTGATGCGGTGGCGGTTCTCGATTTTGAGCACTTCGCCGCGCTTTTCATTGAGCAGGAACGCGGCCACGTCGACCGGTACCTGGACGTGGATGGTGGCCGAATTTTCCTTCATTGCTTCTTCCTGGATGATGCGCAGGACTTGCAGTGCCGACGATTCGGTATCGCGGATGTGGCCAGTGCCGGAGCAGCGCGGGCACGTCACGTGGCTGCCTTCGGACAGCGAAGGACGCAGGCGCTGGCGCGACAGTTCCATCAGGCCGAAGCGCGAGATCTTGCCCATTTGCACGCGGGCGCGGTCGTGGTGCAGCGCGTCCTTCAGGCGCTGTTCGACTTCGCGCTGGTTCTTCGCCACTTCCATGTCGATGAAGTCGATGACGATCAGGCCGCCCAAGTCGCGCAAACGCAGTTGGCGCGCCACTTCTTCGGCCGCTTCGCAGTTGGTGTTGAAGGCGGTCGTTTCGATGTCCGAGCCGCGCGTGGCGCGGGCCGAGTTGACGTCGACCGAGACCAGTGCTTCGGTGTGATCGATGACGATCGCGCCGCCGGACGGCAACGGCACCGTGCGCGAATACGCCGTTTCAATCTGGTGTTCGATCTGGAAGCGCGAAAACAGCGGCACGTCGTCGCTGTAACGTTTTACGCGGTGCACCATGTCGGGCATCACGTGGCTCATGAACTGGTGCGCCTGCTCGTAGATGTCGTCGGTGTCGATCAGGATCTCGCCGATATCGGGCTGGAAGTAATCGCGGATGGCGCGGATCACCAGCGACGATTCCTGGTAAATCAGGAACGCGCCATTGGCCGATTTGCCGGCGCCTTCGATGGCACGCCACAACTGCATCAGGTAGTTCAAATCCCATTGCAGTTCTTCGACGTTGCGCCCGATGCCGGCGGTGCGGGCAATGACCGACATGCCTTGCGGCAGATCGAGCTTGTCCATCGTTTCGCGCAGTTCCTGGCGCTCTTCGCCTTCGACGCGGCGCGATACGCCGCCGCCGCGCGGGTTATTCGGCATCAGGACCAAATAACGGCCGGCCAGCGAGACAAACGAGGTCAGGGCAGCGCCCTTGTTGCCACGTTCTTCTTTCTCGACCTGGACCATGATTTCCTGGCCTTCGCGCAGCGCTTCCTTGACCGACGCGGTGCGCACATCGACACCCTCGCGGAAATAGGTGCGTGCCACTTCCTTGAATGGCAGGAAGCCGTGGCGGTCTTCGCCATAGCTGACGAAACAGGCTTCGAGCGAAGGCTCGATGCGGGTAATGACACCCTTGTAGATGTTCGACTTGCGCTGTTCGCGACCGGCGCTTTCGATATCGATATCGATCAGTTTCTGACCGTCGACGATGGCGACGCGCAATTCTTCTTGCTGCGTAGCGTTAAACAACATGCGTTTCATTTTTTTAAACTCCGCGGCCCGTGGGCCGTTCTAGTGCCGCTGTGTCAAAGCGGCGAAAAGTACAGGGATGTACGCTAGAAGGAGAATGCCGGAGGGTGGGTATGCCCCTTTTTGTTGGGCGCAGCAACGCAAAGCGTTACGGCCGCAACCAGGGCGCGGTGAGGTCGATCGACATGCCGAGTGCACGCATCACCTGCAACTTCTCTGCTATCGGCCCGGTTAAAACCGGAGCACAGAGCAAGCCAGGCGGTGAGCAATTCAGTGAGCCAAACCGTAGCCAGCGAACATACTAAGACTTCGATACCCAGGCCTGTAATGCAGCCTTTATTCTCAAGCCTTCAGTATGAGGCTTACATCGGGTCGGGCGAAAACGACAAGCGTTATCGACGCCAACATCCGGCGAGCTGACCTGATACTCTGGCCAGCTTGCCAGTACTTATCCTTACAATTCCAGGCAATCCATTCATCATCCTTGCGCGCTATCCGATTACAACAACGGTGCAACCTTGACCCGCGCAGGAATGTGCGTACACATATTTTCCATCGAATTTGCAATTTGGCGAGGCCGATGGAGACGCCCCTGTGTAAAATATCGTTTTAATTCTTACACCAGCAGAGGTTTGACCGCCGCCTGTCGATTATATATTCAAAATGAAGGACTTAGAGAGAATTTCTGGGAAGACAGAGCAAATGAAGAATCAAAACGATGTTGCTCCCCCTTCAACACAGGCCGCGCCACAAGCTTACTTTGTCACCATTGCCGAAGAAGACGCCGGACAGCGGATCGACAATTTTCTGTTGCGTACCTGCAAAGGTGTACCAAAAAGCCATATTTACCGCATCCTGCGCTCGGGCGAAGTGCGGGTCAACAAGGGCCGCATCGACCAGCTGTACCGGCTGGTCGCGGGCGACCTGGTGCGCATTCCGCCGGTGCGCGTTGCTGAAAAATTAATTTCCATCGTGCCGGCCGCCGAATTTGCGATCCTGCACGAAGACAGCCATATCCTGGTCATCGACAAGCCCAGCGGCGTGGCCGTGCACGGGGGCTCGGGCGTGTCGTTTGGCGTCATCGAGCAGTTGCGCGCGTCGCGCCCGGATGCCAAGTTCCTGGAACTGGTGCACCGGCTCGACCGCGAAACGTCGGGCCTGCTGATGCTGGCCAAGAAGCGCTCGGCGCTGACCAACCTGCATGAACAGATGCGCGACGGCCTGACCGACAAGCGCTACCTGACCATGGTCGGGGGCGACTGGAAGAATGCGCGCCAGCACATCAAGCTGCCTTTGCACAAATACACGACCGCCGAGGGCGAGCGCCGGGTCTGCGTGCAGGCTGGCGGCATGGAGTCGCACACGGTGTTTTCGCTGCTGCGCAAGTTTCCCAACTTCGCCTTGCTGGAAGCTGAACTGAAAACGGGGCGCACCCACCAGATTCGCGTTCATCTGGCTTCGTCCGGCTTCCCCATCCTTGGTGATGATAAATACGGTGATTTTGCGCTCAATCGCGTGCTGCTCAAGGCCGACGCGACGCGCGGCGCGCTCAAGCGCATGTTCTTGCACGCCCATCAGATCACGTTTACCCATCCCGAGTCCGGCAAGCAAATGACGCTCAACGCACCGCTGCCCGGCGAATGCGAGCGTTTCTTGCTAAGCTTGGGGAAACCTTTAACCATGGCGGCGCGCTGACCTGGCGACCCGCTGCTTTACCCCGACAGGAGCCGGCGCGCTACAAGTGCAGCCGGAAGACATGGCAAGAAAGCAATTTGATCTGATCGTTTTTGATTGGGATGGGACCTTGATGGACAGCACGTCCGCCATCGTCAAGTGCATACAGGCAGCAGCACGCGATCTGGGCTTGCCGATTCCGCGCGACGATGATGCCTCGCACGTGATTGGCCTGGGCCTGCATGAAGCGATGCAGGCGGTGATGCCCAATATCGATCCCGTGTTCTATCCGCGCATGGTCGAGCGCTACCGTTTTCATTTCCTGTCCAAACACCACGAACTGGTGATGTTCGACGGCGTACGCGACATGCTGGCGGAGTTGTCGCAAGATGGCTACTTTCTGGCCGTGGCCACCGGCAAGAGCCGGGTCGGCCTGAACCGCGACCTGAACGCAGTCGGCCTGCTGTCGCTGTTTGACGCCACCCGTTGCGCCGATGAGACATTTTCCAAGCCGCATCCTGCCATGTTGCAGGAATTGACGCGCGAACTGGGCCAGGACATGAAGCGCACCGTGATGGTTGGCGACACCACCCACGACTTGCTGATGGCCAACAACGCGGGCGCGTCCGGCATTGCGGTCCAGTACGGCGCCCATCCGCTGGACCAGCTGCACGCCTGCAACCCCATGTATTCGGCCGAGTCGGTGACCCAGTTGCACCAGTGGCTGACCGAGAACGCCTGATGAAGTTGTTCATTTGCGCGGCCGACCAGCTGCTCGAAGGCGGGCGCGGCATCCGCTTTCCGGTGACCGCCTTTGGCGACAAGGCAACCGGCTTCGTGGTGCGCTATGCCGGCAAGGCGCACGCCTATCTGAACCGCTGCGCGCACGTGCCGATCGAACTGGACTGGGCCGAAGGCGAATTTTTCGAATCGAGCGGCTTGTTCCTGATGTGCTCGACACATGGGGCCATCTATGTGCCCGAAAGCGGCTTTTGCGCAGGCGGACCGTGCAAGGGCGGCCGGTTGCGCCCGATCGCCGTGCTTGAAGAGGACGGCCAGATTGTCTGGATCCCTGACGAATTCATCCAGCCGCCGGTAAGCGATCCCGGTGTCATCCCTATCAAAAGCGAACCATGAGCGAAACCCCACATACTGAGCTGCCAACGCCAACGCCAACGCCAACGCCAACGCCAGAGGTCAATTGGGAGCGCGACACGCTGGCCAAGCTGGTGTTCGCCACCGTCCAGGAGCAGCGCTCGGCGCGCCGCTGGGGCATTTTCTTCAAGTTCGGCTTCCTGCTGCTGGCCTTCCTGGTGCTGTGGTCGTTCTACGATTTCAAGATTGCCGGCACCGATGGCGAGCTGGTGGGTAAGCACACGGCGCTAATAGAAATTAACGGCGCGATCGAAGACGAAGGCAGCGGTTCGGCAGATGTTGTGATTCCGTCGCTAGCCAAGGCGTTCAACGATGTCGATTCGGTGGCGCTGGTATTGCGCATCAACAGCCCGGGCGGCAGCCCGGTGCAGGCCGGCATCATTGTCGACGAAATCCTGCGCCTCAAGCAGCTCCATCCGGACAAGCCGGTGTATGTCGTGGTCGACGAGATCTGTGCCTCGGGCGGCTACTATATTGCGGCGGCGGCCGACAAGATTTTCGTCAACAAGGCCAGCATTGTCGGCTCAGTCGGGGTGCTGATGGACGGCTTCGGCTTTACCGGCGCCATGGACAAGCTGGGCGTCGAGCGGCGCCTGCTCACTGCCGGCGAAAACAAGGGTTTCCTCGACCCGTTCAGCCCGCAGTCGGACAAGCACAAGGCGCATGCCCAGCTGATGCTCAACGAAATCCATCAGCAATTCATCGCCGTGGTGCGGGCCGGTCGCGGCAAGCGCCTCAAGGAAACGCCAGACACGTTCTCCGGCCTGTTCTGGAGCGGCGCCAAGGCGGTCGAGATGGGCCTGGCCGACGGTTTCGGCACGGTCGACAGCGTCGCGCGCGACGTCGTCAAGGTCGAGGACGTGGTCGACTACACCGCCCACGAAGGCTTGCCGGAACGGGTGCTCAAGAAGTTCGGGGCCTCGGTCGGCAAGGGCGCGGTCAGCACGCTGTACCGCGGCAACACGCCTGCGCTGCGCTAGACGCAGTATCAATATTCTCCTTGAAAGTTCGAGCAGGTGTTCTATATTGGACCTGTAGTTCTTTCCAAGGGGGGCCGATATTAAAAGACCATTGTGTGTTGGCAGCAGCTGTTTGAAATGAACTACTTAAACTGCATTCAAGATGCGGTATAGAGAGAATTGAGATTCCTCGCAGCATGTCCTCGTTAGAGGACGCGGAAACGGCAGTGCAACGCTGCCGTTTCCATTTGTGCGTCGCTGCTAATCGATGCAGGCGGGAGTGTCTTGCGTCGCCTGCGGTGTGGCCGCGGATGCGGGCGCCTCATCGTCCTGGGCAAACCCGCCGCGCGCAATCCATGCCGCCAAGCCGTACTGGGCCTCGGCCAGCCAGTGCGCTTGGGCCGAGATGCGCGGCAATTCGCGTACCGGGGTGCTGGCTGGCGCGCTGCCGCTCCAGCGCGTGAGTGCGCTGCGGGCCAGGTGCAAGGCGGACTCAGTCAGCGCGACGTCGCAGCCGGAGGAGGGTGTTTCGCTGGGTAGGTGATAGCGCATATGGTCGTCTCCTCCTGATCGGTTTTATGCTCTTGTCCTAGCGCGCTCGGTAAATATACCCGAGATACGTTCAGCCGATTCCTAATGATGTTTCAGTATAACAACGCGCCTTCCGCGATCCTTGATCTTGGTCAAAGGAATGTGATGGCCTTTCCCGCATTCCCACATTGGATGGGAGCCGTCCTACACGCGGACCGGACAGCGGCTATCAGCCATGGGGCGCATCTGGTAAAGTTCGGCCTATGAGCAAATTATCCCTGGACCGCATCCTGCAATCGCAAGGCTTTGGCACACGCAAGTATTGCCGGGCACTGGTCGACGATGGCGAAATTACCATCGACGGCACCATTCAAACCAATTACAAGAGCCCGCTGGAGATGGACGGGCTGGTGCTGACCGTGTTCGGCGAGCAGTGGATCGTGCGCGAGCGCCTGTATATCGCGCTGCACAAGCCGGCCAACTTCGAGTGTTCGCGCAAGCCCAGCCACCACCCCGGCGTGCTGACGCTGTTGCCCGAACAGTTCACCTGGCGCGACGTGCAGCCGGTCGGGCGGCTCGACCATGACACTACCGGCATGCTGCTGATGTCCGACGATGGCCCGTTTATCCATGCGCAATCGTCGCCCAAGCGGCATATTCCGAAAATTTACCAGGCCAGCACCGACCAGCCCGTCACCGAGGCGCTGGTGGCCGAACTGCTGGCCGGGGTCAAGCTGCACGACGAACCGGCGCCGCTCAAGGCGCTGTCGTGTGTGCAGCGCGGCGAGCACCTGCTGGAAATCGTGCTCGAGCAGGGCAAGTACCACCAGGTCAAGCGCATGCTGGCCGCTGCCGGCAACCATTGCAATGCGCTGCACCGCGCGGCGATCGGCGCACTGACACTGGAATCGCTGGGCCTGGCCGAGGGCGAATGGTGCTATCTCGACCAGGCGCAGCTCGATTTGCTGGTGCCAGCATCAGCCCCGCAGGCGGCAGCGTCGTTGCCGGAATGATGTAAAATGAATCGCCCGATTTGCTGACCCTATCGCCTGCCATCCGAACGCCCACATGACAAAACTTCCCTCTGCTGCAAGCCACGGCGCCTGGTGCGCCATTTCCATCAATCATGACAAAAGCGGTCGCGGCGATGTCTGAATCGTCCATGGTTCAGCGCCTGATCGGTTTCGTGCGCGAGCAATACCGCACCGATGCGTTCATTCCCTTGCATGCGCCGGTATTTGCGGGCCGCGAGCGCGAATACGTGCTCGAGACGGTCGATTCGACCTTCGTCTCCAGTGTGGGCGCGTTTGTCGACCGTTTTGAAAGCGACACTGCGGCCTACACCGGTAGCGCGCGCGCCGTGGCCACCGTCAACGGCACGGCCGCCTTGCATATGGCCTTGATGCTGGCCGGGGTCCAGCGCAATGAGCTGGTGATCACGCAGGCACTGACGTTCGTGGCCACCTGCAACGCGATCGCCTATTGCGGCGCCGAACCGGTGTTCGTCGATGTCGACCGCGACACGCTGGGCTTGTCCCCGGTCGCGCTCGACGCCTGGCTTGAAGAACACGCTTTCATCAATGATGCGGGCCTGTGCCAGACGCGCGCCGACGGCAAGATCGTGCGCGCCTGCGTGCCCATGCATACCTTTGGCCACCCGGCCCACCTCGATGGCCTGGTCGCCGTGTGCGCGCGCTGGCACCTGACGCTGGTCGAGGATGCGGCCGAATCGCTGGGCAGCCTGTACCAGGGGCGCCATACCGGCACCTTCGGCCAGCTCGGTGTGCTCAGCTTCAATGGCAACAAGATCATCACCACCGGCGGCGGCGGCATGATCCTGGCTGGCGCCGAACTCGGTGCGCGTGCCAAATTCCTGACCACCACTGCCAAGCGGCCGCACCCGTATGAATTTGTGCACGATGAAGTCGGCTATAACTATCGCTTGCCGAATATTAATGCCGCGCTTGGCTGTGCCCAACTCGAACAGCTCGAGAGCTTCGTCGCGTCCAAGCGCGCGCTGGCTGGCCGCTATGCCGATTTGTTCAGCGGCAGCGCGTTCCAGTTCGTCAGCGAGCCGGCCGGTTGCCGTTCGAATTACTGGCTCAACGCCGTCCTGTGCGACAGCGTTGCACAGCGCGACGACTTGCTCAAACAGACCAACGAGGCCGGCGTGATGACGCGTCCGATCTGGCAACTGATGACGCATTTGCCGATCTATGCGCATTGCCGCGCGGGCGACTTGCGCCATTCCGAATGGCTCGCTGCGCGCGTAGTCAATCTTCCCAGCTCGATCACTGCGGCGCCAGCCGGAGCATGATCAACACCGTGCATTTTTCGAAGGAATTACGATGAGCCGCGAGGCAGTCTATATCATCGCCGAAGCCGGCGTGAACCATAACGGCGTGCGTGAGCTGGCCTTTGCGCTGGTCGATGCGGCGGCCGACGCCGGCGCCGACGCCGTCAAATTCCAGACCTTCGACGCCCACAAGCTGGCCTCGAAAAGCGTGGCAAAAGCTGCGTACCAAAAACAGCGCACCGATGCGGCCGAAAGCCAGCTGGAGATGCTGAAAAAGCTCGAGCTGCCGCGCGAGTGGCATGCGCCGTTGCAGGCCCATGCGCGCGCGCGCAACATCGAATTCATTTCGACCGCGTTCGATACGGGCAGCCTTGGCTTTCTCGTTGAGCTGGGAATCCCGTTTTTCAAGGTGCCGTCGGGGGAACTGACCAATGCCCCCTTGCTGTGGCAGTTTGCGCGCACCGGCAAGCCGCTGGTGCTGTCGACCGGCATGGCGACGCTGGCCGAAGTTGAGCAGGGCCTGGCCGTGGTGACCCATGCGTTGAGCGCGAGCGCCGAGCCGGCCGACATGAACGCGGTCTGGCGCGCGTGGAGCGACGCCGGCCAGCGCAGCAAGCTTGCCGGACATGTCAGCCTGCTGCACTGCACGTCCCAGTATCCGACCCCGTTTCATGAAGTGAACCTGCGCGCCATGGATACGCTGGCATCGGCGTTCGGGCTCGAAGTGGGCTATTCCGACCATACCCAGGGCATCTTGATACCGCTCGCTGCAGTGGCGCGCGGCGCCAGAATCATTGAAAAGCATTTCACGCTGGACCGCAGCCTGCCCGGCCCGGATCACAGCGCCTCGCTCGAGCCGTCCGAATTGCGCCAGATGGTGGCCGATATCCGGGCCCTGGAAGTGGCGCTGGGGGTGGCCGCCAAGGCGCCCCAGGCCAGTGAATGGGATACCCGCCAGGCGGCGCGCCAGCAAGTGGTGGCGGCGCGCGGCATCGCCGCCGGCACCGTGCTGGCCAGGGACGACTTGAGTACCGCGCGCAGCGGGCGCGGCCTGCCGGCATCCGAATTATGGGCGCTGGTCGGCACCCGCAGCGCGCGCGCGTATGACGCCGGGGATGTGATCGAACCATGAGCGCGGCGCGCTCCCTGATCTTGCTCGGCGCCGGTGGCCACGCGCAGGTCGTGCTGGCGCTGATGGCTGCCAGCGGCCGCCCGGTGGCGGCGGTGTGCGCGCCGGAACTGGCCAGCACCCAGCGCTGGCGCGGGCTGGCCGTGCTCGGCGCCGACGACGCCCTGGCGGCGATGGATGCGCAGGCATTCGAGGTCCTCAACGGTGTTGGTCACGTGGCCGGTTCGACCTTGCGCGCGCGCCTGTACCAGCGTTTTCGCTTGCTCAATTTCCGCTTTCCCGCCGTGGTCCATCCGAGCGCCTGGGTGGCGCCGGATGTGTGCCTGGACGAGGGCGCGCAAGTGATGGCCGGCGTCATCATCCAGCCTGGCGCGCGCATCGGCGCCAACACCATCATCAATACCCGCGCCAGCGTTGACCATGACTGCCAGATCGGGCGCGACGTGCATATCGCGCCTGGCGCCATCCTGTGCGGCAGCGTGCGCGTGGGCGACGGCGCCTTCATCGGCGCCGGCGCCACCGTGATCGAAGGCCTGTCCATCGGCGCCGGCGCGCTGGTGGGCGCGGGCAGCGTCGTGCTGTGCGATCTGGCGCCCGGCGCGCGCCTGCTGGGCACACGCTTGTCGCTGCCCAAGCCTGGCTGAACCTGCACTTTTCACCTTTCGATCTGACTGCCACATGAAACTAGCGTCCCTCAACGACGGCACGCGCGACGGCCAACTTGCCGTCGTGTCACGCGACCTGAAAACCGCCCACCTGGCCGACGCCATCGCCCCCACACTGCAGGCGGCGCTGGACGACTGGGCGTTCATTGCGCCGCAATTGCACGCGCTGTACCAGTTGCTCAACAGCGGGCGTACCAGCCGCAGCTTCGAATTCGACCCGGCGCTGTGCATGGCGCCGCTGCCGCGCGCCTACCAGTGGGCCGACGGCTCGGCCTACGTCAACCACGTCGAGCTGGTGCGCCGCGCGCGCCATGCCGAGATGCCGGCCGCGTTCTGGGAAGAGCCGCTGATGTACCAGGGTGGCAGCGACGATTTTAGCGGCCCGTGCGACGACATCGAGCTGGCCCATGAAGAGTGGGGCATCGACTTCGAGGCCGAAGTGGCGGTCATCACGGATGACGTGCCGATGGGCGTCACGCCCGACCAGGCACAGTTGCACATCAAGCTGCTGGTGCTGGTCAACGACGTGTCGCTGCGCAATCTGATCCCGGAAGAACTGGCGAAAGGCTTCGGCTTTGTGCAGTCCAAGCCGGCCTCGAGCTTTTCACCGGTGGCGGTCACGCCGGACGAACTGGGCGACGACTGGAAGGGTGGCAAGGTCCATTTGCCGCTGCGTTCAACCTGGAACGGCAAGCTGGTCGGTCAGCCCAATGCTGGCGTGGACATGGTGTTCAACTTTGCGCAACTGCTGGCGCACCTGTGCAAGACGCGCCGCGCGCGCGCCGGCAGCATTATCGGTTCGGGCACGGTGTCGAACAAGGATGCCCGGCGCGGTTACTCGTGCATCGCTGAAAAGCGCTGCCTGGAAATGATCGCCGATGGCCTTGCCAGTACCCCATACATGCTGTTTGGCGACACCATCAAGATCGAGATGCTCGATGAGGCGAAGCAGTCGATTTTCGGGGCCATCGAGCAAACCGTCACGCAAGCGCCAGTGCGCCGGCGCGCAGGCAGCTAGTAGCCCTGGCGCTTCAAGTACATCGGCAAGATGCACCACAGGCTGAAAATCAGGGCCGCCATGACAGCGCTGGCCAGATAGCCGGCAGCGGCGCCGAACACCGATGAAATGACCAGGTTGGTGCCCAGCGTGAACGCGCACGCGAGGCTGCCGGCGCCAGCGACGATCTGGTGCGTGGCGACGCGCTTGAAGTGTTCGCGGCTGATCAGGGGGCGCATCAGGCGGTGCTGGATGGCCGGCGCGCTCAGTAGCACCAGGCTGATCAGGGCGAAGCAGAACGTGGCCAGGAACACCAGGCGCTCGGCCTCGATAATCTGGCGCGCGCCGCCGTTGAACGGCAAGATGATCAGGAACGCGGTCAGCATCTGGGCCCCGGGCAGCAGGATGCGCAGTTCGCTGAGCAAGTCGGACAAATCGCCGTCGTTGCGTACCGGGCTGTCGATCGGGAACGGAGGGGGGTGCTTGCTCATGGCCGCTGCTGAGGGTGGACGCAAGCAGTCAGTGTGCGCGCCACTGGAATTGCATTATTGCGCCATCGCAAAAGCGCGCTGCTGGCCCGCACGGGCCAGCGTGCATATCAGGCCTGTTTTTTCTGGGGCATGGCGTAGTCGGGCCCGTCCAGCAGGTCGCGCTCGTTGACCATGTCCTGCGCTCTGGCGGCGTGCAGGGTCGTGCCGTGCCCGCCGCTCGCCAGGCGCGCGCCCCAGCGGCAGCGCACCAGGCGCGTGTACACCAGCAGGTAGGTGAGCAACTGGGCCAGGACGAGGGTGACGCTGCCGAGCAGCGTATCGCCGGCCAGCACCGTGGCCGTCGCTGCCAGTGCCACGCAGGGAACGATGACCAGCGCGACGGCTGCGTTGCGTTTCCACGGCTTGCATGCATCGTCGCGCAAGAATTTGCGCACCACGCGGCGGTAGACCAGCGTATGCAGGTGCAGTCCGTCCGGCGCGCCGGGGCTGGCATGGCGCACGACTTTGCGGCGGTAAATGCTGTACAGCACTTCGATCACCGGGTAGGCGCACACCGACAGCACTTGCCAGGCGTTGACGCTGGCGTTGCGCACCAACAGCAGCAAGGCGATCTCGGCAACCCAGAAGCCGAGGAAGTAGGCCCCGCCATCGCCAAGGAACAAGCGCCCGGTCGGGTAGTTCACCAGTACAAAGCCGGCCGTGGCGCCAAAGCCGAGCAGCGCCAGTTGCGTCACCAGCTCGTCGCCCGCTTGCCAGGCCAGCACGCCGAAGGCGGCCAGCATGACCATGACCGTCAATGCCGCCAGGCCGTTGAAGCCGTCGATAATATTGATCGCGTGCACCCCGCCCGACACCACCACGGCGGTGATGGCCAGCGCCAGCGGACCCCAGGCCAGCAGCGTATCGATGCCCCAGATATTGAGCTCGTCCACCGTGGCGCCCAGCAGCCAACTGGCAATTAAGGCGCTGCTCACGGCAGCGAGCAGGCGCGCCTTGACCGAGACGGTCTTGGTCAGGTCTTCGATGATGCCGCTCAGGAAGGCGGGCGCACTGGCCAGCAGCAGCAGCGCCGCGATGCTCAGCTGGGCAGTGGGCAACAGGTCGAACGCCCACGGCTGGCACAACGCCAGCGTGGCCAGCAACGCAAACACCAGCGCCATGCCGCCAATGCGGGGCACGGCGGTGGTGTGAAATTTTTGCACGCCGTCCAGGTCATGGTCGAGCGTATGCTTGCCATGCCAGCGTTGGGACAAGATGATCAAGACACTGGCAGCGGCGCTGGCGCTTGCCGCAACGATGCCTGCACTAAATGTGGGGGACAGCACTATACGTTCTCCTATTATTTCCTCCCCCGTCGCGGCTACGCTCATGCATGCGGTGGCATGGCGCAAGACTGACGCACTTCGGCTACACGACATAACGGTGTAACCGCCGCAGCTACGCGTAGACACGTGGGGAATTGCTTAAAACCGGTTTTTTGCATCGACGCGGTGCGCGTAAAACGCAGCCTCAACACAGGTATGTCTGGCAGCAGTCCAGATTCGACAGGTCGGATGTGGGTGCCAACTACTCTCGGATTGACATTCTATCGCGCCGGCAGTTAATGTCGGCATTGTCCGGTTACATCAGGTACACCATTCTACAGCATTTTGGCGGCCGATTTGATTGGGATATATGCGCATATGTGACGATAGCGCCACATTGTAAGTCCGCAAACGGCAAAGCGGCCCTTGCTGCGCATGGAGATCGGCTGTTTTTCGGGTGCCGCCACGCGCCTTGTGGAGCGAGATGGCGGGCGGCGTAATGACATAAACGAGCGCCCGTTCTATTAATATAGAATTATTACTTTCTGTTACTCTTTTTTTTCAATGGGACGCGGCGGCTATTATTGTGGAGCGGAATTATTGTTTCTAAATGTAATTATCTGATTTACATTGTCGGATGCGGGGCGCGGAGCGGCTCGCTAGCGCGCGTAACATTTCCGGGAATGCCAAACGCTGGGCTATAATGCGCTGCAACATCCCGGGCGCCAGTGCGCCTGCCGCGTGTGGCCGACGCGATGCCAGATCGGCGTGCGCGACGCTCGCCCATCGTTTTCAACCGATTTTTAGGCTTCGAGCTCGACAGACTAACCATGCAAAATTCAAACAAAAAAATTCTCGTGACCGGCGCCGACGGCTTTATCGGATCGCACCTGGTCGAAGCGCTGGTGCGCCAGGGGTACGCGGTGCGCGCGTTCGTGCTCTATAACTCGTTCGGTTCCTGGGGCTGGCTCGACCATTGCGCGGCCGACGTGAAAGGCAAATTCGAGGTCTTCAGCGGCGACATCCGCGATCCGCACGGGGTCAAGGAAGCGATGAAATCGTGCGACGCCGTGCTGCACCTGGCCGCGCTCATTGCCATCCCGTATTCCTACCACTCGCCCGACACCTACGTCGACACCAACATCAAGGGGACGCTCAACGTGCTGCAGGCCGCGCGCGAGCTTGGCGTGGCCAAGGTGGTGCATACCTCGACCAGTGAAGTATATGGCACGGCGCGCTTCGTACCCATCACGGAAGAGCATCCGCTGCAGGGGCAGTCGCCGTATTCGGCCACCAAGATCGCGGCCGACCAGATGGCGTTTTCGTTTTACGCCTCGTTCGGCCTGCCGGTGGTGGTGGTACGCCCGTTCAATACCTACGGCCCGCGCCAGTCGGCGCGCGCGGTCATTCCCACCATCATCACGCAAATTGCCAATGGCAAGCGCGAAATCAAGCTCGGCGCCGTCACGCCCACGCGCGACTTCAATTACGTGGCCGACACCGTGGCCGGCTTTATCGCGGCGTTGCAGGCCGAACGGGGTATCGGCGAAGTGATCAACCTGGGCAGCAATTTCGAGATCTCCATCGGCGACACCGCGCATGCCATTGCCGAAGCCATGGGGGTGAGCATCGAGATCATCACCGACGAGCAGCGCTTGCGTCCCGACAAGAGCGAAGTCGAGCGCCTGTGGGCGGCCAACGCGAAAGCGCGTGATCTGCTGGACTGGCAACCCCAATATGGTGGGCGCGACGGTTTCTTGCGCGGCCTGACCGAGTCGATTGCCTGGTTCCGCGAGCCGGCCCACCTGGCCGCCTACAAGGCGGACATTTACAATATTTGAACGCGACCACCATGCACCCACGCAACGCAGCCGGACGGCTGGACGTCAGGGCGGACCGATGAGCCGGACAATCTGTGTCGTCACCGGCACCCGCGCCGAATTCGGCTTGCTGCGCTATGTGATGGAAGCCATTGCGCAGACCGACGGGCTGACGCTGCAAGTGATCGCCACCGGCATGCACTTGTCGCCCGAGTTCGGCCATACCTACCGTGAAATCGAAAGCAGCGGCTTTCACATCGACCGCAAGGTCGAAATGCTGACCAGTTCCGATACCGCCGTTGGCATCGCCAAGTCGATGGGCCTGGGCCTGATCGGTTTTGCCGATGCGTTCAACGAGCTCAAGCCGGACCTGATCGTGGTGCTGGGCGACCGTTTCGAAATCCTGGCGGCGGTCTCGGCCGCGCTGGTGGCCTGCATTCCGGTAGCTCACCTGCATGGCGGCGAAACCACCGAAGGCGCGTTTGACGAAGCGGTGCGCCATTCGCTGACCAAGATGGCGCAACTGCATTTCGTGGCGGCCGAGGATTACCGGCGCCGCGTCATCCAGCTGGGCGAGCACCCGGACCGGGTATTTCTGGTTGGCGGGCTGGGCATCGATGCGATCGAACGGCTGACCTTGCTGGGGCGCGAGGCGCTCGAACAATCGCTCGATTTTTCGCTCGGCGCGCGCAGCTTGCTGGTGACGTTCCATCCGGTCACGCTTGACCAGCACAGCTCGCACCAGCAGATGGCCGAACTGCTGGCCGCGCTGGACCAGTTGCTGCACACCCAGCTGATATTTACGCTGCCCAACGCCGACCCTGGCAACCAGCAACTGGCGCGCATGGTCGAGGCCTTCGTGGCCAGCCATCCGAATGCGCGCGCGTACGCGTCGCTGGGGCAGTTGCGCTATTTGTCATGCATGAAACTGGTCGATGGCGTGGTCGGCAATTCCTCCAGCGGCCTGGCCGAAGCGCCCAGCCTGGGCGTGGGCACGGTCAATATCGGCGAGCGCCAGCGCGGCCGGCTCAAGGCCAGCAGCGTGATCGATTGCGCGCCGCAACGGCAAGCAATCCTGGATGCGATCGATACGCTGTATACACCGGCCTTTCGGGAAGTGCTGGCGGCCACCGTCAGTCCGTACGGCCATGGCGGCGCCAGCGAAAAAATCGTCGAGGTGCTGCGCACGCACCAGCTCGACGGCATATTGAAAAAAACCTTTTATGACCTCAAGGCCAGCGCGTGAACCAGGCCCTTCCCGCGCCCACTACGATCGGATCTGCTATGCCTACTGAAGCCTGGCGCCAGACGCTATTGCCACTGCATGCGACGCTCCAGCAAGGCATCCGCTGCCTTGACGACACGGCCTTGCAGATCGCCCTCATCGTCGACGCCGACGGCGTGTTGCTGGGCGCGTTGACCGATGGCGATATCCGGCGCGGCCTGCTGCGCGGCCTGCAACTGAGCAGTCCCATCGAGCACATCATCAACCGCGACCCGCTGGTGGTGCCGCCCCAATGGGGGCGCGACATGGTGCTGCAACTGATGCAAGCCAACAAAGTGCGCCAGCTGCCCGTCATCGACGAGCGGCGCCATGTGATCGGCCTGCATTTGTGGGAAGACTTGCTCGCGCCCGGCAAGCGGCCCAACACCATGGTCATCATGGCCGGCGGGCGCGGCACGCGCTTGCGCCCGCACACCGAGAACTGCCCCAAGCCGATGCTCGAAGTGGGCGGCAAGCCGATGTTGGAACACATCATCGAGCGCGCCAAGGGCGAGGGCTTCGGCCGCTTCGTGCTGGCCCTGCATTACCTGGGCCACATGGTGGAAGAGCATTTCGGCGACGGCGCCAGGCTCAATGTGCAGATCGACTACTTGCGCGAAAAAGACCCGCTCGGCACCGCCGGCGCGCTTGGCCTGCTGCAACAGGCGCCGGACGAATCGTTCCTGGTGACCAACGGCGACGTGCTCACCGATATCCGTTACGGCGAGCTGCTCGATTTCCACCGCCGCCATAACGCGGTGGCCACCATGGCTGTGCGCCTGCATGAATGGCAGCACCCGTTTGGCGTGGTCAAGACCAAGGGCGTGGACATTATCGGCTTCGAAGAGAAGCCGATTGCGCGCAGCCATATCAACGCCGGCGTGTATGTACTGGAGCCGGGCGCGCTGGCCTTGCTGGGCAAGGACGAGCACTGCGACATGCCGCAGCTGTTCCAGCGCCTGCAGCAAGGCGCGGCGCGCACCATCGTCTACCCGATGCACGAGCCGTGGCTCGACGTGGGCCGCCCCGACGACCTGGAACTGGCGCGCGGCAAGCACGCCATCGGGCGTTAATGGCGCTGCGTCCGGCATGAAGATCCTGGCCCTGATCCCGGCCCGCGGCGGCTCCAAGCGGCTGCCGGGGAAAAACATCCGCGTGCTCGGCGGCAAACCCCTGATTGCCTGGTCGATCGAGCTGGCCAGCGCGATTCCGGCCATCTGCGCGACCCTGGTGTCGACCGACGACCCATCTATCGCCGAGGTGAGCCGGCGCGCCGGCGCGCTGGTGCCATGGCTGCGCCCGGCCGCGCTGTCGACCGATACGGCCAGCTCGGTCGATGTCGTGCTGCACGCGCTTGACTGGTATGAAGCGCAGCATGGCAGCGTCGACGGCGTGCTGCTGCTGCAGCCAACGTCGCCGTTTCGCAGCTGCGCCAGCGTCTTGCGCGGCATCGCCGCATTCGAAGCCGGCGGCGGCCAGTCGGTGGTCGGCGTGTCGCCCTGCCAGGACCACCCCATGTGGAGCATGCGGCTCGAGGGCGCGCAGCTGCGCCCATTCATGGACGGAGCCGGCCTGGGCATGCGCTCGCAAGACTTGCCGCCGGCCTACGTCGTCAATGGCAGTTTTTACTTGATCACCCCGTCCCGGCTGCGTGCCGAACGCGCCTTTATTGGCGAGGCGACCAATGCGCTGGTCATCGATTCGCCGCAAGAGGCGCTCGACATCGACACGGCCTGGGATTGGGCGTTGGCCGAGGCGGTATTGACGCAGGGCGACGTCACGAACTGAGGCGCAGCAGCGTACGGCACGTACGGCGAGAAATCCCGTACAATTGCCTAGCTTTTGCGGGGGGGGGGCTTGGGGTCGGCACGGCACGCGCGCAGATCCCTGCAAGTTTTTTGTAGCATCCATTTTTGAAGGTCTATCCATGCGTTCTAGCCGATTTTTTGCTGTCTTGCTTAGTCTGCTCGCCGTTTCCGCGTCGGGCATGGCGCAGTTGCTTCCAGACCCCACCGCCAATACGGGCGCGTTGAGCCAGGCGCAAAAGGGCGGCGGCACTTCCCAGGCATTTGCCCCTGCCGCCATTCCCACGCTGGCGCCGGCGCCGATCACCAACGCGCCGCAGCCGGCCGAGGGCGAAGTCAAGCCGGGCGAGAATGCGGCGGCGGCCAGCACGGTGCTGGCGCCGGAACCGAAAGAAAGCAATGACTTCCAGGACTTCATCCGGCGCTCGACCGGCAAGACCTTGCCCCTGTTTGGCTACAGCCTGTTCAATGGCATGATGTCGACCTACGCGCCGGTTGACCGGATTCCCGTGACGGCCGACTACGTGGTCGGCCCGGGCGATGAAGTGGTGGTGCGCGCCTGGGGCCAGATCGATATCGATTACCGCGCCACGGTCGATCGCAATGGCGACTTCTATATCCCCAAAGTGGGCAACGTGAATGTGGCCGGGGTCAAGTTCCAGGACTTGCAAGGCTATATGAAGGCGGCCATCGGGCGCGTATTTCGCAACTTTGAACTGAACGTCAGCCTGGGGCAGTTGCGCTCGATCCAGGTGTTCGTCGTCGGTCAGGCGCGCCACCCCGGCTCGTACACGGTCAGCTCGCTGAGCACCCTGGTCAATACCCTGTTCGCCTCCGGCGGCCCATCGGGCAAAGGCTCGATGCGGCGCATTCAGCTCAAGCGCGACAACAAGGTGGTGACCGAGTTCGACATGTACGACATGCTGGTCAAGGGCGACAAGTCGAAAGACGTGCGCGTCTTGCCGGGCGACGTCATCTATATTCCCGCGATCGGGCCGCTGGTGGCCATCGGCGGCAGCGTCAATGTGCCGGCGATTTATGAAATCAAGGGCACGCCGACCTTGCAAGAGGCAATCGACATGGCTGGCGGCCTGACCACCACTGCCGAAGCGAAGCGCGTCACGCTCGAGCGCATCGACCAGCGCAAGGTGCGCGTGGTCGACGAATTGAACTTCGACGCGGCCGGCCTGGCCAAGACGCTCACCGACGGCGACCTGGTGACGGTGCGCGCCATTTCGCCGCGCTTTGAAAACGCCGTGACGCTGCGCGGCAATGTCGCCGCGCCGGCCCGTTTCCCCTGGCATGACGGCATGCGCCTGAAGGACCTGATACCGTCGCGCGACGTGCTCATCACGCCCGACTACTGGATCCGCAAGAATGGCTCGATGACGGCCGAGATCGAGGGCCAGTCGAAGTTGCGCAACGACGTCAAGAATGCATTCGACGAAGTCAATTGGGACTACGCGGTCATCGAACGGCTCAATCTGGCCGACCTGACCACGACGCTGATTCCGTTTAACCTGGGCAAGGTCGTGCTGGGCGACGACCCCCAATTCAATTTGCCATTGCAAGCTGGCGACGTGGTGACGATTTTTTCCAAGAATGACATCCGGGTGCCGGTTGCCAAGCAAACCAAGTACATCCGGCTGGAAGGCGAAATCGGCCAGTCCGGCCTGTACACGGCGCTGCCGGGCGAAACGCTGCGCCAGATCATGGCCAGGATCGGCAACGTGACGCCGCAAGCGTATCTGTTTGGCGCCCAGTTCACGCGCGAATCGACGCGCCTGATGCAGCAAGAAAAGATGGACGCGGCACTGGACAAGATGGAGCGCGAAACCGAGCGCAATGCGATCGCCAATGCGCAAAATGCCAGCAACACCGAGGAAGTGCAGGGCGCCAAGGTCGAGCTCGAAGGGCGGCGCGCGCTGCTGGCACGCATGCGCGCCATCAAGGCGACCGGCCGCATTCCGCTCGAGCTCGATGAAAAATCGACGCTGATGAATTTGCCCGATGTGGTGCTCGAAGATGGCGACCGCCTGTTGATACCGACCCGGCCCTCCGTGGTCGCCGTGGTCGGCTCGGTCTACAACGAGAATGCTTTCCTGTACCGTGCCAGCAAGCGGGTGGAGGACTACCTGTCCCAGGCCGGCGGCATGACCAAGGATGCGGACCTCAAGAGCGCCTACGTCATCAAGGCCGACGGTTCGGTCATCAGTCACCAGCAATCCGGTTATTTGAGCAGTTTCAGCGGCCAGCGGCTGGCCCCGGGCGATACCATCGTCATTCCGGAGCAGGCGAACAAGGTCCGCTGGCTCAAGGAATTCAAGGAATGGACCCAGATCCTGTATAACATTGGCATCGGCGCCGCCGCGCTGCAAGTCCTGAAATAAGCATCCGGCCGGGCCGGCATGCGTGCCGGCGGCCTTTTTTGAAAGCATGCGATGCAAGAATCATTGGTAAGCAATGTGGACGCCGGTCCACGCGATCACGGCGACGATGAATTCCATCTGGTCGATCATCTCGTTACGCTGGCGCAGTACAAGAAATGGCTGATCGGCCTGCCGCTGTTGTTCGGTGCGCTGGGGCTGACGCTGGCGCTGGTGATGGCGCCGAAATTTTCCAGCACCGCCGTCGTGATGCCGCCCAAGCAGCAGCAAAGCGGCGTGGCCGCCATGCTGGGCCAGTTGGGTGGCCTGGCCGGGGCTGCCGGCGGCCTGGGCGGGATGAAAAATGGCAATGAGCTGTACGTGGGCATGCTGAGCAGCCGCACCGTGGCCGACCAGCTCATTACGCGCTTCAAATTGAAGGAGCGCTACCACCGCCAGACGATGGATGATGCGCGCAAGGCGCTGGACCGGGTCACCGAAATCGCCGTCGGCAAGAAAGACGGCTTGATCGTCATTAGCGTGACCGACAAGGACCCTGAATTTGCCGCCACGCTGGCCAACGGCTACACCGAAGAATTGATGAAGCTGACGCAAACGCTGGCCATTACCGAGGCCCAGCAGCGGCGCGCTTTCTTTGAAAAGCAGCTGCTGGAAACGAAAGACCAGTTGGCCAATGCCGAAGTGGGCCTGCGCGAAACCCAGGAGCGCACCGGCATGCTGATGCCCGACACCCAGGTGGGCGCCATCATCACCACCGCGGCCCAGCTCAAAGGCGCGATCGCGGCCAAGGAAGTGCAATTGAGCGCCATGCGCACCTTCGCCACCGGCCGCAATCCGGACTTGCTGCTGCTGCAACAGGAAATACAGGGCATGAAAGTGCAGCTGTCCAAGCTGGAGCGGAACCAGGGCGGCAAATCGGGCGATTTCATGGTCGCTACCGACAAGATTCCCCAGGTGGGCGTCGAATACGTGCGCAGCTTGCGCAACGTAAAGTACTACGAAGCGATGTTTGAAATGCTGGCAAAGCAATTTGAACTGGCCAAGATCGATGAGGCGAAAGACGTGTCCTCGATTCAGGTGCTCGACAAGGCGGTACCGGCTGAACGCGAAGCGAATCCGCGCCTGCTCAAGCTGCCCGCAGCGGGCCTGTTCGGCGGCCTGATCCTGGCCGTGCTGATCGCGTTCGCGCATACCAATTACCGCCGCTTGCGCACCGACCCGGGCAACACGGTGCGATTGCAGCATCTGGCGCTGACCTGGAAGCGCGGCCGTCAGGCCTAGTGCTGTATCCGGGCGCGCTCAGTGTGCGCCCGTCATTGTTTCATTGAAAGTCCAATAAAATCAAAACGCTATTGTTATTTCATCGGCTGGAACTGGCCGAGATGTATATTCCGCTCAGCAAGAAGCTGGGCCAGGATGTCAAGATCGTCCATGTCGCCTATTCTGCGCATGAAGAAGCGATGTTGCGCGCGGCCGGCATCAGCGCCGGCATCATCAACTTCAAGCATGAGCTGGCACTGCAGCTGGCGCGCGCCAGCGCGCTCGACCATGCCTTGCTCGAACACATCGACAGCCTGTTCATCGCGCACACGGCGGGCCGCTTTACGCTCAATGGCAGCTTGCAGAGCGACCGCGGTTTTTCCTTGCTCAACGGCGACGAAGCGCTATTGCTCAGCCAGGCGTATTACGCGGTCTGGGACGCAATTTTTGCCGAACACGCGGTCAACCTGGTCATGCACGAACCGGTCTCCTTGCACCTGAACCATATGTGCAGCATGGTGTGCGCCAAGTATGGCGCGCTGTACCTGTACCCGGTGATGGCAATGAACCCGAGCGGGCAACTCAGTTACCTGATCGCCAGCGGCGACAATTTCGGCTGTCCCGAAATACAGCAGGCGTACGCCCATTTCCTGGCCACCCCGGATGCCATCGATGTGGCGCGCTGCGAGCAATTCCTGACCCAGTTCCGTTCCAGTTTCAAAATTTTCCTGGGCGACGCGATCAAGCCGAAGAACGCCACCGTGCGCCTGTTGCTGCGCAGCCTGAAACGGCGCGTGAGCCGTTGGCGCCGCCTGCCGCAGCTGGACCGGCTCAAGGACAATATCGATTACTGGGACTTGCAGCAAGATCCGGCCATGGCGCGCCTGCGCAATTTGCGCCAGTACCGGCGCCGCCTGACCTACGACCGCTTCGACCCGAGCCGGCCGTACTATTACTATTCGATGCACATGGAACCGGAAGCGGTGGTGCTGTACCTGGCCGCCGGCGTCTACACGACCCAGGTCAAGCTGATCGAAAACATTGCCGCCCAATTGCCGGTGGGCGCCGTGCTGTATGTGAAAGACCATCCGCATGTCAGCGGCTATCGCGACGTGGCCGATTACTTGCGCTTGCAGGCGATCCCGAATGTGCGCGTGGTCGATCCGGGCATTGCCGGCAAATTGATCATGAAAGACGCGGTGGGGGTGTTTACGATCAATGGCACCGCCGGCCTTGAAGCGCTGTTGCTGGGCAAGCAGGTATATGCCTTCGGTAACACGTTCTATGGCGTTTGCCCGCGCGTCCACTACCTGCACCACGTGCGCGACCTGCGCGCCGTGTTGTACGCCAACCGCGACCAGCGCTATGCCGACGACGCCGACTTGCTGCCGTTCGTGATGGCCTACCTGACGGCCATGCATGCCGGCCTGGTCGACTATTTTTCAGGCCGCGCCCCCACCTATGGCATCGACCTGGACCAGAACATCGCCCGCATCGCCAGCGACCTGGTCGCTTTCTCGCAGGCGCATGGATGACAGCGCAGTGGTGGCGCAAGCTGAACACGCCGGCAGCGTGGTACGTGGTGGTCAGCCTGCTGGTCAGTTTTGTCGGTTTTGTGCGCGCCTTCCTGTTCATGCACAGCCTGGGCCTGGTCGAGCTGGGCATCCTGGTGTTCGTGCAAACCATCGCCCAGGCCGTGGTGCTCATGCAAGGCGGCTTGATCAATGGCGGCTATCGCATTTATGCCGGCAACCGCGACCAGGAGCAGCAGCAGATCAACAACTTGCTGTTCAGTTGCTTCGCAATCCTGTCCGGCACCGTGCTGCTGGCATGGACCATCTGCGCCGTCAGTGGCGTGGTATTCCAGATGTCGTTCGCGCTGCTGCTGGGCGCACTGATACTGGGCCTGGCCACGCTGCTGGCCAACTGGCTCACCAATACGCTGCTCGGCTCGCAGCGCATCGCGGAAATCAACCGCATCAACCTCTGGTCGGTGCTGGTCAGCGTGGCGCTGTTGCCGCTCGCTTACCTGGGCGGCCTGTGGGGCGCTACGCTGGCCTTGGCCGCCCAGCCCATCGTGTTCGTCAGTGTCTGCCTGCTGCGCCACCGGCCGCTGCGCCCGCAGCGCTGGGAGTTGCAGCTGCCCCTGATCCGGCGCGTGCTCAGTTTCGGTTTCATTCCCTTTCTCGCATCGATCTTCGTGCTGCTCAACTACCAGATCGAGCGCTGGGCCATTGCCGGCTTGCTCGGTGCGGCCGACCTGGGGCGTTTCTACCTGGTGTTCCTGTATGCCACGCTGTTTGTGCTGGTGCCAGGTTCGATCATGAGCATTTTTTATCCGAAAGCCTTGCGCGCGCACCAGGACGCGCAGGGGACGCTCTTCAAGGCGATCGTGCGACGCCATGCGCTGCTGATACTGGCCTATGCGGCGCTGGTGGCCGGCGTGACGCTGCTGGCTTTGCGGCCCATGGTGGCCTTGCTGTTTCCCGAGCATGAGCCGAATGTGCGCTACGTGATGCTGTTTCTGCCGGGACTCGTCGCACTGGTCTTGTGCGACCCCCTGACGCTGGTATTGAATGTGGCGCTGCGCTTGCGCGTGCTGCTGTGGGCCGGCCTGAGCAGCGTGGTCTTGCTCAGCGCACTCATTGCAGCGGCTACCATGCTGGGACTGTTCGACTTGCGCGCCATGGCCGTGATCAAGTCGCTCGTTGCCGCCAGTACCTTCACGATCTATGCCACGTATGTGTTGCGGCACCGAAAAGAGCTGATGCGCCCGCCACAGGGCGCCCTCATTTAAGAACGGGTTTCGGATGTTTATATTTTTCAGGCTTAAAAACGGCTTGTCGTCAGCCCTGTTCCGACTCTGCTTTGGCGCCCGCTTTGGCGCCTTCGGGCGCCGCAGTCGCATCGTCGCACCGCTGGGCATTGAAGGCATCGGCAATATCCGGCTGGGTGACGATGTCTATATTTCCCACAAGGTGCTGCTGGCCGCCGTGCCCCATACGGGGGCTGCCCAGTGCAGCCTCGAGATTGGCGCCGGCACCAGCATCGGCAGCTTCAACCACATATATGCGACCGAACGCATCACGATCGGCAAGCAGGTGCTCACGGCGAACAATGTGTATATTTCGGACAATGTGCACGGCTACCAGGATATCGGCCTGGCAATCAAGCTGCAGCCCATCGTGCAGCGCGCGCCGGTCGAGATCGGCGACGGCGCCTGGCTGGGCCAGAACGTGTGCGTGATTGGCGCCAGCGTCGGCAAGCACAGCGTCATCGGTGCCAATGCGGTCGTCACCCGCGATATCCCCGACTATGCGGTGGCGGTGGGCAGCCCGGCGCGCATCATCCGGCGCTACGACGCGCAGACTGCATGCTGGCGGGCGACCGACGAGGCCGGCAATTTCAATGACGCTGCGCTCTGAATGAAATCAAGTATACTGTGGTCAACTTGGCATGGATGGCAATGTACGTCAGCAACAGCCTGCGCCAGGTCCATCGCTGTTGGATGATCTCTCGTGCCGGAATTGCGCGTCGGCAGTCTTTATAGTGTCTGTTTCACCCTCGCCGGATCACCAGGCTGGTATTTACATTGTGCGCGCTGAATTATGAAAAAATTGTTATTGATCGGATTACGTTATCATCATTACACGGACGAGATTGTCCGTGAACTGGGTAACATGGGTTACCAGGTGTCGTTTCATGAAATCCAGCCGCGCACGCTGTTTTTCAAGACGCTGCGCGTGCTCGCACCCAAGCTGTACCAGCGCCAGTTGGACCGCCACCACAGCGCCATCCTGGCGCACGAGCAGGGCAAGCAGTACGACGTGGTACTGTTTATCCAGACCCACCAGTTTTCGATCGCCAACCTGGCCGCCTTGCGCCGCCAGCACGCCGGCGCCCGCTTCGTGCTGTACAACTGGGATGCGGTCACGACCCACGATTACCGCGCCCACATGGCCCATTTCGACCGGGTAGCCACGTTCGACCCGGACGATGCGCGCGCCTTGGCTGTGCATTACCTACCCTTGTTTTGCATCGCCCCGTTCCAGAACCTGAACAAGCAACAGCAGCAGCGCGCGATCTATTTCGTCGGCAATATCGTCAGCGTGCAACGCTACCTGGCGCTACAAGAGTTCAAGCAGCATTGCCAGCAGATCGGCATCAGCTTTCACTGCTATATGGCATGCAGCGTGCTGGTGCTGACGCGCTTGTTGCGGCGCGGTATCGTGCCCTTCGATGTGTCGCTGCGCTCGATCCCGCACGCCGACTTCATCGCCATGATTGAGCGCTCCAGCGCGGTGTTCGATTTTGCCAATCACCAGCAAAGCGGCTTTACGATGCGCACCATCGAAAACCTGTGTGCCGGCAAAAAACTGATCACCAATAACCCGCGCGTGCTGAATCAGCCGTTTTACTCGGACGACCGTATCCTCGTGGTGAACGACCTGGAATTTTCACAGGTTGGCCAATTCATGGACCAGGCGCTGCGCGCGCCGGACGCCGATTTCCCCGAATATCACATCAAGAGTTTCCTGGCCGATTTGCTGGAGCTGAAAAATCCATGACAGTAAACGTACCCAAGCCATGCCTGCTGATCATGCCAACGTCGTTCTACTCGTTCGCCAGCATTATCGCCAGGGGACTGGAACAGGCCGGCTACACGGTGACGATCGCCAACGATGAATATCCAGACAGCCTGTTCGGACGCTTGCTGGGCAAACTGGGCATCCACGCGCTGCTGGCGGCGCGCACCCGGCGCGTGCTGGCGGCGCGCTTCCTGGAAGGGCGCCACTATGCGCTGACCTTGATTATCAAGGGGCGCGGCATGAGCCCGGCGCTGCTGGCCCTGATCAAGCAGCATTCGACGCTGACCGTGGGCTACAATTTCGACTCCTTTGCCTACAACCCGGCCGCGCTGGGCTGGTACGACTGCGCCGACCGCTACGTCACGTTCGACTATGCCGACGCCGAGAAATACGGCTTGCCGCTGGTCGACCTGTTTTCTTCGCTGCCAATCGCAGACGGACCGAAGCAGGTGCGCTACGACGTGTCGGCGATTCTGCGCAACCATTCTGAACGGCTGCAATATGTCGACCAGGTCCTGAAGGCCACCGGCAGCACCAGCAGCTACGTCTACGTGTTCGAACAAAACCTGTTTACCTTCGCGCTCAATTTTATGAAAAGCCCGGCGCTGTACCTCAAGTACTGGGACAAGATCTCGTTCAAGTCCTTGCCGTACAAGGACTATATCGACGTCTTGCAGCGCTCCGACTTCACCATCGATTATGCCCACCCGAGCCAGACCGGCATCACGATCCGCTGCTTCGAAGCGCTCAGTGCGCAAACCAAGTACATCACCAACAACCCCTATGTCAGCCGCAATGCCCAGTTCCACGGCGACAACGGGATCGTTTTCGCGCGCGGCGGCGACCGCGCGCGGCTCGCGGCCGACTATGCCGCGCGGCGCGGCAAGCCCAGCGCCGTGCACCACCGCAGCATTGCCCAGTTCATCGCCGAGCTGACCGGGGCCGCGCCATGAACGGCGCTTCCCGCAGCGGCGCGTTTCCCTTTTCCATCATAAGGACATTCCCGTGAAAAAAATTCTGATTACCGGCGGCGCCGGCTTCATCGGTTCGCACCTGGCCCTGCGCCTGCACGAGCGCGGTTACGAAGTGACGGTGCTCGATAATTTGTCGCCCCAGATCCACACCAGCAATCCGGAGAACTCGGTGCTGTACCGGTCGATCAAGGACAAAGTCAGGTTCATCCGCGGCGACGTCACCAGCCGCGCCGACCTGGAAACGGCGCTGGCGGGCCAGCAAGTGGTGGTCCATTTTGCCGCCGAAACGGGCACCGGCCAGTCGATGTACCAGATCGAGCACTATTGCGCCGTCAACGTGGGCGCCACGTCGCTGCTGCTGGACATGCTGGCCAACGGGCCGCACCAGGTCGAGCGCATGGTGATTGCTTCGTCGCGCTCGGTGTATGGCGAAGGCAAATACCTGTCGGCAGAGCAGGGCGCCGTCTATCCCGGCCACCGCGCCGCCGACGCCATGAGCGCGGGCGACTTCGAGGTGCACCATCCCGGCTGCAGCGCGCCGCTGACGCTGGCCGCCACCGATGAAGAGTCGAAGATCCATCCGTCGTCGGTATATGGCATTACCAAGCAGGTGCAGGAACAACTGGTCATGACGGTATGCCCGAGCCTGGGCATCACGCCGGTCGCGTTCCGCTACCAGAACGTGTACGGCCCCGGCCAGTCGCTGTCGAATCCCTACACCGGCATCCTGTCGATCTTTTCCAACCTGATCATGGGCGGCAAGCCGATCAACATTTTTGAAGATGGCAAGGAAAGCCGCGATTTCGTGTATGTCGAGGACGTCGTCACGGCCACCGTGCTGGGCATCGAGCACGACGCCGCGGCCAATCAAGTGTTCAACGTCGGTTCGGGCGAGGCGGTGGACGTGATGACGGTGGCGCGCACGCTGTGCCGCAAGCTGGGCACCGAAGTGCCGATCACCATCAGCGGCAATTTCCGCATCGGCGACATCCGCCACAACTACGCCAGCCTGGACAAGATCAGCAGCCTGCTTGGCTTTACGCCAGCTTACAATTTCGAGCGCGGCATCACCGCATTTTGCGCCTGGGCGGCCGATACTGGCGCCGTTGCCAGCGACTACGAAGCGTCCTTGCGTGAAATGCGCGACAAGGGTTTGCTCAAGTAAGTAACGTGGTCTGGCCGCTGCGGCGGCCGCAATTTCAATTCAAGCGCTGTGGGGTGACCCGCGCGCCAGCAGGGATGGACATGAGTATATTGATTGTAGGCGGGGGCAAGATGGGACTATCCCACCTGGCCATTTTAAGTGGGCTGATCGGGCATGAACGCATCGCCGTGTGCGATCCGTCGCGCATCGCGCGCTTTATCTTCAAACGGTTCAAGATTCGCACCTACGCCTCGCTGGACGCGGCGCTGGCAGCGCCGGTCGCCTGGCGCGGCGCGATCGTGGCCACGCCGACCGGCTCGCACTTTGCGATCGCCAAGGCCCTGCTCGAGCGCGCGATTCCCTGCTTTATCGAAAAGCCCTTGACGCTGAACGTGGCACTGAGCGAGCAGCTCGCTGCGCTGATGGCCAGCAAGGACGGCACCGTGCAAATGGGCCTGGTGCTGCGCTTCGTGGCCCCGTTCGTCAAGTTGCGCGACATCGTGCAGTCGCAGTCGCTGGGCGCGGTGCTCGACTATAAGGCCCACATGCTGGGCAACGTCATCACCAAGGCCGGCAACAACGGCTGGCGTTCGGTGTTTGCCAAGGGCGGCGGCTGCCTGAATGAATACGGTCCCCATTTGATCGACCTGTGCCGCTATGTGTTTGGCGATGTCGGCACGCTGCGCGAAGCGAGCTTCGGGCGTACTTATTCGGCCGAGGCGGACGACCAGATCAATATCGCCTGGACTCACGCCAGCGGTACCGAAGGCAAGCTGGCGCTGGACTGGTGCGACGCGAGCAAGCGCAAGTCGGCGCTGGCGTTCGAGGTGCGCTTTGAAAAGGGCGTGGTGCGTGCCAGCAACGCCGACATCACGGTCGAGATCAACGACGGCGCCGAGATCGACCCGGCCGTGCGCGGCGCGCTGCTTGCGCCGGTGCGCCCGTACCAGGTCAATTACTACCTGCGCGGCGAGGAATATACCTTGCAGCTCGAAGCGTTCCTGGAAGCGGCGCTCGGTGGTCGCTATCTGCTCAACGAGAGCTTGCGCGGCAAGGTCGCGGCGACCATCGCCGATGGATTGGCGGTCGATCAGTTGATTGCCGCGGTAGCAAAGAAGGCAGGCATCGTATGAGTTTCGGCAAGATCATTTTCGGGGATAACCAGTTCCTCGGCATCAACCACGCCAGCCAGAAAAAGGCAGCCGACCTGCAAGACCAGTTCCGCAACATCGATGAAATCGTCAAGGTGCTCGGCTACGCCTACGAGGCGGGGGTGCGCGATTTCATGTTCACCACGCACGACCATTTTACCGGCGCATTCGACGAGATCAAACGCTCCAAATTGTTCCCGGAAATGGGCTACATTCCGTGCATCCCGTATGCCCACAAGTATGCCAATGCGCTGGCCGAACATGGCATCTTGTCGGTGGTGATGAGCCGCTTGCAAGCGATGTCGAAACGGCGCGTGCTTAGCGGCGTGGGACGCGCCATGCTGGGCGACCTGGGCGGCATCATGCAACTGCTGGTCGAAGTCGAGCTGTTGATGACCAAGGGCTTGCCGGTGCGCGGCGTGTTCCTGCAAAACGTGGTGTTCGACCTGATGCTGGGCATGGGCGGGCAGGGCATCCTGGAGAAATACCACCGCTACGTCGAGCGCATCGGCCTCACGCCGGGCTATATCACGATGAACCACCCGCTGGCGCAACGCGTGCTGTGCGACCAGATCGGCATCAAGGATCCGTGGATCTGTTCGAATTTCAACGTCGCCGGGTTTCGCATGAATCCGTCGCAGCAGGCGGTTGAGGCCAGCTATGCGAACGGCAAGTCGCGCAATATCGCCATGTCGATCTTTGCCTCGGGCATGCTGTCGCCGCAAGAGTCGGTCGATTACGTGCTGCGCTCGGCCGGCGTCGATGCGGCCCTGTTCGGTTCGTCCAAGCAGGCCAACATCGTTGCCAACGTCACGCATCTGAACCGCGGCGCGGCGCCGGCGCCTGCCATCTTGCAGGCGGCAGGCTAGGCATGGCGCGCGGCCGTGTGGTGAGTATGGCAATCATTCCATGCTAGACTCGCTCTCGCCCCCGAAACTGGCCGCGCCCTGGGCGCGCCGTCCCGCTACATGAACGCTACAAGCAGGAGGAACACCGCATGATTTTAGTCACTGGAGGGGCCGGTTTCATCGGTTCCAATTTTGTGCTCGACTGGCTGGCCCATGGCGATGAGCCAGTGCTCAATGTCGACCTGCTCACCTATGCCGGCAACCTGGGCAACCTGGCTGCCTTGCGCGGCGACCCGCGCCACGTGTTCGTGCAAGGCGATATCGGCGACACCGCCTTGATGGCCGCCTTGCTGGCGCAGCACCGGCCGCGCGCGATCGTGCATTTCGCCGCCGAAAGCCATGTCGACCGCTCGATCCACAGCCCGGGCGCGTTCATCACCACCAACGTCAATGGCACCTTCAGCCTGCTCGAAGCGGCGCGCAGCTACTGGACGGCGCTGGACGCCACCGCCAAGGCCGCTTTCCGCTTCCTGCACGTGTCGACCGACGAAGTCTATGGCAGCCTGGGCCCGGACGACGCACCGTTTACGGAAACGACCACGTACGCACCGAACAGCCCGTATTCGGCTTCGAAGGCCGCGTCCGACCACCTGGTGCGCGCTTACCATCACACCTACGGCATGCCGACCCTGACCACCAATTGTTCCAACAATTACGGTCCATATCACTTCCCGGAAAAGCTCATTCCACTGGTGATCCTGAAAGCGCGCGCCGGTGAGGCGCTGCCGATCTACGGCGACGGCCAGCAAATTCGCGACTGGCTGTATGTGACGGACCACTGCGCGGCAATCCGGCGCGTGCTCGAAGCCGGACGCGCCGGCGAGGTGTACAACGTGGGCGGCTGGAATGAACGGGCCAACCTGGACGTGGTGCATGCGCTGTGCGATATCCTCGATGAACTCGCGCCCAAGGCCACTGGCAGCTACCGTTCCCAGATTACCTATGTCCAGGATCGCCCCGGCCATGACCGGCGCTACGCGATCGATGCGCGCAAGCTTGAACGCGAACTGGGCTGGAAGCCGGCCGAGACGTTCGAGACCGGCATCCGCAAGACCGTGCAGTGGTACCTCGCGCATGACGCCTGGGTCGCGGACGTGCAATCGGGCGACTACCAGCAATGGCTGGACAAAAACTACCAGCAACGCAACGCCCAACCGGAGCCAGCATGATCGAGATTACCAGCGAACGTAAGGGCATCATCCTGGCGGGCGGCTCCGGCACCCGCTTGTATCCGGTCACGATGACGGTGTCGAAACAGCTGTTGCCGGTGTACGACAAGCCGATGATTTATTACCCGCTGACGACACTGATGCTCGCTGGCATACGCGACATCCTGATCATTTCGACGCCGCAAGACACGCCGCGCTTCCAGGAGTTGCTGGGCGACGGCAGCCAATGGGGCATTGCGCTGAGCTACGCGGTGCAACCGAGCCCGGACGGGCTGGCGCAGGCGTTTATCATCGGGCGCGAATTCGTGGGCAATCGGCCCAGCGCGCTCATCTTGGGCGACAACATTTATTACGGCCATAACTTCGATGCCCAGCTGCGCGGCGCGGCCGACTGCACCGACGGCGCCACCGTGTTCGGCTACCACGTGCAAGATCCGGAACGCTATGGCGTGGTCGAATTCGACGCGGCCGGGCGCGCCGTCAGCATTGAAGAAAAGCCGCTCAAGCCGAAATCGAATTATGCGGTGACCGGCTTGTATTTTTACGACAAGCAGGTGTGCGACATTGCCGCCGAAATCCGCCCGTCGGCGCGCGGCGAACTGGAAATTACCGACGTCAACCGGGTCTACCTGGAACGCGACCAGCTCAATGTGCAGCTGATGGGCCGCGGCATGGCTTGGCTCGATACCGGCACCCATGAATCCCTGCTCGAAGCGAGCCAGTTCATTGCCACCATCGAAAACCGGCAGGGCTTGAAGATTGCCTGTCCTGAAGAGATCGCTTATCGCAAAGGCTACATCGATGCGGCCACGCTCGAAGCGCTGGCGCAGCCATTGAAAAAAAATGGCTATGGCCGCTACCTGCTGCGCCTGTTGAATGAACAGGTATTCTGAGTTTTTCCCTTTTCACTGAACGTCACTGACCCATGCAAATTCACCAGACCGCGATTCCCGACGTCCTGATCCTCGAACCGAAATCCTATGGCGATGAGCGCGGCTTTTTCTACGAGAGTTTCAACCAGCGCGCCTTTGCCGAGCTGACCGGCGTCAAAGCTAATTTCGTCCAGGATAACCATTCCAAGTCGGCGCGCAATGTGTTGCGCGGCCTGCACTACCAGATCGAACAGGCGCAAGGCAAGCTGGTGCGCGTGGTGGCCGGCGAAGTGTTCGATGTCGCGGTCGACCTGCGTAAAAGTTCGCCCACCTTCGGTCACTGGGTGGGCGCCATCTTGTCGGCCGAAAACAAGCGCCAGCTGTGGGTGCCGCAAGGCTTCGCGCATGGCTTCGTGGTCACCAGCGACAGCGCCGAATTCCTGTACAAGACCACCGATTACTATGCTCCCCAGTTCGAGCGCAGCATTGCCTGGAATGACCCGGCGATCGGCATCGAATGGCCAGAAGGCTTGGTGCCGGTGCTCTCTGCCAAAGACCAGGTCGGCAAGCTGCTGGCCGACGCCGACGTGTTCGCCTGAAGGAATAGCCACGATGCGAATTTTATTGACCGGCAAGAACGGCCAGATCGGCTACGAACTCGAACGCAGCCTGCAAGGGCTGGGCGAGATTGTCGCGCTGGACCGGCGCGCCATGGACCTGGCCGACCTGGACCAGGTGCGCGACGTGATCCGGCGCGTCAAGCCGGACCTGATCATCAATCCGGCCGCCTATACGGCGGTGGACCAGGCCGAGACCGACACCGTGCTGGCCATGCGCATCAACGGCGAAGCGCCGGGCGTGATGGCGCAGGAAGCGAAGCTGCTGGGCGCGGCGCTGATCCATTACAGCACCGACTATGTTTTTGACGGCACGAAACAGGGCCCTTATACCGAGGACGATCCGACCTGTCCGCTCAACAGCTACGGGCGCAGCAAGCTGGCCGGCGAGCAGGCCATCGCGGCGACCGGCGTGGACCACCTGATTTTGCGCACCAGCTGGGTGTACGGGCGGCGCGGCAAGAATTTCCTGCTGACGATACAGCGCCTGGCGCAGCAGCGCGAGCGCCTGGCCATCGTGTCCGACCAGTTCGGCGCGCCGACCTGGTGCCGCACCATTGCCGACAGCACCGCCCACATCGTGGCGCGCCATGGCAATTGCTTTGGCTCCTTGTCCGGGATTTACCATTTGACGGCCCAGGGGCGCACCTCGTGGCACGGTTTTGCCGGCGCCATCCTGGCCCATCCCGATTGCCCGGGCAAGCCGCAGCTCGACACCATCCTGGCCAGCGAGTATCCGCTGCCGGCGCCGCGCCCGGCCAATTCGTCGCTGTCGTGCGCGCGCCTGATCGACACCTTCGGCACGCTGCCCCAGTGGGACGACGCGCTGGCGCTGTGCCTGGGCTAAGGTCAGCATGGCCAGCGTACGGGGCAATCGATGGTAGAGTGTGCCCTTCTTGATCAACCCAATCATCCGCGCAGCAGCCATGCCGGATCATTGTTCAACCAACAGGTTCCGCCTTGCGATCTGCTCTGAGAAATTCGATTACCTGTACCTGGTGCGGCTACATGCTGCTCAGCGCCGCCAACAGCAGCGCTGCCACTCCTGCCAACGGCGGCTTGTCCGGCTATGTCAACATGCCCAGCGCCAGCGTCGAGGCTGATGGCACCTTCAGCCTGGGCTACAGTTACGACAGTCCTTACGGCACCGGCTGGATGACAGCGACGCTGCTGCCGTTCGTGCAAGTGGCGGGCAGCTACGTGTCGATCACCGGCACCCCCGGCTTTAGCACGATTCCCGGCCAATACGGCGAAGCCTACGGGCGCTACAAGGACAAGGTGGTGGACCTGAAGGTGCGCCTGTGGCCGGAATCGCGCTATCTGCCCAGCGTGGCCGTGGGCGGCACCGATCTGCTTGGCACCGGCTTGTTCAAGGGCCAGTTCGTGGTGGCGAGCAAGACCTTTGGCGAGGCCAAGAACTTCGAGGCCAGCATTGGCTACGGCCACAAGCGTCCGGACGGCGTATTTGCCGGCGCGCGCTGGACCCCGCTGGGCGCGCCGAGCTGGTCGGTGGTGGCCGAGTACGACGGCAACGACTACAGCAAGGATTTTCGCGCCGCATCGACCTCGGCCGGGAAGCGCGACAGCGGCCCGGTGCTGGGCCTGGAATACCGCTGGGGCTGGTTAGGCGCGCAAGTGGCGCGCCACCGCGACCATTTCAGCGCCAACCTGTTTGCCACGATCCCCCTGTCCGAGCGCGAATTCATCCCCAAGGTCCTCGAGCCGGGCTATTACCAGCCGAAGACGGCGCCGCAGCGCCACACGAGCGCCGAATGGCACAGCAATCCGCAGCTGGCCGCGCCCATGATCGCGGCGCTGGTCCAGCAGGACTTCAAGAACGTGCGGGTCGAACTCGATGGCAGCACGCTCAAGCTGATGCTGACCAACAGCCGCATCACCGACATGGGGCGGGCAGTGGGGCGCGCCAGCCGCGTCGCGCTGGCGTTTGCGCCGGTGGGCACCAGCACGCTGCAGATCAGCTATACCAAGCTGGAACAGCCGATCGCCACCTATGAGTTCATCGACCTGCCTACACTGAGCAATTACCTGACTGGCCAGGCCAGCCGCGAAAAGCTGACCCAGACCGTGCTGGTGCGCTATGCGCGCGCGGACGACAAAGTCGACACCGACCACAGCGCCATCGTGGCCGGGCTCGATGACAGTGCCGGCATGGCCGTGCACGTGAACCGCGATGGCGATGCCGTCCAGCTCAGCTCGCAAGACCGGGAAGACAACCGCTTCAAGCTGGCGCCCAAGGCGGGCTTTTTCTTCAACGACCCCAGCGGCGCACTGCGTTACGAACTGGCGGCCGCGGCCAACTACAACAAGCGCCTGGGTAACGGCCTGTACCTGAACAGTGCCTTGAAGTGGACCGTGTTCGAGAATATCTCCGGCGTCACCCAGCCGTCGAACAGCGTGTTGCCGCACGTGCGCACCGATATCGCCGAATACAAGCGCGGCGGGCGCTTCAAGATCAACAAACTGATGCTCAACCAGTACCTCAGTCCCGGCGAGCGCGTCTACCTGCGCCTGTCGGGCGGCCTGTACGAGGAAATGTATGGCGGCATCGGCGGCCAGGCGCTGTACCTGCCCAACGACGCACGCTGGGCGGCCGACCTCAGCGTCGACGCGCTGCAGCAGCGCGGCTACAAGGGCGGCTTCGACACGCGCGATTACCGTACCGTGACCGCGCTGGGCGCCTTCCATTACCGGCTGCCGTACGAAATGACGGTGACCGCGCGCGCCGGGCGTTTCCTGGCCAAGGACCAGGGCGTGCGGCTGGAATGGAAGCGGCGCTTCCGTTCGGGCATCGAAATTGGCGCCTGGTACACCAAGACCAATGGCAACGACATCACCAGCCCAGGTTCAGCGACCAAGCCGTACAACGACAAGGGCATCTTCATGACGATACCCCTGCGCAGCATGCTGCCGATGGATAGCCAGGCCAACGCCGGCTTTTCGCTGGCGCCATGGACGCGCGACGTCGGCCAGATGGTCACCTCGCCAGGCGACCTGTACGACATGGTCGAAGGGCCGCGGCGCGACCTGCATTCCTATGATGGCCTGGGCAATATGGGCGAGCGTCCCGACGAGCAAAACTTGCCGGCAGTGGCGCAGCCCGACGTGCGCCTGCCCAATGCCTGGCCGCTGTTCCGGGCCCGCCTCGAGCAGTCTGGCGCCGCCACGCCGCCAGTGGCCGACTGGGTCAAGGGCGTCGGCCTGGCTGGCGGCGCCGTGCTGGCCAGCGCGCTGCTCGACAAGCCGGTCGACAACTTCGTCGTCAAGCACCAGGACGGGCGCGCGATGCGCAGCTACGCGAATTTCGGCAAGATCATGCCCTATACCTTGCTCGGCATGGCCGGCCTGGCCGTCGCGCTGGGCGACGACCGGATGCAAAACACCGGCATCATCGCCTTGCAGTCGGTGGCCGGCGCGCTGGGCGTGACTACGGTGGGCAAGTATGCGTTCGGGCGCGCCCGTCCGGAAGATGACCTGGGCCGCTGGGCGCAGGTTGGCGAGGGCCAGTCGCGCAGCAATGCCGCGTTCCCGTCTGCCCACAGCGCGATCGCGTTTGCCGCCGTCACGCCGTTCGCCAAGGAATACGCTTCGCCATGGCTGTACGGCGTGGCCGCGGTGGGCGCCATGGGCCGCACCGCCAATCGCAAGCACTGGACCTCGGACGTGGTCGCTGGCGGCCTGGTCGGCTATGCGATGGGCAGCTGGCTGTGGCAGGGGCAGCGCGAGCAGCCGGGCAGCCATCTGACGGTGGCGCCGGGCCCGAAGCAGATCAGCGTGGCCTGGCAGGGCGTGTATTGACTGGGGCGCAGCGCAGCCCCATATAAAAACAGCCACCCCGCGGGGTGGCTGTTTTGTCTTCAAGGAGCGCGCAAGGCGCTCCCGAACGATCAGTGGTGGGTCGTGGTGGTGCTGTTGTCCGAAGCGACCGAAGCGACCGCTGCCAGAGCAACGCCGATCGATACCATGGCAGCGACCGACAGGCCGGCGCTAGGAGCGGCAGCAACTGCTGGTGCTGGCGCTGGAGCAGGTGGCGCCTCAGGTGCTGGTGCAGCTTGGGCAAATGCCTGGCCGGAGATCAGGCTCAGGATGGCGATAGCGGAGAGAACTTTTTTCATTCTATATTCCTTTACGTTGAGAATTCGTCGTCGTTATGTCATCGATTAAAAATAACAATCCCCCTCATTCTATTACAGTCGCGTCAAGTTTGCAGACAATATAGAACAGGCGAATCGCCGCTTCCGATTCAGTGTACAAATGATAGCAATGTTTTACGCCTTGGGTGGCAAATCCCTGTCGAATCGTGTTGTTTCTGAGTCAAACAAGCACCGTCCTGCGCTGCGACAGGAACAAGGCCTTGTTCCGGGCCCTGTTCCGGGGATAGCCACGCGGCAATATCGCCAATAATATCTGCTGAGAATGGGAGTCTGGCATGGCAGAAGACAGCGACGCAGAAAAAACCGAACCGGCGTCAAGCAAGCGGCTGGAAGACGCGCGCAAGGAAGGTGACGTGCCGCGTTCGCGCGAGCTGGCCACCTTCGCTGTCCTGATGACCGCGGGCGTGGGCCTGTCGCTGACCGGTTCGTCGCTGGCCGGCACGCTGCATGCGGTGATGGTGTCGGGGCTCAGTTTCGAGCGCGCCCAGGCGTTCGACGACAATGTGCTGATCCTGCGCGTCACCGGCGACATCGCGCGCGTGATGCTGGCCTGTCTGCCGCTGGCGCTGGCGATCATGTTCGTGGCGGTGGCCTCGCCGCTGCTGATTGGCGGCTTCCTGTTTTCCGGCAGCGCGGTGGCGCCCAAATTTGGCAAGCTCAACCCGGCGCGCGGCCTGGCCAATATGATCTCCACCAACGCGCTGGTGGAGCTGCTCAAGGCGATCGCCAAGACCATCGTGGTGGGCAGCGTGGCCTACCTGGTAGTGATGAGCCAGAAGGATGCCGTGATGGGGCTGGCGGTCGAATCGGTACGCGGCGGCGCGACCCACATGGTCGACCTGCTGTCCTCGGCCTTTCTGTACATCGTCGGCGGGCTGGGCATCGTGGCAGCAATCGACGGGCCGTACCAGATGTGGCATTACGCCAACAAGCTCAAGATGACGCGCCAGGAAGTGATCCAGGAATCGAAGGAAGCTGAAGGCAATCCGCAAATCAAGGCCAAGATCCGCCAGCTGCAGCGCGAAATGGCGCGCCGGCGCATGATGGCCGAAGTACCCAGCGCCGACGTGGTGGTCACCAACCCGACCCACTATGCGGTCGCGCTCAAGTACACCGATGGCCAGGGTGGCGCGCCGCGCGTGGTGGCCAAGGGCGCCGACGCGGTGGCAGCGAAGATCCGCGAACTGGCCAAGGAGCACAAGGTGACGCTGCTCGAAGCGCCGGCGCTGGCGCGCGCGCTGCACAAGCACAGCGAAATCGGCGACGAAATTCCCGAGGCGCTGTACGCGGCGGTGGCTGAAGTGCTGGCCTATGTGTTCCAGTTGCGCGCCTGGAACAAGGGCGGCGGCAAGTATCCGGAGCGGCCGACCAAGCTGGCGGTGCCGCCCGAACTCGATCCACTGAACAAAGACATCAATAACGGAGCAACGCCATGAATACGATGACCATGCCTTCCTGGCTGCGCGGCATGAAGGGCGGCGGCAATGCACTGGCCGCGCCTATCATCATCATCTTGCTGCTGGCGATGATGATTTTGCCGCTGCCGGCGTTCGTGCTGGACGTGTTCTTCAGCTTCAACATCGCGCTGGCAGTGATCGTCCTGTTGACCAGCCTGTACACGGTCAAGCCGCTCGACTTCATGGCCTTCCCCACCATCTTGCTGGTGTCGACCATGTTGCGGCTCTCGCTCAACGTGGCCTCGACCCGGGTGGTGCTAACCGAAGGCCACACCGGCGGCGCGGCGGCCGGCAAGGTGATCGAAGCATTCGGCCACTTCCTGATCGGCGGCAATTACACGGTCGGTATCATCGTCTTCATCATCCTCACCATCATCAACTTCACGGTCGTGACCAAGGGCGCCGGCCGGATCGCCGAAGTGGGCGCGCGCTTTGCCCTGGACGCGATGCCGGGCAAGCAGATGGCAATCGACGCCGACCTCAACGCCGGCCTGATCGGCGAAGACGAAGCGCGCCGCCGGCGCCTGGAAGTGGGCCAGGAAGCCGAGTTCTACGGCGCCATGGACGGTGCTTCCAAGTACGTGCGCGGCGACGCCGTGGCCGGCATTATGGTCACCGTGATCAACATCATTGGCGGCCTATTGGTCGGCATCTTGCAGCACGACCTGGCGTTCGCCAAGGCGCTCGAAACGTACACCCTGCTGGCCATTGGCGACGGCCTGGTGGCGCAGATCCCGTCGCTGATCATCTCGACCGCGGCCGGTATCGTGGTCTCGCGCGTGGCCTCCGACCAGGACATCGGCACCCAGCTGATCGGACAGTTGTTCGCCAAGCCGCAAGTGCTGTACATCACCGGCGCCATCCTGGGCGGCATGGGCCTGATCCCGGGCATGCCCAATTTCGTGTTCCTGCTGCTGGCCGCTTCCCTGATCGGGGCCGGCTACATGGTCGCGCGGCGCGCCCGCGTGCCCAAGGTGGAAGAAGTGGCCGCACCGGTGGCCGCCCCCGCGCCGGAAAGCGAAGAAGCGAGCTGGCAGGACATTTTGCCGGTCGACACGCTGGGACTGGAAGTGGGCTACCGTTTGATCCCGCTGGTGGACAAGACGCAGGGCGGCGAGCTGCTCAAGCGCATCAAGGGCATCCGCAAGAAGTTCGCCCAGGAAGTCGGTTTCCTGGCGCCGCCGGTGCATATCCGCGACAACCTGGAACTGAAGCCGTCGTCGTACCGGATTACGCTCAAGGGCGTCGAAGTGGGCGCCGGCGAAGCGCTCAGCGGCCAGTTCCTGGCCATCAATCCGGGCATGGCCAGCGGCACCTTGCCGGGCCTGGTGACCACCGACCCCGCGTTCGGCCTGCCGGCCGTGTGGATCGACGCCGGCCTGCGCGACGACGCCCAGAACATGGGCTACACCGTGGTTGACGCCGGCACCGTGGTGGCCACCCACCTGAACCACCTGATCACCAGCCATGCGTCGGAACTGCTGGGACGGGCCGAGGTGCAGTCGCTGCTCGACCACCTGGCCAAGGAAAGCCCGAAGCTGGTGGAAGACCTGGTGCCCAAGCTGGTGTCGCTGTCGACCTTGCAGAAGGTATTGCAAAACCTGCTGGTCGAAGGCGTGCACATCCGCGACATGCGCAGCGTCATCGAAACGCTGGCCGAATACGCGACCCAGACCCAGGACCCGAACGAATTGACGGCCGTGGTGCGGGTGGCGCTGGGGCGCGCCATCGTGCAGCAGTTGTTCCCGGGCACCAACGAGCTGTCGGTGATGACGCTCGATAACCGGCTCGAGCGCTTGCTGATGCAGGCGCTGGGCGCCGGCGGCGACGGCGCCGGCATCGAGCCGGGACTGGCCGATACCATCGCCCAGCAGGCAGGTGCCGCCGCTGCGCAGCAGGAGCAGATGGGCTTGACGCCAGTGCTGCTGGTGCCGGGACCGCTGCGCGCCATGCTGTCGCGTTTCCTGCGGCGCGCGCTGCCGCAACTGAAGGTGCTGTCGCACAACGAGATCCCCGAGACCAAGACGATCCGGGTCACCAGCCTGGTGGGCGCCGGGATGTAAGGATAACAGCGGATAGGGATGGACGCCGCAGCGGCTCTCGTGCACACTGCGTTGAGAAACATCGTCAGTTTGACCCAGATCGACACGCCGTTGCTTGGAGGTGCTAGCGCGGCGCGCGCAGTGCCTCCCCCTTTCCCTACATCCCATTGATTGAACACACCTATGCCTACTGCACAGCCAGCTGAAAAAAAACGTATCCTCATTAGTCAAGCCGATCACTTTGCCGGCAGTTTTGGTGAAGTCATGCGTAGTTCCGCATTTTTTTGGGTCAAGAACAGCAAGCAGCTGAAAACCACGATTTCTTTCTGCAACTATTGGAAATTCAAGAATGCGACCGATGTCAGCGTGGTGCTCAATTTGCGCAAGGTGGACGGCGAACTGGTCGGGCGCAAGCTGGTGGATTTTTCCGACAAGACCGTCTGCAATTTCAGCCCCCCTGACGACTTCGAAGGCTCGGTCGAGGTCGAGGCGTTCAGCGCGAAAAACATGCGCATTCCCTACGCCGCGGTGATGGGGATCTATGAATCACCCAATTCGGTCGCGATGGTGCACTCGTACGCCAGGGCGTATTCGCAGCATGAAATTGAAGACAAACGCACGCTGTCGGTGGGCGAGGAAAGCTGCTGGACCTTGCGCGAGTCGGCTGACGTCAGCTCGTTCGCAGTGTTCCATAATGGCTGCATGGGGCAGGATGCGCAAACGGCCACGCTGGCGGTGCGCAATGGCGGCGGCGCCGAGATGCGCGTTGACATTGCACTGCCTGCACTGCAAGCGTTTGAAACGCGCATCATCGAGCCCAGGGCGCATTTTGACAATCTGATCGAGTGGCTCGATGGCATGCCGGGCAATGCGCGGCTCAGTTTCCGCCTCAATGGCGGCTTCACGCGCATGCTGTGCGGCGTGCGCAAGCTCGATGACAGCGAGCTGCAAGTGACGCATAGTAATTTTGATTACTCGGCGCATGACACCGACAAGATCACCGAGGGCGTCTTGCGCGCCTATATGCGCACGCCACATGTGCATGGCAGTTTCAAGCAAGAAATTGTGGTCTACCCGGACACCAGCAAGGGTGAGTATGTGTCACGCAATCAGCAGGAGGAACGCAGTTTTTCCACGGGCGACATTCATAAGCTGAAATTCACGTCGGGCGAAGGCCAGTTGGTGGCGTTTTCCAGGAAAGACAATATCCTGCCGACGCGCATCGTCACAGCGCTCAGGCTCAACGCTGACAAAGGCAGCATTCCTGCCGAATGCTCGCTGGGCGTGGTCCATCATCACCGTCCCAAGAAGCACTTTTCGTGGATGGTGGTGGCAGAACAATTTGGCTCGACCCTCAGCTGGGTCGATTTCGAGGAAGTCTATGGCGGCTGCCCGGCCGACGCCGAATTTGTCTTCAAGCTGTACAGCGAGAACACGACCGAAGTGCGCACTACCAGCTTGCAACGCAGTCAGTTGCCAGCGAACGCCATGATCGGCGTGCAGGCGCTGTTCGCCGATATCGCCGATGCCGGCCGCTACTGCTATGTTTCAGTGTGGTGTTCGTACGGTGGGCTGATGTTCTTTTCCACCATGCAAAAGAAGGATGCGATTTCCATCGAACATTCGTTCTAGCTGGCCAACACTTTTGGACGCAAGCGGTCTTTGGACAGCTTGCCGGACAAATACTGATACAGCGGCCGGTCAACCAGTTTCCACAGCAGCGCGGCAGCCACGACCGCGGCAAGCACGCTGAGCACGACGCCCAGCGCGAAGTTGTCGACGCCTGCGCGTTTCATCAGTATGAGCGGAATGGGCGCGACGAAGGGGTGCGATAAATACAGGGCGTACGACGAGTCGCCAAGAAATACTGCCCAGCGCGGCACGTATTTACCGATAGCCGGCTCCAGAAAGACGATGCCGCTGACCAGCATGAACGCCGGGAGACCCCGGTTGACGATGCGCGGCAGCCCGAGCAGCAGGTCGGGCGGGGCTACGATGAACCACAGGCCCAGCAAGGCCAGGGGCCATGCAAAACGCGCTGCGAGTGTCTTGTTGTTCAAAATTGCATTGGCGAGCATTAAGCCAAACAGGAATTCCAGCACGATAGGATCGCAGTAAAACGACCAGGCCGGCCACGCGCTGGTCTTCACCATCGACATCAAAGCCAGCGCCGGCAAGACGATCAGGCACAGCGTCAGCGTGCTTTTTTTCAGATACAAGGACAGGCAGAACAGCGCGTAGAACAAGACTTCGAAGTTCAACGTCCAGCCCACCCCGAGGTAGGGGAAGATGGTCCCTTCCGGGCCCTTGGCGGGCAGGAATAGATACGACATGACGACATGCACCAGGTCGTTCGAGGTATGCAGCGCGGCCCACGGCAGCAGGGCCACCAGCGCCAGTTTGCTGGTGGTCAGTATCCAATACAAGGGCACGATGCGCACTGCGCGCTTTTGAGCAAATTCCAGCCAGCCGCTTGCGCTGCCGATCAGTTTTCTGCTGGCGACGCAGATGACGAAACCGCTAATGACGAAAAAAATGTCGACGCCGGTCGAACCAGGATCCCAGATAGCCGACGCGTAGTGGGCATTTAATCGTTCCGACGCGTACAGGCCGCCATGCATGATCACCACCAGCAGGGCTGCAAAAAACCGAAGTGCCTGGATTGCGTTAAATTGCATCGGATGCGAAGGCGTATGGCCGGTAAGGAGGGGGACGGTTATTCATTGCATGGCACGGGCGACAAGGCGCGCGCCGGCAGCGGCCTTGGCGCGCGGCGTTGCATGCCGCTGAAGATGAACATCAGGATGAAGGGGGTAAAGCCCAGCGCTTCCCCGAACAGGGTCAGGGCGATCAGGGTGCCAAAGATGAATCGATGCGGCATCAAGGTCTGGCGATATACGCAAAACAGGCTGAACAGGCCGAGCGGGATGCCGATCGAATACAGCAGCTGCACCAGTCCGTTCGACGTCCCGGCGCGTTCTTCCAGGTATTCCTCGCCCAGTTCGGACTCGAAAAAGCCATAGGAGCCTGCAGCGGCAAGATAATTGTCTTTGCTAAAACCAATCCCCATCCAGGGATATTCTTGAATGATATTGATGCCAGTCATCAGGTCAAATTCGCGGATCAGCGTCGAACCGTGTCCGCTCCCTTCGACTTTTTCCACCAGATTGTTGTAGATGAAGCCGGCGGCGATGGGCACCACCAGCGCGATCACCAGCAGCGCTTGCCATTTTGACCCTGGCCGCTTGGCATTGAGCCGGTCCAGCGTCGCTGCCCCCATCAGGAAGCCGGCAATCACCAGCCCGGTCGTCGACTGGGTGGCGCCCACGCCCAGCAGGGCCAGCAAGGCATACTTGTTGTTCCTGACAATAAACAGAGACAGGAACAGGAAGATGTTCAAGTACAGCTGAAATACGCCGGGCTCCCAAAAAAAGCCATCGGGGCGCACCAGCATGCCGCCATCGGCCAGGACGGCGTGAAAGTTGAAAATCAGGAATGCGGTCTTGAATTGTTGTTCGCCGATGGGGACGTCGAGGAACACGAATGGCAGCAGCAGATACACGAGGGGTGTCAGGACAGCCTGCCACGCCATGGGCCGCAGCATCCAGATGAGGTCTGGGATCAGCGTGTCGCCGTGGTCGCGGTAGTAGATATGCAGCAGGGCCAGGCCAATGAAAAAATTGGAAAGCCGCATGACGATGGAGCTCGCTTCAGGCCACGAAAATCGCAGCAGAAACATGCCGACGATGGCCAGTATCCACAGGTGGATGTTGCGGTTTTCACGCCGCAGCGACAGCTTGAACCGGGGAAAATAGACCAGGATGAAGGCCGCAAATCCGAGCGCCAGCACGGCGCGCGGGAAATACAATCCTCCGCCGCTGAGGAGGACGGCGATGAATAACAACAGGCGGCGGGTCAGGTCATGCTTGCGGAAATTGAGGGCCATGGTCTTCATGATACAGCATGCAAGTCAGCGGCGCGGCGCCAGCATGCCGTATGCGCTGTCCGATGGACTGCGGATCGGGTTGCCGAACTTCGAAATGTAATCGGATGCAATTTCTTTTGATGCCAGATAGTTCAAATGATCGGTGTCCACATAGTAAGGATAGCGACCATTGCCGGTGCTACATTTATTATCGGCGCAGATAATGTCTTTCAGGTCGATCAGGATGGTGCTTGGATACTGCTGCCGGATGTCCTTGAACACGGCGGCCACGATGCCCTGGCGTTGCTTGACCTCGGCATAGGACTGGAAGCAATTTTTGCCGTTGAGGATGGTGCACTTGGACGTATTGATTTCATATTCCGGCACATCTTCGACCAGGATGGGCGTGGCCCCCGAGGCGATAATGGCCGCGACATTGGCAAACAAGGCTTGTCTGAACAGCTGTTCGTTCATGCTGACCGACAGTTCCTGATCGCGGACCTTTTCGAGGAATACGGCCTGACGGTGATTTTCCGATTTCACGCCATACAGATACTGGGCATAGCGCCCCGTCAAGGCGACGTATTTGAAGTGGTAGTGCGTGAGCGCGTCAGCAAACACCCCGTTGAACTGGGTCAGGTCGGTGCGCAATTGATGCTTGTCGTGCACCAGGCGGTCAATGCCCAGCAGAACCGGCGAGCCAGCCCTGGTCAAGGTGGCCATGCGCAGTCCGGCATCGGTAGCCAGTTTTTCCATAAAGCCGGTCAAGGCCATCGCGTGCGAGTCGCCGGCCAGGAACAGGTCGACCTTTTCCTTGGACGCGCCAAATTTGCAATGATCGAGCGTGCTCTGAATGTCCAGCGGCCAGACGATACAGTCTTCGATCACCTTGTTCTTGGTTTCATGAAACGCGATTGCCACCTGTTTTTGCTGATCGAAACGCCAGTGAAAGCCGCCGTTGACGGTAATGCCAGCCGCCAGCAGCGCCGTCAGGCAGAGCGGGGCGACATACAGCCTGGCCGATGCCTGTCCGAAATTCGGATAGGTTTTATAGCGAAACGGTTGCTCGACATACTTCCAGCTGGCATACGCGGCCACGCCGGAGCCGAGCACGACGGCAGCGCCGATCAGCGGCGTAATCGGTATTTGCAGGTAGTTGAGCAGGGCAATGGGCGGCCAGTGCCACAGATAGTAAGAATAGGAAATCAGGCCGATAAACACCATCACGCGGTTCGACAGCAGCTTGTAGACCAGTGTGCCGGTATTTTCACCCGCAACGATGATGGCGCAGGCGCCCAGGCAGGGCAGCAGGGCGTAGAAGCCGGGAAACACCGATTGGCCATCGAGCAATAAGGCCGAGCCGACGATCAGGCCCAGGCCGAGCGCGGCAATGAACTGGTGCACGTGCTTGTGCAATTTCTTGCCCAGTTCGGGCGTCATGGCCATCAAGCAGCCAAGAAACAGTTCGCCGGTGCGGGTCGGCAGCAGGAAAAATGTCGGCCCCGGCTTGTGCAGCGCGCCCCATTGGGCCAGGCCGAACGAGACGACGATGGTGGCGACGATGAGGTGCAGCAGTGTTTTTCTTGAAAGCCACTTGCTCGATGCCATCAGGCACAGGGGCCAGAAAAAATAAAATTGCTCTTCGACCGACAGGGTCCACGTATGCAGCAAGGGCATCAGTTCGGTCTGGCTGCCGAAGTAACCGGTCGAGCTCAACCAAAAGAATATATTGGACGAGAACAGCGATGCCGACAAGAAGCTCTTGCTGAGCGAAACATAATCCTGGGGCAGCAGGACGAAATAAAAGGCGATCAGGCAGGCAAAACCCACGCAAAAAAAAGCGGGCATGATGCGCTTGAAGCGGCGCGTGTAAAAACGCTTGAATGAAAAGTTTCCCTGATCGACCTCGCGCACAATAATGGACGTGATCAGAAAGCCGGAGATGACGAAAAACACGTCGACGCCGACAAAGCCGCCGGAGAAAAAACCGAACCCGGCGTGAAACAGGACGACGATCAAAACAGCAATGGCCCTCAGGCCATCGATGTCTGCTCTATACATCATGCGTGCTCCGCTCATGCCAGCAGCCCGGCCAGGGGTTTGAATTCATTGCCATACAAATTGGATTTTTTGTCATTGAAACACATGGCCAACAAGATCCGGTCACCCTTGGTCGGAATGGTGCCGCGATGGAAGGCCGTGGTGTTTTCGATGAAGCCATAGCCTTTGTCTCCCACGACCTTTTTCAACTTGACGGGGATGGCGTTTTTCACCAGGTCGGCCTCGGTATAGCGGCGTATCACTTTCAATCCCAGCGGCAGATTTTGATGGGAGTTCAGGTAGACCTCATGGTGGCCGCAGCCTTCTTCGACCGGTTCGAGATAGAAAAATGCCTTGACGAATTTGAAGCTGTCTACATCGCGATGAATTTCAAGCGCGTCATCCCAGTTATCGATCAGCTTGCGTTCAACCGACAAGCGGATCAGGGTGTCGATCTTGGCGTTGAAAACAATCTCCGCCGGCGCCAGTCCCAGATGTTCGGTGACGATAGCGAGCAAGCCGGTTTCAGCCATGATGGCCTTGATCAAGGCCTGGTTGACGGAAATGTCCACCCCTTTTGGACGCACCACGCCGGTCGCGCGCCAGTGCTCGCAATAGGCGGCGAAGGCTTGGGCGCCGTGGTCGCCGGGCGCGTGGTGCAGAAAATCGTTGACCAGCTCATTGGTCAATTGCGGCGACAGCATGGGCAATTCCGCGAAACAGTCGCGCTGCAGGCTGAAGCCGTTTTTCTCGTACGACGATTGCCGGGAGTTATTCCGATCCTCGAACAGGGAAATGTAATTGCGTACGGCGAACCAGTAGAAGCCTACCCGCCATTTGCCCTTGATAATGTATTTCAACGATTGAACTGTGGTCAGTGCAAATTGTTTTGCCAATGCCGCAAGTGTTGCCATAGTGGGTTCCTGGTTGATCTGTACTGTCGCACAAGGGCTCGCTGTGCGATACCCCGGACATTTTCACCTATTCCACCGGGTGCCGGCAAGCCTGTTTCGTCGCCGGCCCGGACCTTGCACGCGGGCGCCGGGCGCTGCCGCTGCAGGGGTAAACGTGCATGAAGCATAACATGCCTGGAAAAATGCCATGCCTGGGCTGGCCCACGCCCGAGGCCGGCGCCGAAATGACGCCATTTTCCCCACCTACTCGCCCGATGGTTTCCTGTCCGCATCGTCAATAATCATTGCTATGTCATCGGTGCATGCCTCAACGTGAGCGCACACCGGCAGTGCCCAGGAGTCGACGATGAATGTCAAAAAATTTACCGCAGCCACTGCCCGCGAAGCCCTGCGCAAGGTGCGCGATGCGCTCGGCCCCGATGCCGTGATCCTGTCCAACCGCCCGGTCGACGGCGTGGTCGAAATCCTGGCGCTGGCCACCGACGATGTCGCCTCGATGGCCTCGCCGCCCCACGAAACCGAGATGGCCCAGCCGCGTCCGCAGCTGGCCATGCCCAACGAGCCGTATATGAACCGGCGCGTGGCGCCGGAAGGGTTTGACATGTCGGCCATGACCAGCCAGGTGTCGGCCATGATGGCCCAGGCGCTGGCGCACGCCAAGGACACGGCGCAAGCGGAAATGTCGGGCATGATGAACGAGATTCGCGCCATGCGCGGCCAGATGGAAACCCAGCTGGCCGAAATCGCCTGGGGCGCCAACCAGCAGCGCGAACCGCACAAGAGCACGGTGCTGCGCGAGATGCTGGCAGCCGGCTTTTCGGCCAGCCTGTCGCGCTACCTGATCGAGCGCCTGCCATTGGGCAAGAATGAAGCGCAAAGCCTGGACTGGATCAAGACCGTGCTGGCGCGCAACCTTTGCACGCTGTCGAACGAAGACGCGATCCTGGAGCAGGGCGGCGTGTTCGCGCTGGTCGGCCCGACAGGCGTGGGCAAGACCACCAGCACCGCCAAGCTGGCTGCGCGCTGCGTGATGCGCCACGGCCCGGACAAGCTGGCCCTGATCACCACCGACGCCTACCGTATCGGCGGCCACGAGCAGCTGCGCATCTACGGCAAGATCCTGGGCGTGATGGTGCACTCGGTCAAGGATGAAGCGGACTTGCGCATCGCCCTGAAGGAGCTGCGCAACAAGCATACGGTGCTGATCGACACGGTCGGCGTGTCGCAGCGCGACCATAACGTGGCCGAGCAGGTGGCCATGCTGTCGTCCTCGGGCGCCGACGTCAAGCGCTTGCTGTGCCTGAACGCGACCTCGACCAATGAAACCTTGAATGAAGTGGTGCGCGCCTACCAGGGCAGCGGCCTGGCCGGCGCCATCATGACCAAGCTCGACGAAGCGGCCTCGATCGGCAATGTGCTCGACGTCGTGATCCGCCAGAAGCTGAACCTGTTTTACATCTCGAACGGCCAGCGCGTGCCCGAAGACTTGCACCTGGCCGACCGCGCCATGCTGATCGACCGCGCCTTCCGCTTGAAGCGCGAGGCCGCAGCCACCCAGTACGCGGACGCCGAACTGCCGCTGGTGATGGCCAATACCAGCACCGCTGCCAACGACCGCAGCCTGCGCGAGGTGTACCTTGGCTAATTTCGATTTCGACCAGGCCGAAGGCCTGCGCCGCATGCTCGCTGGCGCCAAGCCGCGCATCGTCACCTTTTTATGTGCCAGCGCCGGCGACGACAAGGGCGCCATGCTGGTCAACCTGGGCGCTTCGCTGGCGCGCGCCGGCACCGACGTCGTCATTGTCGACGCCTGCAGCGAACAGCTGGGGGTGGCGCGCCGGCTGGGCGTGGAAGCGGGCGCCTGCCTGCTCAGCGTATCGCGCCAGGAATGCGGCCTGAACGAAGCGATCAAGCCGGTGCCGCAAGGTTTTTGCGTGGCCCGCATGGCGCGCGGCCCGGCGCGCGGACGCAACGCCGACGATGCGCGCCGCCTGGCCACTGCCTTTGACGTGCTGGTCAAGCAGCGCGGGCTGGTGATCGTGGACGGCGAATTCGGCCCCGACGACAGCTTCCCGGTGCCGCTGATGGACAGCGCCGAAATCGTGGTGCAGGTGTCCACCAGCGCCGCTTCGATCACCGCCGCCTATGCGCTGATCAAGCGCTTGTCGCAGCAATTGGGCCGCCGCCCGTTCGGAATATTGGTCACCGGGGCTTCCGAAGCGGAGGCGAAAGTGGTATACGATAATATGTCCACTGCGGCAAGTCGTTACCTTGCGGTAAACTTGACCTCCATGGGCTCGGTTCCGGCCGATGAATACCTGCAACGCGCGGCCAGGCTGGGACGCGCCGTGGTCGATGCTTTCCCGCTGGCGGGCGCATCGGTCGCGTTTCGCCGCCTGGCTGGGCGTTTTGCCCTGTCCGGCATGCCGCAACTTGGTCGTCCGGGGGGCAACACACATTTTGGCTCATAACAATTAGCGGTGAACATGTACACGGTCAAAGGGAAAGCGGACAAGAACGACCTGCTGACGGAGCACATGCCGTTGGTGAAGCGGCTTGCCCACCACATGAAGGCCAAGCTGCCGCCCAGCGTGGAAGTCGATGACCTGATCCAGGCCGGCATGATCGGCCTGCTCGACGCGATCACCCGTTATGAAGAGACGCACGGCGCCCAGTTCGAGACGTACGCGGTGCTGCGCATCCGCGGCGCCATGCTCGACGAACTGCGCAATAGCGACTGGCTGCCGCGCTCGATGCGCCAGAACATGCGCAAAATCGAGGCGGCCATGAGCTCGCTGCAGCAAAAGCTGGGCCACGCGCCCAGCGAATCGGAAGTGGCCAAGTCGCTCAAGCTGTCGCTGGTCGATTACCAGGACATGCTGTCCGACGGTTGCGGCCACCAGCTGGTGTACTACGAAGATTTTCACGATACCGAAGGCAACGACAGCTTCCTGGACCGCTATGCGGTGGACGATGCCGACCCGCTGCGCAGCCTGATGGAGGGCGACTTCCGCCAGGCCGTCATTGATGCCATCGACGCCTTGCCGCCGCGCGAGAAGATTCTGATGGGCTTGTACTACGAAGAAGAACTCAATCTCAAGGAAATCGGGGCCGTCATGGGTGTATCGGAATCGCGCGTTTCGCAGCTGCACACCCAGGCGGTGGCACGGCTGCGCGCGGCATTAAGGGAGCAGGCGTGGACTGGGCCAGCGTAGCCGGGCTAGTGCTGGCGCTGGCCGGGCTGCTGCTCGGCCACGGCCTGGAAGGGGGCAAGTTCGCTTCCCTGATCCAGCCGGCCGCGTTCGCCATCGTCGTGGTCGGCACGGCCGGCGCCGTGATGCTGCAGACCGACGCCACCACCTTCATGCGCGGCTTGCGCATGCTGCGCTGGGTGTTCCGCCCGCCGCCATCCCAGCGCGCGCGCCTGGCGCGCGACATTGCCAGCTGGAGCTTGCATGCGCGCCGCGACGGCTTGCTGTCGCTGGAAAAATTCATGCTCGGTAACAAGGACAAATTTATCCAGAAGGGCTTGCGCCTGGTGGTCGACGGCATCCACCCTGACAAGCTGCGCAGCCTGCTCGAAACCGAGGTCACTTCCTATGAATTCGGCCAGCGCCAGGCGGCCCGGATCTGGGAATCGGCAGCCGGCTATTCGCCTACCATCGGCATTCTGGGCGCGGTGCTGGGCCTGATCCACGTGATGGAAAACCTGGGCGACCCGGGGCGGCTGGGCAATGGCATCGCGGTGGCCTTCGTGTCGACCGTGTACGGAGTCGGGCTGGCCAACTTGTTCTACTACCCGGTCGGCAACAAGATCAAGAACATCGTGGCCGAAACCGTGACCCAGTATGAAATCCTGACCGACGTGTTCCATGACATCGCCAGCGGCGACCATACGCGGGTAGTCGAAGAGCGCGTCGCCTGCCTGCTGTCGCGCGCCTGATCATGGCGCGCAAGAAATACGACGGGGAAATCGAGAACCACGAGCGCTGGCTCATTTCCTACGCCGATTTCATCACCTTGCTGTTTGCCTTTTTCGTCGTCATGTACGCCATCTCGGTGGTCAACGAAGGCAAGTACAAGGTGTTCGCCATGTCGCTCGACAACGCGTTTTCCGGCAAGGACACGGTGGTGGTGATGGTGCCCGGCCAGGTGCAGCCGATGCCGCCCTTGCCCAGTCCGCTGTCGAGAAAGCGCGAATACGCGATGCGCAAGGAGCGCGAAGCGATGAAGAAGCTGGCCCAGGACTTGAGCGCCACGCTGGCGCCGCTGGTCAAGGAGGGCAAGGTGCGCGTGACCCAGAACAGCCTGGGCGTGTCAGTGGAAATCAATGCCAGCGTGCTGTTCGATCCGGGCGAGGCGCGCCTGGCGCGCGAATCGGAACAGGCGCTGCGCGCGCTGGGCACACTGCTCAAGGACGACACCCACGCGATCCAGGTCGAGGGGCACACCGACGACACCCGCATTGCCACCAGCGTTTTTCCGTCCAACTGGGAACTGTCGGCCGTGCGCGCATCGTCCGTGGTACGCTTGTTTGTCGACAGCGGCGTGGCTGAAGCGCGCCTGACCGCGGTCGGGCGCGCCTCCAACCTGCCGGTATCGGACAACGACACGCCCGAAGGCAAGGCGCGCAACCGGCGCGTGGCAGTGACGATCCTGTCGGCGCTGCCCGATACCACCACCGAGATACCCACCCAGTAAGGCGTACGATCACGGAGACTTGGCAATGAACCCCAAAACTTTGATGGCGATAGGCATGCTGGCGCTGGCTGGCGCGGCTGCAGCGGGAGATGGCAAATTGAGCGGTGTACGGCAGACAGTGAAGGTCGATGCGCGAGGCGGCAAAGTAGTGCTGGAGGTCAGCGTCGAGAACGATAGCGGCAAGCTGATCTACGTGCCCAAGGCCGCGTTCCAGGACAAGGAATTGTTTGGCCGCACCTTCGACATGACGCTGCAGCCGGACGGGACCGAAGTCGATTACGTCGGCCCGATGGTCAAGCGCGGCCCGTTCACCAAGGCCGACTTCGTGGCGGTGAAGCCGGGCGCCACGCGCAGCAACAAGATCGACATCACGCGCAGCTTCGCGTTTGCGCCAGGCACCCACAGCTACCGGCTCGCCTACACCGGCACGGTGCTGGGCGAACTGTCCCAGCTCGCTTCGGGCACCGCGCTGGCGCTGTCGGCGCCGCCCGCCAATTTCACCTATAGCGCCAACTAGGGTCAGGTCGGGCAATGCGCCAGTGGCGCATTG
>JAZJXM010000027.1:0-29954 GCA_040390915.1 Pseudomonadota bacterium
CAGAATAGAACATTTAGAACGAGTCCGACACCTTACAATTTAAATGGTAGACCCTGTTAGATTGCTAGCGGATTCCCCACACAAACGGATCGGTGGCATCGAACAGCAAGGTCGATTGGGCATTGACCCACGCCTTGCCGCGGATGCTGGGCCGTATGCGTTCGCCGTCGCGCCGGTAGCGCGCTTCGAACACGCTGCCGATCACGCTCTCCTGGCGCCACAACGCGCCCGCTTCGAGTTCTCCATCGGCGGCCAGGCAAGCCAGCTTGGCGCTGGTGCCGGTGCCGCACGGCGAGCGGTCATAGGCTTTTCCGGGGCATAGCACGAAGTTCTGGCAGTCGGCCCCGCTGCGCGACGGTGCGTACAACTCGATATGATCGATCACGGCGCCGCCGTCGCCAGCGATGCCATGCGCTTCCAGCGCGTCGCGCACCGCCGATGAAAACGCGCTCAAGGCATCGACGTTCGCGGTGCGCAGTTCCAGGCCATGGTCGCCGACCAGGAAAAACCAGTTTCCGCCCCACGCCACGTCGCCGCTGACTTCACCGTAACCCGGCACCTGCAGCCGCACGTCAGCCTGGCTGCGGTAAGAAGCGACATTGTCGATGGTGACGCTGCCGTCGCTATTGAGTTCCGCTTCCACCACCCCGACCGGGGTGTCGATGCGGTGGCGGCCCGGCGCCAGCCGGCCCAGGAACGCCAGCGAGGCGACCACGCCGATCATGCCGTGCCCGCACATGCCGAGGTAGGCGACGTTGTTGAAGAAGATGACGCCAGCGGCGCAATCGGCCGCATGCGGCTCGCACAGCAGTGCGCCGACCACGACGTCGGAGCCGCGCGGCTCGCACACGACAGCGGAGCGGATATGGTCGAAGTTGTCGCGAAAGCGCGCCAGCCGTTCGGACAGCGGGCCGCGGCCCAGGTCCGGGCCGCCGTCAATGATCAGGCGTGTCGGTTCGCCGCCGGTATGGGAGTCGATGATGGAGATAGCGTTCATTGGCACAGGATAACCGGTGCGGCCTTGCCTGTCTTGTGCCCGAATTCACGCCAGCCGGGGGAATTGGACACAAGTGATTACACGGGCGTGAGCAGCTTCAATCCAAAGATACCGGCCACGATCATCGCGATGCACGCCAGCCGCATGGCGCCGGCCGGTTCGCCCAACAGGATCATGCCCGCAATCGCCGTGCCGACCGTGCCGATGCCGGTCCAGATGGCGTAGGCGGTGCCCAGCGGCAGATTGCGCAGGGCCAGTCCCAGCAGGGCCATGCTGCCGCCCATCGACAACAGCGTCAAGGCCGACGGCACCAGCTTGGTGAAGCCGACCGTGTATTTGAGCCCGACGGCCCAGCCGATTTCCAGCAAGCCGGCGACGAACAGGTAGATCCAAGCCATGGCAGTTCTCCTCGAATGAGCCAGCCGAGTATAGCACTGGGGCGGCGCCAGCAAAGACTGGCGATAGTGGCCATAATCGATCCATGAAAAGCACAATGACCTTCACCGACATTCTCACCGCGCTGGGCGTGGTCACCATCTGGGGATTCAATTTCGTCGTCATCAAGATCGGCCTGCAAGACCTGCCGCCGGTGCTGTTTACCGCCCTGCGCTTTGTGTTCGCGGCGCTGCCGCTGGTGTTCTTCGTCAAGCGCCCGCAGGTGTCGTGGCCGTTGGTGCTGGCCTATGGCATGTTCCAGTTCGCGTTTCAGTTCACGCTGCTTTTCTCCGGCATCAAGCTGGGACTGCCGGCCGGCCTGGCGTCGCTGGTGATCCAGCTGCAGGCCTTCTTCACGATCGGGCTGGCGGTGCTGATGCTGGGCGAGCGGCCCAAGCTGGTGCAACTGGCCGGCGCGCTCGTTGCGCTGTGCGGCATGGGCCTGGTCGCCATCCACCTCGACAGCCAGGCCACGCTGATCGGTTTTGCCCTGGTGGTGCTGGCCGGTGTGTGCTGGGCGCTGGCCAATATCGCCACCAAGAAGATGGGGCAAGTCGACGCGTTGTCGCTGGTGGTATGGGGTTCGCTGGTGGCTGCCCCGCCGCTGCTGCTGGCGTCCTGGCTGATGGAAGGACCGGCCGCATGGCAGCTGGCGGCCCATCACTTCAGCCTCAATTCGCTGCTGACGGTGATGTTCCAGTCGTACCCGAACACGATCCTTGGCTTTGGCATCTGGTCGATGCTGATGCGCCGCTATGCCGCTGCCACGATTGCGCCATTCTCGCTCTTGGTGCCGGTGGCTGGCATGAGCAGCGCCGCGCTGTTCCTGGGGGAGCAGCTGCAGTGGTGGAAGGTGGCCGCCGGCGTTCTGGTGATTGGCGGCCTGGCGCTGAACCAGTTCGGCGCCAGGCTGTGGGCCAGGGTCGCCTCGCCACGCTGAGCGCGGACAGGTACACTGTGGCCTGATTTTATTAAAAGGAGCCATCCATGGCCATTGCTGTCAAAATCCTGATCGGGTTGATCCTGCTGCTGCACGTGTATTTCCTGCTGCTCGAAACCGTGTTGTTCAAGACGCGCGGGCGCCGCGTGTTCGGCCTGTCCGCCGAAAAGGCCGAGATCCTGGCGCCGGCCATGTCGAACCAGGGCTGCTACAACGGTTTTCTGGCGGTCGCACTGGCGATCGGCCTGTTCCACCCGGACCATGAAGTGGCGCGCCACTTCGTCAATTATGGCCTCGGCTGCGTGGCCGTTGCCGGCGTCTGGGGCGCGCTCACCGTCAAGCGCGTGATCCTGTTCTTCCAGACCGTGCCTGCGCTGCTGGCACTGATCATGTACCACATCCCCGCCTGAGTTTTCCCGTTTTGGCCCTGCTGCGGCAGGTTGTTGGTTTATATCGTAGAATTACGATATTAGATTCGTAGAAGCCCGATATATGCAAATCGATGCAATCCACAAGGCGCTGGCCAACCCGGTACGGCGCGACATTCTGAACTGGCTCAAGGACGCGCACGTGCATTTCACGCACCAGCAGCACAGTCTCGAGCTGGGTGTCTGTGCTGGATTGATCGATGCGCGCAGCGGGCTGTCGCAATCGACCGTATCGGCCCACCTGGCGACGCTTGCGCGCGCCGGACTGGTGACGTCGCAGCGCGTCGGCCAATGGATCTATTACAAACGTAACGAGGAGACCATCAAGGCCTTCCTCGACCATATGAACCAGGGACTTTAGGAGCAAGCATGAGCACATTATTCGATCCGATCGCCGTCGGCGACCTTACTCTTCCAAACCGCATCATCATGGCGCCGCTGACGCGCGCGCGCGCCATCGGCGGCGGCCGCGTGCCCAATGCGCTGATGGCGCAGTACTACGTGCAGCGCGCCTCGGCTGGCCTGATCCTGTCCGAAGCGACCGCGGTGACGCCGCAAGGCGTGGGCTACGCCGACACGCCGGGCATCTGGTCCGATGAACAGGTGGCCGGCTGGAAGCTGGTGACCGACGCCGTGCACCAGGCGGGCGGACGCATCTTCCTGCAGCTGTGGCACGTGGGCCGCATCTCGGATCCTGAATTTCTGGACGGCGCGGCGCCCGTGGCGCCAAGCGCGCTGGCGGCCAAGGGCCATGTCAGCATCCTGCGTCCGCTGCGTAACTACCCGGTGCCGCGCGCGCTGGGCCTGGACGAGATCCCGGGCGTGGTCGCGGCCTATCGCAAGGGTGCTGAAAACGCCAAGCTGGCTGGCTTTGACGGCGTTGAAATTCATGGCGCGAACGGCTACCTGCTCGACCAGTTCCTGCAGGACGGCACCAATCAGCGTACCGACATCTATGGCGGCTCGATTGAAAACCGCGCGCGCTTGATGCTGGAAGTAACCGACGCCTGCATCGCCGTGTGGGGCGCAGGCCGGGTCGGCATGCATCTGGCGCCGCGCGGCGATTCGCACGACATGAGCGACTCCGATCCGCGCGCGACCTTTGGCTACCTGGCGCGCGAGCTGGGAAAACGCGGCATCGCCTTCATCTGCGCGCGTGCCGACATCGGCGAGGACGGCCTCGGCCACTACCTGAAGCAGCAGTTTGGCGGCGTCTACATCGCCAACGAAAAGCTGACCAAGGACAGCGCAGAGGAACTGCTGCAGTCGGATGCAGCGGACGCCGTCGCCTTCGGCAAATGGTTCATTGCGAACCCCGACCTGCCGCGCCGCCTGCAGCACAATGCGCCGCTCAATGATGTACGCCCGGACCGCTTCTACCATCCGAGCGCCGAGGGCTACACCGACTATCCGGCCCTGTAAGGCGCCCTATTCGGCTACCACGGCCTCGACCTGGATGCGCAGTGGCACATCCATCTTGAAGCCGTAGTCCTTGCCGGCTGACAGGCCGAAGTCGTCACGATTGAACGTTCCCATCGCATCGGCCCCGCACAGCTCGCGCTTGAGCATCGGGTGCTGGATGCATTTGAACAGCGCCAGCTTCAGGTTGAGCGGCTTGGTCACGCCATGCAGCGTCAATTCGCCCGCCACTTCGGTCGGCGCGCCGTTGACGAAGGCGGTCAGCTTGCCCTTGTAGCGGGCCGGCCCGTACTTCGCCGCATCAAAGAACTCCTTCCCTGCCGCCCACGCGTTCAAGGCATCGTGGCCAAAGTCCACGCTGGCCGTATCGATGCTGATGTCGACGGTTCCGGTTTGCGCGGCCTTGTCCAGCACCACGGTGCCCGAGTTGCTGTTGAATTTTCCGCGCCAGACCGAGATGCCCATGTGGTCAGCCTCGAAGCTGGGGAAGGTGTGCGCGGGGTCGATCTTGTAGGTGACCGGCGCGGCCGACGCCGCGCCGATGGATGCGCATAACAAGGCAAGCATCAGTTTTTTCATGGTGAGTCCTTAAAGAGTGGCGAGATATTGTTCATACACGTCGTACATGCCGCCGAAGCCTTGGCGCATCGAGTCATGCCCGGCCAGGAAGGTCGCGATCTCGATCTCGTCGGCGTTATGGGGAGTGGAGTGCAAGGTCATGCTGGTTTTGCCGTCGGCTTCAGTCAGCGTGACGGTATTGAGCACTTCGACCGGCCAGGTCGGGCTCATGACGTAATGAATCGGATTGCCTTCGGCGTCGGCGAAGCCGTTGAGGAACACAATGCGCTCGGGGCGCACGATTTCCAGGTATTGGAATTTGCCGTACATTTCGACGCTTGGCCCGAACTGCATGCAATAGTGGAACACGCCGCCAGGCTGCGGCTCGTGCTTGACCACGCGGATCGTGCAGCCTTGCGGGCCCCACCATTTTTGAAGGTGCTCGGTTTTGGTCATCGTGTCGAAGACCAGGTCACGCGGCGCGCTGAAGGTGCGCGTGACGACAAAATCAGGACTGCTCATTGCTGCTCTCCTTGGCTGGAATGACAATGCGACAGTCTCCCAGAAAGTGCGATGCAGCGCTAGCGCAATTGAATCAGATCATTGCGAATATCAACGTAGGGAATGGGCAAAGATCACGCTGCCCGTCAGCAGCAGGGTCGCGCCGTAGATACCGGTCTGCATGGCCCTGAATGACGCGCCAGGTCGCAGCACCGCCGTATGCGGATCGCTTGGGCAATAGTAGACCTGCACCTTCTTGCCGGCCGAATAACCATGAATGTAATTGATCGCTTTTAACTTGTTGGGGAAGGCCACGCGGTCGCCAAAACGCACAACGCTGGAAGTGATCTCCTCACCGTCGATTTCAAATACGTAGGCGATATCGACCGAATACGTGCGGTCGGTCGGATCGAATTCCAGTTCAGCCCTGCGCATGACGCCGGGCGCAGTTGGCCAGGAGTTGCTTTCGATCGCCCTGATGATCGCGGTCGAAAACATCACCGTCAGCCAGGCGCCCCCCAGCAGCAGCACAATCCCGGGAACGAGTGCAAGGCTCATGATCGCAGCCCTACTACCGAAAGATGAGTCACTTGTTTTCGCATGGTCATTTCGCCCCCAATCGTGCCGATTACTGCACCGTCATCGCCTTCTTGATCGACACGCAACGCTGGTCCTGCGCATGGGTGGCCGCCAGCGCGCGCCGGGTGCCGACAGACAGGGTCCCAGCTTCGGCCATGGCCTGCGCCAGCCGCGTCACGCTGGCCTCGGTACAGGTATGCGGGATCATGGCGCCGGCAAACGCGCGCATGTACACCGGCTCGGCCTTCTGGTCGAGCTCTGCCAGCGTGCGCAAACGCTGCTGCGCGCTCGCTTCCGACAAATCGGCCTGCTCCGCCGGATACATGCTGCCCATCGCCACGCGCACGCGCGAGAACGGCAGCGCCGTCTTCAGGTCAGCGATCTTGGCCAGCCACTCGGTCTTGATCTTCGGATCCGGGCGCAGCACGGTGGCCCTGAGCGCTGCGGCCTGGCCGGAATCGGAATTGTCGCGTACAAGTTCCGCCTCCACCAGCGCGGCACTGCCCGGATAATTGTAGCGCGACAGGCTGGCGATCAGGCCCCAGCGCAGGTCCTGGTTCAGCGGCATGCCCTCGATGACGGTCGCACCGGAGAGGATCGCGGCCAGCTGGTCGAGCGCGGCCTTGTCGGTTGCCACCACCTGATATAAGCCGAACCAGCTGCGCTGGAAATTGCTATCGCTCCGGTTGGCCTGCACGCCGGCCCAGGCCATCTTTTGCAGCGCTGACAAGGTCCTGGCCTTGTAGGCCGGCGCTACGTTCATCTCTTCGAGGTAGTTCTTCGAGGCGGCCACCTTGTCCAGTACGTTGCCGAGCAAGGTGTAGTCCTTCTCGGCCGGCGCGTTCACCAGCGCGGCCTGGATGTAGGCATCGAGCGGATATTTGGCGTCGCGCACGCCATCCCATAGGCTTTGCCACAGCATGGTGCGCAGCAGCGGATCGGCCGCGCCGCTCAAGTATTTGCTGGCGGTGGCGAACGAGCGCCCATCCAGCTGCACCTTGGCGTAGCCCCAGTCCTGGTAGTTGGGGTAGACCAGGTCTGGGCAGGCGCTGCCCACCAGGGCCGGCACCGGCGTGGCCGCGCCGTCGTAAGTGACGGCCACAGTGCGGTTCAACTGGAGCTTGCCGCCGGCTTGGCGAAAGGTCGCCACTTGCACGCGCTGCTCGCGCAGCGTTGGCAGCGCAGGGTCGGGGGCACTCTGGCGCAGCGTGAAGCTGGCGATCTTGTTGGCGCGGCAAAGGTAGTCGGCGCCGATGGTGTTGACCCCGGCCTTGCCCAGCCACTGCTCGGTCCAGCCACCCATGTCACGCCCGGTCGATCCACCCAGCGTGCCCAGGAAGTCTTCCAGCCGCGCGTTCTTGAATTGGTACTTGACGAGGTAATCGTGCACGCCCTTGCGAAACACCTCTGCGCCCAGCATGAAACGCAGTTGCTTGAGCGTGGAAGCGCCCTTGGAATAGGTGATCGCATCGATATAGTCGAACGCGTTCGCACTGGACGGCACCGCCACTTCGACCGGATGGGTTGACGGTCCCTGGTCCATCGCATAGGCGCCCTGCTTGCCATGAATATAGAAACTCTGCCAGGCATGTTTGAATTCGGTCGTCTCGGGCAGGGCCTGGATGGCCATGAAAGTAGCGAAGCTTTCGTTGAGCCATACGCCATTCCACCATGTCATGGTGACCATGTCGCCGAACCACTGGTGGGCCATTTCGTGCAGGATCACTTGCGCCAGCATCTCGCGCTGACTGTCCGTCATGGCCGCCTTGAATACGAAGGTGCGATCGGCGAAGGTCACGGCGCCGGCGTTCTCCATGGCGCCGTACAGGAAATCGGGCACCAGGATCTGGTCGTATTTGTCGAACTGGTAGGGTATGCCGAAGTAGTCGTCGAAGTAGGCAAGGCCAGCCTTGGTGCCCCTGAACCAGTCGGCCGGCGCGACCTGCGCGGCCAGCGATTGGCGCGCCATCAGGCGCATCGGGTATTTGCCGCTATTGTCTTCCCATACCTTGTACGGGCCGGCATGCAGCGAAAAATTATAGGCGCTCAGACGCTTGGTGGCGGGGAAGCTCCAGCGCTTGATGGCGCCCATGGCCTCGACCTTGGTTTCACGGCTGGTCGATACCACTTGCCAGTCCGCCGGCGCGTTCACCGTCAGCGTAAAAGTCGCTTTCAGGTCGGGCTGATCGAACAGCGCAAACATCTGGTGCGCAGCGGCCGGTTCAAAATGCGAATACAGGTACACCTTGCCGTCGGCCGGATCGCGCATGCGGTGCAGGCCCTCGCCGTTAGTGCTGTGCGGGCGTGTGTAGCGGACCACGACCGTGTTGCGGCCCACGACCAGGTCCTGCGGTGCGATCGTGATGAACCAGTTGTTATACACCGGCGTGACCGGCTTGCCGTTGACGGTCAGCGCGCCAATGGTCGCCTTGTCCAGGTCGAGCGTCAGCGCCGCGTCCCTGTCGGCCAGGTCGAACTGCACCGTGCTGGTGCCGCTGAACGATTCCTTGCCGGTCAATTCGAAGTCGAGCGCGTAGTCGACGCGCGACACGCGCGCCGAGCGGGCCATCGCATCAAGCTGGGACAGGTAAGCGTTATCGGGGCGCGCGGACGGTGTGGCGGCGAAGCTGATGCTGCTGGACAGGGCAAGGAACAGGACAAACGGAACGAGTCGGTTCACGAAGACATCCTTTGAAGTGATTTTGTTTTTTGAACAATACCACACGACTCGGGCAACGGGTTGACTTTGGCAGCTCAGGCCTTGGTCGCGGCGGCGCGCCGCTCGCTATACCTGTCCACCAGATAGTCCGAGCGCTCGCGCACCAGCAGCGTGAACTTGAACAGCTCCTCCATCACGTCCACCACCCGGTCGTAGTAAGCGGACGGCTTCATGCGCCCTGCCTCGTCGAACTCTTCGTACGCCTTCGGCACCGACGACTGGTTCGGTATCGTCACCATCCGCATCCAGCGCCCCAGCACGCGCAAGGTATTGACCGTGTTGAACGACTGCGAGCCGCCCGACACCTGCATCACTGCCAGCGTGCGGCCCTGGGTCGGCCGGGTTGAGCCCACTTCCAGCGGAATCCAGTCGATCTGGTTTTTCATCACCGACGTGATGGTCCCATGCCGTTCGGGACAGGACCACACCTGGCCTTCGGACCACAGCGACAGCGCGCGCAGCTCGGCCACCTTGGGATGGGTGGCCAGCACGCTGTCGGTCACGGGCAGTTCGCGCGGATCGAAAAAGCGCACCTCGGCGCCCATGTGGGTGAGGATGCGCCCTGCCTCTTCGGCCAGGAAGCGGCTGAACGAGCGTTCGCGCAGCGAGCCATACAGGATCAGGATGCGTGGCGCGTGCGCGAACGGCAGCGGCGGCGCCAGCTTCTCCATATCCGGCACGTCGAACTGGGCTTCGCACAAATTGGGCAGCGTTGCATCCATCTTATTTGATCCGCTTGCCGTCCGCGCCGATCACCGCTTCGCCGTCTTCCTTGGTGAACGCGGCCAGCTGCGGCAGCGGCAGGATGTCGAGCACCAGTTCCGACGGCCGGCACAGGCGCGCGCCGTTGGGCGTGACCACGAACGGGCGATTGATCAGCACCGGGTTGGCCAGCATCGCGTCAAGCAGCGCATCGTCGCCCAGCGCCGGATCGGCCAGTCCGAGGTCAAGGTAGACCTGCTCCTTGCTGCGCATCGCTTCGCGCACCGTCAAGCCGGCCCTGGCGATGATGTCGGCCAGCGTGGCGCGGTCCGGCGGCGCGGCCAGGTAGTCGACCACCAGCGGTTCGATCCCGGTATTGCGGATCAGGGCCAGCGTGTTGCGCGACGTGCCGCAGCGCGAATTATGGTAAATCGTGATGTTCATGTTCCAGGCCTCTGTATTAGCAATATTTCCACGATACTAGAATCGTCGAACCGGCGCAACTTTTTTTGCTTGTCCTTGCGCTTCGGTGCACTATAGAATGCAGGCGCAGATTTTTCCGCAACGCAAGAAAGTTTCCTGCGGCGCGACCCAAGGACGGAGTACATCATGAGCAACTACGAGCTGCGCGCGGCATCCCTTCCCGGCTTCGGCCAACGCCTGGCGTTGCGCCTGCTGCAGCTGTTCGGCTGGACCGTGCGCTACAAGCCGCTGCCCGGGCCGCACGGCGTGGCAATCGTCTATCCGCACACGTCGAACTGGGACTTCGTGGTCGGCCTGCTCGGCAAATGGACGCTCGGCCTGCCGTTTCGCTGGCTTGGCAAGGAGTCGCTGTTTCGCGGGCCGTGGGCGCGCATGATGCGTTCCTGGGGCGGCGTGCCGGTCGAGCGCAGCGCCTCCACCGGCGCCACCCAGCGCCTGGCCGACACCATGCGCAAGTCCGAGTGGTTCTGGCTGGCGCTGGCGCCGGAAGGCACGCGCAGCTACAAGCCTTACCTGCGCAGCGGCTTCTATCACCTGGCCGTCACGGCCAACGTGCCGCTGCTGATCGTCTATCTCGACTATCCGAAAAAAGAGCTGGGCGTGGTCGACACCATCCGCCTGACGGGCGACCCGGCAATCGACATGCCGGCCATCGAAGCGGCTTACCACGGCCACCTTGGCAAGCACCCGGAACTGGCGGCCCCGCTCAAGCTGGCGCCGCCGCGCAGCGCCGACACCGGCAAGCAGGCCTAGAACTTGACGCCCACCGCCATCACAAACTGATCGCGGTCGCTCTGGTTGCTGTACCTGCCGCCCCAGACCGGCACATACGCCAGTTCGGCCAGGTAGCGCTGGCTGTACTCGAAACGCAGCGCCCAATTCATGCTCTTGCGCCCTTCGCTTTGCAGCAAGTCATATGACCATCCCTTCACGTCGTGCACAAACGTGGCCGACGCTGTCATGGTCAAGCCCGGCGTCAAAGGCGCCAGGCGCGCATCGACCCGCAAGCGGTAGCCATAGGCGGTAGGCGACACATAGCCGTCGAAGCTGCACTGCCTGGCCGCGTCGCCCGACGTCACCGTGCACACGCCGCGCACCGGTCCCGTTCCAAACTGGTCAAAGCGACCGTAACGGCGCAGCGCCGGATCGGGCAAGGACATCACATGCTTGACGACGACGTCGGCGCTGCCGGCCAGTCCCATGAAACCGACCTTGCCCCAGTCATGCTGGACGCCAAATTGCAGCTGCGCGGCGCGGTGGCGATCGTAGCCGCTAAATGGCGCGCCCGGCGCGGTGGCGGTGGCGTCGGCGCGCAGCAGGGCCGGCGCGTTCGGGTTCAGAAACGGCAGCAGCACGTCGCCGGCCGGCAGCATCAGCGGCTGGTTGGGACGGTAGGCCAGTTCGCCGCTCCAGGTGGTGCTCCCGCGCTTGCGCGCAAAGGTGAACGCATACAGCTTGATGTCGTCCGCGTATTCGGTGAAGTAGGAAATGTTCTTGCCATCCGGGTCATTGGCGACCAGGGCCGGTCCGACCCGGGTCGACTTGTACAAGCCGGGTAATGGCGTGCGCGCGATGTAGCGCGCGGCGTAAAAACCCAATTCCGCGTCCAGCGCGGCCGGTTTCCAATTGAGCGCGGCGCCAAACTGCGCGCCATCGTTGGCCGTCGGACTCGGTGCGCGCTTGAGAAAGTAGCCGTTGGCCAGGCGCACCCGGTCGCTCGCCGCCGGCCCGCCCGTGTACGCCCGGTTGCAGCCCTCGGCCAGGTAATCGGAAACGGCCCAGAAGGTGCCGCACATATCGAGCGCCGACGGCCTGAAGGTGTTGGTGTAGAACCCTTCGGCACTGAATGCGGAGCTGATCTGCGCGCGCGCAAACAGCATCGGTGCTGGCCGGCGCAACTCTTGCGGCGCCGCCCCGGCACGGCGCATGGCTGGCTGGTCGGCGGCATTGATCGCACCCAGGCCTCCCGCAAAGACGGCGCGCTCGCCCCACGCCAGCGACTGCTGACCCAGGCGCGTCATGATCTTGGCGGCGCCGATGGTGGTGCTGTGCTGGAGATAGGCGTCGCCCAGGGCGATGCCGGAAAAGCGCGACAGCCGCGCCGCGCCGTTGTCGCTCAGCGGCACGCCAGCGGCGTAGCCATTCGCATTGTTACCCCATGCGCGTTCATGGTCCGACAGCGCGAAGTCATGCCAGGCCTTGACCCGCAGCAGGCCACTGAAGGCGCCCTCGGTCGCGCTGAGGTCGAGGTAGCCCTTGAGCGCGCGCGAGCTAGCGTCGCCGCGCCGGAAATTGAGGTTGGCGTCGTCGGTGTTCTGGCCGCCGTTGGCGTAGCCGGTCAGGCCGATGGCGGCCGCATTGAACGACACCAGCAATTGCGGGTCGGGCGCCTCGGTGCGTATCGCGGTGCCGAACATGACGCGGCCGCTGACGCTGGTGTCGAGCGCGCTGGCGTTGGCGCCGCACGCGAAGGCTACTACCAGCACGGACAGGCGCAATCGGAAATGGAGGTGTTGGACCATATTGTCTCTTATCGTTTTTTTACTACACTAGCCAGTTGAATTGCCGACGTCAATGCCGGATGCATAGGATCCACCAGGGCGCGATGGTTGTTGCGATGCTGCGCACCCGCGCCGCCAACCTCCATCATATACAAGCTGGGACCAAGGGCGAACGTTTTTGCGTGTTACTCTTGCACCTTCTGAATTGCCGAACATCGAGGCGTGGGGTAGAAATCGTTATGGGATTGGATTCAAACGGGCTTGGCACGACTCTGAGCGAAATGACGATTCGTGACCAGTTGGCCAACCAGCTATGGAAAGGCTTGTTCTGGCTGGCGATGATAGGTACTCCGGTGTCCGCACTGCGGATTCTGGCATTTGGATGGCGCTGGATTTACGCCGCGCATTTTGCCTTGGCACTGCTGGTACTGCTGGTATCGTTGAACCGGCACCGCCTGCACGCCAAACTGAAAATCTCTCTGGCCATTTTTATCCCGTTTGCCATCGGGCTGGCAGCGCTGCTCACATTTGGCTTTTACAGTTCGGCAGTGGCATGGTTTGCCGCCTCCTGCGTGACCGCGTCCATGTTCCTCTCGCGCCGGCTGGTACTGGCCGTTATCGGCGTGGAGATGTCGTCGATCCTGGTTGCCGCCGCCGGCTTCTCGCACGGTTTTCTGGTCCTCCCGGTCAACGGCAGTGACTTCATTCTCAATTTTTATAGCTGGCTGCCGATCTTCCTGGGCGCCACCATTGCCGTCATCACCCTGGCCTTCGGGATCGCCACCTACAACGAATCGATTCGGTCGCTGCTGCTTGCCATCGAAGTCCAACGCGATGAGATCGCGCGCCAGCGCGACCTGATTCAGCACCAGGCCACGCACGATGAGTTGACCGGCCTGCCAACGCTGCGGCTTGCACGCGACCGGCTGGACATGGCCTGCAGCCAGGCGCGGCGCGACAAGAACAAGGCTGCGGTCCTGTTTATCGACCTCGATGGTTTCAAGGCGGCCAACGACACCTTCGGCCATGAGGCAGGCGACCATGTGCTGAAAATCGTCGCCCAGCGCTTGACTGCATCGATCCGCAGTACCGATACCGTGGCGCGCCATGGCGGCGATGAATTTGTCGTCATCATGCACGGCGCCGTCTGCATCGCCGACACCAAACGCATCGCCAACAAGCTGCTCAGGGCCATCGCCGAGCCAATCGCCTACGACCAGCAGATCATCAAAATCGGTTCGAGCATCGGCATCGCCGTTTTTCCCGACCATGCCATGACGGCGGAAGAAATGCTCAAGCATGCCGACCAGGCGATGTATTTAGTCAAAAAATCTGGCAAGAACAATTACACGGTCTATAGCGGCGACACGCCGCAGCCACGCGATGACGCCTGAACAAGCACTGGCGGTGGTGCGCGAGCACGGCGTGATGCTGGTGTCGGCCAAAGGCGGTGCGCCGCGCCTGACCGAAGCGATCGCCGGCGAGCCGATCAAGGGCAGCTGGTGGGGGCATCCGCAGGGACGCCGCATTTTCGCCATCCTGCAGGCGGTCACCGGCTCGCCCGACGTGCTGGTGTGCCGCCTGATCGACGGCAAGCTCACGCTGGTGCACCGGCGGCTGTGGCCGCAGCTGGTGTCCCTGGCGGCGCGTTGGCAGCCGGCGCAGATCGCCAGAGTGAGCGAACAACATACGCCTTCGGGGCGCCATGCGAGCACCGAAATCCCATTCCCGCAGTGGGTTGCGCCAGCGCTGCTGGAGCAGGCCAAAGCCGTCGATCAGGCAGCGGCGCTGGCTGTTTTCGGCGCCTGGCTCGACAAACAATAGGCACTTCGCGCCGTCCAGCCGCATTTCGCGCCGTTTTTTCGGCTTTCGTCGCAGCGCCAACTGCGGCGCGCCGGCTTTGCCTACAGTGGCAAGCATCAACCACTGGAGACTATCATGATCAAAACCGCCTTCTGCGCCGCAGCCCTCTTGAGCGCCAACCTGGCCGGCGCCGCCGAGCTGACCATCCTGGTCGACGATGTCAAGGCCGCCAACGGCAACCTGATGGTGGCCGTGTTCAACTCGGCCGACACCTTTCTCAAGCAGCCAGCCCATGCAAGCGGCGCGCCGGCGCTGGCCGCCGGCAACAAGCTGGTCTTGAAGGACCTGCCGGAAGGCGAATATGCGTTTGCGATTTACCACGACGCCAACGTCAACGGCAAAATGGACCGGAACCTGATCGGCATTCCGACCGAAGACTACGCCTTCAGCAATAACGCGATGGGGAAAATGGGGCCGCCGAGCTTCGCGCTGGCCAAATTCGTGCTGCCGGCCAGCGGCGCCACCGTCCGTGTTTCGTTGAAATGAGCGCCGCCATGGACCGCCGCCATTTTCTGTCGTCCGGCGTCGCCTTTGGCGCGCTCGCACTCGCATCGGGCTCCGCGCTGGCCGACGCAGCAACCTACCGGCGCTTCCACGCCGCCCTCAAGCGCGACCCGAAACTGGTCGTATTTGCCGATACGGTGGCCGAGAATGCGGGCGAGGCAGTGGTCAAGGGTCGCATTCCGGCCGACCTCGAAGGCGTGTTCTTTCGCAACGGGCCGGGCCGCTTCGAACTCGGTGGAGAGCGCTATCACCACTGGTTCGACGGCGACGGCTTCGCGCAGCGCTGGCAGGTTTCCGGCGCCAAGGTCAGTCACCGCGGGCGCTTCGTGCAGACCCAGAAGTTCGTCGACGAATCCAGCGCCGGCCAGTTCCTGTATCCGGCCTTCGGCACCTGGATCGACCGGCGCGCCGTCAAGACCAACGACACCTTGAACGCGGCCAATACCAACCTGGTGCCCTTTGGCGGGCGCCTGTACGCGCTGTGGGAAGGCGGCTCGGCCACCGAGCTCGATCCGCAATCGCTGGCCACGCTGGGCGTCAAGACCTGGAGCGACGAACTCAAATCGATGCCCTTCTCGGCGCACCCGAAAATGGACCCGGACGGCGGCATGTGGAACTTCGGCGCCCTGCCCGGCAGCGACAAGCTGGTGATCTACCGGCTCGGCGCCAACGGCCAGATGCAATCGACCAGCGTCGTGGACGTGCCGCAGCTGGCGATGGTGCACGACTTCGTGGTCAGCGCCGGCCATCTTATTTTCCTGATTCCGCCATATGACCTGATGCGCGGCGAGCAGAAAAGCTTCGCCGACATGCACCAGTGGGCCGGCAGCGGCGCCAAGGCACGAGCGCTGCGCGCGGTGGTGGTGGCGAAAGCGACGATGCAGGTGCGCCAGGTGTTCGAACTGCCGCCGCACATGGTGTTCCACTTCGGGAACGCCTGGGACGACGGCGACACCACCCGCTTTGACGTGGTGCTGCACCAGGGCGACGCGCTGATGGAAGTGGGCCATTTGATGCAGGGCGAGCGCCCGCGCAATATCGCCAGCCGCAGCTTCGCCGCGCAGGTGACGCTTGACTATGCAAAGAAGCAGGCCAACGTGGCACGCTTGCTGGGCCCGAGCGAATTCCCGCGCGTGATGCCGCAGGTGGTGTCGGTGCGCCACCGAAAACTGGCGCTGCTGAGCAGTTCACCCCGCAATCGCGACGCCGTGCTCGACACCGTCAACCTGGTCGACACCGCCAGTGGCAACAACGACAGCTACCGCTTCGACGCCGGCTGGGTGGTGGAAGAACACGTGCTGGTCCCGCGCGCCAACGCCGTTTCCGAAACGGACGGCTACCTGGTCGGGGTGGCGCAGGACACCAAACTGGCGCACACTGTGATGACCGTGTTCGACGCCGCGCACGTCAAGGACGGCCCGCTGGCACTGGCGCGCCTTCCCTACCGTACGCCACACTGCTTCCACGGTAATTTTTTAAAGAGCTGACAAATCAACCCCGTGACCGCCCCACTGCCCAGCGCCCTGCCGCGCACCTCGTCGCATCCGCTGGACATGATTCCATTGTTCCGGCGCTGGCCTTGCTCGCCCGGGCGCGACCTGCTCTACACCGGCATCTGGAGTTCGATGCTGGCACTGATCATGGTCGCGCTCAGCATGGTATTTACCGGCAAGACGTCCACCTTCCTGGACACCTTTTTAGCGAGCCTGGTAGTATCAAACACGATCGGCTATCTGATCCACGCCACGCTGGAACTCGCGGAATGGCTGCTCGGTGGCTGGCCGCGCCGCGCGCGCGGCGTCCCGCGCCTGCTCTATTACGTCTGCGTGGTCGCCACCTGCGTCATGGCCGGCCTGTTGATCGGGACCGCATTGGTACGCGGCGTCAATCCGCTCAAGTATCTCGCCAGCGCAGCCATGCTGGCGCCGCTGCTGCCGTTCGCATTGCTGGTGGCGCTGTTCATGTTTGTCGTGTTCATGACCGGCGAAAAACGCATCAACAGTGAAACGCTGGCCGCGCGCCAGAGCGAACAACTGGCCAGCGCGGCCCAGTTGCTGGCCGAAGCGCGCCTCCATGCACTGCAGGCCCAGATCGAACCGCACTTCCTGTACAACACGCTGGCCAATGTGGTCGGCCTGATCGACACCGAGCCGGCGCAGGCGCGCCACATGCTCGAGCGCTTCATCGACTATCTGCGCGCCAGCCTGGCCGCCAGCCGCGCCGCCAGCGGCACGCTGGGTGCGGAACTGGACATGGTGGCCGCTTATCTTGACGTGCTGGCGGTGCGCATGGGGCCACGCCTGCGCTACCGCTTCGACATCGCCGCCGGCTGCCGCGAGATCCTGATCGCCCCGATGCTGATCCAGCCGGTGATCGAAAACGCGGTCGCGCACGGACTCGAACCGCAGGTCGAGGGCGGCGAAATCTGCGTGCGCGCTGTTGTGCAAGGCGCGCATCTGTGCATCGAAGTGAGCGACACCGGCGCCGGCTTGGGCAGCACAGCGCCCAAACCGGGCGGCGGCGTCGGCCTGTCCAACCTGCGCGCCCGGCTGCGCAGCATGTACGATGGCCAGGCTCAGGTACAATTGTTGGAAAACCAACCTTGCGGCATCACCGTACGCCTGCTGCTGCCTTTGAAAGAGACGCTGACATCGACCATCCCCGGGCCCTGATCGCCGACGACGAAGCCCACCTGCGCGATTACCTGCAAGCGCAACTGGCCGTCGCCTGGCCCCAATTGCGCATCGCCGGCCACGCTGCCAATGGGCTCGATGCGTTGCGCCTGATCGATGAACAGGCGCCGGACGTGGTATTCCTCGATATCCGGATGCCCGGCCTGACCGGTCTGGGCCTGGCCGAGCGACTGGCCGCCGATGGCAAGGCGCCGCACATCGTGTTCATCACGGCGCACGACCAGTATGCGGTTGAAGCGTTCGAACACGCGGCGCTGGACTATCTGCTCAAGCCAGTCAATGCCGAACGCCTGGCCAAGACGGTCGTCAAGTTGAAGGCCGCACTGCTGGACAAAGCTCCGGCGGCGCCAGTCGACGCCTTACGCTCGCTGCTGCAACAGTTGACGACGCCAGCGCCACTACAGTGGATTCGCGCCGCGCATGGCGATGAGACGCGCTTGATTGCGATCGACGAAGTGATCTACTTCCAAAGTAACGACAAAGTCACCGCCGTCTTCCTGGAAAACGAGGAATGCCTGATCCGCACGCCGCTGTCCAAACTGCGCGAACAGCTGGACCAGGCGCACTTCTGGCAAATCCACCGCGGCGTGATCGTCGCGGCCCGCCACGTGGCCGGCACCCACACCGATCTGCGTGGTCGACTGATGGTCAAACTCAAGGGACGCAGCGAACAGCTGACGGTGAGCCGCAACTATGCAGATCAATTCCGGCAGATGTGATGAATAAGGTCCATAATGCCGCCTCTCTCAAAATTGGAACCGTCGCCGATGCACAATCACCATAATTATTCGCGCCGTTCGTTCCTTGCTACTTGCACCGGCGCCGGCTGCCTGATCGTCACCGGCTGCTCGGGCGCTTCCGCCCTTGACCGCCAACTGGTGTTCGCCTCACTGGCCGACGCACTGCGCCAGCTCGATCAAGTGGCCAGCGCGACGCCGCTCAATCCAGCCGCCACCTGGGGCTGGTCGAAAGCGCTGCTGCACTGCGCGCAGAGCATCGAGTATTCGATGACCGGTTATCCGGAATCGCGATCAACGCTGTTCCAGCACACGGCCGGCGCGCTCGCTTTCAGCTTCTTTAAATCGCGCGGGCGCATGTCGCACAACCTGCTCGAAGCGATACCGGGCGGCGCCAACCTGGACGCCAACGCAGCCAGCACGGTCGCCGTGGGTGCGCTGCGCAAAGCGATCGCCACCTTTGAAGACCATACCGGTCCTCTGCGCCCTCACTTCGCCTACGGCAGCTTGAGCAAAGCCGAATACGAACAGGCGCACGCAATGCATATTGCGAACCACATGTCGGCTTTTGATTTGAAACCATGAACGACGAGGCGCCGTGGCATACGCGCCTTTGCATCGGCATCGCAAGCCTCATGGCGAACCTGGCGACGCTGTTCGGCATCCTGTTCCTGAGCGCCAGGCTCGCCTTGCCGCTGGCACTGCTCGCCGCAGGCCTGCTTGGCTTCACAGTCGGATGCTTGCTAGGATCGGCGTTCAAAGCGCCATGGTCGATCGCCATCGGCGCATTTGCTGCATCGGCCATCATGTGGACGCCCGTCGTCATCGTCACATATGGATTTGCGCTACTCGGTTTGCCGCTGCTGTTCGCCTATGCCGCCTGCGTGTGGACCGGGGCGCGCCTGGTGCGGCCGCTTACACCGCAGCGTTCCAGTTGAGGCCGTACGGCAGTTCGCGCGGACCGAATACGAAGTGCAAAATGCGGCGTCGTCCGTTGCCCTTGCCTTTGGATGAAGCGTGCAGCAACAAGGGCCGCAGCACCAGCGCCGCGCCCATCTGCGCCAGGCATACCGTCTCCCCAGCCGCTTCGCGCAATACCCCGGCATCAACGGGCGCGATCACGCCAAGCCGGTGCGATCCTGGCACCACGCGCAATGGTCCGTCATCGGCGCCGCAGTCATCCAGGTGGATTCGCACTGCGACCAGCTGCTCCAACACTTCGAGCGGCGCGCGCACGAACAGCATCCCTTCCTTCTCGGACCAGCCGCGCAAGGCCGGGTCAAGTACCCGGGCCGCGACCGGAATGCTCAAGTCCTGGTGGATCGGCACCAGCCAGTTGCGGTCCGTCGATTTTTCGAAGTAGTTGCATTGCACGGCCACGGATTCAGGCGCAATCAGGCCACTCAGCGCGGAATGGGCGCGCAGGTGCGCGGCCAGCGCCACGCACCACGGCTGCGACAGCAGGCAGCGCGTCCCGCCCGAACCCGGACCGGCAAGCTGCACCTGCGATGCGGCAGTGGCGCATTCATCGTCGGACAAGACGGCAGGCACCAGTGCGTATCCATCACACTCAAATATCGTAGTCATTTTTCCTGGCAAGGTGCTCGCTGGCCAAAAGCGCGCTCAGAAACACTTCTCCGTTGAGCGCAGCGAGCAAGTCGCAGTCCTTGAGGCGGTCCATCACCGGTCCCTTGACTTCGGCCAGGTGCAGGCCGATGTCGCGCCGTTTGAGCGACGCATTCAGTTCGGCCAGCCCGAACAGCGCGGACGTATCGATCTCGCTGACCGCGGTCATCACCAGGATCAGGTGGCGCGCGGCCGGATGCGCCTTGAGTTCGTCCTCGACGCGCGCGTTGACCGCTTCCACGTTCCCGAAAAACAGGTTGGCGTCGATGCGCAGCATCAGCACGTCGGGCAGCGTGGCGGCCGGATAGCGGTCCACGTTGCGGAAATGCTCGGTGCCGGCGATGCGGCCAAGCACGGCGATGTGCGGCCGGCTGGCGCGCCAGATCAGGTTGGCCATCGACAGCACCACGCCCACCACCACGCCCGCTTCCACGCCCAGTACCAGCACGCCGCCGGCGGTCGCCACCAGCGCCAGCGCGTCGCTGCGGTCGTAGCGCCACGCGGTGCGCAAGGTCGACAGCTCCAGCATGCCCAGCACCGCCACGATGATGGTGGCGGCCAGCGTCGGCAGCGGCATCAGCGCCAGCCAGCCGGTGGGCGACACCAGCGCCAGCGCCAGCAGCAGCGCGGTGATGATGCTGGCCAGCGGCGTATTGGCGCCGGCCGCGAAATTGACCGCGGAACGCGAAATGCTGCCGGTGACGGGAAAGCCGCCGGTCAGCGCGCTGCCCATATTGGCCGCGCCCAGGCCGATCAGTTCGAAATTCGATCGCAGTTTCTCATGCCGGCGCAACGCCAGTGCCTGCGCCGCCGACATGCTGATCAGGAAAATCACGAAGCCGATCAGCAGCGCCGGCTGCAGCAGCGCGCGCCAATGGGCGCCGGAGGTGGCCAGGTTCAAGCCCGGCAAACCAGCCGGCACCGCGCCGGTGACGTGCACGCCCATGGCCGGCAGTTGCAGCAGCGCCGCCAGCAGCGTCGCGCCGATCACCACCAGCATCGGCGCCAGGCGCACGCCGATGTCGGCATAGGCGTCGCTCATGCCGAAGCGGCGCAGCAGCGTGGCCAGGAAACGGCGCGCCAGCATCAGCGCCAGCAGCGAGCCGATACCCAGCGCGGCGCTGGGCAGGTGCACCTGGTTGAGCGCGCCGCCAAGCAGCACGCCAAGCTGGCCCCAGGCGATCACCAGCGCGGCGCCAATGGTAAAGCCGCTCATGACGGGACGCGAAAAAAAGTTGGCCACGAAGCCGATCCGCAACAGGCCGCACAGCAGCAGAACAACGCCGGAGATGAGCGCCAGCTGCGCCGCCAGCACCGCGTACAAGGTACTGCCGGCAGTGGCCAGCGGCGCCAGCGCGGCGGCGGTCATCAGCGAGACGATCGCCATCGGACCGACCGATTGCGTCATGCTCGACCCGAACAGCGCGTACAGGATGGGAGGAACAATGCTGGCGTAGATGCCAACCACCGGCGGCAAGCCTGCCACCATTGCATAGGCCATGCCTTGCGGGACCATCATCATGGCCACCACGATGCCGGCGCTGGTGTCGCCGGCCAGCATGGAGAGCCGGTATTGTCTAAGCCATTGCAGCATCGGATGCGGCCCATTCATGAAAGGCATAAGCCTAACACGGGTGGTCACTGCATCGCCAGCTCGGCGCAGTTGCGCCCGGCCCGTTTTGCGCGCGCAAGCGCCGCGTCGACCCGCAGCACCAGCGCGTCGGGCGCCTCCCCGATCCCCAGCTGGCCTACGCCCAGGCTGATGGTGAGCCGGTCGCAGCCAGCGATATCGGTGCTGGCGATCGCCAGCCGGATCTTTTCGGCGACCTTGAGCGCGTCGATCGCGCTGGTGTGCGGCGCGATGATCTGAAATTCACCGCCGCCCGAGCGCACCAGCGCGTCGCTGTTACGCACGCACCCCAGCGCGACGTCAGCCACGGCGCGCAGCGCGCCATCGCCTACCGCATGCCCGAACTGGTCGTTGATGGCCTTGAAGCTGTCAATGTCGAACGCGATCAGCGCCAGCGGCAGCTGGTAGCGGCGCGCGCGCCGCCCTTCATGCTGGAGCAGCGTTTCGCCATGGCGCCGGTTGGCCACGCCGGTCAGCGCGTCCGTGGTCGCCATGTGGGCCAGGCGCCCATGCAGCTGTTCGTTCTCGCGGCTCATTTCGGCCATGCGCAGGCCGATCCCGGCCAGTTGCGCCAGTTCGGCGAAGATAGCCATCTCGTCGGCCGACAGCGTGCGCGCGCGCTCGAACATCAGGCACTGGGAACCGCGCAGCTGGCCGGCGCGGCTGACCGGCAGCGGCAGCGCGAACACCATCTCGATGCCGTTGTCGGCCAGGCTGACGGCCATTTCGGGGGCGCCCGCCTTGGCCGGCGCGTCGAGCAGCGTCATTTCGCCGCTGCAGGCGGCCAGCAGGCCGGGGAAAACATGACGCAGTGGCGATTGCATCAGGCGGTCCGCGCGCAACAGCAAGCGCGTGAGGTTGTAGCCATTGCGCGCATGCTGCGCCACCAGTTCCAATGCCTCCATATCGTGCTTGTAGAACAGCGACGCATGCACCACGCCGGGCAAGGTGGTCAGCGCCGCGCACATGCGCTGCGCCATGTTGTCAAGATCGGCGAAGTCCGCCAGCGCCTGCTGCATGCGCGTGACCGTGGCCAGCAACGCGCGCAGCGGCCCGGCTTGGTCGATCGCTGCGGCAGGGCCGGCGGCGATCAGCGAACGCACATCATGCTCGAGCAGTGGCAAGATCGCGTACTCGATCGGTCCGCGCGCCATCAAGTCGGGCAGCCAGCCGGCATTGGTGAACGGGCACAGAACCAGGGTACGGGCCGCGCCGCGCGCGCTCACCAGCTGGCCCAGCGCGTCGAGGTCAAAGCTATGCTCGAAGCGCTCGAGGTCGATCACCAGCAGGTCGATCGCCTGGCGCGCCAGCAGGTCGGCCGCCTGTTCGGCGCCATCGGCGATATACAGCTTGCCAAATTGGTGGCCGTAGGCCGCCTGGAAATCCACGCGCCGCTGGCCGTCCGGATTGAGATACAGACCGACCGGATGCGGCGCACTATGCTCAACCTGGAACATGAATACTCCTGAGTGAATCTGCCTAGTTTGCCACAAAGGCGACGCCATTGTGTGCGTGTCCGCACTGTGTTGCTCCGCACAAGCGAGAATACTCGGTCTCTGTGACAAGGAGAACATCATGCCATCAAGCAATCAATCCGGCGGCAACCGAGCGGGCGAGCGCGGCGCCAGCGAACAGCGCCAGAGCGCGCCGGTCCAGCAGCCGGCGCCGCCGCTGCCCAGGCAGCACCTGGACAAGCCCGGCAACGAGGCCGAGATGGCGCTCAAGCCGCGCTTCATGGCCGAACGCTACAAGGGCAGCGGCAAGCTCGAAGGCCTGGCCGCCATCATCACCGGTGGCGATTCCGGCATCGGCCGCGCCGTGGCGGTGCTGTTTGCGCGCGAAGGCGCCGACGTCGCCATCTTGTATCTGAACGAGCATGCCGACGCTGCCGAAACGGCGCGCTGCGTGCACGCTGAAGGCCGGCGCTGCCTCACTTTCGCCGGCGACGTCAAGGACGCCGCCTTTTGCCGCGACGCCGTCAACCAGGCCGCGGCCCATTTCGGGCGCATCGACATCCTGGTCAACAACGCCGCGCTCCAGATGCATGCCAGCTCGCTGGCGGAGCTGACCGAAGAGCGCCTTGACGAAACCATGCGCACCAATATCTACGGCTACTTTCACATGGCCCAGGCGACGCTGCCCTACCTCAAACGCGGTGCGGCGATCATCAATACCGGATCGGTCACAGGGATCAGGGGATCGGCGCACCTGCTCGACTACGCCACCACCAAGGGCGCGATTCACGCCTTCACGATGTCGCTGGCCTCGAACCTGATCGAACAGGGCATCCGCGTCAACGCCATTGCGCCCGGCCCGGTCTGGACTGCGCTCAATCCGGCCGACCAGCCGCCCGACAAAATCGCGTCCTTCGGCCAGGACACCGACATGCACCGGCCGGCGCAGCCGGAGGAACTGTCGCCCGCCTACGTGTTCCTGGCGTCGGCGGTCTGTTCGAGCTACATCACCGGCATCGTCTTGCCGATCACCGGCAACGTCGGAGAATAGGAAACACCATGCCCCGCACCCTATGGAAAGGCGCGATCAGCTTCGGGCTGGTGCACATTCCGGTGGAGATGTATCCGGCCACCTCCGAACATGCGCTCGACCTGACCATGCTCGACCGGCGCGACTTCTCGCCGGTCGGCTTCAAGCGCTACAACAAGAGCAACGGCAAGGAAGTGAGCTGGGACGACATCGTCAAGGGCTATGAATACAGCGACGGCGAATACGTCGTGCTGAGCGAAGAAGACCTGCGCCGCGCCAACCCGGAAGCGACCCAGACCATCGACATCCTGGCCTTCGTCGATGCCGACCAGGTGCCGCTGCTGTACTTCGACCAGCCTTATTACCTCGCGCCCGGCAAGGGTGGCGACAAAGTCTATGCACTGCTGCGCGAAACGCTGCGCAAGGCTGGCAAGGTCGGCATTGCCAATGTCGTCATCCGCGTCAAGCAGCACCTGGCGGCACTGGTGTGCGTGGACGACGTGATCGTCATGAATACGCTGCGCTACAGCGATGAAATCCGCGCCACCGACGAACTGAAAATTCCGTCCTCGAAAGCCAAGGCCGCATCCATCACGGACAAGGAACTGGACATGGCAATGACACTGGTCGAGGGCATGAGCGAAGCCTGGAAGCCCGAGCAGTACCACGACACTTACCGCGAAGACGTGCTTGCGCTGATCGAGAAGAAGGTCAAGGCCAAACAGACCAAGACCATCACCATGCCGGACAAGGAGCATGCGCCCGCTGCGGCGAGCAACGTCGTCGACCTGGTCTCGCTGCTGCAAAAAAGCCTGGAAAGCAAGCCGTCGGCGAAGGCGGCACCGGCCAAAAAGGCGCCTCCAAAAAAAGCCGCACGCAAGTCAGCCTGAGCCGAAGTCCAGTTTTTTCATCGCCGCCGTCAAGGTCCTGGCCGATTTGACATAGCCGTCCCACGGCGCATTGCCACGGTCAAGCCGGGTATGCGCATTCTTGATATTCCACTGGTCGCCAGCCTTGAGCGCGCCCAGTTCATCCCATCCCAGCGGCACCGAGATGCCCAGGCCCGGCCGCACCCGCGCCGACCATGCGCAGACGGTGGTGGCCCCCTGGCCATTGCGCAGATAGTCGATGAAAATCTTGCCGACCCGGTTCTTTGGCCCGCTTTTGAATGCAAACCGGTCCGGCAAGGTGCTCGACAGATGGCGCACGACCGCCTGCGAGAAGTCCTTTACGGTATCCCAATCGAAGCCGGCCTTGATCGGCACCACCACGTGCAGCCCCTTGCCGCCGCTGGTCTTGAGGAACGATGGCAGCCCGAGTTCATCGAGGAAGGCGTGCACCAGTTGCGCCGCCTCCTGCATCGCCACCCATGACACGCCCTCGCCGGGGTCAAGGTCGAACACCATCCGGTTCGGCGTGGCATAGGACTTGTCGACCGCGTTCTGAGTATGGACTTCCACCACGTTCCACTGCGCCGCCGACAGGATGCCCAGCGTGCTGCCCACTTCCAGCATTGGCGGATGGCCCGGGTCGAGCGCCTGGTCCATGTGCTTGATCCCGGGCAGCTTGGCCACGTCGGCGTGCTTCTGGAAGAACAGTTCGGCGGCCACTCCCCCGGGCGCGCGCACCAGCGACACCGGACGGCCTTTGAGGTGCTCCATCATCAGCGTGCCCACCAGCGCGTAGTAGCGCACCAGATCGAGCTTGGTGGCCCCGCTGTGGGCATCGATGACGCGCTCGCCGTTGGTGATCTTCAGGCTGGCGGGCAGCTTGCCGGCAGGCGCCGGCTCGTCCACATGCTGCGCTTTTTCGCGCCCGATCTGGCTGGCCGGCTTGTCGCTGCGCAGTCCATGAAACACTGCGTGCCGGATCGCGCCGGACTTGGTCCATTCGGCGAAACTGACCTCGGCGATCAGCCTTGGCTTGACCCAGTGATGCTTGCGCCCGGCCACTGCACCAGCCGGGAACGGGCTGGCATCGGTGTCCAGCGCATCGAGTTTTTTCTTCAGCTCGCGCAGCGTGGCTTCGTCAAAGCCGGTGCCGACGTTGCCGGCATACTGCAGCACGCCCTGCTCGTCATGGGTGCCCAGCAGCAGCGCGCCGATGCCGGTGCGCGCGCCCTGCGGATCGGTGTAGCCGCCGATGACGAACTCCTGGCGCTGGCCGCATTTGAGCTTGATCCAGTCGGACGAACGGCGCTGCACATAGCGCGCTTCGCGGCGCTTGCCGATGACGCCTTCCAGGCCGATCTTGCAGGCGGCAGCGACCAGCTGCTCGGGGTCGCTGCCGAATTCGTCGCTAAAGCGCAGCGTGCCGGTATCGACCTGGTCGAGCACTTCCTTGAGCATGGCGCGGCGCGTGACCAGCGGCACGTCGCGCAGGTCTTTGCCGTCCAGGTAGGGAACATCGAACAGGTAATAGACGACGTCGGCCTTGCCGGAGCCGTCGAACGCCTGTTGCAGCAGGCCGAAGTCGGGCCGGCCGTTGGCGCCCTGGACCACGATTTCCCCGTCGTACCAGCCATCGGGCAGCTTGGCCCCGGCCATCGCCTGGTGCACCCCACCCAGCTTGCGCGTCCAGTCGTGCCCATTGCGCGTGAACAGTTTGACCTTGTGCTGCTCGACCCGCGCCAGCAGGCGGTAGCCATCGAACTTGATTTCAAAGATCCAGTCGGACGGCGTGGCAGGCGGCTGGTCAACCAGCGTTGCCAGTTGCGGCGACAGCGACGCCGGCAGCTCCGCCTTTTTTGCCGCGCCAGGCGTGGACAATTGCTTGACGCTGTCGGGCATTTCATCGACCACGGAAAACGTGCTGGCCGGGCGCGCAAACTGGTCCTTTTCCTTGATCAGCAGCCACGGATGCTGCTTCTCGCCCTGGTCCTTCATGCGCACCAGCACCCACTTGCCGTGCATCTTGTGGCCGTGCAATTCGAATTTCAGCTCGCCGCGCGCGTAGTCCCGGTGTGGATCGCCCAGCGGCGCCCAGCTGCCCTTGTCCCAGATGATGACTTTGCCGGCGCCATATTCCTTCTCGGGTATCGTGCCTTCGAAACTGGCGTAGGCGAGCGGGTGGTCCTCGACCTGCACCGCCATGCGCTTGTCCTTGGGATCGTAGCTCGGCCCTTTGGGGACGGCCCAGCTCTTCATGGTGCCGTCCAGTTCCAAGCGAAAATCATAATGCAGGCGGCTGGCCCAGTGCTTCTGGATCACGAAGGCCAGCGCGTCACCGCCCTGCCCGCCTTCGGCCGGTTCGGACGTGATGGCGAAATTGCGTTTTGATTTGTAGGTCTTGAGCGGATCAGCCATCAGCCCAGTCTAGCGGCGCGCGCGTTGCGTCACTGTTCGCCAGATAACGCAGCCGCATTGTAAGCAGTTGTAATAGCCGTCAACTCATTCCTGGCGGACCGCGTTTGTGACAGTGTAGTACTCACGCTCCGTCATACAACCAGTTAAAGGAATTACCATGAATAAAGTCATCGCTACCTTGATCGCCGGCCTGTTTGCAACGTCGGCGTTTGCCCAAGCCACTCCTGCAACCCCAGCCACCCCAGCAACGCCAACGGTCAAAGCCGCTACCGCAGCGACCCCGGCAACGCCAGCGCCTGCCGTTGTGAAAGCTGCAGCCAAGGAAGAAAAAGCCGTTGCCAAGGCAGACGCCAAAGAAGCCAAAGCTGACGTAAAAGCCGACACCAAAGTGGCTAAAGTGGCCGCCGAAGCGAAGGCTGATGTCGCCGTCGCCAAAGCCGATGCGCACAAGTCGAAAGCCAAAGCACACAAGAAGGCTGCCAAGGCCAAGGCCGCCGCCGCCGAAGAAAAATCGTCGGCCATGATAGACGCCAAAAAAGACGCCGTTACCAAGTAATCGCTGTCAACAAAGCCCCGGGGTCAGACCCCGGGGCTTTTTCTATTGGTCGATCGCCTTGATCCGCTCTTCGGTCGTTTGTGGCACCGGATAATCCGGATACGCCTGGCGGAAAGCGCGCCATTCGTGCGCCGCCGCGCTGACTCTTCCCTCTTCCAACAGCGTTTCAATCGTCGCCAGCCATTGCGCCGCCGTTCTGAGCGATGGCTTGGCCCGGTCGCTGCGCGCCCGCGACAATTCCGATGCTTCCAGCTTTCCAGCCACCGCGGCCGGCGCTGCAGGCGCATAGCCAGCCACTGGCGCTGGCGCCGCCTTGTATTCATCCATGGCGGCCGGCGCCGGCGGCGCGGCGGGAACTGCCTTGTCTTGTTTGACTGGCGCCGGATACGCGTTCGCCATCGGCACCTTGCGCTTCGCTGCCCTCTCGAGGATCGGCGGTTGTGCCGGTGCCGGTGCCGCTGCTGGCTCTGCTGCTGGCGCCACTGCCGGCGCCTGGCGCAGTTGTACCGGCTGGTCCGCTTCCTGCGGCATGTTCGCCCCTTGTCCCAGGTCGGCGCTGCTCTGGAACGACTGGCGCGCGAGCACGCCAGCGAGCACGATGGCGGCGATCCCGGCCGGCACGCGCCAGCGCCAACCCAGCCTTGGCGCTGGCGTGCTGTCGCCGGCGTCGTTGGCCGCCACCGGACGCGCGCTCTCCTGCGCCATCAATTCGCGTGCGCGCTCAACGATGGCGGCGTCGAGTGCGGCGCTGGGGGCGGCCTGCTGCATGGCGTGCAAGCGATGCGACAATTCGCCTTCCCCCTTGAGGAAGGCGTCAAATTCGGCGTCGTCGCTCATGTCATCCTTGTTCACTGAGGCTCCCTTCGCGCAGCTTGCGCATCGCGTAACGCAAGCGGCTCTTGACCGTTTCTACCGGCGCGGCCACCACCGCAGAAATTTCGTCCAGGCTCATGCCGCTGAACTGGTGCAGCACCACTGCTTCTTTCTGCTCGCTCGGCAAGGCGGCCAGCGCCAGGTGCAGATGGTCACTGCGCTGCTTGGCGGCCAGCGCCGCATCCGGCGTGACGACATCCTGCGCCGCATCGGCTAGCGCGTCAAACACGTCGCGCCCATCCGTGCCGGTGCCCAGCTCCGCGGCCAGCAACGGCGCCTGCTGGCGCAACAGGTCAAGCAAGCGGTTGCGCGCGATCTGGTACAGATAGGTGCGAAAGCTGGCGTCGGGCTGGTAGCGGTTGCGCGCGTGGTGCAGATTGGCCCAGCTGTCCTGCACGATTTCATCGACCCAGTCGACGCGCGGCGAACGCCACGCAATAAAGCGGTACAGGCCCACCTTGTGGCGGCCATACAGCGCTTCGAACGCGCGCAAGTCGCCATCGCGGTAGCGCAGCATCAGCTCTTCGTCGGTGTGGTGAGTGGACATGTGGCGCTATTGTAGCTGCGCCCGGCTTGGCATGTCGGAAACCTTTACACAATATTGATAGCAGGGCAATATAATTTTAGTTAACCTTGCAGAAACAATAAGTTAGCATTTATGGCATGGTACTTGCTCATAGGCTGATGCACTTCGCATTGCAGTCCAACCTTAATTGATATCACTCAAAATGACACTTAAATTTCTTGCCTCGCTCTTTGCACTCAGCCTGACCATGGGCGCCGCCAGCGCCGCCGATTTCTCCTTCACCGGCGAGTTCGCGCACGACAACGACGTCCAGCAATTCAACTTCAACGTGGGCGCCAATTCGTCGGTGTCGCTGCGCAGCTGGTCGTATGCCGGTGGCGTCAACGCAGCCGGCAACGCGATCGCGCGCGGCGGTTTCGATCCGATCCTGGCCCTGTTTGACGAAACCGGCTTGAAAATCGGCGAGCAGGACGACGCCGGCTGCAGCTACGTCGCCCACGACGCCGTCACCAATTCGTGCTGGGATACCTTCTATAGCATGAACCTGGCGGCCGGCAACTACACCGTCACGATCCAGCAGTACGACAACTTCACCGCCGGTAGCCACCTGTCGGACGGATTCGCCTACGACGGCGCGGCCCATCAGAACTTCCGTAATGGTTTCATGGACGTCAACAACAACCAGCGCGATGCACACTGGGCTTTCGACATCCTGAACGTGAACGACGCGCGCCTGCCACCAAGCGACGTGCCTGAGCCGGCATCGCTGGCCCTGCTGGGCCTGGGCCTGGCTGGCCTGGCCGCTGCGCGCCGCCGCAAAGCCAAGTAATCACGTAGCTGCAAACGACAAACGCCGCACACTGTGCGGCGTTTGTCGTTGAGGGTCAGGTCGGGG
>JAZJXM010000027.1:29964-57478 GCA_040390915.1 Pseudomonadota bacterium
AATGCGCCATGGCGCATTGCCCGACCTGACCCTGTCATTCCCAGCCGCCGCCCAGCGAGCGGATCAAGGCTACCGTGGTCACTGCGCGATTGCCGCGCAATTGCACCGCGCTGCGTTCGACCGCCGCCAGGTTGCGCTGTGCGTCGAGCAGATCGAGATAGCTCGAACGGCCCGCCGCGTACAGCTTTTGCGCCAGGTAGGCCGAACGGCGCGCCGCCACCACCGCAGCATCGAGCTGCTCGGCCTGTCCACCCAGGATGCGCAAGCCGGCCAGATTGTCTTCAACCTCGGCAAACGCCACCAGCACGTTCTGGCGATACGCTGCCACAGATTCTTCCAGCACCGCTTCGCTGCGCGCCACATTGGCCTTGTTGCGCCCGCCGTCGAGGATCGGCATCGACATCAGCGCGCCCAATACCCATGAATGTGCGCTCCACTTGAACAGGTTCGACGCACTGCTGCTGTCGGCTCCCACGCCGCCGTTAAGCAGCAGCGCCGGGAACATGGCCGACTTGGCCGCGCCAATGCGCGCGTTCGAGGCGATCATCGCGCGCTGCGCGGCGCTGATGTCGGGACGGCGCTCCAGCAGCTTTGACGGCAGTCCGCTTGGTATCACCGGCACCACATTCGATTCCGGCAGCGGGCTCGCATCCAGACCGAACATGGCAGCAGGCTTGCCCAGCAAAACCGCCAGCGCATGTTCGTTCTGCACCCGTTGGCGCTGCAGCCCGATCGCTTCGGCCTTGGCGCTGGCAAGTTCGGTCTTGGCGCGCGCCAGGTCGAATTCGCCAATGTCGCCATTGTCATAGCGGCTCTGGTTGACCTTGACGCCCTGGGTGCGCAATTCGACAGCTTGCTCCAGCGTCGCCAGTTCGGCGTCGGTTTCACGCAGACGGAAATAGGTCTGCGCCACATCGGCCTGCAGTGACAGTAACACCGACTTGTAGGTCGCCTCCGATGCGGCGGCGTCGGCCTGGCCGGCACTGACGTTGGCGCCAATCCGGCCAAACAGGTCCACTTCGTAGCTGGCCGTCAGGCGCGCTTGATACTGGTTGGCCGCCGCCACACTGTCTGCGCCGCTGCGCTGGGCGCCGATGCCGGCACCCAGTTGCAGGCTGCGCTCCGATTCGGCCAGGCCGGCCAGCGCCCTGGCCTGCTTGACGCGGGCCGCGGCCACCGCCAGGCTGGCGTTGGCTTTGGTGGCCTCGCCGATCAGCGCGCTCAGCGCCGGATCATTGAAAGCGAGCCACCAGGCGCCGCGCGCCTGGGCCTCGGCTGGCTGGGCTATTTTCCAGCGCGTGCCGTCCGGCGCTTCCTTGAAAGCGGACGGCATGTCGATCGCCGGCTGCTTCAGTTCTGGCACCGAACCGCAAGCGACCAGCAACAGCGCTGCCAGCAGCGGCGCCACCCGTTGTGCGAATTTATTCATTAGATTGCTCCTTCAATCGCGATACTTTTTGGTGCTGCCGATGTCTTTTCAAAGCGCTTTGCAAACGTGCGCAGCAGGACATAGAACACCGGCGTCAGGAACAGGCCGAAGAACGTCACGCCGAGCATGCCGCCGAAGACTGCCACGCCCATCGCGTGACGCATCTCGGCGCCCGCGCCACTGGAGAACACCAGTGGCACCACGCCCATGATGAAGGCGATCGACGTCATCAGGATCGGACGCAGACGCAAACGGCAAGCTTCCAGGGCTGCCGCGACGACGCTGCGGCCATGGTCTTCCAGTTCACGCGCAAACTCGACGATCAGGATCGCGTTCTTGGAGGCCAAGCCGACCAGCACGAACAAGGCGATCTGCGTGAAGATGTTGTTGTCGCCACCGGTCAGCTTGACGCCTATCAGTGCGCACAGGATCGACATTGGCACGATCAGGATCACGGCCAGCGGCAAGGTCCAGCTCTCGTACTGGGCAGCCAATACCAGGAACACCAGCAGCACGCACAGCGGAAATACCAGCACCATCGTGTTACCGGACAAAATCTCCTGGTACGTCAGGTCGGTCCACTCGAACGTCACGCCCTTGGGCAGCACTTCGGCGGCGATCTTTTCCAGCGCGGCCTGGGCCTGGCCGGACGACACGCCAGGTGCGGCGCCACCGTTGATATCGGCCGACACGTAACCGTTATAGCGCTGCACGCGGTCCGGGCCATAGCTGTCCTTGACCCGCATCAGCGACGACAACGGAATCATTTCACCCTTGTCGTTGCGGACCTTGAGCTGCGCGATCTGGTCAGCCTGCGAGCGGAACTGTGCATCGGCCTGGACCCGCACCTGATAGGTACGGCCGAACTGATTGAAGTCGTTCACGTACAAGGAACCCAAGTTGATCTGCAAGGTCTGGTAGATCTGTGCCAGCGGCACGCCAAGCTGCTTGGCCTTGACCCGGTCAACGTCGGCAAACAGCTGCGGCACGTTGATCTGGAAGCTGGAGAATACGCCGGCGAGCGCAGGATTCTGCCAGGCCTTGCCCTGCAGCGCCTTGACCGACGCATACAGTTCGTCGTAACCGACGTTGGCACGGTCTTCGACCATCATCTTGAAGCCACCGATGGTACCGAGGCCGTTGACCGGCGGCGGCGGGAACACCATGATGAACGCATCCTGGATCACGCCCATGCGCTTGTTGATTTCGGCGGCGATCTCGGGACCGGACTGGCCCTTGCCGGTACGCTGGTCGAACGGCTTGAGCGAAGTGAACACGATGCCGGCGTTGGGTGCATTGGTGAAGCCATTGATCGACAAGCCTGGGAAAGCAATCGACGATTCGACGCCCGGCACTTTGGAGGCGATATCCGACATCTGGCGGATCACCGCTTCGGTGCGGTCCAGCGAGGCTGCGTCAGGCAGCTGCGCAAAACCGACCAGGTACTGCTTGTCCTGGGCCGGCACGAAGCCGCTCGGCACCGCCTTGAACATGAATACGGCGGCAATGGCCAGCAGCGCGTATACCGCCACCGCTGCGCTCTTGCGTTTCAACACGCCGTTCACGCCGGTTTCATAGCGGGTCGAAGCGCGTCCGAAAAAGCGGTTGAACCAGGCAAAGAAGCCGCCGAACACTTTGTCCATGCCGCGCGTGAGCGCGTCTTTCGGCGCATCGTGCGGCTTGAGCAGCGCGGCTGCCAGGGCCGGCGACAGCGTCAGCGAACTGAATGCCGAAATCACGGTCGAAATGGCGATCGTCAGCGCGAACTGGCGATAGAACTGGCCCGACAAACCGGACACGAAGGCGATCGGCACGAACACCGCGCACAGCACCAGGGCAATGGCGATGATCGGGCCGCTGACTTCTTTCATGGCCTGGATCGTGGCGTCGCGCGGGCTCAGGCCCGATCCGATATTGCGCTCCACGTTTTCCACCACCACGATTGCGTCATCGACCACGATACCGATCGCCAGCACCAGCCCAAACAGCGACAGCGTATTGATCGAAAAGCCGAAACCAAGCATCACCGCGAAGGTGCCGATGATCGACACGGGCACTGCCACCAGTGGAATGATCGAGGCGCGCCAGGTTTGCAGGAAGATGATCACCACCAGCACCACCAGCGCCACCGCTTCGAGCAGCGTGTGGATGACGGCGCGAATCGATTCGCGCACGAACTGGGTCGGGTCGTATACCACCGAATAGTCGACGCCTTCCGGGAAGTCTTTCTTCAGTTCGGCCATCTTGGCGCGCACGTCAGCCGACAGTTGCAGCGCATTGGCGCCGGGCGCTTCAAAAACGGCAATTGCTGCTGCCGACTTGTTGTTCAGCAGCGAACGCAGCGAATACGAGTTCGAGCCCAGTTCGAGCCGCGCCACATCCTTCAGGTGCGTGATCGCGCCATCAGACCCGGTGCGCACGATGATGTCGCCAAACTCCTCGATCGAGGCAAGGCGCCCCTGGGTGTTGACGGTCAGCTGGAACTCGGCGTTCCTGGATGGCGACGCGCCCACCACGCCGGCCGCGACCTGCACATTCTGTTCACGGATCGCGCCGACCACGTCGGAAGCGGTCATGCCGCGTGCCGCCACTTTTTGCGGATCGAGCCAGATGCGCATCGCATAGTCACCGGCGCCGAACAGCTGCACTTCGCCCATGCCCTGGATGCGGGCCAGTTGGTCCTTGATGTTGAGCACAGCGTAGTTGCGCAGGTAGACGTCGTCATAACGCCCGCTTGGCGAGACCAGGTGCACCACCATGGTCAGGTTGGGCGAGCTTTTCACGGCGGTGACGCCGATCTGGCGCACTTCCTCGGGCAGGCGCGGCAAGGCGCGCTGGATCCGGTTCTGCACTTGCGACTCGGCTTGTTCGACATTGGTGCCGACCTTGAACGTCACCGTCAGGGCCAGCGAACCGTCGGAAGTCGACTGCGAGGACATGTACAGCATGTTCTCGGTGCCGTTGATCTGCTCTTCCAGCGGCGCGGCCACGGTTTCGGCGATCACTTTCGGATTGGCGCCCGGATACTGGGCGCGCACCACCACCGATGGCGGCACCACGTCGGGATACTCCGACACCGGCAGCTTGAAAATCGACAGCAAGCCGGCGACAAAGATGATGATCGAGAGGACGGCTGCAAAAATCGGCCGCTCGATGAAAAATCTGGAAAAATTCATGGGTTACTCCTTGGCCAGCGCTACCGCGGCCACTTTGAGGTCTGCTTTTGGTTTGCCGTTCGATTCCATCGCCACCAGCTGCGCCGTCACCGGCGCGCCGGGCTGCACGCGCTGCAGGCCGTTGACGACAATTTTTTCGCCCGGCTTGATGCCGTCGCGCACGATGCGCAGGCCGTCGAATACCGGGCCGAGCGTCACGGCGCGGTATTCGGCCGTGCTGTCGGCCTTGACCACGTAGACGAATTTGCGATTCTGGTCGGTGCCGACAGCGCGGTCGCTGATCAGGATTGCCTTGGTCTGCGCGCTCTCGCTGCCGCTCAACTGAACGCGGGCGAACAAGCCTGGCACCAGCGTGTTGTCGCTGTTATCAAAAGTGGCGCGCATGCGCACGCTGCCGGTCTTGGCGTCGAGCTGATTGTCGACGAATTCGAGTTTGCCTTGGTGCGGGAAGCCCGCTTCGTTGGCCAGGCCGATCTTGACGCCGACCTGCGCGCCCTTGTGCGCCACCCGGCCAACCCGCAGGAAGGTGTCTTCGTCGCCGTCAAAAGTGGCGTAGATCGGATTGTTCGACACCACAGAGGTCAAGACCACGGCGCCGTCGACCAGGTTGCCGGTGGTGACTTCAGCCTTCGACACGCGCCCGTTGATTGGCGAGAGCACGCGGGTGTATGCCAGGTTCAGGCGCGCAGCTTCCAATTGCGCCTGGGCCGCGCGCACGTTCGCATCGAGTTCTTTCAGACCGGATGCCTTTTCATCGAATTCGCGCTGGGCGATCGCTTTGTCGGCCAGCAGCCGTTCGGCGCGCGCCAGTTCCAGCTTGGCCAGGTCGGCACGGGCATGGGCCGAAGCGGCAGCCGCTTCGGCGCGCGCCGCTTCGGCCTGGAATGGCCGCGCGTCGATCACGAACAGCACGTCGCCCTTCTTGACCAGGCTACCCGGCTGAAAATTGACCGAGGTGATGAAGCCGCCAACGCGGGCCCGGATGTCCACATGCTCGACCGCTTCGAGGCGGCCAGAGAATTCCTGGGTCTCGTTGATCGTGCGCTCGATCACGGTGGCAGCGGTGATTGGGGGACCTTGCTGCGCCTGGGCGCCAGCTGCCTTGCTTTCATCGCAACCGGACAACGAGAATGCCGCCAGCCCTGCCAGCGCCATTGCCGCTACCAGCGGCCGGGGAAATAAATTAGATGTTTTCATGATTTTCCTCTTTTTGATGAAAATGTTTAATAACTCAGGCGGTACGAAGCCCTGCGGTGAAGCGAAAGGCAAAAGGGGGCCGCACGCTGCGGCGAGGGAGACCTCAGCGCAGCTGCACGGCGATTAACGGTGATGTGGCGGGGCTTCGCTAGGAAGGCACGGGGGTGTCAGCCAGGGAGTTCAGGAAGCGGCCGATTTCATGCAGCGCGGCCGCCTTGCAGGCGCACTCATTGCGGTCGGCCGCATCTTGCAGTGGCGCCGGCGCCAGCCGCTTGACGGTGGTCGTCACACCGCAAGTGGCCAGCTTGGCGCCATATTGTTCGGCCTCGTCGCGCAAGGGATCGTCCTCGGTCGACAGGATCAGTGCCGGCGGCAGGTTCTTGAGGCGGCTCGACTGCAGCGGCGATGCATACGGGTGGCTGCGGTCGGCCGCATTGGGCAGGTAGCCGCGGTAACTGGCGGCGCAGCTGTCGGCCACGCAGGCGACGTTGGCATCGACCGGGATTTCACGCATCGAGCAGGTCGACAGGCCTGGGTCGAGCATCGGCATGATCAGGATCTGGCCATCGAGCTGCGGGCCGCCGCGGTCGCGCGCCATCAGGGCCGATACGGCCGCCAGGTTGGCGCCCGCCTCAATGCCGGCCACCACCAGGCGCTTGCCGCTCCATCCCAGTTTAGTCTTGTTCTTCCTGGCCCATGTGAGCACCGCGTGCGCGTCTTCGGCGGCGGCGGGAAACGGCCGCTCGGTAGCGAGCGTGTAGCGCGCTGCCAGCACCAGCTCTTGCTGCGAGCAGCTGGCCAGGTGGCGCAGGAATTCGTCGGCGTCGTCCAGGTCGCCGCCCACGAAGCCGCCGCTGTGGAAGAACACGACCAGGCCATCGCGCTTGCCGCCTGGCTCGCCGCCGGTGTACAGGCGCGCGGCCAGCGGACCTTCGGCTCCAGCCACTTCCAGGTCGCGGATCTTCAGCGCCAGCGGGGCGAATGTGCCGCTCATTTGGACTGCCCTTCATCGCTTGGCAGCAGGTCGTCAAGCAGCTCATGTGCAAGTGCATCAAATCCGGCGCCCTGGCCGGAGGCGGCTTGCGCAAACTGGTCTGAATACACGGCACTGGTCGCGACGACTGCGGCCAGCGCAAGTCCAACAATTCCGATAATTCCATTTTGGTAACGCATATTCAAACCCCTTTCTACACATCCTTTGATGCAGTACGGCCACTTTAAACTTGTTCTACAATCTGATAAAGATGGCATCCGCGAATTGATTGTTCAGAATTCCGAACAATAAGGGGGAATATGAATAAACTGCAAGCGATGGAAGTGTTCGTCCAGGTGGTCGACGCCGGCGGCTTTACGCGCGCCGCCGAGAATATGCATCTGCCCAAGGCCACCGTATCGACCCTGGTGCAGGCTTTGGAACAGGCGCTGGCGGTCAAGCTGCTGCACCGCACCACAAGGCAGGTCAGCGTCACCTCGGACGGCGCTGCTTATTATGAACGCTGCCTGCGAATCTTGTCGGACGTGCGTGACGCCGAGGAATCGCTGTCAAACAACCGCATTTCGCCCAGTGGACGGTTGCGCGTCGACGTCTCGACTGCCATGGCCAACGATATCATCATCCCCAACCTGCCCGATTTTTTCGAGCGCTATCCCGATATCCGGCTTGACCTTGGCTGCAGCGACCGCCCGATCGACCTGATCGAAGAAGGCGTCGACTGCGCCGTGCGCGGCGGCGACTTGCCCGATTCGGCCCTGATCGCGCGCCGTATCGGCGTGCTCAATTTCTGCACTGCCGCCACGCCGGCCTATCTTGAAAAACACGGCCGCCCGCTGCATCCGCGCGACCTGGCCAATCACCGCTGCATCAACTACTTTTCATCGAAGACCGGCAAGACGTACGAATGGGACTTCGTGCGCGGCGACGAGAGCCTCATGATTGCGACGCCGGCCTGCCTGGCCGTCAATGATTCGACCGCCTACACCGCGGCCGGCCTGCAGGGGCTGGGCGTGATCCAGATGGCCAGCTACAAGATCGAGCCGCTGGTTGCATCGGGGTTAATGGAACTGGTGCTGGAAGACTGGACCAGCAACCCGCTGCCGATCAGCGTTGTCTATCCGCAGAACCGCCACCTGTCGGCCAAGGTGCGCGTGTTTGTCGAATGGATCGCCGACCTGTGCGCCAGCCATCCGCGCCTGCAACTGCAAACCACGAGGTCCTGACATGCACAACATTATTTTCCTTGACCGCGACAGCCTGCTGGCGACGCTATGCCGACCGGGTTTTGAGCACCAGTGGACCGAGTATCCGGCCACAGATACCAGCGACGTCGTCGAACGCCTGCGCGGCGCAACAATCGCCATCACCAACAAAGTGTCTTTAACGGCGGCGGATATCGCGCGCCTGCCCGATCTGAAAATGGTCGCCATTGCCGCCACCGGCACCAACAACGTCGACCTGGAAGCGTGCCGGACGCGTGGCATCGTGGTGTCGAACATCCGCAATTATTCGCTGGTGTCGGTGCCAGAGCATGTGTTCACGCTGATCCTGGCCCTGCGCCGCAACCTGCTCGCTTACCGTGCTGACGTCGATGCAGGCAAGTGGCAGCAGTCGAACCGCTTTTGCCTGCTCGACCATCCGATCGCCGACCTGGCCGGCAGCCGGCTGGGCATCGTCGGCTACGGCGCACTGGGTCGCAAGGTGGCGCAGATCGGGCGCGCATTCGGCATGCAGGTGTGCGTGACGACCCGCTCGCAGCACGATGACGCTGTTTCGCTTGATGAACTGCTGCGCACGTCCGATGTCGTGAGCCTGCATCTGCCGCTCGACGACCAGACCCGCAACATGATCGGCGCGGCGCAGCTGGCCAGCATGAAGCGCAGCGCGCTGCTGATCAACACCGCCCGCGGCGGCCTGGTGGACGAGACGGCGCTGGCGCAGGCGTTGAAGGATGGCGTGATCGCGGGCGCTGGCTTTGACGTATTGACCAAAGAGCCGCCCGAGCCGGGCAACCCGCTGTTGCAGCCGCTGCCCAATTTCATCCTCACGCCGCACGTCGCGTGGGCCAGCACGGGCGCGATGCAGACGCTGGCCGATATGCTGATCGATAACGTCGAAGCCTACGCTGCCGGCGCGCCCGTCAATCTGGTGTAGGCAGGCAGCAGGATGCGGCTGTCGACATCGTTCACGTCGCGCAGGCCGCAAAACGCCATCGTCAGATCGAGCTCGTTGTGGATGATGTCGAGGCACTTGGTCACGCCCGCCTCGCCCATCGCACCCAAGCCGTACAGGAATGGGCGGCCGATGTAGACACCCTTGGCACCCAGCGCCAGTGCCCGGATCACATCCTGCCCCGAGCGGATGCCGCCATCCATGTGCACTTCGATCTGCTTGCCCACCGCGTCGACGATCGGCGGCAACGCCTCGATGCTCGACTGCGCGCCATCCAACTGGCGACCGCCATGGTTGGACACGATCAGCGCATCGGCGCCGCTGTCGGCAGCCAGGCGCGCATCTTCCGGGTCCATGATGCCCTTGATGATCAGCTTTCCGCCCCAGCGCTCCTTGATCCACTGCACGTCGTCCCACGACAGCGCCGGATCGAACTGCTGCTGCGTCCAGGCCGACAGCGACGACATGTCCGACACGCTCTTGGCATGGCCGATGATGTTGCCGAAGCCATGGCGCCGCGTGCCCAGCATGCCCAGTCCCCAGCGTGGCTTGGTCAGCAAATTGGCGATAGTGGCCAGCGTCAGCTTGGGCGGCGCCGACAAGCCATTGCGAATATCCTTGTGACGCTGCCCCAGCACCTGCAGGTCCAGCGTGAGCACCAGCGCCGAACAGTTGGCCGCGCGGGCGCGGTCGATCAGGCGGTTGATGAAATCGCGGTCCTTCATCACGTACAGCTGAAACCAGAACGGTTTGCTAGTGTGCGCGGCCACGTCTTCGATCGAGCAGATGCTCATGGTCGATAGCGCAAACGGCACACCGAATTTTTCTGCCGCGCGCGCGGCCAGGATTTCGCCGTCAGCGTGCTGCATGCCGGTCAGGCCGGTGGGCGCCAGCGCGACCGGCATTGCCACCTCCTGCCCTACCATGGTCGAACGCAGCGTGCGGTCGGCCAGATTGACGGCAACGCGCTGGCGAAATTTGATTTTTGCGAAGTCGTCACTGTTGGCGCGGTAGGTCGACTCGGTCCAGGAACCGGCATCGGCATAATCGTAAAACATGCGCGGCACGCGCCGTTTGGCCAGCAGGCGCAGATCCTCGATGGTGGTAATGATGGTCATGCGCGCCTTGTGCGAATTGAAAAATCAGAACATTGTAGGGGAAAGCGCTTGACCGATGTCTGGCACGCCCCTACAATGCTGTCTCTTCGCGGATGGCATGCCTTCCGCGGACATAGCGAAGGTGCTAAACGAACGAAGGTCAGATTTATTTGCCCTTCCGAAAATAAAGCAAACCTGCTATAATGCTGTTTTTCGCGGCTGTAGCTCAGTTGGATAGAGTACTTGGCTACGAACCAAGGGGTCGTGGGTTCAATTCCTGCCAGCCGCACCAAAATTCGTAAGACGAAAGGCCTGAAGAGCGATCTTCAGGCCTTTTTTCATTGCCGCTTACTTTTCCGCCTTCGCCATGTTGAGGAACGGAATCGGAGCGCCCGCATACATATTGACCGGCAGCGCGCCATCCCATTTGTTGGCCTTGACCATCTCCACCTCGATGCGGCGCAGCTCCAGCACGTCCTTGTTTTGCGACAGCGCCTTGTTCTGGATCGCCAGCGCTTCGGCCTGGGCAGTCGCCACTTTCAAGTTGGCATACGCTTCGCCGTCGGCCTTGGCGCGCAATGCCGACGCTTCGGCTTCGGCGATGGCGACCTTTTGCTTTTGCTCCGCTTCGACCGTCTTCAGCTTGTTCTCCGCGCCAAGGCGCAACTGCTCCTGGGTGACCTTGGCGCTGATGGCGTGCATATAGTCTTCCGAGAACGAGAAATTGCGCATGTCGATATTAATCACCTGCGCGCCGTACATTTCCAGCTTGCCGGAGAGCGCGGACGAGATATCGGCCGACACCCTGGCCCGCTGCGCGATCAGGTCCGGCGCCGTGTATTTGGCGGTGACGGCCTTGAACACTTCCTGGGTGGCAGTCTGCACGTACGACGACAGGTCGCCGTCATGGCTGTATTTTTCATAGACCTCGGCCACCTTGGCCACCTTGATACTGTAACGCACCGTCATGCTGACCTTGACCGGCTGGGTATCAGCCGTGCTGCCGTCCGCGTTTTCAATGCTGGCCGTTTCCGCGCGTATGCTGAACAGGGCCAGCTTTTCCCACGGCGCCAGTATCACCAGGCCCTCGTTCTGGATACCCTTGATCGCGCCAAACTGCGTGATCACGCCGCGCGAACCGGTCGGCACGGTGCGAAACGGCCAGAACGACTTGAGGATGGCAAACACCACCACCAGCAAAATCAAGTCGCGCACCAGCGCGAAGATGTTCAGTTTTCCGGCTGGATTTTTGTAACGCTGTTCGATCAACATTTCGCTCTTTCCTGGTCATGGCGCACTTGCCGTAGCCAGAATAGTGCAAATTTTTCAACCTAACAACTATTCATTTTTTCGCCCGCGAATTGGGCCACTGCAGCGAGCACGCGCTCATCTTTCAGTATCCGGCGGTGGCCCAGCCCGTCGGTGGCCAGCAACTGCGCGCCAGGCACGGCGTCGACAAACGCCTGGCCGTCGCCGAACTGGTTCATGGTGTCCTGGCGATCGTGCACCACCAGCGTCGCCGCCACGATCCGCGGGCCTACCGCCGGTGCCTCGAACAGCGGCATCAGCATCGCCTCGCGCGCTTCGATGCGCGCCTGCATGGCCGCGCGGGTGCGCTCGGACAGGCCGAACACTTGCGCGAACAAACTGGTGAACGCGGGTGGCGAGGCGGCTGGCGCCAGCAGCACCAGGCGCGCCACGCCAAGACCCCGGCTGGCGGCGTAGGCAGCCGCGGTGGCACCCAGCGAATGGGCCACCAGCGCCTGCACCACGTGGCCTTGCTGCTGCAGGCGGTGGTGCACATAGTCGATGGCGCGCGCAAACTGCGGCAAGGTGCTGCGCATGCCGCCACTGTGGCCGTGTCCCGGCATTTCGACGATCACCGGGCGCAGCCCGGCTGCGCGCAGCGCCTCGGCCAGCGGGCGCATCTGGGCGGCGTGGCCGCCCCAGCCATGCACCAGCAGCACCACCGGCGCATCAACCGGTCCCCACAAGGCGTGCACGGCCAGGGTGACGCGCTCGAACGGCCACGCTTCGATGCGCCAGCCCTCGCCCGCCACGGCGCCGCGCTGCAGCCATTTGGGCGGCAGCGGCGTCAGGAACAAGCGGCTTGCGGCGCGCACCGCCAGCGACGGCCACCAGCGCTGGGCAAGTCCCAGCCCCACGCGAAAAAAGCCTACGCCCGGCAGGCTTCGGTACAGTGCGCTGGTCGCTTCCAGCGTCGATCGGATCTCCATGGCGCCCCTCTAGAAAAAAATCATGTCGTCGTTATTGCGCGGCAACGTGCCGGACAAGGCGTGCAGCTGGCGCGCCAGCCAGGCGACTGCGGCAACGGCCGCGATCAAAGTGATGGCAATCATGTTGGTTCCTTTCAAAGCACGATGGAGCCCATTATCGTGAGCGCCAATGGTGGCGAACAGTGGCGAAATCGACAAAAATATGATCTAATCGGTCAAATGAACACAACCTTCCACATCGGCGTACTGGTCTTTCCGAGCGCCCTGCAAAGCGGCGCCGTGGCGCCGATGGACGTCTTCAAGATCGCCAATACGATGGTCCGGTTCCGGCCGGCGTCCGAGCACGTGCGTTTCGAAGCACACTGGATCAGCGCGCATGGCGCCAGCGTCACCACCAAGGGCGGGCTGCACTTTCCCACGGTGCCGATGGGTCCGCATTTCGACGCGCTGATCGTGCCCGGAGTCGAGCATGACGATCCCAGCGAGCTGACCCGTGCGCTGGACTTGCTGGGTGCGGAGCAGGAACTGCTGCGCCAGTACGCTGCCAGCGGGCGCCTGCTGGCAACCAATTGTTCGAGCACTTTTCTGTTGGCCCGCACCGGCCTGCTGGACGGCCGGCGCGCCACCACCAGCTGGTGGCTGAGCGCCAAATTTCACAAGCACTTCCCTGCCGTGGAGCTCGATACCGAGGAGCTGATCGTGTGCGACGGACCGTTCCTGTCGTCCGGCGGCATGACTGCCTACATCGACATGGCGCTGTGGCTGGTGGCCCACTTCGCCAGCGACGCGCTGCGCCAGATTACGGCCAAGGTGCTGGTTGCCGACAGCAAGCGCAGCAGCCAGAACCCGTACATCGCCACCGCCATCGTGCAGGGCAACGGGCACGCGATGATCGAACGGGCGCGGCGCTGGCTCAATGAGCACCTGGACCAGGAATGGGACATGACGCAGCTGTGCGAACACTGCCACACCAGCGCGCGCACGCTGCTGCGCCGGTTCCAGAAGGCGGTGGGATTGAGTCCGATCCAGTACACCCAGCAATTGCGGGTCGAGCGCGCCAAGGGCTTGCTGGAGTCGTCGATGCTGTCGCTGGAAGACATTACCGGGCGCTGCGGCTACGAAAACGTATCGACCTTCAGCAAGGTATTCAAGCGCTGGACCGACGTCACGCCGCGCGAATACCGCAGCCGGTTTGGCTTGCGCAGCTAGTCACTTGGCGGAAACGGCAACAGCTGCTATAATCTTGCTTTCGCGGCTGTAGCTCAGTTGGATAGAGTACTTGGCTACGAACCAAGGGGTCGTGGGTTCAATTCCTGCCAGCCGCACCAAAAATTCGTAAGACGAAAGGCCTGAAGAGCGATCTTCAGGCCTTTTTTCTTTGCCGAATGACTTGCCTGGCCAGCTTCTGCCTGCGGTAGCAGTGGTAACATTTCATATATGCGGCATTCGCGCGCCAACTGGAGTTCATGACATGACCTCGCCGGACATAAGATGGCAACAACGCTATTCCAATTTTACGAAGGCGTTTTCCCAACTCAGCGACGCCAACGAGCTGAGCAAGCAGCGCCCGTTATCACGCCTTGAGAAGCAGGGAGTGATTCAGGCATTTGAGTTCACTTGCGAACTGGCTTGGAACACGCTCAAGGACTACCTGACATATCAGGGCATTCCAGACCTGATCGGTTCGCGCGACACCTGCTGATTGATGGCGACGGTTCAACTGTATGGCTCACGCGCAAATGGCAATTTTCACAGAGGCTCTGACGACGACCTCAGTATCATTGGTGAGCAAGTGAGCCAACAACTGTTGTTGCATATCGAAACAGAAATCGACGACCTGTCGCTTCCCTACAAGATCGACCTGTCACTCTTCCATCACATCGACAATAGTGACTTGATCGGGCACATCAAACGCGTCGGACAAGTCTTCTATCAGAAATAAATGCGTTTAGCGCGCCATCCACGCGCGGTACTTGCGCGCCATGAAGGCAGAGCGCAATTGCCCGATCACGAACGCGGCCAATGGCGACACGCCCGGTGCCGATTTCTTTCCTTGACTAAGCAAACGCAATTGATGCTTGACGACGGCCATGGTTGCCAGCGCCGCCAGGGTCTTGTTTTTCCATGCCACCGGCGGCAGTGCTGCCAGCGCGGCGCGATCGGTGCGCCATGCCAGCGGCAACGCCGGATTGACCGCCAGCGCGGTCGCGATGCCGGCCATGGCCACGCCGCTGGCGAGCACCTGATTAACGATCTCCAGGCGCCGAATGCCACCGGTGACCATCACCGGCATGCTGGCCGTGGCCGCGATCGCTTGCGCAAATTCGAGGAAGTAGGCTTCGCGCGCCAGCGTGCGCCCGTCGCGCGTCTGGCCTTGCATGGCCGGCGCCTCGTAACTGCCGCCGGACAGCTCGACCAGGTCGACGCCCAGGCCATCGAGCATTGCCACCACTTCGCGCGCGTCGCTGGCATCGAAACCGCCGCGCTGGAAATCGGCCGAATTGAGTTTGACCGCCACGCTGAACCCAGGCGCGAGCACCGCCCGCACCGCTTTGACGGCATCGAGCAGCAGGCGCGCGCGGTTGGCCAGGCTGCCGCCCCAGCGGTCAATGCGCTGGTTGGTCAGCGGCGACAGGAACTGGCTGATCAAATAGCCGTGCGCGGCATGAATCTGCACGCCTGAAAAACCGGCCCGCTCGGCCAGCTGGGCCGACGTCGCAAAACGCGCGATCACGTCGGCGATATCGGCCTCGGTCATGGCACGGGGCTCGGTGAACAGGTTCGAATGCTTGCCCAGGTCGAGCGCCACCGCCGATGGGGCGACGGTGGGCTGGCCCAGTTCCTTCATCACCTGGCGTCCCGGATGGTTCAGCTGCAGCCAGAACTGGGCGCCGCCGGCGCGTCCGATGCGCGCCCACTCGCCAAACGATGCAAGGTCGCTGTCGTCTTCCAGCACCACGCCGCCCGGCCCGGTCATGGCGCGCCGGTCGACCATCACGTTACCCGACAACAGCAGGCCGGCGCCGCCCTCGGCCCAGGCCCGGTACAAGCGCTTGAGGCCAGCGGACGGCCCGTGCTCGGCGTCGGCCATGTTTTCTTCCATCGCGGCTTTGGCGATGCGGTTGGGGATCACGCTGCCGTTGGGCAGGGTCAGGGGCTGGAAAGCGTGCATGGGCAAGTACTTGGTTGAGTTAGCCCGAGTTTAAGGTTAAACTCAACTTGAAGGTCAACAGGAATTTTGATGAATATTGGAACTTTGGCGAAAGAAAGCGGACTGGCCCAGTCCCGGATCCGTTATTACGAGGCGCAAGGCTTGCTGGGCGCGGTCAAGCGCGGCGCCAACGGCTACCGCGTCTATGGCAGCGACGCGGCCTACCTGCTGGGCATCATCACGACCGCCCAGGAAGCCGGGTTTTCGCTCGACGAGATCCGCAATTTGCTGCCGCAGAGCGAGGCAGCTGGCTGGGACGTGCCCAAGCTGACGGCCAGCCTGCGTGCCAAACTGACTGACATCATCGCCCTGCAAGCGCGCCTGGCGCGCTCCCAGGCCGACATCGAAGCCATGTTGGTGTGCATCGAACGCGGCGACCACGCGCCGCCACCCTGAGCTGCGCTTAGCCGCGCGCGTTCTTGCTCGCCAAGCGGTTGCCCAGGATTTCCTCGATCTGCTCGAAGCGCACCGGTTTGACCATGTGATGGTCGAAGCCGGCTTCGAACGCCAGCTGGCGGTCCTTCTCCTGGCCCCAGCCGGTGACGGCGATCAGCACCGTCATCTGGCCGCAGTTCAGGCGCCGGATGCCGCGCGCCAGGTCATAGCCGGACATTTGCGGCAGGCCGATGTCGAGGAAAGCATAGTCCGGGCAAAAGCGCGCCGCCGCCGTGAGCGCGTCCGGCCCGTTGTGGGTGATCACCACGCTGTGGCCCATGGCCGACAGCAGCGCGCCGATGCTGTTGACGAAGTCGACGTTGTCGTCGGCCAGCAAGATGCGAAACGTTTCGGATGTCATCAGCGCCACCGGCATCGACTTGGCCGGCTTTTCCGCCGCCACCACGATCGGCAGGCGCACCACGAATTCGCTGCCGCGGCTGATGCCGGCGCTGTGCGCGACGATGCTGCCGCCGTGCAGCTCCACCAGCCGGCGCGCCAGCGACAGGCCCACGCCCAGGCCAGCGTTGGTGCGCTCGAGCGTGGAATCGACCTGGACGAACATCTCGAACACCTGGTTGAGCATGTCGGGGGCGATGCCGATGCCGTTGTCGGCCACATTCAGGATCAGGTTGCGGTCTTCGACCCGCACATGCAGGCGCACCCGCCCGCCGCGGTTGGTGTACTTGGCCGCATTGTTGAGCAGGTTCGACAGGATCTGCGCCAGCCGCGTGCCGTCGCCATGCAGGAACACCGGGCGGTCGGGCAAGTCGATCACCAGTTCATGGCCGTGCAATTCGATATACGAGCGCACCACTTCGAGCGCGTCGTTGACCACCGCTTTCAGCTCGACGCGCCCCATCTTGATGGCGAACTTGCCGGTGTTGATGCGCGAGACATCAAGCAAGTCGTCCACCAGGCGCACCATCTGGCGCAGCTGGCGTTCCATGATGTCGGTGGCGCGCTCGGTGGCGGTGGCGTCGCCGCTGCGGATGCGCAGGATATCGAGCCCGGTGCGGATCGGCGCCAGCGGATTGCGCAGTTCGTGCGCCAGCGTGGCCAGAAATTCATCCTTGCGCCGGTCGGCCACCAGCAGTGCCTCTTCGGCCCGGTGGCGCACCTGCATCTCGTGTTCCAGCGTCAGATTGGCCTCTTGCAGCGCGTGCGAGCGGCGACCGATTTCGGCCAGCATGTCATTGAAGGCGGCCACCAGCACTCCAATCTCGCCCTGGTTATTGCCCGGCACGCGCAGGCTGAAATCGCGCCGCTGCATCACCTGGCGCGCCACATTGGTGACCGCCTGCAAGGGATCGGTGATGCTTTTTTGCAGGCGCGAGGCAACCAGCGCGGCGATCGCCAGCGACGCCAGCAGCACCGCGCCCAGGATGCCGGCGTAATTGCGCATGCGCTCGTACAGGCCGTAGCGCGCGCGCAGGTAGACCGTGCCCAGCACCTCGCCGTTGTCGACGATGTTATGAAAGACGGTCAGCTCGCCCTTGCTGATGGTGTAACCGGGGCGCTCGGGCCGCGCCGGAGATTCGACTTCGCTGCCGGCCTGGGCATACGAAGCGAAGCGGGTGCCGTTGGCGCTGTAGACGGCGCCGGCCAGGATTTGCGGGCGCACGCGCAGCAGCGCCAGGTTCTGGCGCGCCGTCTTGGCGTCATTGAAGGCCAGTGCCGGCGCGGTCACGCTGGCGATGATGTCGGCCTGGGTTCCCAGGTCGTCAACCCAATACTGCTGGAACGTGCGCAAGTCGTACAGCAGCATCGCAATCGAGGCCGCCAGCAGCGCCACGAACGTGGTCGACACCGCCATCAGTATCAGCTTGCTGCGCACGGTGCCGGCATCGGATTGCATCACAGCGCGCCCTTCTGCACGTGGTTGGCGACCGTCAGCAGGCGCGAACTGAGCTTGATGTTGTTCTTCTCGGCCGCGTCGAGCGAGACGTCAAAGCGCACGCGCTCGTCGATGACGCGGAAATTGATCACGCTGCCCTGTTGCAAGCCATCGTCCGCTTCGCTCACCACCAGCATCGGCGCCGCCTGGCTCGCCTTGAGCTGCGCCAGCACGCTGCGCACGCGGGCGCTGTCGCTGCCCCCGACGAACAGCAGATGCACGCCGGCTGCGCTGTCGCTCTCGTGCAGCAATTTGACCGTGATCGCGCGCGACAGCGCGGTGCGTCCGGCCACGATGCGCCCCAGTTCGGCGCCCAGTTCGTCGGCGCCGATCACGCCGATCACCAGCGGCGCGGCCGCTTCACCGAAGGCGGACGCGGGGAATTCGGTATAACCGAGAAATTTATACAGGAACGCGGCCTTGATGCGGCGCTCGGGCGCGGCGTCGGGCGGCGCCGTCTGCGCGGCCAGCCGGGCGCCGGCCAGCAGCAGTACCACGCCAGCGAGCGTGCGCGCGCATTGCCTGCGGCGCGGGCATGCGGGCGGCGCGCGGTCGACGTCCATGATCAGACTCAAGCGCGCCGGCCCGACGACGGGGAAAACGATGTGCACATGCTTGCTATCGTAAAACATTTTCTGTTGCGAACATAGGCGCGCACGCGCGCAGCGCGCATCAAGATGAATTTATTTCCGGGTATTCAACAACTCTACAACGAACCTGGCGCCGAGGGCGCGGGCTTCACAGCGTCCCGAACTCGGCCGCGGCCTTGGCGGCCCACAGCGCTTCGTTATACGTTCGATAAGGGCGGTCATAGCTGTCCACGCTGCCGTCGACAGCCACGAAACTGTTGCGCCAGCCGTCGGCGCAGGCGCAGATGGCGATATCGCCCGGCCCACAGTTGGCGGTGATGGCCTCGTCCTGGTCCAGCACCACGATGTTGACGCGCCGGTGCCTGATGATGCTCGCCATGAAATCCTCCTCGTGCCGGCGATCGATATACAGCAAATCGATACCTGACATCACAAAGATAAATTATCCATATAGATTGCAATCGTGCATGATGATCTTGTCTCCTCTATCTTCCTCAACAGAAAATAGATTCAGCCCGCTCTTGCAGCGGGCTTTTTTTTGGCTGTTGAGTGCTAATAAAGCAGGTGGCCCATTCCCCATTGAGTCAATAGGTTAGCACCTGCTCCGCTGCGACGCAGCTAGAATTTTGGCCCGCCCCGCTTGGCATCGGCAGTCCGCATGCCACTCCCTGCAACTACGCCGCTTAGGCGCCCTCCGATTCAGCTGATGCCGACCACTCGGCACCTGCTGTGATATGCGTGCCACCTGCCTTGCTCAAAATCTTGTCAGAATTGGACCATTGACCACGTGCTGAGATTTTGGTGGATACGTTCCTGCATCACGCCATAAATCATAGCACTGTGTGCTATGATTTATGGCGAGGAACGAATGAATAAAAAAAAGTATTCAAGACCAAGACATTCGCGCGATGGGCCAAGAAGGTCATCTCAGACGACTTACTTTGTCAAGCTGCGCGTGAGATTGAACGTGGTGAGTTCGAAGCGGATTTGGGTCAAGGCATTTGCAAAAAGCGAATTGCCTTACCGGGCCAAGGAAAGAGCGGCTCGACCCGTTCGCTGGTCGCGCAACAGCACAAAGCAGCAATTTTCTTCCTTGCTGGTCGCGAAAAGAGCGATCCAGGAGCAGATTTCTCCCCCAAGGAGGAGGAAGCTGCGAAAGTAGTGGGTAAGGGCTTGCAGGCGGCCACTGTTGAAAAGCTTGAAACAATGAAGATGAATGGCGTTCTAGCGGAGATTTGCCATGAGCAAGAAAACCAAGGCGGATAGTCGTGTTCTGCGCGAACTGCTGGAGACAGCGGCGGACCTAAGCGCATATGGTCTTGTGTCCAAGGCCGACATGACGCGCATGACTGCACTTTGCGTAACGCCGCCGGAATACTCACCGCAACGCGTGCTAGCAATTCGCACGGGTATTGCGAGAATGAGTCAGCAAGTATTCGCGTCGATGCTCAATGTAAGTGTTTCCACGGTTCAAAAGTGGGAGTCCCCCTCAGCCGAAAAGCGCCCAAGTGGGGCCGCCGCAAAATTGCTGCATATTGTAGAAACCAAGGGTATTGAAGCGGTAATAGGCTGAGCGATTTTGCACTCACCAGTATGCATTTCTTTCCTTCCGACTGGTCGCAATTAGTCACTGGAAGGCAGGACAATCAGCTTGATTGTTGCCCCTTCATCAGCGCGATGGCTGACGTCAACGTCGCCGTCCTGTCAGTCAAACTAATCGACGCCGGGCGATTCCAGGCCAGACCGTTCACATCTCGCCCAGCACAAACACGACCAAGACCCTCTTTTGGTGTAGCATTCATTCATCTTTCAGTTCTAACAATGAGCCCTCGATGACACAGGCACGCCATGCTTGAACCTCGTACCGGCGCCGGGCCCGCGGCAAATATCGGCTGGGCCGCCACTGGCCTGGGCGACCATGCCTTGTGGCCGCACACGCTGCGCGTCGCCATCGACATCATGTTCGGTACGCCATGCCCTATGCTATTGCTGTGGGGCGAACGGCGCATCGCCGTGGTCAACCCCGCCTATGCCGAGCTGGCCGGTCCGCAGCACACGGCCCTGGTGCCGGCGCCGCTGGCCGCAGCGCCAGACGCCTTCGCACGCGCTGCCAGCGGCGAACATCTGCAACTGGCGCAGCAGATGCTGGCCCTGCACGCCGGCGACGGCCAGGCGCAAGCGCCATACGACCTGCAATTGACGCCACTGCACGACCAGCATGGCCAGGTGGCTGGCGTGCTGTGCGCCGTGACGCGCAGCCAGGAACGCCCGCTGCTTGCCAGCGCCGAGCCGCTGCGCGTGCTGGTGGTCGAAGACAATCTCGATTCGCAATACCTGGTGTGCGAAATGCTCAAGGCCTTCGGCCATGACGCCACCGGCATCGGCCACGCCGAAGGCGCGCTCGCGCTGCTGGCACGCGATCCCTACGACGTGCTGTTCTCCGATGTCAGCCTGCCCGGCATGTCCGGCGTCGAGCTGGCGCGCCACGCCTTGCGCAGCCAGCCCGGCCTGCGCGTGATCTTCGCGTCCGGCTATGGCGATGCGCTGCTGCGGCAGGTCGAATTCCCTTTCCGTTCGCTGCAAAAACCGTATGAACTCGAACAGCTGCAAGCGGCGCTGGCCGCCATCGATGCGGCGCCAAGTGTGTGACTGGTTCGCACCAGCGTGGGCTAAAATTTCCCCTATGACTGGGAAGGGAGACGCGTGAACGAGGACCACGACGACGTCGAGCAGATGCGCTCGGTCGCGCTGCGCAACGCCAACAGCGTGCTGGTGGCGCGCCAGCGCGCGCAGCAAGAACTGCTCGAAGCGCGCGATGAACTGCGGCGCGCCAAGACGCGCATGGAAAACATGCTCGAGAGCCTGACCGACGGTTTCTGCTCGGTCGACCTGGACTGGTGCATCACCTACATCAACGGGCGCGCGCTCGAGCTGCTCGCGGCCAGCAGCAAGGACCGCACCGCGCTGCTGGGCCGCTCGCTGTGGGATGAATTTCCCGAACTGCGCGCCAGCGCGCTGGAAACCGAATGCCGGCGCGCGCTGGCGCTGCACCAGACGGTTAGCTTCGAATTTTTCTATACCAACCTGGACTGCTGGTTCGACTTGCGCGCCTACCCGTCGGCCGAAGGCTTGACCGTGTATTTCCAGGACATCACGCGCAGCAAGGCCAATGCCCAGGCCCTGCTCGACGGCAATAACCGCTTGCAGGTGGCGCTGTCGGCCGGCCGCCTGGGTGACTGGCGCTGGGATGCCGCGCAAGAGCGCATCACGCTGGGCCAGCGCGCGGCCGAAATCTTTTCGCTGGAAGCGGAAACGCCGCTGCCGTGGTCGGCGCTGGCCGAGCGCTTGCACGCGAGCGACCGCGACATCGCGCGCGCCGAGTTCGTGCAGGCGTGCGCCCGGCACACCGACCTGAACATCGAATGCCGGATCGACCGCCCCGGTGTGCTGTGCTGGATCGGCGTGGTCGGGCGCATCGACTACGAACGCGATGGCACGGTGCTGGGCATGACCGGCGTGGTGCAGGACATCAGCGCCCGCAAGAGCGTCGAAGACACGCTGCGCGAAAGCGAGGAAGTGCTGCGCGCGCTGGCCAATTCGATCCCCCAGCTGGCCTGGATGGCGCAAGCCGATGGCGCCATCGTGTGGTTCAACAAGCGCTGGTATGAGTACACCGGCACCACGCCCGACGCCATGGTGGGCTGGGGCTGGCAAGCGACCCACGATCCGGAAGTGCTGCCGCAGATGCTGCAGCGCTGGCACGACTCCATCCGCACCGGCAATCCGTTTGAAATGGAATACCCGATCCGCGGCGCCGATGGCCAGTACCGCTGGTTCCTCACGCGCGTGAACGCCGTGCGCGACCGCCTCGGGCACGTGGTGCGCTGGTTCGGCACCAATACCGACGTCGACCAGGTCAAGCGCGTGGAGCAGGCGCTGCGCGACGAATCGCACGTGCTCGAACTGCTCAACAGCACCGGCAGCGCGCTGGCCTCGCAGCGTGACTTGCGCTCGCTGCTGCAAACGGTCACCGACGCGGCCACCGGCGTGTCCGGCGCGCGCTTTGGCGCCTTCTTCTATCACGGCAAGGATGGCGACGGCGACCTGTTCACGCTGTCGACCTTTTCCGGCGCGGTGCCGGCCGAATTCGACCCGTTCGGCGAACCGCGCGAAAGCGCCCTGTTCAGCCCCAGCCTGCAAGGCGAAGGCGTGCTGCGTTACGACGATATCGGCAGCGGCCCCACCCCGGCCATCCGCAGCTACCTGAGCATGCCGGTGGTGGCGCGCTCGGGCGAAGTGCTGGGCAGCCTGTTCTTCGGCCACCCGGAAGCGGGCGTATTCACCGAACGCACCGAACGCATCGTGGGCGGCATCGCGGCCCAGGCCGCCGTGGCGATCGACAACACGCGCCTGTACGAGGCGGCCCAGCACGCGGCCGAAGAGCGCAAGGTGCTGCTCGAAAGCGAGCGCTCGGCGCGTGCCGAGGCCGAGCGCACCAGCCAGATGAAAGACGAATTCCTGGCCACGCTGTCGCACGAACTGCGCACGCCGCTGTCGGCCATCCTGGGCTGGGCCCAGGTGCTGCGCCGCGGCAGCCGCGACCAGTCCGATCTGCTGCGCGGCCTGCAAACGATCGAACGCAATGCGCGCGCCCAGGCCCAGCTGATCGAAGACTTGCTCGACATGAGCCGCATCACGTCCGGCAAGGTGCTGCTCGACATGCAGACGGTAGCGCCGTCGGTGTTCATCGACGCCGCCATCGAAACGGTGCGCCCGGCCGCCGACGCCAAGAACATCCGGCTCGAACGCCACTACGATGCGCAGGTGGGCCTGATTGCCGGCGACCCGGCCCGCTTGCAGCAAGTGATCTGGAACCTGTTGTCGAACGCGATCAAGTTCACCCCGCGCGACGGGCGGGTCGATATTTTCCTGGCGCCGTTCGATGGCCACGTGGCCATCACGGTGCAAGACACCGGGGTTGGCATCAAGCCTGAATTCAAGGCCCATGTGTTCGAACGGTTTCGCCAGGGCGATGCGTCCACCACGCGCAAGCACGGCGGGCTGGGGCTGGGCCTGTCGATCGTCAAGCACCTGATCGAACAGCATGGCGGCATGGTGCGGGTCGACAGCGAGGGCGAAGAGCGCGGCGCCAGCTTCACCATCGAGCTGCCGTCGGCCAACCGCCAGACGCTGTCCTCGCGCCCCGACCGTGCCCCTTACAGCCCACCCTCGCCGGCAGCGCCCGACTTCACGCTGCGCGACCTGTCGCAGCTGCGCGTGCTGGTGGTCGATGACGAACCCGATGCGCGCGAGCTGATCAACCGGATTCTGTCCGATTGCCATGCCAGCGTGCGCACCGCCGGCAGCGCCGAAAGCGCGCTGGCGGCCATCCTGGATGAAGTCCCGGACGTGCTGGTGAGTGACCTGGGCATGCCCGACGTCGACGGCTTCGAGCTGCTGGCGCGGGTGCGCGCGCTCGCGCCTGAGCAAGGTGGCAACATTCCCGCGGTGGCGCTGACTGCCTTTGCCCGTTCCGAAGACCGTTTGCGGGCGCTCGAGGCCGGTTTTCGGGCGCATATTTCCAAACCTGTCGAACCGAGCGAGCTCATTGCCACTGTGGCGGCCATGGTCCCGCACAACATCCTTCGCATTCCTACCGCATGACGCGGCGCTGTCCTACAAGAAATGCGGAACTCCTTTGATACACTGCAATATAGTTTGAAGAAATGAAGCTTTACTCCCCGGGACTTTCGTATGCCGAGCCGCGAAGACATTCTGAACGCCAAGATACTCGTGGTAGACGATGCGCCCGACAATATCGAGCTGATGGAAGAGATATTGCGCGACGTAGGCTATAGCTGCGTCAGCTCGACCATGTTGCCCGAACAAGTGTGTCCGCTGCACCGCCAGCACAACTACGACCTGATCCTGCTCGACCTGCAAATGCCCGGCCTGAATGGCTTTCAGGTCATGAAGGGGCTCAAGGAAATTGAACAAGGCGGTTACCTGCCGGTGCTGGCGCTCACCGCCCAGCCCAGTTTCAAGATTGCCGCGCTGGAAGCGGGCGCGCGCGACTTCATCAGCAAGCCGTTCGACCTGCTCGAAGTGCACAAGCGCATCCACAACATGCTCGAAGTGCGGCTGCTGTACAAGGAACTGGCGCGCTACAGCAAGGCGCAGCAAGCGCTGGCGCTGCACGATCCCCTGACCGGCCTGCCGAACCGGCGCCTGCTGGAAGACCGCATTGAAACCAGTTTGCAGCACGCCAGCCGCAATCACCACAAGGCGGCCGTGCTGTACCTGGACCTGGACGGCTTCAAGGCCATCAACGATACCTACGGCCACGCCTACGGCGACGAAGTGCTGAAAATTGTCGCGCAGCGCCTGGTGGCCACGGCGCGCAAGGAAGACACGGTGGCGCGCCTGGGCGGCGACGAATTCATGGTGGTGCTCAGCGAAATCACCTGCTTGCTGGACGCCCAGGGGCCGGCGGCCAAGCTGGTCGAAGCGGTCTCCGAGCCGTTTTTCATCAACGACCTGACCTTGCGCCTGTCGACCAGCATCGGCATCAGCATCTATCCGGACGACGCCGACAGCGTGGAGACGCTGATCAGCATTGCCGATTACGCGCTGTATGAAGCCAAGCGCGGCGGCAAGAACCGCTTTTGCGTCACCTCGGCCCAGCCGCCCGTCAAGAAGAGCCAGCTGGTGCCGCACTGAGCCGTGCGGATCAGGCGTGCTTGCGCTTGGCTTGTTGGGCGTGCACTTCCTGCTCTTTCGCATGTTGATGGTCGGTGCAGGCGTCGACCATGTCGGGCGCCACTTCGATGCGGGTGATGCCGGCATCGACCGAAATGGGGTCACTGGCGGGGAACGTCATTTCCACCGCGTCGTCGAGCAACGTTTCGCTGGCGATCTGCTGGGGCGTGTCGCCCTCCTCATCGGCCAGCGTCTTGATGGCAGCTGCCCACTTGAAGAATTTGAGCTCGGCCAGCTGGCCGACCGTGTCTATGCCGAACGCCTGGTGCAAGGCCTTGGCGTCCTTGACGCTCACGCCGCGCAGGGCTGACATGGGCGCATTGCAAATGTCGCGCAGACTTTTTTCAGCATATGCATCGTCAACAATGGTGTGGATATTCATGGTGTTCTCCTGGTTGGTCTTACTATCCCACACCGTTCTGGCCCCGTATGTGCGTCAGCGTACCGTGTCCGCTGCGCACGCTTGCTTTTTGACACAGATTTGCGCCGTTGCTATCATGGCCCATCGGCGTATCGACCTCATTGGCAGTACAGGAACGACGTGCAGAAAATAGAAAAACCGAAAATCCTCGTCGTCAATGACGATGCGGCGAGCTTGCTGGCACTGACCAGCTTGCTTGAACTGTGGGCCGAAGAATCGGGCTACGAGGTCATTACCGCGCGCTCCGGCCAGCAAGCGCTGCGCCAGGTATTGCTGCACGATTTCGCCGTCATCTTGCTCGACGTGAACATGCCCGGCATGGACGGTTTTGAAACGGCCGAAGCGATCCACCAGCGCGCGCGCTCGGCCGATATCCCCATCATCTTCGTGACCGCCTTCCTGGCCGACGAGATCGACCGCCTCAAGGCTTACCAGCGCGGCGCGGCCGACTTCCTGTTCACGCCCATCATTCCCCAGATTTTGCACGCCAAGATCGACGTGTTCGTCGCGCTGGCGAGCAAGAATGAAGAACTGAAACTGCAGGCGCACAAGCTGAGCCAGCGCACCACAGAACTGACCGCCACCAACAAGCGCCTGACGCGCGAAATGGAAGAACGCCAGGCGGCCGAGCGCAAGAGCCACGCCAAGGACGAGTTCCTGGCCATGCTGGGGCACGAACTGCGCAATCCCCTGTCGGCCATCAGCAGCGCTGCCGCCCTGATCGGGCTGCCCGGCGCCGGCCCCGACACGGTGCTGCGCGCCAAACAGATCATTCAGCGCCAGAGCCAGCACCTGTCGCGCATCGTCGACGACCTGCTCGACTTGTCGCGCGCGATGTCGGGCAAGATTTTGCTGGCGCGCCAGCCGGTCGAGGTCAGCGCGCTGGTCGCGGCCTGCCTGGACACCTTCAAGGCCAGCGGGCGCACCGCCAACTACGAACTGAGCCTGGCAAGTTTGCCGTGCTGGGTGGACGGCGACCCGACCCGCCTGGAACAGATCGCCACCAACCTGATCGACAACGCACTCAAGTACACCACCAGCGGCGGCAGCATCAGCATCGCCGTGGCCGCCGAAGCGCAGCAGGTGGTGCTGACGGTGCGCGACTCGGGGGTGGGCATCGCGGCCGAACTGCTGCCGCACGTGTTCGACGTGTTCGTGCAGGCTTCCACCACGCTGGACCGTTCGCAAGGGGGGCTGGGGATCGGCCTGGCGCTGGTGCGGCGCCTGGCCGAACTGCATGGCGGCAGCGTCAGCGCCCACAGCGATGGCTTGGATGCCGGCAGCACCTTCACGGTGCGCCTGCCGCGCGCCGCCGCGACGCAGCACAGCGCCAGCAGCGCGCCGGCCCTGCCCGACACCGGCAAGCCGAACCTGTTGCTGATCGAAGACAACGAGGACGGGCGCGAAATGATGGCCACCATGCTGAGCGCCTGCGGTTACCCGGTGCGCCATGCGGGTGACGGCCTGGAAGGGCTCAGGATGGCGTTCGCCCAGCGGCCCGACGTGGCGCTGGTCGACATCGGCCTGCCCGGCATCGACGGCTACGAAGTGGCGCGCCGCTTGCGCCAGCATGACGCCACGCGCGACATCAAGCTGATCGCGCTGACCGGCTACGGGCTGGCCGACGACCAGCGGCGCGTGCTGGAAGCGGGCTTCGACCTGCACCTGGTCAAGCCGGTCGAGATTGGGCACCTGCTTGACGCAATTACCCAGTGCCGGGCACTGCCAGCGACCTGACCCGGTGCTGGCGACAGCGGCTGGCCTGCTGTTGTATGATTTGAGAAATTTGAATCGAGTCCAGCATGACGGCACCCGCCACCCAACAATTTGATGTCGAACTGGAGCGCCGCGTGGCCGAGCGTACCGCGGAGCTGTGCGAACTGCTGGGCCACCTGACGC
>JAZJXM010000027.1:57501-194233 GCA_040390915.1 Pseudomonadota bacterium
GGGCTCATCGATGACGGCGCTGACCATGCATTTGGCGCTGCTGAGCCAGCAGATGCCGGCCGACACGGCGCTGCAGCAGCGCGCGGCCCAGATGAAAACGCTGCTGCTGGGCATCATCAGCACCAACCGCGAACTGCAGGCGGCGATCTGGAACGACAAGCTTGAGTTTCTCGGCGTGCGCGCCGCGCTCAGCGAACTGGTGGCGCGCTTTGGCGCCGAACACGGCATTGACGCGCGCATCAGCCTGCCCGACGACGACGCCAGCTACCGTCCGGAACATGGGGTGGCGCTGCTGCGCGCGCTCGAAGAAGGCTTGCGCAACGTTGCCGCCCATGCCGGCGCCAGCGTCGTCGAGGTGATCCTCGACGACAATGACGACACCATCATGCTGACCGTGCGCGACAACGGCGTCGGACCGCAGGGCAGCGCTCTGGCCGCTGGCTGCCACGGCCTGCGCCTGCTGCGCGAACGCATCCATTTGCTGGGCGGCGTGCTGCTGCTGGCGCCGGCGCCCGGACGCGGCGCCGCGCTGTGCGTGACCTTGCCGCGCCAGCCTAGTGCAGCTTGACCAGTGGCGAGCTGCGCTTGATCAGGAAACGCGCCAGCGCCAGCACGCCAGTCTTGCGCACGCCCAGCACCGCCGCGTGATGCATCAGGTGCAGGCTGACATACATCATGCGCGCGAAAAACCCCTCGACGAAAAAATGCAAGCCGCGCAGTGATCCCATCAGGCTGCCGACCGTGTTGCGGTGCCCGAACGACACCAGCGAACCGTAGTCGCGGTAGGCATACGGCGCCGCCCGCAGCCCCTGCCCGCGCGCCAGCCGGATCAGCTGGCGGCGCAGGTAGTCGGCCTGCTGATGCGCCGCCTGCGCGCGCGGCGGCACCAGCTTGCCGTCGGCATCCATGCAGGCGGCGCAATCGCCCAATGCAAACACGCCGGCCACGCCCTGGACGCGCAGCTGCCCGTCAACCACGATCTGTCCGTTCTTGTTGGTCGGCAGGCCTAGTTGCGCAAGGAAGGCCGGGGCGCGGATGCCGGCCGCCCACACGCACAGGCTGGCCGGATACACGGCGCCGCCAGCGTCGGTCACCTGGTGCGCTTCGATGGCGGTGACGCGGCAATCGGTGACGACCCGGATTCGGCGTTGTTCGAGCAGCGCGTGCGCTGCCTTGGCCACTTGCGCGGTGAGCGGCGCCAGGATGCGTGGCGCGCCTTCGAGCAGCGTGATGCGCACGTCGCGCTCCGGTTGCAGATGCTGAAAGCCATAAGCGGCGTACACGCCGCTCGCTTCACGCAGCTCGGCCGCCAGTTCGACCCCGGTGGCGCCGCCACCGATGATGACGATATCAACCCCGCCCGATTGGCGCAGGTCGGCCTGGGCCAGCTGCTTGAGCAGGCGCAGGCGAAAGCGTTCGGCGTCTTCGGTCGCGTTCAATGAGATGGTGTGCGCTTCGGCGCCGGGCACGCCAAAATAGTGGGACGTGCTGCCCACCGCGATGACGAGGGAAGTAAAATCGACGCTGCGTTCGGCCAGCAGCACGTCACCGTCAAGGTCGCGCACCGCACCGACCGTCAGCGTGTGCGCCGCCGCATCGAGGCCGGTCAACGGCCCGTAGACAAAGGTGAAGCCGTTGTCGTGCGCCAGCATCTGGTACGACAAGCCTTCCTGGTGCAGATCCAGCGTGCCGGCCGCCACTTCGTGCAGCGACGGCTTCCAGACGTGAAACAGCCGGCAGTCGACCAGCGTGACGCTGGCCGGGCCGAGCGTGCGCCCGAGCCGGCTGGCCAGTTCGAGGCCGCCAGCCCCGCCGCCCACAATCACGATGTTGCCCCGCATGCGCATCTCCTGTCGCCGCTGATGCCGGCCAGCTTACACTGCTGCGGAAATCACACTTTAGTGCTTGTCGTGCCCGTGGCCTTTGCCATGGCCGTTGCCATGACCGTTGCCATGCCCATGGTCATCGTCACGCTCATCGCGGCGCTCGTCACGGCGGTCATCGCGACGGTCGTCGCGGTAATCGCGGCGGTCATCACGGCGCTCGTCGCGGTAGTCGTGGCCGCCGCCATGCGACTGGCGATAGTGCGGCGCATAGGTATTGTTATACCAGCTGTCTTGAACGAAATACACCGGGCGGCCGCAGGCGTTATAGGCGTGGCAATGCTTGCTCCACTTCTTGGCGTGTCCCGGCGGCACTCGCAGGTACAGCGGCTCACCGACATAGCGCACCTGGCGCTCGATGATCATCGGTTCGCGGTAGATCACCGGCGGACGGCCAATATTGCCCAGTTCGATGGTGCCGTAGTAGCCAGGCCCGCCGATATGCAGGTCCAGCGCCACGTTTTGCGCCATGGTGGCGCTGCTTGCCGCCAGCAACAGCGCGGCGATCAGATATTTTTTCATGGTGTGCCTCTTTCGCTTGTGAATGGACATAGTTTAACAGAGGCAACACTCAAATCCGTTCGCTAGCGCACACAGTTTCCTTTAGTTACAAACTCACATGTTACGGAAAAGCGACATGAACGGCTGGCTGACGGCCAGCGTTTCCGGGCGTGTTTTCAATTTGACCACGCCGCGCCCCGTGTCGTCGCGCGTGACCGAGGCCACCGCGCGCAAGTTGACGATGGTCGAGCGGTGGATCTGCTTGAAGATGGTCGGGTCGAGCACGTCCAGCAGTTCGCGGATCGGCTTGCGCAGCAACGCTTCGCCGGCCGCCGTCATCACCACCGTATACTTGGTGTCGGACTGAAAATAGGCGATGTCGTCGACCATGATCAAGCGCGTTTCGGCGCCGGCGCTGGCAGTCAGCCACACCAGCGGCGGCTCCTTGCTGGTGTTGGGGATGCTCTGGTTAAGGCGCGCCAGCAGCGCGGCCAGCGCCTGGGCGTCATGCGCGCCGCTGCCCAGGCGCGCCTTGATGCGCTGCACCGTGGCGGCCAGGCGCGCCCGCGCCACCGGCTTGAGCAGGTAGTCGACCGCGCCCTTGTCGAACGCGTCAATCGCATACTGGTCATACGCGGTCACGAACACGGCCTGGGTGTTGGGGCTGGTGTCGGGCAGCGCCGCCGCCACTTCCAGGCCGGTCAGGCCGGGCATGCGGATGTCCAGGAAGGCCACTTCCGGCTGGTGGGTGGCGATCGCTTCGAGCGCGCTGCCGCCGTCGTCGCAGGCGGCGACGATCTCCAGTTCGGGCCACACTTCGCCCAGCAACTGCACCAGCGCGTCGCGCAGCAGGGTTTCGTCTTCGGCAATGACACACTTAGTCATGACGTACTCCCAAGGAAGTGGTGTTGGGCACCGTGATGGTCGCTGCCACCCCGGCCGGAAAATTGGCGACGATCGCAAACGCGGCGGTGTTGCCGTAGGCCAGGCGCAGCCGTTCGCGCACATTGCGCAGCCCGATGCCGGTGCCGCCCCCTTCGGCCGAGAAGCCGCGCCCGTCGTCGGCCACCGTCAGCGCCACGCTGTTTTCATGGGTGCGCGCCAGGATCCAGACGGTGCCCCCGCCCGGTTTCGGCTCCAACCCGTGCTTGATGGCGTTTTCGACCAGGGTTTGCAGCATCATCGCCGGAAACAGCACCGCGCGCAGCTGCTGTGGCACTTCGACCTGCAGGTTCAAGCGGCTGCCCATGCGGATCTTGAGGATGTCCAGGTAGGCCTGGGCCCGTTCCAGTTCGTCGCCCAGGGTCGACAGCGAATCTTCGGTGCGCGGCAGCGAATGGCGCAAATACATGATCAGGTTGCCCAGCATCTGGTCGGCCCTGGCCGGATCGGTGCGCGTCAAGAGCTGGGCGCTGGCCAGCGTGTTGTACAGGAAGTGCGGCTCGACCTGGGCGTGCAGCAGGCTCAGTTTGGCCACCGTCAGTTCTTTTTCGGTCGCGCTCTGGGTCACGCTGACCTGCTCCAGGCGGCGCATCTCGGCCACGCGCCGGGTCACCGAACGCACCACCGCTTCGGCGTTTTCAAAATTGGTCACGAAGTCGACGATAAAGGCATCGGTCCAGGCAGTGCGTTCGGGCTCGCAGATCAGCGTCACGCTGCCGGCGTCGCCATTGGGCGTGACGGTCATCAGGATCTGGTTGCGGCGCGTGCGCAGCGATTCGACGAACTTGTTGGGCGCGCCGTTGCCGCTGTACGGGTCCATGCGCTTGACCTTGGCGCGCACTTGCAGGCTGTCGCGCGCGCTGTCGACGACGTCGATGCCGGGCAGCTCGCGGATCGCCGCTTCGACCAGGTCGAACGCGACGCCCGACTCGAACGGGATCTCGATGCGGCGCCGCTGGCGGTTCGACAGCGAGCTGCTGTTGACCTCGCCGGCGATCAAGCGCACCCGTCCCAGGTGCGAAAAAGCGGTCACGATGACGCCTGTCAGCACAATAAAGCCGAGCAGCACGAAAAAGCCGCCGTGGTCTTCGCCGTTGTGGCTCAGAAAAACGACGTTGACGCTGATGGCAAACAGCAGGTACAGCAGGAACCAGGCCAGCGACAGACGGAAAATAAACAGGATGCTCGTAATCATGATGGGTTCCAAAACAGTGGGCTCGGGTAGAGCGTAACAAGGCCCGCGCTAGCCACCGCGCATTATCCGACAGAACCGCGCCGGCGCCGACGAAACGGCAAAAATGGACCGGCCGTCGCGCCCGACCCACAGTGCATAGACGCACATCAAACCTGGTCCCGGTAGTGATGCATATGGGAAAAATCTTTCGTAGTATTCACTTGCAGGCAGGAAAGATGCAACCAGACAAACGAACCTTACCCGACAAGGAGCTGTGATGACTACCACTTTCAAGCAACCGCGACTGGCACTCAAACTGGCACTGATGGCGGCCGCTGCCGCACTGGGCGCCAGCCTGAGCGCGCCTGGCCAGGCCGCGCAAGCGACCGCCAACGCCACCGGCACCGTGGTCACGCCGATCGCCATCGTGGCCGCCACCGACCTGGTGTTCGGCAGCTTCGCGCCTGGCGCCGGCGGCACCGTCACGGTCAGCAACAGCGGCGCGCGCACCACCAGCGGCGCCATCCTGATGACCGGCGCGAGCAGCTCGGCGGCGCGCTTTAACATCACCGGCGAGCCTTCCACCACCTATTCGATCACCCACAGCGGCAGCGCCACCCTCACCAGCGGCGCCAACAGCATGGCGCTGGCCAAGAGCAGCGACCTGACCGGCGCCAACGTCACCTCGGGCAACGTGGCCACCGGCACGCTCGACGGCTCGGGCGCCCAGTCGCTGTTCGTGGGCGGCACGCTGACCGTGGGCGCAGCCCAGGCGCCCGGGGTGTACACCGGCACCGTCGTCGCCACGGTTGAATACAACTAGGCACCGGCGCGGGCGCGCCCGCCGGGCGCGCACCGCTGCAGCGCGTGGCGCGCTAGTGCTGTCAGCTTTGCTGGCGGCAGGCCTTGCCATGGCAGCGCGCAATATCAGCACCAGCGCCAACATGGCGTTCGGGCGCTTCGCCGCCGGCAGCGGCGGCGCCGTCACGCTCGCCGTCAACGGCGCGCGCAGCCGCAGCGGCGGCGTGATCCTGTTTTCTTCTGCCGCCAGCGCGGCCGCTTTCAGCTTTTCCGGCAACGACAACCGCATCACCATCCTGACGCTGCCGGCCAACGGCGCCGTCAGCCTGGTGTCGGGCGCCAATCAGATGCCCCTGACCGCGTTCACCAGCAGCCTGCCGGCGGGAGGCTTGCTGGCCTCGGGCGTCAAGGCGGCCACCGTGGGCGCGACCTTGCAAGTGGCGCCCAGCCAGGCGCCCGGCAACTACACGGGCGCCTTCCAGGCCATTCTCGAATTCCAATAGGAGCTATCTTGACGACACCAACCTGGTACGCCCGCCTCGCCGCCCTGCTGCTGGTGCTGCTGCCGTTGCCGGCGCTGGCCGAATTGATGCTTAACCCGAACCGCGTGGTGTTCGCCAAAAACCAGCGCGCGGCCCAGATCGAGCTGATCAACCACAGCAAGGAAGTGGCCAGCTACCGCATCAGCGTGGTCAACCGGCGCATGAGCGAAACCGGCGAATTCATTGCCGTCACCGAGCCCGGCCCGGAGGACCGCTTCGCCGACGCCATGCTGAGCTACTCGCCGCGCCAGGTCACGCTGGCCCCGGGCAGCGCGCAGGTGGTGCGCCTGATGGTGCGCAAACCCGACGCTCTGGCCGACGGCGAATACCGCTCGCACCTGCACTTTGAACGGCTGCCCGACGCCAGCGCGCTGGCCACCAGCGTCGAACCAGGTCCCGCGGACGGGCAAAAAATCGGTGTCGTGATCAAGACCCTGATCGGCGCCTCGATTCCCGTCATCGTGCGCCATGGCGCCAGCGAGGCTCAAGCCACGCTGGCCGGACTGGCGTTGCAGCAGGAGGCGGGCAAGGCGCCGCTGCTGGCGTTTCGCATCGAGCGCAGCGGCAACAGCTCGCTGTATGGCGACCTGTCGGCCGTGTTCACGCCGCGCGGCGGCGCCGGCCAGATGGTCGGCAAGGCCGGCGGCGTGGCCGTGTACACGCCCAATGCGTTGCGCCGCGCGATGCTGCCACTGGCGCCCGGCACCCGGCTGGCCGGCGGCGAACTGCGCCTGACCTACCGCGAACGTCCCGAGGCCGGCGGCAAGCTGCTGGCCGAAGCGGCGCTGGCGCTGCCCTGAGCGGCATGGGGAGCCAGCGCTCATGGCCTGGCTCACCGTGCTGGCGCGCTGCGCGCTGATCCTGGCGCTGCTCATGGCGCCGGCGCGCGCCGCCGATAGTCCCGACCTGCTGCTCGAAGTGCGGCTCGACCAGCAGGTGCTGGCCGAGGCCATCGGCGCCTACCAGCAGGGCGACGACGTGCTGCTGCCGCTGGGCGAAGTGGCGCGCCTGCTGACGATCGCAATCCGCACTGACGCCGCCGCCGGCCAGGCCAGCGGCTACATCCTCGATGAACAGCGCGGCTTTCGGCTTGACCTGCGCGAGCACAGCGTGCTGCGCGGAGAACGGCGCACCAGCGTCGACCCGGCGCTGGTGCGGCGCGAAGCGGACGACATCTACGTCGCCAGCACTCTGCTGGCCGAGTGGCTGCCGGCCAGCTTCGCGCTTGACCTGGCCAGCCTGACGCTGACGGTCACGCCGCGCGAACAGCTGCCGGTCCAAGCGCGCCTGGCGCGCCTGGCCAGTGGCGGCCTGACAGGCGCGCGCGGGGCCGCTGCGCAGCCGAACTACCCGCGCGTGGCCACGCCGTACCGGCTGGCCAGCATGCCGTTCATCGACCAGACCATCGGTGTCGACCTGCGCCGCGCGCCCGGCAGTGGCACCACCGACGCCAGCCTGACCAGCTACCTGACCGCCGACTTGCTTGGCCTGGAGGCGGCGCTGTACATCAACGCCAGCGCGCAATCGCATGGACCGGCGGCGCGCCTGACGCTGGGCCGCCAGGATCCGGACGCCAACCTGCTCGGGCCACTGAAAGCGCGCACCGCGCAAGTGGGCAGCATCGTGGCGCCGGGCGTGCCCAACATCACGCTGGGCAGCGCCAGCGGCAACGGCATGCTGGTGTCGAACCGGCCGCTGGGCCAGCCGATGGGCTTTGACCGCCACAACCTGCAGGGCGACCTGGCGCCGGGCTGGGACGTGGAATTGTATTTCAACGATGCGCTGGTCGGCTTCCAGCAAGCGCGCCCCGATGGCCGCTATGCGTTCGATGACCTGACGCTGATCTACGGCGCCAATGAATTCCGGCTGGTGTTCCACGGGCCGCTGGGACAGGTGCGCATCGAGCGCCACAGCTTCCTGATCGAACAGGCGATGCTCAAACCCGGTGAACTGGTCTACAGCCTGGCCGCGCAGCACGACGAGCATGGCCGCGCGCGCAGCGTGCTGCAACTGGACTTCGGCCTGGGAGCGCGCCTGGCCGCCAGCGCCGCGCTGGTAGGCAGCGCGCACCACTACGCTTCCGTGGGCCTGCAAATGTACCTCGATCGCGTCATCTTCGACGCCGCGCTGGTGCGCAGCGTTGAAGGCGGCGCGCTGGCGCAACTGGGTTTGCGCACTCGGGTCGGCGCGTTGGCGGTCAATGCCAGCCGGGCCTGGGCGCGCAATTTCGCCAGCGACTTCTATCTGGCCGGCGACGACGCGGTGACGACGCGCGATCAGCTGCGCATCGATGGCCAGCTGGCGGCGCTGCCGGTGGCGCTGCAAGCGCGCCGTGACCTGCTGGCCTCGGGCCAGCAAAACCTGGAACTGGGCGCGCGCATTTCAGCCTACCGCAACGCCACGGCATTTAGCAACGCGCTGCGCTGGCAGTCGCGCAGCGGCAGCAAGCTGGCCGACGGCATCGCGCAGGTGAGCCGGCGCGTGGCCGGCGTGGGCTTCAGCGGCCAGCTGCAGTACACGTTCGAGCCGCGCGCGGCACTGTCGACACTGATGCTGGCGGCCGACAAGCATCTCAATGACCGCTACCTGCTCAGTGCCGCCGTGGCGCGCAGCTTCGGCCAGCGCCGTTACCGCTTCAGCGCAGCGCTGAACAAGAGCATGGGCAGTTTCGCGCTGGGCGTGAACGCCTACCATGGCGGGCACGGCGACCATGGCGTAGGGCTGCAGCTATTCATCGCGGCCGGGTGCGAGCCGCGCCAAGCGCGCTGGATGACCGACGCGGTGCCGATGGCCGCCAATGGCAACGCCTCGCTGCGGGTATTCCTCGACAAGAACCGCAACGGCATCATGGATGGCGACGACCAGCCTATCGCCGGCGCCGGCTTTCTGGTCAATGGCGCCTCCCAGCTGGCGCGCACCGGCGCCGACGGCGTCGCCTGGATCGGCCGCCTGCCGCCCAGCCAGCAAGTCGATATCGGGCTCGATCCGGCCACGCTGGAAGACCCGCAATGGCTGGCGCTGCGACAAGGCGCGCGCATCGTGCCGCGCGCCGGCAAGGTCAGCGAACTGGAGTTTGCGGTCGGGATCACCGGCGAAATCGACGGCACCACCTATGTGATGGCGAACGGCGCCAAACGCCCGGCCGGCGACCTGGAACTGCAGCTGCTCGATGGCGCCGGCGCAGTGGTGGCCAGCACCGCCAGCGGCGCCGATGGCTATTACATCCTGTCCGGCGTGGCGCCCGGCAGCTACCGGCTGCAAGTGGCGCCGGCCCAGCTGGAACGCCTGCGCCTGGGTGCGTCCAGGGCGCACGCGGTACTGATCGATGCCGCGGGCACCAACGTCAACGGCAAGGACTTCACCGTCGCCCCACGCGATTAGCGCTGCGCCGCATTGTCCGAAAACTCGCTACCATCGGTTTTTTGGGGAGATGCGCCATGAAAGCCTGCCTCACCACCCTCGCCTGCTGCCTGCTGTTGCTGGGCGGCTGCCGCGACAAGCATGACCCGGTCAAGCCTACCGTCGCGGCACATGGAGTAAACTGTCGACTTATTCTCTCGCCGTCAGGTATTTCTCCATGTCGTTTGTCTCCCTCGGTCTGATCGACCCGCTGGTCCGCACGCTCGAAGCGCTCGGTTACGCCACCCCCACGCCGGTGCAGGCCCAGGCCATTCCGGCCGTGCTGGCCAAGCGCGACGTGATGGCCGCCGCCCAGACCGGCACCGGCAAGACCGCCGGCTTCGCACTGCCGCTGCTGCAGCGCCTGACCATGGAAGGGCCGCAGGTGGGCAGCAACGCGGTGCGGGTGCTGGTGCTGGTGCCGACCCGCGAACTGGCCGAACAGGTCCACGAAAGCTTCAAGAGCTACGGCGCCGGCCTGCCGCTGCGCACCCATGTCGCCTATGGCGGCGTGAGCATCAACCCGCAGATGATGAAGCTGCGCAAAGGACTCGACGTGCTGGTGGCCACGCCCGGCCGCCTGCTCGACCTGTACAGCCAGAACGCGGTCAAGTTCGACCAGCTGCAAACGCTGGTGCTCGACGAAGCGGACCGCATGCTGGACCTGGGTTTTTCGCGCGAACTGAACGCCATCTTTGCGGCGCTGCCGCCCAAGCGCCAGACCTTGCTGTTTTCGGCCACCTTCTCCGACGACATCCGCGCCATGGCCGGCAAGCTGCTGGCCGACCCGGTCAGCATCGAAGTCAGTCCGCGCAACAGCACCGTGCAGCGCATCCGCCAGTCGGTGATCACAGTCGACAAGAAGCGCAAGGCCGAACTGTTCATGCACCTGCTGAATAAAAAACGCTGGAGCCAGGTGCTGGTGTTCGTCAAGACCCGCAAAGGCGTCGACCAGCTGGTCGACACGCTCGCCGCCAATGGCGTGGCGGCCGATTCCATCCACGGCGACAAGCCGCAGCCGGCCCGTTTGCGCGCGCTCGATCGCTTCAAGGCTGGCCAATGCCAGATCCTGGTGGCCACCGACGTCGCCGCGCGCGGCCTGGATATCGACGACCTGCCGCAGGTGGTCAACTTCGACTTGCCGATCGTGGCCGAGGATTATATTCACCGCACCGGGCGCACCGGGCGCGCCGGCAATACAGGCGAAGCGGTATCGCTGGTGTGCGCCGACGAAGTGGACCTGCTGGCGGCCATTGAAATGCTGACCAAGCAGACCTTGCCCCGCTCCGAAGAGCCGGGCTTTGTGCCCGAACACCGGGTCCCGCTGACCAATACGGCGGGCCAGGTTGTCAAAAAACCAAAGAAGCCTAAGAAACCAAAAGTCGTTGGCGAAGTATCAAAGGTGGACGTGCGTTTCCGCTAGCTGCGGTATCATGGCAGCATGACCTTGCCACTACAAATCATCCCCGCATTAAATGTCACTGCCCTCAAGGCAAGCTGCGCCAATTGCAGCATGCACCAGCTATGCCTGCCCATGGGCCTGGACGAAGGCGACTTGAACCGGCTAGACCAGATCATCGGCGCGCGCCGCCGCATCGCGCGCGACGAGCGCCTGTACCAGATGGACCAGCCGTTTCGCAACCTGTATGCGATTCGTTTCGGCCATTTCAAGACTTACCAGGTCAACGCCGCCGGCGAACAGCAGATCACGGGCTTTCAGATGGCCGGCGAACTGCTGGGCATGGACGCCATCAGCAGCGACCACCACCATTGCGACGCGGTGGCGCTGGAAGACAGCGAAGTGTGCGAAATTCCATTCCCGCGCCTGGAAGACTTGTTCGGCCAGGTGCCCACGCTGCTACGCCACTTCCACCGCATCATGAGCCAGGAAATCACGCGCGAGCAAAACGTCATGCTATTGCTGGGCAATATGCGCGCCGAGCAGCGCTTTGCCGTGTTCCTGATCAACCTGTCGTCGCGCTATGCGGCGCGCGGCTACTCGCCCAACAGCTTCCAGCTGCGCATGTCGCGCGAAGACATCGGCAACTACCTGGGACTGACCATCGAGAGCATCAGCCGCTTGCTGTCGCGCTTTAAAAAGCAGGGCTGGCTCAAGGTCGACAAGCGCGAAGTGACGCTGCTCGACCCGGTCATGCTCAAGGCAATGGCGGCCGGCACCGAGCAGTGCAGCCCGATGACCTAGAGGGTCAGTGCCAACATTCGGACACGGGCCCATCAGTAGCGTCGCTACTGATGGGCCCGTGTCCGAATGTTGGCACTGACCCTTTTTTAAAACGGCGGATTGTGATCCTCCGGCACCGTGACCAGGTAGTAGGTCAGCATGCTGGCCAGCGCGCTCAGGGTCCAGAAAAAGAAGAAGCCGATGCTGTACACCGCCACCGGCGCCAGCGCCCACAGCACGTCGGGCGAAAACACGGAAAAGAACAAGCCCTCGGCCATGGCCGCTGCCAGGAACGAGGGCCACAGCACCGTCATCGCCAGCTTTTGCATGCCCTTCCTCATTGCGGCGCCGCCAGGTCGGCATCGATCTTGACCGAGCGCTGCGCCGGCCAGCGCCATTCCGAGGCCAGCCGCCAGTCGCGCCTGGCCCCTTCCACCCCCAGCTGCCAGCGTGCCTGTTCCAGCATCGGCAAGGCCACTTCGAAGTGGCCTTGCGCGTCCGGCCGCGCTTCAAACGCCAGGTCTTTCTCGGGCAGCGTCGAATGGGCCAGCGTGATGTGCAGCGGTTCGGCCAACGCACGGCCAAAGCTGCTCACGTCACCGCGCAGCACGCCGGCCTTGGCGTCATAGTCGGCCGCAAACGACAAGTGCATGGCACTGGCCACGCGGTCGCGCCGCAAGTCCTGATTGATCGCCTTGCCTTTCTTGTAGTAGTCGTCGACCACCATCGCGTCCTGGCGGGTATAGGCCAGGTAGCCGGTGATGGCGCCGGCCACAATCACCAGCGCCGGCCCCAGCATCAGCAGCCATGGCCAGCGCTGCGCATACCACGGCGTGGCCGTGCGCAGCTTGAGGGTCGGGCTCGAGTACATGGTGTCTCCTTATCTTGGTACGATAAATACTGCTTTTTCATGCACCGACAGCGCAGGGTCGTCCACCGCCGTCAGTTCGAATGCGATCTGTTTCGATCCCTTGGCCATGCCGCCCCGTTCGGCCTGCACCCGCACCGCCACCGCGCGCGTGCTGGCGCCGTCCACTGCCACGTCTTCGTTGTTGACCAGCGCAATGCCTTCCATGCCGCTCACCTTGATGTGGAAGCGGTGCGCCGTTTCGGCCGTATTCATGATTTGCAGGCGGTACACGTTTTCGATCAGGCCGTCGCCCACTTCGCGCCCCATCGAGCCGCGGTCGCGGATGACGTCCAGCTTGAGCGGCGTGCGCAGCGCCAGCGTCACTGCGAACGCGGTCACGATCAGTCCCAGCAAGGCGGTGTAAATCAGCACGCGCGGACGCGTTACGCGCCGGGCGATCTGGCGCGGCGTCCATTTCTTGGTCATCGCCTGGTGCGTCGAATAGCGGATCAAGCCGGCCGGCAGGTCGATTTTTTCCATCACCGTGTTGCAGGCGTCGACGCAGGCGGCGCAGCCGATGCATTCGTACTGCAGGCCCTTGCGGATGTCGATCCCGGTCGGGCACACCTGCACGCACATGGTGCAGTCGATGCAGTCGCCCTTGTCGCGCTCGGGCGTTTGGGTGCCGCGCGGCTCGCCCCGTTCGCGGTCGTAGGTGACGATCAGGGTGTCCTTGTCGAACATCGCACTTTGAAAGCGCGCATAGGGGCACATGTATTTGCATACCTGTTCACGCATCCAGCCGGCGTTGCCGTAGGTCGCGAACGCGTAAAAGCCGATCCAGAACCATTCCCACGGCCCCAGCGACAGGCCGGCCACTTCCACCAGCAGCGTGCGCACGGGCGTGAAATAGCCCACAAAAGTAATCCCGGTCCACAGCGCCACCAGGCCCCAGGCCAGGTGCTTGGCGCCCTTCTTGGCCAGCTTGTCGCGCGTCCATGGCTGGCGGTCGAGCCGGATGCGGGCGCTGCGCGCGCCTTCGATGCGGCGCTCGATCCACATGAAAATTTCGGTGTACACCGTTTGCGGGCAGGCGAAGCCGCACCAAACGCGCCCGGCCACCGCGGTGACCAGGAACAGCAAATAGGCGCAGATGATCAGCAGCGCCGCCAAAAAGATGAAGTCCTGCGGCCACAACACCATGCCTAGGATGTAAAACTTGCGGGCGCCCAGGTCGAACAGGATGGCCTGGCGGCCGTTCCAGGTCAGCCAGGGCACCCCGTAGAACACCAGCTGGGTGATCCACACGCAGGCCCAGCGCAGGGTCGCATAGCGGCCCTTCGCTTCGCGCGGGTAGATTTCCTCGCGCGCCGCATACATCTTGATGACGGTGGCCTTGGGACTGGCATCACTCATTTTTGCGCCACCGCCTTCGGTTCGGCCGACAAGCTCCATACATAGGCTGCCAGCACGTGCACCTTGTCTTCGCCGAGGAAGTCCTCGAACGCCGGCATGGTGTTGTTGCGGCCTTTGCGGATCGTCTCCATGATGGTGTCGGCGCTGCCGCCGTACAGCCAGACCTTGTCGGACAGGTTGGGCGCGCCGATCGCCTGGTTGCCGGTGCCGCCGGCGTTGTGGCAGGCCATGCAGGCACTGAACTTGGGCTTGCCGAACGAGACCTTGATCGGGTCGGCCGTCATGCCCGACAGGCTCTTGACGTACTGCGCCACGTTGTCGACGTCGGCGTCCGAACCGAGCGCCGCGCCCATCGGCGGCATGATGCCGTTGCGCCCTTTCAGGATGGTGGTCTTGATCACCGACGGCGCACCGCCATACAGCCAGTCCTTGTCGGTCAGGTTGGGAAAGCCCTTGTTGCCGCGCGCGTCCGAGCCGTGGCACTGGGCGCAGTAGGTCAGGAACAGGCGCTCGCCGATGGCGTGCGCCTGCGGGTCGGCCGCGACCGATTCCAGGTCCATCTTGGCGTAGCGCGAAAACAGCGGGCCATAATCGGCAGTAGCCTTGCTCAGTTCTTCCTGGTAGGCGCCACTCGACTTCCATCCCAGCTTGCCGGCATAGCTGCCCAGGCCCGGGTACAGCGCCAGGTAGCCCAGCGCGAACGCGATGGTGATCCAGAACAGCCACATCCACCAGCGCGGCAGTGGCGTATTCAGTTCGGTCAGGTCGTCATCCCATACGTGGCCGGTGGTGCCGTCGCTCGGCATGCCGGCGCTGACCTTGTGGGTCGCTTGCGACCACAGCAAGATGCCGCAACCGGCAATCGACAGCAAGGTGATGATGGCGACGTAAAAGTCCCAGAAGCCGTTGGTGAAATCAGCCACGATCGCTCTCCTCGTCGGCAAACGGCTGTGCCGCCTGGACCGCAAAATCTTGCTCGCTGCGCAGCCAGAAGGTCCACAGCAAGATGCCGAGGAAGGTTGCGAAGCTCACCAGCGTCATGACGCTGCTGGCGCTGTCAAAGATATGTTCGATTGCCATGTCAGTTCCTTGTCTTGATCTGGGTGCCCAGGCCCTGCAGGTAGGCGATCAGCGCATCCTGCTCGGTCTTGTCGGCCAGCGTGGCCGGTCCCTCGGCAATGTCCTGCTCCGAATACGGCACGTTGAGGCGCTTCATCGCGCGCATCTTGGCCGTCACCTCGCCCGGCACCAAGTTCGTTTTCGCCAGCCAAGGATAGCCCGGCATGTTCGACTCGGGCACCAGGTCGCGTGGATTGTCCAGGTGGGTGCGGTGCCAGTCGTCGCTGTAGCGGCCACCGACCCGTGCCAGATCGGGACCGGTACGCTTGGAGCCCCACTGGAACGGATGGTCGTAGACGAATTCGCCAGCCACCGAATAGTGGCCATAGCGCTCGGTCTCGGCGCGGAACGGACGGATCATCTGCGAATGGCAGTTGTAGCAGCCCTCGCGGATATACACGTCACGCCCCATCAGGCGCAGCGCCGAGTAGGGTTTCAGGCCGGCCACCGGCTCGGTGGTCGACTTCTGGAAGAACAACGGAACGATTTCCACCAGGCCGCCGACGGAAATGACCAGCAAGACCAGTCCAATCAGCAGCCAGGGATTTTTCTCGATCCACTCATGGGAAAATTTCATGGGGGGCTCCTGGTTAAGCGTGTAAAGGTAAAAGGGACGGGATCTTCGCGTCCGCGCTTTCGGTGTCGCGCATGGTCTGGAACGTGTTGTAGGCCATCATCAGCATGCCCGACAGGTACAACAGGCCGCCGCCGAAGCGAATCACGTAGTACGGATAGGTGGCCTTGACGCCTTCGACGAAGGTGTAGGTCAAGGTGCCGTCCGGATTGACCGCGCGCCACATCAGGCCCTGCATCACGCCGGCGATCCACATCGACGAGATGTACAGCACGATGCCGATGGTGGCGACCCAGAAGTGCAGGTCAACCAGCTGCGTGCTCCACATCTGCTTTTTGCCCGACAGGCGCGGGATCAGGTAATAGATCGAGCCCATCGTGATGAAGCCGACCCAGCCCAGCGCGCCGCCGTGCACGTGGGCGATGCCCCAGTCGGTGTAGTGCGACAGTGCGTTGATGGTCTTGATCGACATCATCGGGCCTTCGAAGGTGGCCATGCCGTAGAACGACAGCGAGACGATCATGAATTTGAGGATCGGATCGGTGCGCAGCTTGTGCCAGGCGCCCGACAGCGTCATGATCCCGTTGATCATGCCGCCCCACGACGGCGCCAGCAGGATCAACGAAAACACCATGCCGATCGACTGGGTCCAGTCGGGCAGCGCGGTGTAGTGCAAATGGTGCGGGCCGGCCCACATGTAGGTGAAGATCAGCGCCCAGAAGTGCACGATCGACAAGCGGTACGAGTACACCGGCCGTTCGGCCTGTTTTGGAATGAAGTAGTACACCATGCCCAGGTAGCCGGCGGTGAGGATGAAGCCGACCGCGTTGTGGCCGTACCACCACTGGATCATCGCATCTTGCACGCCGGCGTAGGCCGAGTACGACTTCCAGAACGTGACCGGCATCGAGGCGCCGTTGACCACGTGCAGCAGCGCCACGGCGATGATGTAGGCGCCGAAGAACCAGTTGGCCACGTAGATGTGCTTGACCTTGCGCTTGATGAGGGTGCCGAAGAACACCACCGCGTAGATCACCCAGACCACGGTGATCAACAGCGCGATTGGCCATTCGAGTTCGGCGTACTCTTTGCCGCGCGTGAAACCGAGCGGCAGCGTGATGCTCGCCAGGACCAGGACCGCTTGCCAGCCCCAGAAGGTGAAATTCGACAGCGTGTCCGAAAACAGCCTTACCTGGCAGGTGCGCTGGACCACGTAGTAGGAGGTGGCGAACAGGCCGTTGATGCCGAACGCGAAAATGACGGCATTGGTGTGCAGCGGACGCAAACGCCCGTAGCTAAGCCAGGGCGTGTCGAAGTTCAGTGCGGGCCACGCCAGTTGGGCGGCGATGAAGACCCCGGCCAGCATCCCGATCACGCCCCAGAAAACGGTGGCGATCGTGAACTGCCTGACGATCTTGTAGTTGTAGTTTAAAGCTCTGTCCAAAACGCTCTCCTGGAATATACATCGATGACAACAGAAGAGTAAATTTCTGAACTTCAAAAATCCTTGATGTGAATCAAAAACGACCGGATCAAGGCAGATCGTCGTCGTGTATCACCCGCAGGGCCGGGCCTTCGAGGTCGTCGAACTGTCCGCTGTCGGCGGCGCCGAAAAATACCCACACCGCCAATGCCACGATGGCCACGCTCAAGGGCACCAGCAAATACAGCGATTCCATCTCAATCCTTCCAGCGCCGCAGGCGCAATGCGTTGGCGATCACCAGCGCCGAACTGGCCGACATGCCAACCGCCGCCATCCACGGGGTGATCCACCCCAGCGCCGCCGCAGGGATCGCGATCGCGTTGTACAGCGCGGCCCAGATCAGGTTCTGGCGGATCACGTCCAGCGTGCGGTCGGCGGTAGATGCTGCTTCGGCCAGCGACGCCAGGCGGTTTGAGAGCAGCACCGCATCGGCGTTGAGCTGGGCCAGCGCGGCCCCGCTACCCATCGCGAACGAGACATCGGCGGCACTGAGCACGGCAGCGTCGTTGATGCCGTCGCCCACCATCGCCACCACCGCCCCGCCCTGCTGCAGCATCTGGACCATGCGCAGCTTGTCGGCCGGCAGCCGGTCGCCGCAAGCGGTCTCGATGCCCAGTTGGGCGGCGACGCAGTCGGTCACCACCTGGTGGTCGCCACTGAGGAGTATCACTTCTTTTCCTTGCTGGCGGAAGCGGCGCACCACGGCCGCCGCGTCAGGGCGCAGCGCGTCGGCCAGTTCAAAACGCGCCAGCAGCACGCCGCAGCTGCCCAGGAAAACACTGGTGACGTCCGTTGCATCACCGGCCGCGTGGATGCCGCCGGCGAATGCGGCGCTGCCAAGCCGGTAGGCGACGCCATCGATCTCGCCAGCCACGCCCTGCCCTGCGACGCTGTGCAAACCGGAAGCGCTGGGCACATCGCGCCCGCAGGCGTCGCGGATAGCGGCAGCGAGCGGATGCGCGCTGCCCGCCTCCAGCGCGCAAGCGAGCTGCAGACAGAGATCAGCATCGCGGGTGCCGAATACCTCGGTTTTGCGCAATTGCGGGCGGCCTTCGGTCAGGGTGCCGGTCTTGTCGAAAATGATGTGGGTGGCGCGGTGCAGCGTTTCGAGCACATGCGGGCGCACGATCAGCACCCCGCGCCGCACCAGCAGGTCGGTAGCGGCGGCCAGCGCGCTTGGCGTGGCCAGCGACAGCGCGCAAGGGCATGACACCACCAGCACAGCAATCGCCACCTGCCAGGCGCGCGCCGGATCGAACAGCTGCCAGGCGACGAACACGGCCAGCGCGAACACCATCAGTGCGGCCACGAACCAGGCGCCAACCCGGTCGGCCCATAGCGCCAGGCGCGGCTTGCCCAGGCCGGCGCTTTCCACCAGCCGCACCAGTTGGGCTAGCGTGCTGTCGGCCACCGCGCGCGTTACGCGCAGCACGATCGGCTGCGACGTGTTGACAGCGCCGCCAGGCACCTCGGCTCCCAGCGCGCGTGGCTGGGCGCGGCTCTCGCCGGTCAGTAGGGCCAGGTCCAGTTCCGTGGCGCCGTCAACGACGACGCCGTCGGCCGCCACCGGCTCGCCCGGCGCCACCGCGATCAGGTCACCCTCGCGCAGCAGCTTGGCAGCCACCAGTTCGGTCGCGCGCGAACCGGGCCAGCCGGTCAGGCGGCGCGCCGATGCGGGCAAGGCGTGCTGCAGGCGCTCGAGCGCGCGCCCGGCCTTGCGGCGCGCCATCTGTTCCAGGTAGCGGCTCGCCAGCAGCAGGAAAATGAACATCGTGACCGAATCGAAATAAACTTCGCCCTGGCCGCGCACGGTGGCCACCACGCTGGCCACGGACGCTGCGCCTATCCCCAGCGCGACCGGCAAGTCCATGCCCGGCACGCGCTGGCGCAAGCTGCGCCAGGCGCCGAGAAAAAATGGCTGGGCCGAATACAGCAGCGCCGGCGCAGTCAGCACCAGCGAGGCCCAGCGCATCAGCGCGGCCATGTCGGCGTCGAGCGTGCCATCGTCGGCGATATAGGCGGGCAAGGCGTACATCATCACCTGCATCATCGCCAGGCCGGCCACGAACAGTTGGCGAAACAGCTTCTTGCGGGCCTGTTCGCGCTGCGCTTCGTGGCGCCCGGCTTCATATGGATAAGCGATGTAGCCAATCGCGCGCAAGTCGCGCACGATGTCGCTGGCTGGCAAGCGCGCGCCATCCCAGCGCACGTGCAGCCGTTCAGTGGCCACGTTCATGTCGGCCGCCTGCACGCCGGGCAAGCGCCCCAGGCGCCGTTCGATCAGCCACACGCAGGCGGCGCAGCGGATGCCTTCGACCGAGAACACGGCGTCGCACCCCTGCTGGCCGTCGGCCGGGGCGGCGTCGTACAGCGCCAGCTGGGGCGGCACCAGTGGCGCGTCGCTGCAGTTGGCGCTGTACGCGCTGCGGCTGCGGTAATAGTCGGCAAAGCCACCGTCGACGATCGCCTGGGCCACTGCCGCGCAGCCCGGGCAGCACATCGGCTGCGCCACGCCGTCGATCTGCACCGACCAGCCGCCGCCCGGCAGGCCGCAATGAAAACATGCGCTGGACGAGAGCACCGCGCTCATGGCGCCACCGCCGTCAGGCACAGCGCATCGAGCCAGCCCATCGACATGCCGCTGGCGGCGCGCGCGATGCCCAGCAGGCCGAAACCGAGTACCAGCAGGCCGCCCGCCAGCCGCACTTTGGGCCGCTGCAGCGACAAGCGCAGGCGCGAACCGGTCAGGCCCAGCACCATCAGCATCGGCAAGGTGCCCAGGCCGAACGCGGTCATCACGGCCGCGCCGGCCGGGGCCGAGCCGGCCAGCGTCGCCGTCAGCAGCATGCTGTACACCATCCCGCACGGCAGCCAGCCCCACAAGGCGCCCAGCGCCAGCAGTTTGAGCGGCGAGTCCAGCGGCAAGATGGTTGCCATCAGGGGCCGCAGTGTGCGCCACAGGCCCTGTCCCAGCTGCTCCACCTTCGCCAGCCCGCTCCAGGCGCCCATCAGGTACAGGCCCAACACCACCAGCATCAGGTTGGCCATCCAGTAGCCGCCCTGCTGCAGCGACGACAAGCCGGCCAGCGTGCGCACGCCGCCGGCCAGGCCGCCGGCGATCGCACCGGCCGTCGCATAGCTGGCAATGCGGCCCGTGTTGTAGGCCAGCGTGCGCACGGCGCCGTCGGTGGCGCTTTGCGTGACCACAGCCACCGGAAACGCGGGCGCGCTTGATGGCGCCATCGAAAACGCGCTGACAATCCCGCCACACATGCCGACGCAATGGACGCTGCCGGCCAGGCCGACCAGGAACACGGGGATCAGGCTCAGGTTGTCCATGCGGCGCCGTTCAAATCGTGCGCGAGTGGCGCGGCCCGGCGGCGCCAGTGCCCAGGTAGCGGTCGAACACCATGCACACATTGCGGATCAGGATGCGGCCCTTGGGCGTCACGCTGAGCCAATCCGGCTCCAGCGTCACCAGGCCATCGGCCGCCAGCGCCTCCAGCTTGGCAATCTCGCCTTTGAAATAGTCGGCAAACACGATCGGGTAGGCTTGTTCGATCGCCGGGATCGACAGCTCGAACTGGCACATCAGCATCTGGATGATGGCGCGCCGCAGTGCGTCGTCCATGGTCAGGCGCACGCCGCGCTCGATCGGCAGCTCGTTGCGCTCGATCAGGTCGTAATACGCTTCGAGCGTCTTGACGTTCTGGCTGTAAGTGGCCGCCACCGCACTGATGGCCGACACCCCGCACGAGACCAGGTCCATCTCGGCGTGCGTCGAATAGCCCTGGAAGTTGCGGTGCAAGCGGCCCTGCTGCTGGGCGATGGCCAGGTCGTCGGTGGGACGGGCGAAATGGTCCATGCCGATATAGACATAGCCGGCTTCGCCCAGCTTCTTGATGCACAGGCCGAGCATGGCCAGGCGGGTGTCGGCGTCGGGCAGGTCGGCGTCCAGGATGCGGCGCTGCGGCTTGAACAGGTGCGGCAGGTGCGCGTAGTTGTAGACGGCGATGCGATCGGGGGCAGCCTTGATCACTTTGGCCAGCGTCTGCGCCATGGTAAACACATTCTGCTTGGGCAGTCCATAAATGAGGTCGATGCTGACGGAGCGAAATTGCGCTTCGCGCGCGGCATCGATGATGGCCTGGGTCTCTTGCTCGGGCTGGATCCGGTTGACCGCCTCCTGCACTTGGGCGTCGTAGTCCTGCACGCCCAGGCTGATGCGGTTGAAGCCCTGGCGCCGCAGCGACAGCACGCGCTCGCGGGTGACGGTGCGCGGGTCGACTTCGATCGAGTATTCGCCCACCTCGTCGGGCGCGAACTTGAAGCAGCGCCGCAGGTGCAGCATCAGCTCCTCCATCTGGGCGTCCGACAGGTAGGTCGGCGTGCCGCCGCCGAAGTGCAGCTGCTCGATCTGGTTCATGCCGGCGAACAGGCGCCCCTGCATTTCCACTTCGCGCTTCAGGTAGCTGAGGTAGACGGCGGCCTTGTCGCGGTTTTTGGTGACGATCTTGTTGCAGGCGCAGTAATAGCAGACCGTGTCGCAAAACGGGATGTGCAGGTACAGCGACAGCGGCTTGTCGCTGCCGCGCGTACGCAAACTGGCCACCGCCTGCAGGTAATCGCGGTAGCCAAAGTCGGTGCTGAAGCGGTCGGCGGTCGGGTAAGAGGTATACCGCGGCCCCGATTGGGCCAGCCTGCGTATGAGTTCGGGGTCGAATTCCAGCGGGCGGGTTTGCAAAACATGCATGTGCTACTCCTGATCGGACATGCAGCGAGTGTATTGATCAGGCTAGCCAAAATCCTTGAGGTGCATCAAAAATGCCTGTCCTCGCGAAGGCGGGGAGCCTATAGGGTCAGGCGTAGCAGCATCGTGTCGCCGGCCGGGTTGGCGGTCACGTCGAAGCCCAGTTTGCGCACCAGGCGGATCACGCGCGTGTTCTGGGGCAGCGCCTCGCCGACGATGGCGCGCGTGCCGCGCTGGCGGCAGTAGGCGATCAGCTTGTCCATCAGGATCGGTCCCAGGCCATGCCCTTTGAGGTCCGACCTCACCGTGACTGCGAATTCGGCTTCGATGTTGTCGGGGTCGGCCACCACCCGCGCCACGGCCAGCGTTTGGCCGTCCCGGGTTGCAATAAAAGCCATTTCGCGGTCGTAGTCGATCTGGGTGAAGCGCGCCAGCTGCGACGGCTGCAATTCACGCATGCGCATGAACATCCTGTAACGCACGTCGTCTTCGCTGAGCGCCTCGCAAAAGGCCTGGTGCGCGGGGCCATCTTCGGGCTGGATCGGGCGCAGCAGCAACGGCTGGCCCTCCCAGACGATGGTTTGCTCGAGCTCGCGCGGATAGGGACGGATTGCCAGCCGGTCCAGCGCACTGGCCGACTTGCCCGCCAGCGCCACGCCCACACGGGCATCGAGCACGATCGCGCCGTCGCTGTCGGCCAGCAGCGGATTGATGTCGAGCTCCACCAGTTCCGGCAGGTCGGCCACCATGTGCGAGACCTGCATCAGAACCCGGATGATGGCATCCATGTTGGCCGGCGGCCGGTTGCGGTAGCCGGCCAGCAGCTTGGCCACCCGGGTGCGCGCAATCATGTCGCGCGCCAGCACCACATTCAGCGGCGGCAGCGCCACCGCGTGGTCGTCCATCACTTCGACCGCCACCCCGCCCTGCCCGAACAGCAGCACCGGGCCGAATACCGGATCGGTGGTCACGCCGATGATCAGTTCATGGGCTTGCGGCCGGCGCGCCATTGCCTGCACCGAAAAGCCGTCGATGCGGGCCTGTGGCTGCAGCTCGGCTACCCGCTTGAGCATGCGTTCGGCCGCCGCGTTCAACGCTTGCGCACTGTCGATGTCGAGCGCGACGCCGCCAACGTCGGACTTGTGGCTGATGTCGGGCGACAGGATCTTGATCGCCACCGGGTAGCCGATTTCCTGGGCCGCCGCCAGCGCGGCGTCGACGCCGCCTGCAATGCGGGTGGCCACCACCGGGATGCCGTAGGCTGCCAGCAGCGATTTGGCCTCCGGCTCGGTGAGCATTGTGCGCCCCTCGCCCAAGGCCTGCTGCACGATGGCCGCCGCTTTGGCGCGGTCGGCAACGAAGTCGGTCCCGGCCGAGGGCGGCACCTGCATCAACAGGTTCTGGTTGCGCCGGAACTGGACGATTTGCAGATAGGCGCTGACCGCTTCTTCCGGCGTCGCATAGGTGGGGATGCCGGCGTCGGAAAAGATCTGACGGGCTTCGGCCACCGCGGCGCCGCCCAGCCAGCAGGCCAGGATGTTGCGGCTTGATGCCTGCGCGATCGGCGCCAGCGCGCGCGCAATGTCGGCGCTGGGAACGATCGCGGTCGGGGCGTGGATGAACAGGATCGCATCGCCCTGCGGGTCGTCCTGCAAGATGCCCAGCGCGCGCACATAGCGCTCGGCCGGCGCATCGCCAATGATATCGGCCGGGTTGGCATGCGACCACGTGGCCGGCAGCACCTGGTCCAGCCTGGCCAGCGTGGCATCGGACAGTTGGGCCATGCTGCCGCCACCGGCCACCAGCGCATCGGTGGCCATCACGCCCGGGCCGCCGCCATTGGTCATGATGACCAGCCGCTCGCCGAACAAGGGCCGCGCATGGGCCAGCGTTTCGACCGCCGCGAACAGGTCTTCGGTGGTGAGCACGCGCAGCATGCCGGCGCGCCGGATGGCGCAATCGTAGACGTCGTCGGCGCCGGCCAGCGCGCCCGTGTGCGACGCGGCCGCCTTGGCGCCCTCCAGCATGCGCCCGGCCTTGAGCACCAGCACCGGCTTGTTGCGCGCCGCCGCGCGCGCCGCCGACATGAACTTGCGCGCATGGCGCACGTCTTCCATGTACATCAGGATGGCGGAGGTGGCCGGGTCACTGGCCAGGTAATCGAGCACGTCGCCAAAATCGACGTCAGCGCTGTCGCCCAGCGAAATGAATTTGGAAAAGCCGATCCCGCGTGAATTGGCCCAGTCCAGCACCCCGGTCACCAGCGCGCCCGATTGCGACACAAAGGCGATTTTGCCGGGCTGCGCGCCGGTATGGGCGAAGCTGGCGTTCAGCCCGATGCCCGGCACCAGCATGCCGACGCAGTTCGGTCCCAGCACGCGCAGCACATACGGGCGCGCTTCATCGAGCATGGCCTGCTTGAGCGTGCGCCCTTGCCCGTCGCGCAGCGCCCCCAGCCCGGCCGTGAGCACGATCGCGGCGCGCGTGCCGCGCTGGCCCAGCTGCCGGATCAATTCGGGCACGCTGGCCGGCGGGGTGCAGATGATGGCCAGGTCCGGCGCTTCGGGCAAGTCGCGCACGTGGGCATAGGCCAGCCGCCCGGCCACGGTGTCATATTTGGGGTTGACCGGATAAATGGCGCCGCCAAAGCCGCCCTCGATCACGTTGCGCAGCACGGTCGCGCCCACGCTGTGGGGCCTGTCCGAGGCGCCAATGATGGCCACTGACTTGGGCGCAAACAGACGATCGAGGTTCCTGACGCTCATGGCAAATACACCCTTTCCTGAATAGTGGTGCAGCGTAGACGCGCGATGGCAATTTTTGGTTGATGTGCATCAAATTCGCCAAAAGATTTCCCTGACGGCGTCGATTGCCGCTGGACTGCGTCCATGCTAACGCATACGCTTCACCCATCCGCATACCATTGGGAGTTGCCATGTCCTACAAGACCATCCTGGTTCACGTCGATCACTCGCCGCACTGCGAGGGGCGCATGCGGGCCGCTGCCAGCATCGCCCTCGAGCATCAGGGACACCTGATCGGCGCCGCCATGAGCGGCATGGCGCGGGTGGTCTATGAAGACGGCAGCGCCGACCTGGGACTGGCGCTGATCGCGGCCCAAATGGGCGCCCTGCGCGCGCGCGCCGAAACGGCGCTGGCCAATTTTGCGGCCATCGCCACCAGCATGGGCGTGTCCTCGTTCGAGCCGCGCATGGTGGACGACGATCCCGAGGGCGGCCTGGCCCTGCAGGCGCGCTACGCCGACCTGGTGGTGGTGAGCCAGCCCGATCCCGAAGACGTCTGTTCGCGCCTGGCGCCCGGCCTGCCGTCCAATGTGATGCTCGCCAGCGGCCGGCCCTTGCTGGTAGTGCCGCACAGCGGCAGCTTTAGCCATATCGGGCGCCGCGTGCTGCTGGCCTGGGACGGCAACCTGGAAGCGACGCGCGCAGTCGCGTGCGCCCTGCCACTGCTGCGCCGCGCCGGCGCGGTCAGCGTGGCCATTTTCAATCCGGGCGTGATGCACGGCGCCCAACCTGGCGCCGACATCGCGCTGTACCTGGCGCGCCATGGCGTCAAAGTGGACGTCAACGTGCACCAGTGCGACATCGAGGTCGGCGAAGCGCTGCTGTCGCTGGCGGCCGACCAGCAGTCGGACCTGATCGTCATGGGCGGTTATGGCCATACCCGCTTCCGCGAACTGATGCTGGGCGGCGTCACGCGCACCGTGCTGCGCAGCATGACGGCGCCGGTGCTGATGGCGCATTGATGTTGTTTGGTCGCCACTGGCGAGGCCGTGTTGTTTGTTTGCGTGCTGCAACGCATATGGTGCAAGCTGCAACACGGTAGAATCACGGTATGAACAATTCCAAAAAAGTAGCCAGCGTCGCCGGCGTCCTCAGTGTGCTGTGGCTGGGCGTCACCGCCGCCATCGCCGCCACCCAGCGCCGCCTGGTTTTCAACCCCACCAACAAGCGCGAAGTGGCCAACCCGCGCAGCAGCGGCCATCGCACCCGCCCCATCGTCCTGCGCGCCAATGACGGCACCAAGCTATCCGGCTGGCTGATGACGCCGCAGCACCGCGGTCCCCATCCGGCGGTGGTGTATTTTGGCGGGCGCTCCGAAGAAGTGTCGTGGGTGGTGCGCGACGCCGGCCAGCTGTTTCCCGGCATGGCGGTGCTGGCCGTGAATTACCGCGGCTATGGCGCTTCGCACGGCGACCCGGCCGAAACCCAGATGGTCGACGACGGCCGCTTGCTGTTCGACTGGCTGGCCGAACGCCATCACGTCGATCCGTCCAAGGTGGCCGTCGTCGGGCGCAGCCTCGGCTCGGGCGTGGCGGTGCAGGTAGCGTTGGAACGCCCGGTCCATTCGCTGGTCCTGATCACGCCCTACGACTCGATCCTGGCGATCGCCAAACGCAAGTTCCGCGCCGTGCCGGTCGAATACGTGCTGCAGCACCGCTTCGAATCGGTCAAATATGCGCCCTCGCTGACCGCGCCCACCTACGTGCTGCGCGCCGCCATGGACGACGTGGTGCCGCATTCGCATACCGATGCGCTGGTGTCCAAGCTGGGACGCTTGCACCTGGACGAAACGGTACCCGATTCGGATCACATGAACATCCCCTATCTGGATTCGACCCAGGCCAGAATCGCCCAATTTCTGACCGGCCAGTTCAGCGAAGCGCGCCCGGCGCCCATGCCGGCCACGGTGCTGGCCACGCCCGACATCGTCTGACGCAGCGAGAAACAGACACTCTTTGCGTTGGGTGGCCACGCTTGTTTGACATAAATCAAACAAATTCCGTATTGCCGCCGCAGTAGGCAAGATTGCCATAACTTCTATCGAGCTGGACCGTGAATTTCGGTTAACTACTCGAGGAACGTCATGAAAAAAATTCCACTGCTGGCAATCGCGTTGGGCGTCGCGCTGACGGGCACCGCCCAGGCGCAATCGAGCGTCACCGTCTACGGCGCCGTCGACGCCGGCCTGATCAAGCGCACCGGCGCCAAACTGGCGGTCGGCAAGCGCGACGCCAACACGCTCGGTTTCAAGGGCTCCGAAGACCTGGGATCGGGCCTGAAAGCGATCTTCCAGCTTGAAATGCGCTATGAGCCCGATACCGGCACGGTGGAAAACGGCGTGCGCCCGCTGTTCCAGGGCCAGAGCCGGGTCGGCCTTGCGGGCGGCTTCGGCATGCTGCGCATCGGGCGCGGCGTGCCTGCGTATATGGAATCGATCACCGCGTTCGAACCGTTTCACGGCTTGCCCACCCCGGCCGGCTTCTATACCGATATCGCGGTGGCCGGCTACACCTCGCAGCCGCTGGACGCGACCGGCAATTCGTTCAACCGGATGTCGAACGCGCTGTTTTACAACTCCATGGAGTATGGCGGCTTCCAGGTCAACGCCACGGTCGCCACCAAGGAGGCCAACAACGGCCCGGCCATCGCCGGACGCGGCAGCAACGCCCTGCCCCAGTACCCTGCCAACGCGCCAGCGTCGGCCAATCCGTTTTCGATTTCCGGCACCTACAAGCATGGCATGCTCGGCGCGCTGCTGGCCTACGAACGCAATGGCGTCGAATCGACAGTGTGGTCGGTGGCCGCCTCGGTCAAGCCGGTCGCAGCGCTCAAGCTGATGGCCAGCTATGCCGACCAGGACCGCGGCCATAGCATGGCGGCCAACGAAACGAGCACCGCGTGGGTGGTGGGAGCGAACTACACCATTGGCAACGCTGGCACCATGCTGCTCGGCTACGGGCGCAAGATGCCCGATGGCGTGACCAGCACCCGCCAATGGTCGCTCGGCTACGAGTATCCCCTGTCGAAGCGCACCTACTTGTATGCCGACGCGTCGGACAAGAAGACGGCGGCCGCGGTGCGCCATGTCGACCTCGGCATGCGGGCCTCGTTCTAACGCTCCTTGAGCACGTGGTAAGCCACCGACAGCAGGCGCGCGCTCAGTTTGACGTTCGACCTTTGCGCGGCCGGCAGCGACACCTCGAAGCGCACCCGTTCGTCGACGCGCCGGAAGTTGATCATGCTGCCCAGCCGCAAACCGCTGTCGACTTCGGTCACCGTCAGGATGCCCTGGCGCGCGGCCGCATTGAGAACCTGCTCGGTACGGTCGGACTGGTCGCCGCCGACGAACAGCATGTGCACGCCGGCCAGCGTGTCGTCGACGCCCAGCGTGCGCACCTGCACCGGACGCAAATTGGGCGGGCGGCTCGCCATGATGCGTTTGAGCTCGGCGGCGATATCGTCGGCGCCCATCACGCCGATGATGATGGGCGTGCTGGCTTCTTCCAGCTCGACGAAGCCGATGAACTTGGACAGGAACGCCGCCTTCACGCTGCGTTCCTGGGCCAGGTCGGCAGCGCACGCCAGCGGCGCCAGCATGGCCAGCAACAGCATCAGCGCGCGCAGAATGGGTCGCATCGCCACCTTAAAAGCGCTTGACCAGCTTGAGCAGCGCGCTGCGCTCGACGACGCTGCGGTTGGCCGCCAGTCCGTATTCGGCGTGCGATGAATGCAGCAGATTCTGGCCGATCAGGGCCACATCGAGCGTCGGGCGCAGCTTCCACAGCCACTGAACGTCAAGCTCATGGTAAGCAGGAACCTCTGGCGCTTTCAGGGACGAGTTATAACGCAGCGTGAAGTCAAGCTGGTGCGCGTCCGACAGGTCGTGCGACGAGCGCAGCAGGTAGCGCCGCTTCGGATCCGCATTCGCCAGGCCGGCGAACCCGGCCACGCCACGGCTGCCGGGAAGCAGCGACGTGATGATGTGCTGGATCGCCAGGCCGCCCGTCAGGCGCCAATGGTCGCGCACCTGCCAGCGTCCCCAGGCTTCGATACCGGCGCTGGTGCCCTTGCCAAAATTTTTGTATTCCAGCGTGGACGCGGTGCCAAATTCGAGCGTCGAGAGCTTGTCGTAGCGCCCGTAGTAGCTGGTGACCGAATAGGAAAAGCGGTTGGTCGGCTGCGCCCGGTAGCCGATTTCAAGCACGTCGACCACCTCCGAGACGAAATTGGGGCCGCCGCCAAAAAAGTATTTCGGCACGCCGTTGACCACAGGCGGATGGATGGGCGCATAAAAATCGCGGTCGACCCGCGACGGCGCGCGTACCGAGCGCGCCAGGCTGGCCCAGATCAAGCGCGCCGTGCCGGGCGTCCATGCCAGGCGCAGATTGGGCAAGTACTCCATGCCCGTGTAGTTATTGTGTTCGGCCTTGATGCCGGCAGTGACCTTGAGCGTGGCAGCGAGCGTCATTTCGTCTTGCACGAACAGGTTACCCCAGTGCATATTGAGGTCGCCAGGCAGGAACGCGAATGCGGGCCCGGCCTGGTTGTGGTCCATCGAATAGCGGTAGCCTGCGCCCCACGACAGGCGATGATCCTGGCCCAGGCGCACGTTGTGCTGCGCCTGCAGGTCGACCGTATCGAGACGCTCGACAAAGGCAGTGGGCTGGTTGCGCTCGGTATGGTCCAGGATCAGCACGGCGCTCAGGTCGGACCCGTTGGCCAGGCGCGTGGTGTAGTTGGTGGTCAGGTTGGCGCCGCTCACTTTGATGTCGACCGTGGCGCGCTGCCCCAGCTTGCCCTGGTAGGCGTCGCCGGACACGGTCAGGCCGGCGCCGGACAGGTCCCAGTCGGTGCGAAACCCTGCTTGCGAACGGCGCATGCCCATCTCGGTATTGACGCCGGACGCGGTGTAGGTATCGTCGACCGAATAGCCAGTGGCGTAGGCACGATAGTGGCCGTTATGCGGCAGCGCGCCGCCAAAGCGCAGCGTGGCGCTGCGGTCATTGCCGCCGCCGGCAGCCGAGACCAGGCCGCCATGGGTATCCTTGGACGACTTGGTGATGATGTTGATCACGCCGTTGACCGCGTTGGCGCCATAGATGGTCGCGCCCGGTCCGCTGATCACTTCGATGCGCTCGATGTCGGCCATCACCACGTCCTGCACGTCCCAGTACACGCCCGAGGTCAGCGGCGAATAGATGCTGCGCCCGTCGATCAGCACCAGCAGCTTGTTTTCAAACACGCTGTTGTAGCCACGCGCGGTGACCGCGTAATTGCGCGCGTCCACGTGCGCCACTTGCAGGTTGGGCGCCAGGCGCAAGGCCTCGGGCAGCGTGCGCACGCCGCTGCGCGCGATCTCGCTTGAACTGATGATGTAGATCGCCGCGGCCGCATTGCTCAGCCGTTCTTCCTGGCGCGACACCGACGTGATCACCACGTCGCCCAGCTGTTCCAGCGACATCTGGCTCAGTTCGTCGTCCGGGCTGGCCGACGCCGCCGGCGCAGCCAGCAGCATGGACAGGAAGATGGTTGTGGCAGGCACGCGAAACGGCATGGTTGGCATGATCGGACCCTGGCTGGCTGCGTATGGGCCCAGTATAAGCGCGGATCAATCATGTTTGATTGAAATAATTATCAAATGCGCACGATACGCAGCAGCCCCATTGACAGCTGCGAAAAGCAGGATCAGACTGGAAAACCCCTTTCCAGCAGCCCGTCCCTATGCAGAGCAAGAAACCCGACGCCGCCCGGCTCGACAAGATCGTGGCCGACGCCCGCCGCGCCGCCGACACCCGCGAACAGGGATACCGCGAACGCTCGCTGAAGATGTATCCCTGGGTGTGCGGGCGCTGCATGCGCGAGTTCACGCACGCGAATGTGTCGCAGCTGACGGTGCACCACCGCGACCACAACCACAACAACAATCCGCCCGACGGCAGCAACTGGGAGCTGTTGTGCCTGTACTGCCACGACAACGAACACTCGCGCTACCTGGAAGCGGACCGCGGCGCCGGCCTGCTGTCGGCGCCGATGAAGGCAGCGACCCACAATCCGTTCGCGGCGCTGTCGGGGCTGATCAAGAAGAAGGACGGGTAGCGCCTTTCAGGTGCTTGCCAAAGAACGCCAGCACGCTGGCATTCATCCCCTGATGAAATGCCTTGCGGTCGAAGTCGCCCAGGTCGGTGCAAATGCCGGCCGGGCGCAGCAGCACGCCACAGGGCACCAGGAATGCATAGTGACTGGCGCCGGGCACCAGATGAAAGTCGACTTTGGCGTCCAGCGCCTCGCGCACCGGCCCGGGACTGGTGACGTTTTCATCCTTTTCCGCGGCCCATAGCTGCACCGGCACGTGCACCTGGTCCAGGCCGTGCGTGCCCATCGTAAAACCCAGGCCGGGCGCGGCCAGCACTGCGGCCTTGATGCGCGGGTCGGGCACGAAGGCCGCGCCCGCCGTTGCCGCATTGGCGTTGAGCAAAGGCGACTTGAAGTGGCGCAGCACATCGCAGGCAAATTCGGCGGTCTTGGTGCAATGACTGGCGATCAGGTGCAAGTCGGGCCTGGCGCCCAGCGCCGTCAGTACCGTGAAGCCGCCCATGGAAAAGCCGTAGGCGCCCACGCGCTCGGCATCGATGCGGGCGTGCCCTGGCCAGCGGGCCAGCATGTGATCGACCGTGGCGTGCAGTTGCCCTGTGCGCGCGGTAAAAAAGGACGGCGTGCCGACCGCGCTCTGGTCATCGACATTATCGCCCGGATGCATAGGCGCGGCCACCACATAGCCGGCGCTGGCCAGCGCCATGGCCAGGTCGGCGTGGCCCATCGGACCGCCGCCGTTACCATGCGAAATGACCACCAGCGGCAATTTGTTGCCGGCAATCGGGCCGTCTCTGGCCACGCTCATCAAGATGGCGCCGACCAGGGTGGTCGGCAATGGCCGCGCGTCGCTCGGGTACCACACGCCGATGGCGAACGGCGTGCCGTCGGGGCCGGTCGTCTGCGTTAGCTGAAAACCCACCGGCCGCTCGCTGCGCAGCGCAGTCGAGACGAACACGCCAACGACCACGCCAGCCAACACCAGCAGCCCCAGCAAAACACGGCGTATCCACTTCATGACTATCCTTCGTGCGAGTCCATGGTAGCCGTATCTTGCAGTGGAACGATGTGGCTGGCAACCTTAAATAAATACATACGGGCGCCACAATGCCATTAATACGCACAAAAACTACCACTAACTAGCAAAATAAGGTTAATCTAATCCCAGTGCCGGACTTGACCGCCACGCTGACCAAGGGGAACCCCATGAGCATGAACGCCGCCTCGCTTTCCACCAGCAACGCCCTTGCCGAGCCCATGATCGAGATGAACATGACGCCCTTGATCGACGTGATGCTGGTGCTGATCATCATGCTGATCATTACCATTCCACGGCAAAACCATGCACTCAGCCTGAACCTGCCCAACGGCGGCAAGTCGGAACCTGCCAAGGTAATCGTCGACATCGAAGTCGATTTCGATGGCACGATCATGTGGAACGGCCTGGTGGTGCCCAGCCGCGCCGCGCTGGAAGCGAAAATGCGGGACGTATCGGCCTTGCCCGAGCGCGCCGAAGTGCACCTGCGCCCGAACAAGCTGGCGGCCTACAAGGTGGTCGCCGGCGTGATGGCGGCGGCCCAGCATGCGGGCGTGGTCAATATTGGCTTGGTGGGGAACGAACAGTTCATTTGAGCTGCGCAAGCAGCCCGCCCAGCACCAGCAGCGCAAGGAACACGGTTTCGCCGAGCATCAACAGGATCGGCCGCCAGCCCACCATGGACAGTTCCTTGAGCTGCGTCTTGATGCCAATTGCGGCGATCGCGCTGACCAGGCACCAGCGCGACAACGCGTTGGCGCCATGCTGCACGGTGGCCGGTATCATGCCGGTGCTGTTCAACGCGCACAGGAGCGCGAATGCAACGGCGAACCAGGGCAGCAGCGCCACGCCGGCTTCGCGCCCGCCTTGCCGAAAGCGGACCACAATCGACGTCACAAAGATCACCGGCAGCAACATGGCCACCCGCAGCAGCTTGACGACGGTGGCCGCGTCGCCAGTCTCGGGCGACATGCCATAACCGGCACCGACTACCTGTGCCACGTCGTGTATGGTACCGCCCAAAAAAATCCCGGACTGCAGCGCCGTCAATCCGAACGCCTTGACCAGCAACGGATATACCATCATTGCGATGGTCGACAGCGTGCTGACCCCGATGATGGTGAAAATGGTGGCGCGCTCGCGCAGCCGATGATGCGGTAGCACGGCCGAAATGGCCATGGCCGCCGAAGCGCCGCAAATGGCGACTGCCCCACCGGTGAGCAAGCCGAACGCCCACTTGAAGCCGCACAGGCGCGCCGCCAGCATGCCGGCCATGATCGTCAAAACGACAGATGCGCTCACCAGGCCAACCGTCATCCAGCCCAGTTGCGTGATTTGCGAGAACGTGATGCGCATGCCGAGCAAGGCCACGCCCAGCCGCAGCACCGTGCTGGCCGTGAATGCGACGCCGGCCACGCAGCGCCCTTCCTGTGACAGGAAATTGACCGCCATCCCCAGTAGCAGCGCGAACAACATGGCCGAGGCGCCATAGTGTTCCGACATGAACGTGGCGGCGACGGCGATGATGACGCTGACCAGGATGCCGTGGAAATTGGCGTGCATGGTCATGCGGGCCGATCCCGCTGGGCGCGCGCTGCGAGCGCAAAGAAGATGGCGGAGACGATCACCAGCATGTCGGTCACCAGCAGCACGCTGGTCAATGGCGCACTGGCGCCGTGCGCGCGCAGGTAGTCACTGGCCAGGCCGACCGCCAGGTTGCCGATGGCGATGGCAAACACATTGATGATCATCATCGTCAAGCCCGAGATGGTGGAACGCATGGACACCGGTGTCATGCCAAGGATTGCTGCATTGGCCGGTCCGTACAAGGCCATTGGCAGGAAGAAGCTGGCGCACATGCCGACGTAAAACAGCGCCGAGCTGGCAGGCGCCAGCCGGTATGCCAGCATGAACGGGCCGCACAGCACTACCAGCAGCAGCATGAACGTAGCGTGGCCACCCGCAAAACGGCTTGCCATGCGGTCTCCCAGCGCGCCACCGAGCACTGCGCCAATTGCGCCCGACACCAGTTGCAGCGCGCCGATCCGGGTTGCGATGAGCGATCCATCCATGCCACGCTCGTTGACGACCCATAACTGCGTGAAAGCGAGGCCGGCGAAGACCATGTGCACCAGCGTGAAGCCGATGATGGTCATGCGTAGTGCGCTGCGATCGCGCACCAGCGCCAGCAAGGCGCGCAGCTGACGCTGAAACGTTTCGCCGCGCAGCGCCCCGGCACTGGCTGCGCGCTCATCCCTGACGAACCACAATGGCAAGGCGATCGCGACCCCGATCGCGCCGAGCGCGTAAAACGTGGCGCGCCAGCCGTGCGCGGCACCATAGGTACCGGCCAACAAGAAGCTGCAGCCGATTCCCAGCGGAATACCGGTGAAGAACACCCCGAGCGCCGTGCTGCGCCGGCGCGCGTCAAACAATTCGGTGAGCAGCGCCACCGCGGCCGGCACCAGCGCGGCCTCGCCGCTGGCGACAAAAAAACGCGCAGCAACCATCTGCTCGAAACTGTGCGCATAGCCGGAAGCGGCGGTGCACACGCTCCAGGCCAGCACGCCGGCCGCGATCACCCTGGTGCGGCTGAAGCGGTCCGCCAACGTGCCCATGAACACGGCCATGACGCCGAAACTGAGCACCCACACAGCGCCGACCAGGAAACCATACTGCGCATGCGACAACCCGAGGTCGCCGATCATTTGCGGCGCAAAGGCGAGCAGCATGTTGCGGTCGATGTGCGCCAACAGGTGCATCACCAGCAGCGACGCCAGTACCGCTGGCGGGCTCTTTTTCCAGGACATCACGGCGCCTTTAACGCAGCGGAACGCCGCGCACGCCCGGCATGCGGTTGGGGACCATGCCGAGCCGGGCCAGCGTGTCGTCCGCGCCGGCATACTGCTGGCCGATCTGATAGATGCGATGGGCGTCGTCGCCGCTGGCGATATCGCGGTTCAATTCACGGGCGATCCGCACCATCTGTTCGACCTGCTGCACCGAGCTGGCACGCGTTCCGTCCGGCGCGCACAGCGTGTCTTCAATGCCGACCCGCACATGCATGCCCAGCGCAATGGCCATCGTATTCATTGGCACCACGTTGCGCATCAGCGATTCCAGCGTCAACACGGCGCCATCGGGCGTGCGGCGTATGAATTCGAGCATGTCGGCCGGATGCACGCCAGCGGCGCCGCCGCCAATGGCGACGTAGTTGAGGATCAACGGACCGCAATAGGCCCCCTTGCGGATCAAGCGCTCGACCGTTTCGAGCTGGGTCACGTTGCCCAACATGAAATGTGGCTGGATGCCGGCCGCCACCAGGCGCCGAATGTGCTCGACGTGCCAGGATGGGTTCGATGGAATGACCATGTCCTGGTAGGCCGCTTGCAGCGCTGGATTCATCAGCGAGGTGCCCGCGATGTCACGCTCGTGTATCAGCTCCATCACGTTCATCTGGCTGGTGTTGATCGCCACCGTCACCTGGTGCGGGCGTGGCGTAAGCTCGGCCAGCATGTGGCGCGTGTCGTCGCTCATCCATTTTGCTGCCTGGCCGTCGCTTTCCGGTGCGAATGAAATCGAACCACCGACCTGCAAGATCATGTTCGGCACCGCTTCCTTCAGGCGCGCCAGCATCTCGTTGAACTTGGACAGGCGCTTCGATCCTTTGCCGTCGTCTTCGCGCACATGCACATGCAGCACGGTGGCGCCGGCGTTGTAGCAGTCGACCGCCTTTTGAATTTGCGCCGCCATCGTCACTGCAATGTCGTCCGAGTCGCCCGGCACCCATTGGGGACCATAAGGGGCGACCTGGATCACGAGTTTTTCCTGGTTTTCTGGCAGCAGAGCGTCGTCTAGGAAATGCATTTCATTGTCCTTCGGTTGGGTGTCGTTGGGCCAGCGCCAGTTCTTCGAGCAGGATCGGCGCGCCCAGGCTGCAGCTGTGGATGCCCAGCACGCTGACCGCTTGCAGCACGGCCATGATTTCTTCCTTGCTTGCCCCCAGTTGCAGCGCCTTGCGGATATGACGCCGCACGCCAGGGGCGTACAGGTGGGTACACGAGGCGTCCACCGCGATGGCGATGAATTCGATCGTTTTCGGGTCCAGTACGCCCGACAGCATCGGGGTCAGGCCCATGTCCATGAATTTTTCAGTCCATGCCGGGTCCAGCTCGGCAAAGGCATCCCAGCCGGAATTCCAGTTGCCGGTGGCGCGCAGGCGGTCGCACAGCGGCGTCGAACTGGGGGTGGTTTGGTGCTCCATAGCGTCCTCTTTATGCGTGTTATGCATGCCAAGTATAGGGATGGAGGGAAACGTGGTTTGACATAAAGTGCCAATTACTTTACATTTTGTGCCATGCCCTATTTCATCCGCAGCGCCTGCCTGACCAACTATGTGCAGGTGGCGCGCGCCGTCCAGCTCGACCCGTATCGCCAGCTCAGGGCGGCAGGCATCAGCCGCGCGGCCCTGCTGACCCCGGACCTCAAGCTGCCGGTGGCTGCGGTCATCGCCTTGCTTGAGGCGTCGGCTGCACAGTCCGGCGTGGACGACTTCGGCCTGCGCATGGCCGAATCGCGCCACTTGTCCAATCTGGGGCCACTGGGCTTGATTGCCTCCACGGAAGCGACGCTGCGGCGCGCGCTCGCGTCAATGGCGCGTCATCATGCACTGCACAACGAAGCCTTGTTTATCCGGATCGAAGAGAGTGACGGCATCGCGCTCATCCGCCAGGACGTGATCCTCGGCCAGGGGGGCGCGTTCGGGCAAGCGATGGCATTGATCGTGGGCGTGCTGTTTCGGGTGCTGGCGTCGATCCTGGGACCTGACTGGAAGCCGCACAGTGTCTGCTTTTCGCATCCCGCGCCAGCCAACCTGGCGCTGTACCGGCGCGTATTTGGGCCGAACATTGGCTTTGAGCGCGACTTCGACGGTGTGATCTGCCGCGCCAGCGACCTCGACATGGCCATGCCCCACTACGACCCCGTGCTGGCACGCAATGCATTGCAGTACGTTGCTGCCCTGGCCGGGCAGCCGCCCACCGCGCTGGTCGATCAGGTGCGCGCGCTGGTGCTGGCCCTGCTGGCCACGGGCGACTGCTCGATCGAATGCGTGGCCCAGCACCTGGGTATCAGCCGGCGCACCTTGCATCGCCGCCTGGCAGACGCGCAACAGTCGTTCATGGCCATCCTCGATCAAGTGCGATCCGACCTGGCGCTACGCTACGTCGCCAGCCATGAGCGGCCGCTGTCGAGCGTTGCCACGCTGCTCGGTTTTGCGTCCCTGAGCGCATTTTCGCGCTGGTTTAACGGGCGTTTTCAATGTAGCGCGACGGCGTGGCGCCTGGCTTCTCGCCACACTGTCAGGCGGCCCTGACTTCGTTGAGCAAATCAGGGTGACGATCCAGCAACTTGAACAGCTTGACCAGGGCCAGCGGTGGCTTGGTCTTGCCGTTCTCGTAGCGCGAGAACGCGTTGATGCCACCGCCGAAGATTTCGGCAGCCTCGCGCTGGTCAAGATTCAGTTTTTTGCGCACGCTGGAGATGAAGCCCGGATCAACAATTGCCGCGTTCACCTGCTTGGAGAACGCGCGCATTTCACGCATGACGCGGTTTGACTCAGCCATATCCAGCATAGATTCGGCGCACGCCGGGCAATAGTCGCCCGTTACTGCAGCAATCACGGTGTTTTCCCCCTTGTAAGTGTAGGGCGTATCGCGCGTGTCATGGATCAGTTCAGCGGCGCCACAAACCGGACATTTCATTTTCACAGCTCCTTGAAGGACACAATCAGCACGTCATCAACGACCGTCAGCTTTAGGTAGACGTCACCGGCATGCGTGCTTGGCCGGTAAACGTCCTGCCATATCGCGTGATCGGCATGGGTGGACATACTCTTATAGAAATCGGCAGGCACAAGCGCCATCACCACATCTACTATTTCGGAGAGTTCAAGGCCCAGCTCATTCGCCCCAGCGCGCGCCGCGTGCGTAGTGCGCACCTTGCCAGCACTTACCAAGGAATGAATAACGGCCAATTTGCAATGTGGCGTCCGCTTCTCCATTGGTCCACTCTAAGCTAGTTGGTTTTTTTTGGCAAGTTGGTTAATATCAAATTCAGCGGTCTAGGCAAACACGTCTATGATTTGTCCGGGTCCGTTGGAGGTCTTGGGTACTTGGGGCACGGTGGCCGACGCCGCCGCGACGGACGCGGCCGGTTCGGCCTTGCCGGCGCGCAGCTGGGCTTCGCGCCGCTCGTGGACCTGGTCCGACTGCACGATGCGGCCCTCGACCTGGCTGATGCGGCTGCGGATGGCGTCGGCGGCAGCCTTGCCTTCGGTCGTTTTGGCGCTGGCGCAATTGACGCACTCGGCCAGCTGCTGCTGCAAGCGCTGCAGCTGCGCGAGCAACGCCGCTGCGGCCGGCGCATTGTCGGTGACGTCGGTGACGCCGGGGGTGACTCCGTTCAGCGGTGACATTGCATACCTTGGCTCAGGTGGTGCAAGAACTATCCAGCGTTGATACTACCATTTCGCTCGCCAGCTGCGCGCAGCATATGGTTTTTGTGATAATTGAATACTATTCACGCGCAAAATGGCGTCACACTAGTGCCTTGCATCATCATCCCAGGCTGACGACATGAACGACATCTTCGAGATAGAGCGCGAGCGGCTGCTGGCGCGCTTGCAAGAGGCCGCCGCCAACTTGCTGGCCCACACGCGAACGCAATCGATGATTGCACCACTAAATGACGACGGCGCGCCGCGCTACCTGGTCATCGGCGGCACGCTGGAATTGCAACGCCTGTGCGGCATCATCAGCCGCAGCTGGCCAGAGGATTGCGTGGCCTGCTGATCTTACTTCAGCGCGTCAGCAATCGACCAGGCCAGCGCTGCACCGCCGGGGCCGGTAATGGTAGTCAGTTCGGCGAAAATACGGCCCTGCACGACTTCCGGCAGGCGCACGAAATCGGCCTTGCCGACCACGTCATCGCCGTGCATGAAGCCCCAGGTAAAGAACTTGATGGCAGCGATGGTCTTGTCCGGATTGGCGCTCACCTGCGGGATCAGGATGAAGGTGCCGCTGGTAATCGGCCAGCTGCCGGCGCCAGGCCGGTCGGTCAGCATCTCTTCATAGTTGCCCTTGCTTAGCCATGCGCTGTTGATCAGCGCGGCGGAAAACCCGGCCGGGCCGGCGTGCACCAGCTGGCCATCACGGTTCTTGAGCGCCACTGCCGCCAGGCTGTTGAGCACGGCGTACTGGTGATCGACGTAGGCGATTGCGCCGCTGGTCTGCTTGAGCGCGGCCACCACGCCGCTGCTGCCTTTGACCTGCGTGACGCCTTCGGGCCAGGCGATCAGATAGCCGCGTCCAAACGCATTCTTCCAGCCGGCATTGGCTTTGCCCAGGTAATCGCTGAAGTTGTAGGTCGTGCCGGAGCCGTCGGCGCGCGCAATCACGCTGATCGCCAGGTCCGGCAACGTCAGGCCGCGGTTCAGCGCGCGCAGTTTCTCATCATTCCAACGCACGATCTTGCGCGCAAAAATGTCGGCCAGGACGTCGCCGTTCAGTTGCAGCTGGTCTTTGCGTACGCCCGGCAAATTGACCACCGGGACGACGCCGAAAATGGCGGTCGGCACGCACACCAGCTTGGCCGCCTTGCGCTGCTCGGCGTCGAGCGCGATGTCGGTGGCGCCAAAGTCGACCGTCTTGCCCTTGATCTGGGCCAGGCCGTCCGAGGAGCCGCTGGGCTGGTAGTTCAGCGCGACTTTTTGGGTCTTGGCGTAGGCTTGCGCCAGCATGGCGTACAGCGGCTGGGCCGCGGACGAGCCTGCCCCTTTGATGTCGGCGCCCTGGGCGGCCAGGGAGGCGGTCAGCAGCAGGCAGACGGCCCCGAGTTTGCGGAGGTTGTACATGAAATCCTTGCAAGGCAAACCCAAGATTCTAGCGGATTTTTCATTGCCTTGCAGAAAACGCAATGCAGGCTTTTTACCAAGGTTGCGGGGAATCGCATCTGCGCTTTCAGGTCGGCCCGCTCGGATTGGGCGCGTACACGAATTCAACTGTTCGCTTTGTCCAAGTTGCAAGGCGCAATCGAAACTGCAGGGCATTGGACTGGATAGTATGATGGACAGATCCTCCATCGACGCCACTGGCAGCGCCTTTCTTGCCAGCTTTTATCCGCCCGCTATCGCTGACCATGTTGGACTTGAGCCTTCCCGTTTGGGAATTCATCCTGCGCGCAGCGGTGGTCTACGTCGCTTTGCTGGTATTGGTGCGCATCTCCGGGCGCCGCACCGTGGGGCAATTTACTCCCTTCGATCTGCTGGTCGTCATGCTGCTGAGCGAATCGGTATCGACGTCACTGTCAGGCGGCGACACCTCCCTGATCGGTGGCCTGATCGGCGCCAGCGTGCTGATTGCGCTGAACATGCTCGCCGGCTTTGCCACGTCGCATAGCAAGAAAATGGAAGAGCTTCTCGACGGTAACGCCGTGCTCATCGGACGCGATGGTCGGCTCTACGAAAAAACCATGAAGAAGTGTCGCTTGTCGCGCGCGGACATCGACCAGGCTTTGCGTGAATGCGATGCGACGTTGGAACAAATGCAGTGTGCGTTTCTCGAGGCAGACGGCAAGATTACGATTCAGACCAAGCACACAGGGGGAGGTTGCCTTTAGGAAGTTGCTTTGAAAAAAGCTCCCTGACGAAGATTTTTGACGGAGACCGGCGCCAAAGGCGCCCCGCCGCGCTGCGGCGGAAGATGGACGATTCGGATAGCCTCGCCCCCCTTAGGGGGCTACGTCTTCGAATCTCACCGTCTCCGTCCAGAAACAACGAAAAAAGCCTCCCGCAGGGGAGGCTTTTTTCGTTGTTTCTGGCGGAGACGGTGAGATTCGAACTCACGATACAGGTATAAGCCGTATGCATCCTTAGCAGGGATGTGCCTTCGGCCACTCGGCCACGTCTCCTTTCCCATCCAGCAGAATTCGCTAGATCAGAAGGCTGCGATCATACCGGCTACAAGCCCATTCGGTCAATGGAACCGGCAAAATAATTTTAATTATTATTCAAAAAACCTCAAGCATTTTCCAAATCAAACGCCTTGTGCAGCGCGCGCACGGCCAATTCCATGTATTTCTCGTCGATCAGCACCGAAATCTTGATCTCGGAGGTGGAAATCATCAGGATGTTGATCCCCTCTTCCGACAGCGTGCGGAACATCTGCGAGGCCACGCCCACGTGACTGCGCATGCCCACGCCCACCACCGACACCTTGGACACCTTGGCGTCGCCCACGATGCTCACCGCGCCGATCTCGTCCTTGACGCCTTCGAGCACCTTGACCGCCTTGGCATACTCGCCGCGCGACACGGTAAAGGTGAAGTCGGTCTTGCCGTCCACCGACTGGTTCTGGATGATCATGTCGACTTCGATATTGGCATCCGACACCGGCCCCAAGATGTGATACGCCACGCCCGGCTTGTCTGGCACGCCCAGCACGGTGATTTTGGCTTCATCGCGATTGAACGCGATTCCAGAGATGACGGCTTGTTCCATATGTGTATCTTCCTCAAACGAAATCAGGGTACCCGAGTTGGCTTCTTCTTCGAGCGGCATCAGGGGATCGGTCAGCGACGACAAAACGCGGGTCGGCACGCGGTAATTGCCGGCAAATTCAACGGAACGGCTCTGCAGCACTTTTGAGCCCAGCGACGCCAGTTCCAGCATTTCTTCAAACGTGATCGTCTTCAGGCGGCGCGCTTCCGACACCACCCGCGGATCGGTCGTGTAGACGCCGTCGACGTCGGTGTAGATCAGGCATTCCTCGGCCTTCATTGCCGCAGCAATGGCCACCGCCGACGTGTCCGAACCGCCGCGGCCCAGCGTGGCCACATTGCCGTCCGGGTCCACGCCCTGGAAACCGGTAATGATGACGATTTTGCCAGCCGCCAGGTCAGCCTTGACCTTGACGTCATCGATCGACTGGATGCGCGCCTTGGTGAACGCCGAATCGGTCTTGATCGGCACTTGCCAGCCGGTGTAGGACACGGCCGGCTTGCCAATCGCGATCAGCGCCATCGCCAACAGGCCCACGGAAACTTGCTCGCCGGTCGAGGCGATCATGTCCAGCTCGCGCGGATCGGGATGCTCCATCAATTGCTTGGCCAGCCCGATCAAGCGGTTGGTTTCGCCCGACATGGCCGACGGCACCACGATAATCTGGTGCCCGGCGTCATGCCACTTGGCGACCCGGATCGCAACGTTCTTGATGCGATCCGTCGAGCCCATCGACGTACCGCCGTATTTGTGGACGATTAATGCCATAAGAGTGAAGTTTCCGCTCGTGAAGAATAAAAAGGAGGGCTTAACTCTACATGCTGCGCTGCAAAAAAACAAGGCAAGGCGCGGGAATTCCTATACGCAATTGGTATAAGGTAATTACTCTTTTACGTAGTGTTTACGCCCAGTAAATACGAAAATGCCCGCTTTAGCCGGCAAGCGATTCCCAACGCAGCGCGATCAGGGGGCCGTCGCCGCTGCCGAAGTGGTGGCAGTCCATGCCGATGCCGGCCGCGAACAGCAGCGCCTTGCCGGCACTGACCACGGGCAAGCGCTCGCGCTCCCATGCAGGCACGTTGCACGCCTGGTAGTGGTATTTCAACGGCCGGGTGGGACGGTTGGCGGCCGGCTTCAAGCGCTCGCCGCCTTTACGGAAATCGATCTGCAATGCCTGCGCCTGCAGCCAGGCTGCCTCCACGCCCTGCTCTGCGGCGTCGAAATGGAGCACGCCGCCATAGGCCGGAAACGCCAGGCTGGCCTCGCCGGTCCAGCTGAAGCGCTGGCCTTCCTTGACGATGATGCCCTCGTCGTCCGGATCGCGCTGGCCAGCCAGGTCGGCCAGCTTGGGCGTGATGTACAAACGGTCGCGATGGCGCCGGATATGGCAGTCCGGATGCGTTACCAGCATTTGCGCATCATGGCGCGCTTCGACCAGCTGGGTCACCATCTCGGTCAGCCACGCGGTCGACGGCATGCGCATGGCGCGCAGGGCAAACCAGTGGCGCAGCATGTTGTAGGCGCGATCCAGGCTCATCGCACGCAGCTTGGCCACGTCGATGCAGTCCTCGACCAGGCAGCCGGCCAGGTCTTGCTCGGCCAGTTCGGTCAGCAAGCGCTGCGCCGACTGCGCATGCGCCGCGCTGCGCGCAAAGCGTTCCTGGTAACCGGGAAAGGCTTGCGCCAGCGCCGGCATCACCTGGTGGCGCAAGGCGTTGCGGGCATAGCGCGGATGGGTATTTGATTCGTCTTCGACGTAGGCAATCGCGTGCGTCGCAACGTACGCTTCGAGCTCGCCGCGCGACACCGGAAGCAGCGGGCGCGCCATCACCAGGTCCGGGTTGACCAGCAGCTCGGGCGCCGCGTTGGCGCTGTCCATGCCGGACAAGCCGGCCGTGCCCGAGCCGCGCAGCAATTGCAGCAGCACCGTTTCGGCCTGGTCATCCAGATGGTGGGCGGTCAGCATCAAGCGCACGCCATGGCCGGCGCACATTGCGCCCAGCGCCGCGTAGCGCAGCTTGCGCGCTGCCGCTTCCACGCCGGACTTGGTCTTTTCCAGCACCACCCGGGTCGCTTCGAACGCAATGCCCATCGCTGCGCAGGTGCTTTCGCAATGCGCCAGCCAGGCGTCGGCGTTCGGGCTGATGCCGTGGTGGACGTGAAATGCGAACACGGGAACGCCGTGCTGCAGGCCGTAGGCATGCGCCAGGTGCAGCAAGGCGGAGGAGTCGAGGCCACCGCTGTAAGCGATGGAGATAGGAAATTTGGAACCGTCGCGCAGCCCGCTCAGGGCCTGCGCGAAGGTTGCCGGGACGGACCCGGCTTGTTGCGGCCTCACTCTTCGGCCGGCGTCGTTTCTTTGAATTTGCCGTAGCTCATCAGTTTCAGATGGCGCTGTTCCAGCAAATCCTTGGTCTTCATGCCTTGGAACTGGCGCAGCGTGTCGGCCAGTGCGCGCTTGAGCATCACGCCCATCTGTTTCGGATCGCGATGCGCGCCGCCCAGTGGTTCGTTGATGATCTTGTCGATCAGGCCCATCGCTTTCAGGCGGTGCGCGGTCAGGCCCAGTGCGTCGGCGGCGTCGGAGGCGCGCTCGGACGTTTTCCACAGGATCGATGCGCAGCCTTCTGGCGAGATCACCGAGTAGGTGGCGTATTGCAGCATCAGCACCGCGTCGCCCACGGCAATCGCCAGCGCGCCGCCGGAGCCGCCTTCGCCGATGATGGTGGCGATCAGAGGCACTTTGAGTTCGGCCATCACGTACAGGTTGTGGCCGATCGCTTCGGACTGGCCGCGCTCTTCGGCGTCGATGCCGGGAAATGCGCCCGGGGTGTCCACAAACGTGAAGATCGGCAGGCCGAATTTTTCAGCCACTTTCATCAAGCGCATGGCCTTGCGGTAGCCTTCCGGCTTGGGCATGCCGAAGTTGCGCAGTGCGCGTTCTTTGGTGTCGCGGCCCTTCTGGTGACCGATCACCATGCATGCCTGGCCGTTGAAGCGCGCCAGGCCGCCCACGATCGACAGGTCGTCCGCGTACGAGCGGTCGCCATGCAGTTCGTGGAAGTCGGTGAAGATCTCGTTCACATAGTCCATGGTGTATGGACGCTGCGGGTGACGGGCAATCTGCGATACCTGCCAAGGGGTCAGCTTGGCGTAGATGTCTTTGGTGAGCTGCTGGCTCTTTTTGGCGAGGCGGTCGATTTCTTCGGAGATGTCGACTGCGGAGTCGTCTTGTACGAATCGCAGTTCTTCGATCTTCGAGTCGAGCTCGGCAATTGGCTGCTCAAAATTGAGGAAAGTTGTTTTAATCATTGTACCTCCGTGTTTATTTTTAACCGCGTCAATACAGCATCGCGGTCGATACAGGCGCTATTCTACCGGAACCGGGGTGCGGCAGGGAATTGGCGCGGCACGCCGCGCCCCTGCCAAACGGGCCTGCCTTGCAAGGCAGGCTTCCTCGTCCCGCTGTTCAGGCTATTCAACGGATACCGGGTCCAGGCTACGCCATAAATACCATGTGGCCACCGTGCGCCAGGGTTCCCAATTGGCCGATACTTCGCGTGCATCGCTGCGCGAAACCGGCTCGCCGGAGAAATAATTCTGGCTGATGCCCTGGATCAGGCCCGGGTCGTCCAAAGGCAGGACATTCGGACGGAGCAGATTAAATATCAAAAACATCTCCGCTGTCCAGCGTCCGATGCCGCGAATTTGCACCAGCTCGGCGATGACGGCTTCGTCGTCCATCTCCGCCCATTGGTTCGCATGTACGCGCTTGGCCTTGAAGTGGTCGGCCAGGTCGAGGATGTATTCGGTCTTGCGCTTGGACAGGCCGCAGGCGCCCAGCTGCTCGGCGCCAGCCTTGATGACCTGGGCCGGCGTGATTTTCGGGCACACCGTCAGCAGCTTGTTCCAGGCCGCGTCGGCAGCCTTGTTAGTCACTTGCTGGCCCACCACCGAGCGTGCCAGCGTGGTGAACGGGTCGCCGTGGCCGACCAGGTGCAGGTCGCCGAACTGGGGAATCAGCTTTTTCATGATGCGGTCGCGCTTCATGAGTTCGGCTTTGGCTTGCTCCCAGTACGCTGGCACCTCGAGAATCAGCGAGGTGGTCCCCGCGCTGTCCTTGTGCAGCGCCATCATGCGCGACGCCACTGGGTCGTGCCGTCCGGCTTGTCTTCGAGGACAATTCCGCCCGCCAGCAGGTCAGCGCGGATCTTGTCGGACTCGGCAAAGTTGCGCGCTTTCTTGGCGGCGCTGCGCGCGGCGATCAAGGCCTCGATGGCGGCCGGCGTCTGCCCGCCCTCGCCTTCGGCTGCGCCTTGCAGGAATTGCTGCGGCGTGCGTTCGAGCAGGCCGATCACGGCTGCCAGCGCCTTGAACTGGCGCGCGTCGGCTACCGACTTGCTCTTGTTTAGTTCCGTGGCCAGGTCGAACAGCGCAGCGATGGCAACCGGCGTGTTGAAGTCGTCGTCCATCGCGTCACGGAAGCGCATCGCGTGCGCTTCGTTCCAGTCCACCGTCAGCTCGGCGTCGCCGGTGTCGACGCCGGTCAAGGCCGTGTACAGGCGCGTGAGCGCGCCTTTGGCGTCGTCCAGATGGACGGCCGAATAATTGAGCGGGCTGCGGTAGTGCGCGCGCAGGATGAAGAAACGCACCACTTCCGGATCGTACAATTTGAGGACGTCGCGAATGGTGAAGAAATTGCCCAGCGATTTGGACATCTTCTCCGCTTCGTTCTGTTCATTCACCACCCGCACGAAGCCGTTGTGAATCCAGTAGTTGGCCATCGGGTGGCCGTACGCGCCTTCCGATTGGGCGATCTCGTTCTCGTGGTGCGGGAACTGCAAGTCGGCGCCGCCGCCGTGGATGTCGAACTGTTCGCCCAGCGTCGCGCACGACATGGCCGAGCATTCGATATGCCAGCCCGGACGCCCGCTACCCCATTTCGAATCCCATTTCACTTCGTCCGGCTCGGACTCCTTGGACGACTTCCACAACACGAAGTCAAGCGGATCGCGCTTGCCGGTATTGACATCGACCCGTTCACCGGCGCGCAGGTCGTCCAGCGACTTGCCCGACAGCTTGCCGTAGGTCTCGAAATTGCGCACCGCGTAATTGACGTCGCCGTCGTCGGCGCGGTAGGCCAGGCCTTTTTGTTCGAGCAGCTCGATGATGCCCAGCATCTGCGGCACGTATTGGGTCGCGCGCGGGACCACGTCGGCCGGCAGGATGCCCAGTGCCGCGGTGTCCTCGTCCATGTAGGTGGTGAAGCGCGACGTCAGCGAATAGATCGATTCGCCGTTTTCCACCGCGCGCTTGATGATCTTGTCTTCAATGTCGGTGATGTTGCGCACGTAGGTGACCTGATAGCCGGACGCCTTGAGCCAGCGATAGATGACGTCGAACGCCATCATCATGCGCCCGTGACCGATATGGCAGTAGTCGTAGACCGTCATGCCGCAGACGTACATACCCACTTTGCCGGGCGTGATCGGGACGAAGGTCTGCTTGTCACGCGCGAGCGTGTTGTATATCTTTAATTGGCTCATCAGCTTTTTACGTGTTACAGCGAGCGCCGTGCCCGGACAATACGCCGGCCTGGCGCGGTCGCCTTGTGGGCGCGCACCGGGACAGCGGGTATTGCATCGAGATCTTGGGCGCCCCTGGCTTGTTCTTGGTTGATACTTGTTTGTTAGAATAGCGGCAGAACTGGGCGTTCTGCGCAAAGTATAGCATTGATAAAATCCCCACTGGCCGCATATGGATCAGGTTTATTTTTCGGCAAAGGCTTGACAGCCCGACCGCCACTTCATATCAAACACTCACTGCCAAGGAAGTCATAATGCAAGAATCGAAAATGTTCCGCACCCCGCTGCTGGCCCGCTTCCTGGCCCTGTTCTGCGGCGTGACGCTGTCGGCCGCCGTGATGGCCGCCGCGCCGCCGCAAGTGTCGATCAAGACCAGCATGGGCGACATCGTCGTTGAACTGGATCAGGAAAAGGCGCCTAAAACGGTGGCCAACTTCCTTACTTACGTCAAGAGCGGCCATTACAAGGGCACCATTTTCCACCGCGTCATCGACGGCTTCATGATCCAGGGCGGCGGCATGGACGCCAAGATGGTCCAGAAAAAGACCAACAAGCCAGTCCAGAACGAAGCGCAGAACGGCCTGAAAAACGTGCCTTACTCGATCGCCATGGCGCGCACCGCCGATCCGCATTCGGCCACTTCGCAGTTTTTCATCAACGTCGCTGAAAACACCTCGCTCGACTATCCGGGGCGCGACGGCTTCGGCTACACCGTGTTCGGCAAGGTCGTCTCGGGCCAGGAAGTGGTCGACAAGATCAAGGGCGTGCTGGTCGACGACGTCAAGGGCCAGCAGAACGTGCCGGTCATTCCGATCCTGATAAAGTCGGCCAGCGTCGTAAAACAGTAAAATAGCGCCTGCAAACAATAACTCAACGAATAGGAATACATCATGGCCGTTCTGATTACTACCAACATGGGCAATATGACCGTCGAACTGGACGCAGAAAAAGCGCCTAAATCGGTTGCCAACTTCCTCGACTACGTGGCCAAGGGCCACTACAACAACACCATCTTCCACCGCGTGATCGCCGACTTCATGATCCAGGGCGGCGGTTTCGAGCCAGGCATGAAGCAAAAGCCGGCCGACCAGACGGTGGAAAACGAAGGCAAAAACGGCCTGAAAAATGACACCTACACGCTGGCCATGGCCCGCACGTCGGACCCGCATTCGGCATCGGCCCAGTTCTTCATTAACGTCAAGAACAACAGCTTCCTCGACTATCCAGGCCAGGACGGCTGGGGCTACGCCGTGTTCGGCAAAGTCACCGACGGCACCGACGTGGTCGACAAGATCCGCAAAGTGCCGACCGGCCGCAGCGGCATGTTCGCCGACGTGCCAGCAACCCCGGTGATCATCGAAAAAATCGAAGTCATCGTGTGATACACGGGCATCTGACCTCGGCGACCCTGCGATGACGATGCCCGCGCGCACGCTCGCGCTTTTTATTTCCGATCTGCACCTGCAGCCATCGCATCCGCGCACCAGCGCGGCCTTCTTCGCATTCCTGCAAGAACGGGCGATGGCGGCGCACGCGCTGTACCTGCTGGGCGACCTGTTTGAATACTGGGCCGGTGACGACGACCTGACCGATCCCTTCCACCAGCAAATAGTCCAGGCCCTGCGCGCAGTCAGCGACGCCGGCGTGGCCGTCTACTGGATCGCCGGCAATCGCGACTTCCTGGTGGGCCAGGCGTTCGCGTCCGCTTGCGGGCTGACCTTGCTGGCCGAACCGCACGTGCTCGACATCGGCGGCCAGCGCGTCACGCTGGTGCATGGCGACGCCCAGTGCACGGACGACCTCAAGTACATGGCATTCCGCGCCCAGGTGCGCGACCCCGCCTGGCAAGCCCAATTTCTGGCGCTGCCGCTGGCGCAGCGCAAAGGCATCATCGCCAGCATGCGCGAAGGCAGCCGCGCCGCCCACACGACCAAGAGCTACGAGCTGATGGACGTGACGCCAGCCGCGGTCGACGCCCTGCTCGCCACCACTGGCAGCGACATCCTGATCCACGGCCACACCCACCGGCCGGCGCTGCATAGCGACGGCGCCAAGCGCCGCTACGTGCTGCCCGACTGGGAACCTGAGGCCGAACCGCCACGCGGCGGCTGGATTTCCATCACCAGCGACGGCGCCATCACGCGCTACGACCTGGACGGCAAGCCCCTCTAAAACCCGTCTCCGCACATCGGGGTCAGACCTCCAAATGTGAAATGCATTTCACATTTGGAGGTCTGACCCCGATTTTTTCGCCCATGCATATCCGAAATGTGTTGACGTGTGATTTTGTAGTGTTATAGTTCACTACATCACCACTTTGTTACATCACCACCAACGGAGGCTGTATGCAATACCGAGCAACATTCACAGTCAGGGAGCGTCAGACATGACCATCGGCTGGAACGACAACACCCCCATTTACCGCCAGCTCAAGGACCGGGTCATCGGCATGATGCTGGACGGCGCACTCAAGGCGGGCGATGCCCTGCCGTCGGTACGCCAGGTCGCTGCGGACTACCAACTTAATCCGATCACCGTGTCCAAGGCGTATCAGGAATTGGTCGACGAAAACCTTGTAGAAAAAAGAAGGGGAATTGGCATGTATGTTACCGAAGGCGCAAGCGAAAAACTGCTGGCTAGCGAACGCGAACGTTTTGTGCGCGAAGAATGGCCAGCCATGGTCGAACGCATCCGCCGCCTCGGCATCGATCTCGAGCAGCTGCTGCGCAGCGCCGTTCCGGGAGCGCAGCAATGAGCGCCGTCATTTCTGCCAAGGGCTTGAGCAAGCGCTATGGCAAGCATGTCGCAGTCGACAACATCAGTTTCGAGATCCCGGCCGGCAAGATCATCGGCCTGATCGGTCCTAACGGTTCCGGCAAGACGACCACCCTCAAGGCAGCGTTGGGCCTGATCCCGTTCGACGGCGAACTGTCGGTGCTGGGCCTGGACCCGCGCACCCAGCGCAACGAATTGATGCAGGACGTGTGCTTCATCGCCGACGTGGCCATCTTGCCGCGCTGGCTGCGCGTTGGCGACGCCATCGATTTCGTGGCTGGCGTGCATCCGCGCTTTAACCGCGCCAAGGCTGAACGCTACCTGGCCAACACCAAGCTCACGCCGGACATGAAGGTCAAGCAGATGTCCAAGGGCATGGTGGTGCAGCTGCACTTGGCGCTGGTGATGGCAATCGATGCCAAGCTGCTGGTGCTCGATGAACCGACCCTGGGCCTGGACATCATCTACCGCAAGCAGTTCTATCAGAACCTGCTGGAAGATTATTTTGACGAAAACAAGACCATCGTCATCACCACCCACCAGGTGGAAGAAGTCGAGCACATTCTGACCGACCTGATGTTCATCCGCGATGGCAAGATCGTGCTATCGGCCTCGATGGATGAACTGGGCGAGCGCTACACCGAAGTAATGGTCGGCGCCGACAAGATGAATGCCGCCAACGCCTTGCTGCCGATCGACCAGCGCACCGTGTTCGGCAAGGCCGTGATGCTGTTCGATGGCGTCTCGCGCAGCCAGCTGTCCGCGCTCGGCGAAACCCGCAACCCTAGCGTCGCCGACCTGTTCGTCGCGACCATGAAAGGAACCTACGCATGAAAACGATGAAATGGCTGCTCCGGCGCGAGTTCTGGGAAAACAAGGGGTCGATGTTCTGGGCCCCGATCGTGGTCGGCGCACTGATGGTGCTGTTCGTTGGCTTTACGGTCTTGTATGGCACGGCCTCCGGCGAATTCAATAACAAGGTCGTCGTCACCCACGAAGACGGCAAGGCGCCCGTCACCACCGTCACCAAGAACGATGTGGGCCTGCAGTTCCAGGCGCTGCCGGAGAAGGAAAAGCAGCAGATCGCTTCCATGGTGTCCAGCGGTTACATGGCGGCATCGGCGCCGCTGTTCCTGATGTTGTCGGTGGTGGCCTTCTTCTACTGCCTGAGCGCCCTGAACGAAGAACGGCGTGACCGCAGCATCCTGTTCTGGAAGTCGCTGCCGGTGTCGGACGCGCACACGGTGCTGTCGAAGGTTGTCACTGCCAGCCTGGTGGCGCCGCTCATTACGATTGCCGTGGGTACCTTCGTGTCCTTGCTGTTGCTGCTGATCGTAGGCACGACGGCCGCTTTCCATGGCGTCAATCTGTTCGGCGCGGTGTTGTCGAATGCCGATTTTTACCTGGCCCCACTGCAGCTGCTCGGCATGCTGCCGGTGTACGTGCTGTGGGCCCTGCCGACCATCGGCTGGCTGTTGATGGTGTCGGCCTGGGCCAAGTCCAAGGTGTTCCTGTGGGCGGTCGGTACGCCGTTGCTGGTCGTGGTCATTGTCAAGTGGACCAACTTCATGCTCCATTTTGGCATCAAGATCGACTGGCTGATCGAAAATGTGATTGCCCGCACGCTGTTTGGCCTGGTGCCGGGCACCTGGCTCGCCGTCAACAAGGTCGACACGCAGACCATGGTCAACGAGCAGCATACGGCCATCATTGGTGAAGTGTTCAAGCAATCGTGGATGAGCTTGTCCAGCCCCAACGCCTGGATCGGCGCCATCGCCGGCGTCGCCATGATCGTGGTGGCAATCCGCCTGCGCCGCTGGAAAGACGAAGCGTAAGAAGTAACCCGCCCAGGTTCTACGGCCCGGGCGGGATCGCGCGTTATTCGAACTGTTTCTTGAAGCTTTCAAACTGCGCCTTGAGCAGCTCGACTTCACTGCGCAAGGCCGCCAATTCCTGCTCCACGTGCCCGACCCGGCTGCCCTGCGGCGGCAATGACACCGTCCCGAACGCCAAATCCTGCTGCGCCAATGCGGCTTCGCCGCCGAGCAGTTGGCCGTAGCGCGGCTCCTTGGTGCCGGGTGCGAGCGGCAGCTTGGTGACGATCGGCGGGTATTTGTCGATCAGGAACTGCAGGCAGTTCTCGACCTCGGCCACCGATTTGAAATCGTGCATGCGCCCGCTGCGGGTGCGGATTTCGCCGGCGGTTTGCAGGCCGCGCAGCATCAGGATGGACAGCACGGCCAGCTTGTCCTGCTCGAGCGACCATTTGATGCGCATGCGGTGTTCGTACTTGGTCACGCGCGCGCCGGCCTGGGTGATGCCGTTGACGAATTTACGCTGCATCAGACCTTGCAGCACCTCTTGCACCGTTTCGTCGGACAGCTGCATCACCGGGTCGCGGCTCGAGAGCTGGTTGCAGCCATTGGTGATCGCGTTGAGCGACATTGGATAATTGTCCGGCGTGAGCGCTTCTTTTTCAGCCAGCACCGCCAGTACGCGGATTTCAAACGGGTCCAGCACGGGCGCGCCGTCGGCGCCGCCACTTGTTTCGATTGTCATGCGGGTATCCTTACTCGACCAGTTTATTCAGTTCTACCGAATCCAATTTATCACACTCAGGCATGCTCTGGCAGGCGATGCCGGCTGACTTCATCAGCGTCGTCAGGCGTTCGATCTGTTCGTCCTGGCGCGCCGCGTGGTTGATCAGGCCGTGCAAGGCCTTCGACAGCGGGTCGTCGCCATTGGGCACGATGCCGTAGGCCGAGAACAAGTGCGCGCTGCGCGAGTTTTCTTCTTTTTGGACGATGTGGGCCGGATTGCCCACTGCGGTGGCGCCGGCCGGAACCGGCTTGATGACAACCGCGTTGGAGCCGACCTTGGCGTATTCGCCGACCGTAAACGAGCCAAGCACCTTGGCGCCGGCCCCGATGATGACGCCGCGCTCCAGCGTCGGGTGGCGCTTGGCGCCGGCGTTGAGCGAGGTGCCGCCCAAGGTCACGCCCTGGTAGATGGTGCAGTCGTCGCCCACGTTGGCCGTTTCGCCGATCACGACGCCAAAGCCATGGTCGATGAACACGCGCCGGCCGATGGTGGCGCCTGGGTGAATTTCAATGCCGGTGACGATGCGCGCCAGGTAGGAGATGAAGCGGCCTATCCATTTGAGCTCACTGGTCCAGCAAGCGTGGGCCCAGCGGTGCATCATGATCGCCTGGAAGCCCGGATAGCAGGTAAACACTTCCCACCCGTTGCGCGCCGCAGGGTCGCGTTCGATGATGCTATTGATATCTTCGCGCAGGTTGGCAAACATAGATGGGGATCGAAGCGGTTGCAATACAGGCATGGTAGCGCATTCGCCACCGGCTCGCTTACCAGGGGTCAAAAGCTACTGGCAGATCGTGGTGGAATGCGCGCCATGCGCTTTTCCACCACGCTGCGCCCGGGAATTAACCTTCTTTGGCGATCCGCTGGCGCCGCGCTTCGTACAGGCATACGCCCGCCGCGACCGACACGTTCAGGCTTTCGACCGATCCGAACATCGGGATGTTGACCAGCATGTCGCAGGTCTCGCGCGTCAAGCGGCGCATGCCCTCGCCTTCCGAGCCCATGACGAGCGCGGTCGGACCGGTGAAATCGGCTTCGTACAGGCCCTTTTCGCCATCGTCGCTGGTGCCGATCAGCCAGATGTCGCGGTCCTTCAGATCGCGCATGGTGCGCGCCAGGTTGGTCACCGTGATGTACGGGACGGTTTCGGCGGCGCCGCTGGCCACCTTGGCCACGGTCGCATTCAAGCCGACCGCACGGTCCTTGGGCACGATGACTGCGTGTGCGCCGACACCGTCAGCTACCCGCAGGCAAGCGCCCAAGTTGTGAGGATCGGTGATGCCGTCGAGAATCAGCAGCATCGGCGGGCCTTCGATCGCGTCAAGCAGTTCATCGAGATTGCGCGCCAGCGACAGCTGGCTGGCGAACGCGATCACGCCCTGGTGGCGACGGGTGCCGACGATTTTGTCCAGGCGTGCCGAATCGACCGGCATCACGCGCACGCCCATGCCTTTGGCGGCGGCGATCAGGTCGTGCATGCGGCGGTCTTCGCGGCTCGCGTCGACAAAAATTTCTTCCACCGACGTGGCCTCATGACGCAAACGCGAGGTCACTGCGTGGAACCCGAAAATCATTTTATTCTTCATTACTTCTTATCGCTTATTCTTGATGGACTTACTTGGTTTTGTTGCTGGTTTGGCCGACTTGGCGGCACCGGCCTTGGCGCGGCGCGGCGGCTTGCTGTCGCCGGTATCAAGTTCGTAGCGCGACGCGGTGTTCACTTTCGGCTCGCGCGACTTGCCCGGCTTGGCGTCGAGCGCCTTGTGGGCTGCGCTTTTCGGCTTGCCTTCGCCGCTGTCGGCAGCGACGCTGCTACCAGCGAGGACCAGGTCGATCTTGCGCGCTTCCAGGTCCACGCGGGCCACTTGCACGGTCACGCGGTCGGTCAGCTGATAGCGCTTGCCGGTGCGTTCGCCGCGCAGTTCATGGCGCGCATCGTCGTACTGGAAGAAGTCGGTGCCAAGTTCAGTGATGTGCACCAGGCCTTCGACGTACAAGGCATCGAGCTGCACGAAAATGCCGAAGGTGGTCACGCCCGAGACCACGCCGGTGAATTCTTCGCCCAGCTTGTCCTTGATGAAGTAGCACTTGAGCCATGCTTCGACGTCGCGCGAGGCTTCGTCGGCGCGCCGTTCATTGGCCGAGCAGTGCACGCCCAGCGCGTCCCAGATGGTCAGGTCTGCTTCTTTTTTCTGGGTGCCGGCCGCCTTGTCTTTGGCCTGCTGCTTGCGCGTGGCGTTCGACAAGGTGGTGTTGAGCGCAGTCAGGTCGATGCCTTTCGGCTCGTATTTTTTACCCAGCAAAATGGCTTTGATGGCGCGGTGCGTCAGCAAGTCGGGATAGCGGCGGATCGGGCTGGTGAAGTGGGCGTAGGCCTCGTACGCCAAGCCGAAGTGACCGATGTTGTCCGGGCTGTAGACCGCTTGCTGCATCGAGCGTAGCAACATCGTTTGCAGCAGCTGCGCGTCGGGACGCTCCTTGACCTGCTTCATCAGCGCGGCGTAGTCGCCCGCGGTCGGCTTGTCGCCACCAGCAAGGCTCAGACCCACTTGCTGCAGGAAGGTGCGCACCTGGGTGAGCTTTTCCTTGGTCGGCTGGGCGTGAATGCGGTAGGTGCCTGGATGCTTGTGGCGGATCAGCAGGTCGGCTGCGCACACGTTCGCAGCGAGCATGCATTCTTCGATCACCTTGTGCGCGTCGTTGCGGGTGCGCGGGATGATCTTTTCGATCTTGCCCAGTGCGTTGCAGACGATGTAGGTCTCGGTGGTTTCGAAGTCGATCGCACCGCGGATCTGGCGCGCCTTGTGCAGCGCGTGGTACACGTCGTACAAATTGAGCAGGTGCGGCACGATGGCCGGGCGGCGCGCAGCTTCAGGACCGGCGGTGTTGCCGAGGATGTCGGCCACTTCGTTGTAGGTCAGGCGCGCGGCCGAATGGATCACGGCCGGATAGAACTGGTAGGCCTTGATTTCGCCGGCGTCGGAAATGACGGCGTCGCACACCAGCGTCAGACGGTCCACTGCCGGATTGAGCGAACACAGGCCGTTGGACAGCTTCTCGGGCAGCATCGGAATCACGCGGCGCGGGAAGTACACCGAGGTGCTGCGTTCGAGCGCGTCGATGTCGAGCGCGTCGTTCGGCTTCACGTAATGACTGACGTCGGCAATTGCCACGATCAGGCGGAAGCAGTTGGCCTTGCCGATCTTGACCGGCTCGCAGTAGACCGCATCATCGAAATCGCGTGCGTCTTCGCCGTCGATGGTGACTAACGGCACGTCGCGCAGGTCAACCCGGTCGGCCAGGTCGGCGTCGCGCACTTCGGCGGGCAGCTTGGCGGCGGATTTCAAGGCGGCGGCCGAGAAGATGTGCGGAACGCCGAATTTGCGCACCGCGATTTCGATTTCCATGCCAGGGTCGTCCAGGTCGCCCAGCACTTCGACGACCTTGCCGGCTGGCTGCTTGAAGCGCGATGGCTGCTCGACCAGCTCGACGCTGACGATCTGCCCTGCCTTGGCTTTGCCAGGCGTACCGGACACCAGGATGTCCTGGCCGATGCGTTTGTCTTCAGGGGCGACGATCCACACGCCGTTTTCATTGAGCAAACGCCCGATGACGTGGCTGTTGGCGCGCGAAACAACTTCAACGATGGTGCCTTCCTGGCGCCCGCGGCGGTCGGTGCCGGTCACTTTGGCCAGCACGCGGTCGCCATGCAGTACTTTCTGCATTTCCTTGTCGGACAAGAACAGGTCTTCGCCCGGCTCGTCAGGGATCACGAAGCCGAAGCCGTCGCGGTGCGCACTCACTTTGCCTGCGACAAAACCGGAATGGTCGGCCAGGCCGTAATTGCCGTCAGCGTCGGTGCGGATCTGGCCGTCGCGTTCCATGGCGTTGAGGCGGCGCGTCAGCACGTCGATCGCGGCGGGCTTGACTTTGAGCGTGCGCGCAAGCGACTCCAAAGCGAGCGGCGCGGCTGCGTTGCGGAAGATGCCGAGAATATCCTCGCGGCTGGGAATGGTATGAGTAATTTGGTTCAAATGTTTTTCTATATTGTTTTTTGACAGTGTCGGCATGGATTGATTGACACGGTGATATGCGTAGTGTAACGGAGGACCGTGCGATTCGCCTAACGCGGCGTGTTCTGAAGTTTCTTTGGCGAGAGCTTTGACAATTCAAAATCTTCCGCTATAATTTTGCTCTCTCGCAGCGGCACTCAGCCACAGCGGGGGAAAATGCAGCATGTTAGACGTTGAAACCAGCAGCAAGGCAAGGAAAGTTAGCCTAGCGCAAAACTTCAAAGACTAGTATGATAGCAGATGTCGGCGGAAACGCTGGCAGCAGCAAGCAGTATATGCCCACGTGGCGGAATTGGTAGACGCGCATGGTTCAGGTCCATGTGCCTTCGGGTGTGGGGGTTCGAGTCCCTCCGTGGGCACCACTCTAGTTGCTTAGAGATTTCCGCAGTACCAGTAGTAAAAACGATGCGCCGTAATCGTTCGATTGCGGCGTTTTAGTTAGTAGCAGTAGTTGTTTCAGTGCCCACGTGGCGGAATTGGTAGACGCGCATGGTTCAGGTCCATGTGCCTTCGGGTGTGGGGGTTCGAGTCCCTCCGTGGGCACCACTCTATTAACATAGAGATTTCCGCAGAATTCGTCAGAACGCCGCAGCCTTGTATAGGCTGCGGCGTTTTGCATTGTGCCCACAGATTGGCATACACTTGCCACATGCGGTCCAGACCTTCACTTCAAGTCGATTACCACATGATGTTGTCCGGTTCTCCTGACACCGTCGTGCTGCTGGACGTCGGTACCGGCAAGCTGCTCGACGTCAACGCCAATGCGGCAGACATGTTCGGGCGCAGCGAAGAGGCGCTACTGGGCATGGCCTTGCTCGAGCTGTGCCCGCCATTGCAGCCGGATGGGCGCGCCTCGGGCGCCATGCTCGACGCCGCCTTCGAGGCCGTCGCCAGCGGCACGCTGCGCGGCTTCAAGGCCAGCCTGGTCCATGCCAGCGGCCGCGCGATCGCGTGCGACATCCGCATGGTGGCGCTGCCGATACCGGGGCGGCGCCTGATGCATGTGCGCATCATCGACATCACCCAGCGCAACCTGGACGAACAATTGCGCGTCGGCCAGGGCCGCTTGCTGGAAATGGTGGCGCGCGGCGCACCCCTGGTCGACACGCTCGACAGCCTGATGCTGCTGATCGAGAGCCAGTCCGACGGCGTGCTGTGCTCGGTGCTGCTGCTGGATGAAGACGGCATCCACATCCGTCCCGCCTCGGCGCCCAGCTTGCCGCCCGACTATATGGCCTTGCTGGACGGTTTTGTGATTGGCCCCATGACAGGATCTTGCGGTACTGCCATGTTTTTGAAAGAAACTGTCATCGTCTCCGACATCCAGAGCGACCCGCTTTGGGCACCCTACCGCGCGCTGGTGGCGCCACACGGGCTGCGCGCGTGCTGGTCGACGCCGATCTACCTGAACCAGCAGCAAGTGCTGGGCTCATTTGCCATGTATTACCGCGAAGTGCGCAGCCCGAACGCGGACGACATGCGCCTGATCTCGGTGGCCACCCACTTGGCCGGCATTGCCATCGAACGCACGCGGCGCGAACGCGAGCTGGCCGAGCACCGCCAGCACCTGGAAGTGCTGGTGGCCGCGCGCACCGCCGAGCTGTCGGCCGCGCTCGATACACTGCAGCTCACGCAAGAGGAATTGCTGCGGCGCGACAAGCTGGCCGCGCTGGGCACGCTGGTGGCCGGCGTGGCGCATGAACTCAATACGCCGATCGGCAACAGCCTGGTGGTAGCCACCACGATGGCCGAACATACGGCGTCGCTGGAAGAGCACATGGCCAGCGGCTTGCGCCGCTCCAGCCTGGAGCATTACCTGGAGCGCGAACACGAAGCGAGCGCCATCCTGATCCGCAATCTGCACCGGGCCGCCGCCCTGGTGGCCAACTTCAAGCTGCTGGCGGTCGACCATACGGCGTCGCAGCGGCGCATTTTTTCGCTCAGCGAGCTGCTGCATGAGCTGGTGCCGCCGCTGCGCATCAAGATCGACCAGCGTCCGCTCAGCATCGCGCTCGATATCGAACCCGGCTTGACGATGGACAGCTATCCCGGGCCGCTGGCGCAGGTGCTCACCAATATGCTCGACAATTGCCTGGTCCATGCTTTCGAGGAAGAATCGGCAGGCAGCATCCGGATCAGCGCCCGCCAGCGCGCGCGCGACCTGGTCGCCATTGCGATCTTCGACGACGGCGCCGGCATCGCGCACGAGCTGGCGGCGCGCGTGTACGACCCGTTTTTCACCACCAAACTGGGCTCGGGCGGCTCCGGCCTGGGCCTGCACCTGGCCTACAACATCGTCACCGGCGTGCTGGGCGGACGCATCGAGCTGAGCACGGAACCCGGCGTTGGCTCGACCTTCACGTTGCTGTTGCCGGCGGTCGCACCCGGCTTCGTTACGGTCCCCTCTTGACTTGCAGCCCCAAGAGACTATGCTCGCCAATACATGAAAACCATCTCTTTCGTCGCCCTTGCCACCCTGCTCGCATGGTTTTGCGGGCAAGCATTGGCCGGCCCGGCGCCCTGGTACCTCATGCGCAGCAAGCTCGATGGCAAGCAAGTGTGCGCCCAAACCCCGCTCGGCACGGGCTGGGAACGGGCGGCAGGACCGTATGCGGATTCGCATTGCACGAAATTAGTCGCTAAACAAAAATAAGCTGTAACATTAAAGAAGTCCCTTGCATGTTCACACTGAGGAGAAGTTAATGTTTACGAATCCCGAACAATTTGCATCCGCCACCAAGACTCTGTTTGAACTTCAAATGATGACCTTTAACGCGCTCACCAGCAAAGCGGTCGATGGCGTGGAACAGGTGGTCGCATTGAACATGGCGACAGCAAAAAATTCGGTAGCAGGGTCGATGGCCACGGGCAAGGAAATGAGCCAGGCGAAAGATGCCAAGGCTGCCATGGCCGTCGCTGCAGCGGCCGCCAAGCCGGACCTGGCCGGCGCCGTCGAATATGGCTCGCAGCTCAAGGTCATCATCGACGACATCCACACCGAATTTACCAACGCTGCCGACGCCCACATCGCCGAGGCCAAGAGCACGCTGTCAGCCCTGATCTACGACGTGACCAAGAACGTCAAGCCAGGTTCGGAGAATGCGGTTGAAATCATCAAGACCGCCATCGACAATGCCTTCCAAGGCTACGAACAAGTGACCCAGGCCACGCGCCAGGCCGTGCAAGTGGTCGAAGCGCAAATCGCCAAGGCGACCGAACAGGTGGCCAAAACCAAAGGCTGAGCGCGTTTTTTCCCGCTACCACGTCGTCCTCACGAGGACGACGTTTTCATTTGGGCCAGGATAAAGCGCCGCCGCACACCAGGATCAGCAGCACGATCAGGGCAAAGCGCTTGCGCCCCGGCAGGCGGGCCAGGAAATCATGGGTGCGCGTTCTCATGGATGCTCCTCAGGTTTGGGTGGCTTGAGCGCCGGAATGATCTCGCCGCCGATATTGGCGCGCAGCAGTTTGGCCAGGTCTTGCGCCTCGGCGCGTACCGATCCTGTCAGGTCATTCTTGTGCGCCAGGTCGGCCAGCGCCTTGCTGGCCACCCGCAGCCCGCTCACTGCCAGGATGCTGTGCGCCAGCAGGTCGTTCGGGTCGCGTTCCACCACTTGCTGGGCATGAAAAATCGCGCTGCCATAGTCGTGGCTGTCAAACTGGACCTGGGCGATGCGCCTGCGCGCCATCTTGTCGTCGGGGAAGGCGGCGATGGCCGCGGTCATCAGCACCACGCCCTCCTCGCTCCTGCCGGCCTTGACCGCAGCTTCGGCCGCGCTCATCAGCGAGGCCAGCGTGAGCACCGGCTTGGGCGGGGCCGGCGGCGGGGGCGGCGTGGCGCAGCCGGCCACCATGGCCGCGCCTGCCAGGCTGCACAGCACGTGTTTGACCACCATGGCGCCCCCTGAATTTAAGTTCGGAAACCATTATTGGAGAGCGTATTGCGACTCGGCTTGCGCCTGCTCAAGGTACTGCGAAATGCCACAGCCTTGGGCCGAAAGGGAATAAAGGGCGACAAAGATCAGCATGGAAATTCTCAGTTTGTTTGTAATCGGAAACGAAGTTCCCCTCTGAGGAGTCCGACTGTGTTCCCTTCCGACGAACAACCATATCCCCTGAGCAGCAATCCACCGGCGCCGCGTGGGCGCAGCATCAGCGTGCGCGATTACAAGCTGCCCAAGCCGTATCGGAAAAAGAGATTCGTGGAAGACCCGACGCCGATGTCGCCTCTGCGCATGGGATTGCTGGTATTTTCCGGACTGGTCATTGTCAGCCTGGTCGCCGCGCTGGCCGTGCTGGCCAAGGAAAACCTGGATTCGCCCCCGCTGCTGGTGATCGCCGCGCCCATGCCAGCTGCGGCGCTGCCGCTCGCGTTGCCGGCGCCGCCAGTACCACTGATGACACTGCAGCCATCGCCAGCACGCGCGATGCCGGACCCAACACTGGCGCCAGCAGTGCACGCACGCGCCTTTGCGCCGGCCGTGGCCAGGCATGCGCCGTCGCAAAAGCCGGAACCGCCTGCCACCGACCCGGACGTGGTCCTGATCACGGCGATCCTGATGCTGACCGCACCGAGCGGGCAGGAACCTTGATTTATTAACGGTGCCGCCTATTTTGCCCGTGCGCACACGAATACTGTATATAATTACAGTATGCGTAAAGTACTTGAGAACCCGTTCTACTACCTGGAGAACTTCCACCGGGTGCTGGAATGGATCAGCGAGCGTTACAACGACTTGCTCACCGACGAAGAACGCGCTTTCATCGACACGTTTTGCGCGCTGCCGCAGCCGTCGCGCGCGCTGTTCGTGCGCATGGTCATGCGCAAAGGCACGCTGTTCCGGGCAAGCAAGCTCAACTATGCAGAGATCGGCTGCAGCCACGAGGCCGCACGCCACCTGCTGCCCACCGGCTGGATCGAACACGACCCCGTCGTCTCGCTCGATGAGCTGTTCGAGTTGCTGCAAAAGCCAGAAATCGCTGCCCTGTTCCACCTGTCGCTGCACGAAAAAGGCGCCCGCAAGAGCGAGCAGCTGGACGCCCTGCGAGCCCAGTTCAGCGACCCGCGCGCGTTCTCCAGCTGGTACCGCGACAGCGCCGACGCCACCTTTCGCATCCTGGCCAAGCCGCTGTGCGACCGTTTGCGCCTGATTTTTTTCGGTAACCTGCACCAGGACTGGACCGAGTTCGTGCTGTCCGACCTGGGTATTTTCACCTACGAACAGGTCGAGTTTTCGCGCGCCGCGCGCGGCTTTCGCAACCGGCGCGACATCGACGACTACCTTGAACTGTACGCCTGCAAGGAGCGTTTTTTTGCCGGCGACAGTGTTGCTGACGTGCTGGCGGCGCTGCCGGCGCCCGTGCTCGACAACGACTGGCTCGGCAGCCGGCGCGAACGGCTGCTGTACCAGATCGCGCAGCACGTCGAAAAACAGCAAGACTGGCGCGCCGCCTACGAGCTGTATGCGCAATGCCGCTTCCCCGGCGCCAGGGGCCGCGCGATCCGGGTGCTGGAAAAGGACGGCCAGTACGCGCGCGCCTACGCGCTGCTCACGCAAGCGAACCTGGCACCCGAGAGCGACGCCGAACGCCAGCAGCTCGAACGCATCGCGCCGCGCCTGCAGCGCCAGCTGGGCCACCCGAAAATGGCGGCGCGCCGCAAGCCGCCAGTCCAGCGGCTCGACCTGACGCTGCCAATGCCGCAGCAAGACTGGTGGGTCGAGGGCGTGGTGCGCGACCACCTGGCGCGCGAAGACGCGCCCGTGTTCTATGTCGAGAACACGCTGATCAACGCGCTATTTGGCCTGCTGTGCTGGCGCGCCATCTTCAGCACCATCCCGGGCGCGTTCTTCCATCCCTTCCACCGCGGCCCGGCCGACCTGCACAGCGCCGATTTTTTCCACCGGCGCGAAGCGGTATTCCAACAGTGCCTGGCGCAGCTTGACAGCGACGCCTATTGCGCCACCATCCGCGCCGCCTACCACCAGAAACACGGCATCCAGTCGCCGTTCGTCGCCTGGGAGGCCCTCAGTGCCGAACTGATTGAACTGGCGCTGGCCTGCATTCCGGCGCTCCATCTGAAACAGTGGTTCGCGCGCATCCTGCTTGACCTCAAGGCCAACCGCAGCGGCTTTCCCGACCTGATCCAGTTCTGGCCGGCCGAGCGGCGCTACAACATGATCGAAGTCAAAGGGCCGGGCGACCGCCTGCAAGACAACCAGCTGCGCTGGATCGCCTTTTGCGCCGAGCACCAGATGCCGATCTCGGTGTGTTACCTGCAATGGGCCTGAACTACGTCGTCGCGGTGCGCGTGCTGTGCGACTTCAGCGCCCGCCAGGGCGACCTGGATTTGCGCTTCACGCCCTCGCCCACCGCCCAGGAAGGCATCGCCGGCCATGCGCTGGTGACCGGGCGGCGCGGTCCCAACTACCAGGCCGAAGTGAGCCTGTCCGGCCAGCATGGCCCGCTGCAGGTGCGCGGGCGCGCCGATGGCTACGATCCGGACCAGAACCTGCTCGAAGAAATCAAGACCTACCGCGGCGAGCTGGCCAGCATGCCCGCCAACCACCGCCACCTGCATTGGGCCCAGCTGCGCGTGTACGGCCACTTGCTGTGCCAGAAGCTGAACCTGGACCAGGTCAACCTGGCGCTGGTGTATTTCGATATCGCCAGCCAGGCTGAAACCGTGCTGCGCGAACAGCACAGCGCCAGCGCGCTGGCCGTCATGTTCGCCGACTTATGCCAGCGCTTCGTCGCCTGGGCCGAACAGGAAATCGCGCACCGCCAGGCACGCGACGCTTGCTTGACGACGTTGCGTTTCCCGCACACCGATTTTCGGCCCGGCCAGCGCGACCTTGCGACCACGATTTTCAAGGCCAACGACAGCGCGCGCTGCGTGATGGCGCAAGCGCCCACCGGCATCGGTAAAACCGTCGGCACACTGTTTCCGGCATTGAAAGCGGCGCCCCGCCAGAACCTCGACAAGGTGTTTTACCTGGCCGCCAAGACGCCGGGACGCAAGCTGGCGCTCGACGCGGCGGCCAATATCAAGAACAGTGCGCCGCTGTTGCCGTTGCGGGTATTGGAACTGGCCGCACGCGACAAGGCCTGCGAACATCCCGACAAGGCCTGCCACGGCGACTCCTGCCCGCTGGCCAAAGGCTTTTACGACCGCCTGCCGGCCGCCCGCAGCGCCGCGCTGGAAGGTGGCACGCTCGATCGCGACGCGCTGTGCAGCGTGGCGCTGGCGCACGACGTCTGCCCATACTACCTGGGCAGCGAAATGGCCAAATGGAGCGATTTGATCATCGGCGATTACAACTATTACTTCGACCTTGGCGGCATGCTGCATGGGCTCACGCTGGCCAACCAGTGGAAGGTCAGCGTGCTGGTGGACGAAGCGCACAACCTGGTTGCGCGCGCCCGGCAGATGTATTCGGCCGGACTCGATCGCATCGCCTTGCGCGCCGCGCGCGCGGTCGCCCCGGCCGCGCTGAAAACCGCACTGGGGCGCGTGGCGCGCAACTGGCCCAAGCTGGATGCCGCCTACCAGGTGCTGCCGGCGCCGCCAGCCAAGCTGCTCGACGCGCTGGCCGGCGCCAGTTCGGCCATCACGGACTTCGTGGGCGCCAATCCGGGCCCAATGGAACCGGCCCTGCAGCGTTTTTATTTCGACGCCATGCATTTTGCGCGGCTGGCTGAACTGTTCGGCGAGCACTCGCTGTTTGACGCCGAGGATCAGGCGCTGTGCATCCGCAATATCGTCCCCGCGCCGTTTCTCAAGCCGCGCTTCGAACTGGCGCATTCGACCTCGCTGTTCTCGGCCACCTTGAGCCCCTGGCACTACTATAGCGACGCGCTCGGCCTGCCGCCGGACACGGCCTGGGTCGACATCGCTTCGCCGTTCGCCGCCGAACAGTTGAAGGTGCACGTGGTTGAACACATCTCAACCCGCTTTCGGCACCGCGCCAATTCGGCTGCACCGATCGCGCGCCTGATCGCCGGCCAGTACCGCGAGACCCCAGGCAACTACCTGGCGTTTTTCAGCAGCTTCGACTACCTGGAGCAGGTGGCCGCCGAATTCATGCGCCAGTTCCCCGAGGTGCCTTGCTGGCAGCAGCCGCGCCGTATGGCCGAATCGGAGCGCGACCAGTTCCTGGCGCGCTTTACGACTAGCAGTCAAGGCGTCGGCTTTGCGGTCCTGGGCGGCGCGTTCGGCGAAGGCATCGACTTGCCGGGCGCGCGCCTGATCGGCGCTTTCGTCGCCACCTTGGGACTGCCGGCGGTGAACCCGGTCAATGAACAGATCCGCCAGCGCCTGGGGTATGACTACACCTACCTGTATCCGGGTATTCAGAAAGTGGTGCAGGCGGCCGGCCGCGTGATCCGCACCGAAACCGACCGCGGCGTGGTGTACCTGATCGACGACCGTTTTGCCCAGGCCGAGGTACAGCAACTGCTGCCGCGCTGGTGGAACCCGGTCAGCCGATCAAGTCCTTGACCTTCTGGTAGCCGCTGCGGCTGATCGGGATGCGGGTGCCGTCGGCCAGGATCGCGCCATGGCTGTCCTTGCCCTGCTCAATGCGGCTGATGCAGCCGATGTTGAGGATGTAGGAGCGGTGCACGCGCACGAACACGGCGCCATCGAGCTGGCTTTCCAGCTCGGCCAGGCGCTGGTTCTTGAGGTAGCCCTTGCCTTCCGAATTGATCTGCACGTAGTCGTCCTGGGCTTCGATGAAGTCGATCTTGTCGACCGCGATCACGTGCACCTTGCTGCCGTCGCGGATCAAGATCCGTCCCAGCGGCTTGTTGCGGGCCGCCGCTTCGCTGACCACCGTCGCCACGCCGCTATTGTCGTTTAGCCTGGTGCGCGCATGCGCCAGCGCTTCGTCAAAGCGCTGCTGGCTGTAGGGCTTGAGCAGGTAATCGACCGCATGCACTTCAAACGCTTTCAATGCATACTGGTCGAAGGCGGTCACGAAAATGTAATGGGTTTTGCGCGCGACCAGTTCGACCACTTCAAAACCGTTCAGCTTGGGCATCTGGATATCGAGGAACACCAGATCCGGTTCCAGTTCGGTGATCGCCTTGACCGCATCGAAACCATTGGCGCATTCGGCCACGATGTCGATGTCGGCATGGCCGGCCAAAAATTCACGTACCAGGCCACGGGCCAGGTCCTCGTCGTCGACAATAATCACGCGCATGTCAGGGCTCCGTCGTCTCGCAGGGCAGCGTCAGCGTCACCCTGAATAGTTGCAGTTCACGCGTCCAGTTGACGCTCGCTTCATGGCCATACAGGGCGGCCAGCCGCTGGCGCACATTGGCCAGGCCGATGCCCTTGCCCGGCGCGGCCGGGAGGTCCGGGTCAACATCGTTTTCGATATCGACGCGCAGCAGCGATCCTTCACGGCGCGCCACAATGCGCAGCGTGCCTCCCTCGGGCAGGTTGCCGATGCCATGCTTGACCGCGTTTTCCACCAGCGGCTGCAAAATCATCGGCGGCAGCAGGCATGCATTGGCGCCTTCGCCGATCGACTGTTCAACCATCAGGCGCGCGCCGAAACGCACTTTTTCGATGGCCAGAAAATGCATCAACAATTTGCATTCGTCTGCCAGCGTCACCTTGCGATGCGCTTCCAGGCCCAGCGTATGGCGAAAGAACTCGGCCAGCTGCAACGTCATTTCACGCGCGCCGGCCGGGTTCTGGGTGGTCAGCGCACTGATCGAATTGAGGCTGTTGAACAGAAAGTGCGGATCGATCTGGGTGCGCAGCATGCGCAGTTCGGCTTCCTGCGCCATCAGTTGCGATTCGAGCTCGCGCTTTTCGGCGGCGCGCACCCGTTCAAATTCAATCGCCAGGTAGTGCGCAGTCGCCGACAGGCCGTACAACATCACGCCTAGCCCGAATATCGTGGCCTTGAACGGCGTGGCCAGCGCGATGCCTTTTTCCAGCAACAGGCTGTTCCAGAGGCCGCAAAAGCCAGTCCACAACAGGGCCGAGATCGTCGCCGAAACGCCAAATACGGCCAGGATAGCCAGCATGCGCTTGTCGGCCAGCGGATAGGCGCGGCACACGTAGTACGACGAAAATCCGGCGGCGCAGCCATACACCAGCGTTGCCGGCAGCGCAAACAGCAGCCCGTTAATCCAGCCGGCGCTGGTCGCACTCACCACCAGCGCGGCGAACACGATGCCGAGCATCAGCCATACCAGCAGGTACAGGGCTGCCCCGCGCCGGGTGGAAAACGCGCTTTGCATCAGTTACGAATTTCCACGCCACCCATGATGGCGTAACCGGTGACGATCAGGCGCTTGCTGTCGTTCGGCGGCGTGCTGGTCTTCTCGTCGAAGCCGCCCAAGACCGGTGTGCCATGCAGGACCACGGTCCAGTCTACCGGCACCTTCAGCGTGATGCCACCCATCGCCGCGAACACGTTGATGACAGCCTCGCCTTCAATCGACGAGCCACGCAGATCAAGCACGCAGCCACCCATCATCGCGGTCACTTCGCCACCGCGGAAGTTTGGCGTATTCACGCGCCGCTCGAAGCCACCCAGGATCGCGGTGATGTCGACGATCGAACTGCTGGCATCATCGCTCTGCATGCCGGCGCCTTTGAGCATGCGCTTTCCGGTGATTGCCTTGTAAATCACGGCGCCGCCCATCGCCACCAGCAGCAGCGGCCAGGCGGTACGCAACCCAAAATGCCAGTAGCCAAGTTCGTTGGCTGTCATTGCCGCGCCCAAGCCGATCAGCATGGCGCCCAGCACTTTGCCGCCACGAGCAGTTGAATCGAGCAGCTTGACCACGCCAAAGACGATGAAGACGGCCGGCCAGAATGAAAAAGCACTGCGAAACTCGATCAGGTTTAGGTTATCGAGCAGGAACAGCACGCCGATGGCGATGATGAACCCACCCAGGATCAACTGGCTCGGTATGCCTTTGGTCGGATTATCCTTCATTGCGGCTCTCCTCGTTTGCTGCAAAGCGTTTCTTGATGACGGGTTCGATGATCATGCTGAAGCCACTGGCGATGATAAAAAATGGCCAACTATTATGAAAGGTCAGTCCGAACAGATGTTCAAAACATGCGACCAGCCATAGTCCGACGAACACTTCCCACAAGCCGCTGCTAAAGTGCTTGGCGCTCGGGTTGCCGACCATCTTGTTAAGGCCGAAGGCGACCAGCACCAACGGCGCATAATGCCATAGCTGTTTGACGTCCATCAAATTAATCGCGTCGAGAAAGAACACAGCGCCCATGCACATCAGGGCCACGCCCCAGACTATTTTTTTACGCAATTGGTAACTCGTTTCGGTATTCATCTTGCCTCCTGTTGAAAGAACAGGATCAAGATACCGTGGCGCGGGGGCGAAGAAAACCGGATTTCGGCCAATGGCGGTGGAGGACCGGTGAATGGCGCGGTTTTCGGCGAATGACGGCTTGCGGGAGAGATTGTCGACGCTTTTTACAAAATTTGGCCGGGAATCATGCCCCATCCAAGCTGGCGCCGGATTTCTTCGGGCGACGGTGGCGGTTTCGGATCGCGTGCACGACGTTCGAGGTAGGCACGTACCGCTTGCTTGCTTGGGTGGGTAAAGGTAGCCATCGCAACCTCCAATGTTGGTGCCGATTCTTGAGGTGACCGGCAAACCTGCTGAGGAATTTGTTCACTCACACAGCTTCATCTTAGGCGATGAACGTCCTCCCATCCGTTCGGTGCCGCACACTGTTCCCCATCTATTTTTTTTGCGTCGGATTTTCTTACAAAATCGTCGCAAGCCAATGATTACATGGCCTCCTGTGGCGCACACCATTGCATGAAGCGACTGGGCATGCTTCATGCGTCGCACTATTGCACGGAGGATGTCGACGATGAAAGCTTGCGCGCTAGCGCTGTTGGTGGCCGGTTTGCTCACCTTGCATCATGCGAGCGGCGCGGCGCTGGTGCGCCAATACGGCAGCAGCGCGCCGCTACGCACGCTGGCATTGTCAGCGCATGCACCGCCAGCACCAGCCCCGCCACCGCTGCGGCGCTTTACGCCGCGTGCGCCAGTGACCGCGCAGGCAGGCGCCGCGCCGCTATTCCCGCTGCCAGCCGAACTCGCAGTGCCGGCCTTGGCGCATGTGCGCACCGGCGGCAGCAGCTTCGAGATCGAAGGCGCACGCGCCGCCAACGGCAGCGTCAGCGGCGCACTGGGCGACATGCAATACGTACAGCTGGCGAACGGCCAACTGTCCGTGTACCGCAAGGACGATGGCGCCTTGCTGCTCGGCCCCGTGCCGGCCAGCGCCTTGTTCGCCGACGCGCCACCAGGCCCCGCGACCGATGCCTGCGGCATGCAGCGCGGCGACGACACCGAAGTCCATTATGATCAGCTGGCCAATCGCTGGATCCTGTCTTACCGCAGCTGGGCGCAAGGCGCTCCCTACTTCCAGTGCATCGCGGTGTCGGCCAGTTCCGATGCCAGCGGCAGCTATCAGCGCTATGCGCTGCCGATGGCAACGCACTACTTCGACGATCCACACCTGGCCGTGTGGCCGGACGCCTACTACCTCAGTGTCAATTTGTTCGACAGCGTCGATGGCGCCTATCGCGGCCCGCGCATCTGTGGCATCGATCGCCAGGCCCTGCTGCGCGGACGCGACGCCGTATTGCGCTGTCGCGACCTGGGCGAGACCGTCGCGCCGCTGGCGCCGGCAAGCCTGGATGGCTATGCGAGCGCCAGCGCTGCCCTGTTCCTGGCGCTGGACCTGTCTACACGCAAGCGCTTGCTGCTGTGGCGTTTTTCATTCAGCGCCAACCGCTTGGCGGCGCCACTGGCGCTGCCGGTGGCGCCGTTCGCCATCGCCTGTGAAGACACCATCGACTGCATCAGCCAGCCCGCACCCGGCGTCAGGCTGGCATTGCTCGGCGAACGCCTGGCGCCGCGTCCCGTGTTTCGCAACGACGACGGACGCGAAACCCTGGTCGCCGCCCACCCAGTGCGCATCGCCGATGGCCGGCTCGGCGTGCGCTGGTACGAGATCGCCGATCCATACGGCGCCGCCCAGGTGGCCCAGCAAGGCAGCCTGGCGCCAGACGCCATCAGCCGCTGGATGGGCAGCATCGGCATGGACAAGGTTGGCAATATCGCGCTTGGCTACAGCGTGGCATCTGGCGACACGCCACCCGGCATCCGCTACACCGGCCGCCAGCGCACCGATCCTCCCGGGCGCATGCAGGCCGAAGAAGTGATCTTCAACGGCAACGGCGTGCAGCCCGACCCGTCGCGCCTGGGCCGTGCCAGCGGCGGGCTGGCGCTCGATCCGATCGACGGCTGCACCTTCTGGTATACCCAGCGCTATCTGCCCAGCACCGGCACGGCCAACTGGCGCACTCGCATCGCCAGCTTCAAATTCGAAAACTGCCGCTAAGTGGGCTACTATGCCGGTATCTCTTTTGGATACGACCGACATGCGCCGCTCTTCCCTGCTGTTTGTAATTGTCTTGCTGTGCGCTGCTGCGCGCGCCGCGCTGGCGGTCGACACGCTGCTGGCGACGCCGATTTACCAGATGACGCCGCAGGATGTGAACCGCTACTTGCCGCTGATGCAGCAATCCCAGCCCGCCTTGCGCCAGCGCGTGGCCGCTATCGCGCGCCAGAACATCGGCCAGCCTTACATGCTCAATCTGCTGGGCGAATATCCCTACCAGCTGCACGACAAGCTGCCCATGTTCAGCCTTGAAAAAAGCGACTGCGTGGTCTTTGCCGAGCACACCTACGCGATGGCGCTAAGCCGCTCGTGGGATGAATTTTTCTGGATGCTGCAGCGAATCCGCTACAAGGACGGCGTGATCGGGGTCGCCACGCGCAACCACTACACCGAAGTCGATTGGAACATCAACAACAGCTGGCTGGTGACCGATATTACCGCCGCGCTGGCCGGGCCGGGTGGACCGAGCTACGCGTTGACGGTCGACCGCGCGCAGTTCCTGAAGGCGCGCCACAACACCGAACGTGCGATCGCAGTGCAGGAAAGTCGCGAAGCCTATATACCCAAGGACCAGCTGGCGCAGGTGCTGCCGCGCATGCAGGACGGCGACCTGGTTAACGTAGTCTCGCGGCGCGACGGCAAAACCGCCGTTTCGCACGTGGGCCTGATCGTGGTCGGGCCCGATGGCCAGCGCAATTTCCTCAATTCGGCCGACCCGATGGTGCGCGAGGAAAGCTTCGACGCCTTTTTCGCGCGCACTGCCGAACGCGAGCAACGCCAGGCGCGCGAAGGGAAAAATGGCCTCAAGCTGCTGGGCTTCAAGCTGCTGCGGCTTAACGACAACATCATCGTGCCGCCCGCCGCGCCGCAACCGCGCCCTTAAGTACAGGGCCATTGCAGTGGCGCGCGCCTAACTGTCTTTTCCCGTGAGCTGCAACATGCCGCCGCCACGATAGCGGTAACCATCGCCCGGGCTGACATGCCCTTGCGACTCCGGCAAACCCCATTGGCCACGCCGATGGTATTAACTTTTCCGCCCAAGCTAGCCACTCTGCGCAATGCAGGGCGAAATACAGCGCTTAAATGCCCATCGAAAAATATTCCATTTCCGGCCTGTTGATGATTGTCAAATCGACTATTTTGCGGCAGGCCGATAATAAACTTACACATCGATAAGACATCTAAGCGCCGTTTCCATTTCATCTCATTAACTTTATCGACGGCATATATTTTAAGTGTTGCCAAACCAGCCAGTTCACCACCGCCATGCTGACGCCAATTTCCCACACGCTTGCCGCGCTTTGCGCCAAATTGGTGCAAATGAACCGTCATACCAAGATCGCCTTGATGGTTGGTGTCGACCTGCTGGCCCTGCCCTTTTGCTCGCTGATCGCGATGCTGCTGCGGGTCGGCGATCTGCATCTGGCCCTCAACTATGGCGCCGGGTCCTACCTGCTGGTGGCCTTGGTGACCATTGCCGCGTTTTCGCTGTCCGACCTGTACCGCGCCGTGATCCGCTTCATCGATCAGCGCCTGCTGACCGCCACCGGACTGGCGCTGGGGCTGGCCGGCTTGTGCGTGTATTTCGTGCTGCTGTTCATCAACGATGCGCGTTTCCCGCGCAGCGCACTGGCCATTTACTGGTTCATCGCCTTCTCATACGTGGTGGCTTCGCGCCTGGCGGTGCGCAATTTCCTGCGCAACCATAGCGGCCAGCGTCCCGCGTCCAGCAACACGGTCGCCATCTATGGCGCCGGCGAGCAAGGCGCCCAGCTCGCGTTGACCATGCGCACCAGCAACGAATACCAGCCGGTTTGCTTCTTCGACGACAAACGTCTGCTCAATGAACGCACCATCGCCGGGCTGCGCGTGTTTCATACCGACCGCCTGGTCGAGATGGTCAATGCGCTGTGCATCCGCTCGATCATTATCGCGATCCCGTCCGTATCGCCCGAGCGCTTGCGCGACATCATGCAGCGCATGGCCAAGGCCGGCGTGACTACCAAAATCCTCAGCCGCCTGCTCGACCTGGCCGACGACAAGCCGATGGAAGCGGTGCGTGAACTGAAGTTCGAAGACTTGCTGGGGCGTGCGCCGGTGCCACCGCGCACCGAGCTATTTGCCCGCTGCGTGCGCGGCAAGAGTGTGCTGGTGACCGGCGCCGGCGGCTCCATCGGCAGCGAACTGTGCCGCCAGATCGTCACGCTGGCGCCGGCCCAGCTGCACTTGCTCGACCATTCCGAATTTGCGCTGTACACGATCAAGCAGGAATTGCTGGCGCGCCACCCCGACCTGACCATCGTCGCCCACCTCGGCTCGGTGTGCAGCGCCGCGCTGGTCGAACGCATCCTGCAAGACGAGCAGATTGCCACTATTTACCATGCTGCCGCCTACAAGCACGTGCCGCTGGTGGAATCGAACATCGTCGAGGGCTTGCGCAACAATGTGCTGGGCTCGCAAGTGATCGCCGCGGCTGCCGCCAAGTTCAAGGTCCAGACCTGCGTCCTCATTTCCAGCGACAAGGCGGTGCGCCCGTCCAACATTATGGGCGCGAGCAAGCGCATCGCCGAACTGATCTTCCAGGCAGCCGCGTCCCATCTGAGCGCCGAGACCACCTTTTGCATGGTGCGTTTTGGCAACGTGCTCGGCTCGTCCGGCTCGGTGATCCCGCTGTTCCAGCGCCAGATCGCCCACGGCGGTCCGCTCACCATCACCCATCCGGAGGTGGCGCGCTATTTCATGCTGATCTCCGAGGCAGCCCAGCTGGTGATCCAGGCCGGCGCCATGGCCAAAGGCGGCGACGTGTTCGTGCTCGACATGGGCGAACCGATCAAGATCGTCGACCTGGCCCGCACCATGATCGTCATGTCCGGCCTGACCGAAAGGACCGCGCAGTGCCCGGACGGCGATATTGCCATCAAGTTTGTCGGCCTGTTTCCCGGCGAAAAACTGAACGAAGAGCTGCTGACCGATGGTGCCGTATTTCCCAGCGAACACCCCCGCATCCTGCGCATGAAGGAAAACGCGCTCCATGCCGGCGTGCTCGACACCTACATCACCTTCCTGATGATGGCTTGCGACACCAATGACCGCACGATGATCGAAGCGATGGTCAAAGCCATCGCCACCGAATATGCGCCGCAAAACCAGGGCGGCACCGAAGCAATATCCGTCATCGCCAATTACTTGCCTCAAAATAAAATCATTCCATTTCGCATTTAATTAATACTTAAATATCGTTTTCATACTCAGCGGAGATAATGCCATGCGCGACCTTCATTCCAACAGCCATTTGGCGAAATTAATCGCCAGGCTCGATGCTCGCAGCGCCGTGGTGGGCATTGTCGGCCTCGGCTACGTGGGCCTGCCGCTGTCGCTGCGCTACGCCGAAGCCGGCTTCAAGGTGCTGGGCATCGACATCGATCCGGTCAAGGTCGAGCGACTCAACCGCGGCGCCAGCTACATCGAGCACATCAGCGCTGGCAGCATCGCGCAGGCCAACGCCAACGGCTTCGAAGCGACTACCGATTTTGCGCGCGCCGGCGAGGCGGACGCGCTGATCATCTGCGTGCCCACGCCGCTCAACGCCTACCGCGAGCCGGACCTGTCGTTCGTGCTGGCCACCGCCGACGCGCTGCTGCCGCACCTGCGCGCCGGCCAGATCGTCTCGCTCGAGAGCACCACCTATCCCGGCACCACCGATGAAGAACTCAAGCCACGCCTGGCCGCGCGCGGCTTTACCGTGGGCGAAGACTTCTTCCTGGTGTTTTCGCCCGAACGCGAAGACCCGGGCAATGCCCATTTCGGCACCCGCACCATCCCCAAGGTATGCGGCGGCGACACGCCGGCCTGCCTGCAAGCCGGGCTGGCGCTGTACGGCACCGCGATCGACCGGGTGGTGCCGGTCAGCTCGACCCGCGCCGCCGAGCTGACCAAGCTGCTCGAGAACATCCACCGCGCCGTCAACATCGGCCTGGTCAACGAGATGAAGATCATCGCCGACAAGATGGACATCGACATCCACGAAGTGATCCGCGCCGCCGCCACCAAGCCGTTCGGCTTTACCGCGTACTACCCCGGCCCCGGCCTGGGCGGCCACTGCATCCCGATCGACCCGTTCTACCTGACCTGGAAAGCGCGCCAGTACGGCCTGCACACCCGCTTCATCGAGCTGGCTGGCGAAATCAACAGCGACATGCCGCACTGGGTGATCGGCAAGCTGGCCGACGCGCTCAATGCGCGTTCGCGCTCGGTCAAGGGCGCGCGCGTGCTGGTGCTGGGCATCGCCTACAAGAAGGATATCGAAGACATGCGCGAATCACCCTCGGTCGAACTGATGGAGATCCTGCGCGACAAGGGCGCCCTGGTTGAATATGCGGACCCGCACGTGCCGCACTTTCCGGCCATGCGCGAACACCATTTCGACTTGTCCAGCATCGCGCTCACCGCCGCCAGCATCGCCAGCTTCGACGTGGTGCTGCTGGCCACCAGCCACAGCGCCTTCGATTACCACTTGATCCAGCAGCACGCCCAACTGATCGTCGACACCCGCGGGGTGTACCTCGAACCGTTGCCCAACGTCGTCAAAGCCTGAAGGTTCGCCATGCGCTACTTTCCACCAGCCATACTCGACCGCAAGATCCGCTTCGCCCTGGTGGGCTGCGGACGCATCGCGGCCAACCATTTCAATGCCATCACCGAGCACGCGACGCGCTGCGAATTGGTCGGCGTGTGCGATGTCGACCCCGCGGCACTGGAGGCGGCAGCGCTGCTGACCGGGGCGCGCCCGTACCGCAATCTGGCCGACATGCTCGCGCGCAGCGATGCCGACGCCTACATCATCGCCTCGCCGTCCGGCCTGCATCCGGAGCAGGCGATCCAGATTGCAGCTGCCGGGCGCCACGTGATCACCGAAAAGCCGATGGCCACCCGCTGGGAAGACGGCAAGCGCATGGTGGCCGCGTGCGACGCGGCCGGGGTGCGCATGTTCGTGGTCAAGCAGAATCGCCGCAACGCCACGCTGCAGCTGCTCAAGAGCGCAGTCGACAAGAAGCGCTTCGGGCGCATCTACATGGTCAACCTGAACGTGTTCTGGACCCGGCCCGATGCCTATTACAACAGCGCCAAATGGCGCGGTACCTGGGAATTCGACGGCGGCGCCTTCATGAACCAGGCCAGCCACTACGTCGACCTGATTGACTGGATCGTCGGCCCGGTCGAATCGCTGCAAGCCTATACCGCCACGCTGGCGCGCGATATCGAGGTCGAGGACACCGGCGTGATCAGCCTGCGCTGGCGCAACGGCGCGCTCGGTTCGATGAACGTCACCATGCTGACCTATCCGCGCAACCTGGAAGGTTCGATCACGATCCTGGGCGAAACCGGCACCGTGCGCATCGGCGGGGTGGCGGTCAACGAGGTGCAGCAATGGGACTTCGCCACCCCTGACGAAGACGACTTGCTGGTGCGCGAGGCGAGCTACCAGACTACGTCGGTGTACGGCTTTGGCCACCCGCTCTATTACGACAATGTGATCAAAGTGCTGCGCGGCGAAGCGGAGCCGGAAACCGATGGGCGCGAAGGCCTCAAGTCGCTCGAGGTGCTGGTAGCGGCCTACATGTCGGCACGCGATGGCAAGCGCGTGGCGCTGCCGCTGGAGTACTGACATGGACCAGCTGATTCATTTCAGCGCCATCGTCGACCACGGCGCCACGCTTGGCGAGGGCACCCGGGTCTGGCACTTCAGCCATGTGTGCGGCGGCGCGCGCATCGGCGCCGGCTGCTCGCTCGGCCAGAACGTGTTCATCTCCAATGAGGTCGAAATTGGCGCGCGCGTCAAGATCCAGAATAACGTCTCGGTGTACGACGCGGTGACCATCGAAGACGACGTCTTCTGCGGCCCCAGCATGGTATTTACCAACGTCTTCAACCCGCGCTCGGCGGTCACGCGCAAGGACCAGTACCGGCGCACGCTGGTGCGGCGCGGCGCCACCATCGGCGCCAACGCCACCATCGTATGTGGCATCACGATCGGCCAGTACGCCTTCATCGCCGCCGGCGCCGTCGTCAACCGCGATGTGCCGTCGTTCGCGCTGATGGCCGGCGTGCCGGCGCGCCAGACCGGCTGGATGAGCCGTCACGGCGAGCGACTGCCGCTGGGCGTGACCGCCAACGGCAGGGCCTCCTGCCCGCATACCGGCGACGTCTACACGGTACGCGACGGCGCCTGCAGCGTCGAACCGGCCGGCCCCCTTTCCTGAACCTACCACGGAAGCCATCATGGAATTTATCGACCTCAAATCCCAATACCAGGCCCTGCGCGGCGACGTCGATGCGCGCATCCACGCCGTGCTCGATCATGGTCAGTACATCATGGGCCCGGAAGTGGCCGAACTGGAAAAGCGGTTGACCGCCTTCACCGGCGCGCGCCATTGCATCACCGTCTCGTCAGGCACCGAGGCGCTGATCATTTCGCTGATGGCGCTCGGGATCGGCCGTGGCGACGAAGTGATCACCACGCCGTTCTCGTTCATTGCCACCGCCGAAGCTATCGTGCTGGTGGGCGCAACGCCGGTATTCGTCGACATCGACGCTGCCACCTGCAATATCGACGTGGGGTTGATCGAGGAGCGCATCACCGAGCGTACTCGCGCCATCATGCCCGTGTCGCTGTATGGCCAGCCGGCCGACATGGAACAAATCAACGCGATCGCGCGCCGCCATGGCCTGGCGGTCATCGAAGACGCAGCTCAGAGTTTCGGCGCCAGCTATCAGGGCCACAAGAGCTGCAACCTGTCCACGGTCGGCTGCACCAGCTTCTTCCCCAGCAAGCCGCTGGGCTGCTACGGCGACGGCGGGGCCATCTTCACCAGCGACGACACGCTGGCCACGGCGATGCGGGAAATCCGCGTGCACGGGCAGTCGCGCCGCTATGTCCACACCCGGGTCGGCGTTGGCGGGCGCATGGATACGCTGCAGTGCGCAGTGGTGCTGGCCAAGCTGGAACGCTTCGAATGGGAGCTCGACCAGCGCACCCGCATCGCGGCCGCCTACGACGCCCTGCTGTCGGGACAGGTCGGGCTGATGGCACGGGTACGCGACCGCAGCTGCACCTTCGCCCAATACACGGTGGTGCTGGAAGAGCGCGACCAGGTTCAGGCCACGCTGCACGCGGCCGGCATTCCGACTGCGGTCCACTATCCGGTGCCGATGCACTTGCAGCCGGCCTACGCCCATTGGTGCGGGCCCGAAGACGCACCGGTCGCGCAAGCCATGGCCGCCAGGGTTCTGAGCCTGCCGATGGGTCCCTACCTTGGCTACGACAGCGTGCAGGAAGTGGCCGCCACGCTGCTGGCCGCGGTCGGCGTGCCAGCCTGATTCGGGATCAGGATGAAGCTGCAGCTGCCGACCTATTGGCAACACGTGCTCACAGTGCTCGGTGGCGCGCTCGGCGCGCAGGCGCTGCCGCTGGCCGCGGCGCCGTTCATCACACGCCTGTGCGCGCCGGCCGAACTGGGCTACTTCAGCGTCTGGCTGGGGCTGGTGGCGGTGGCGGCAATCGGCGCCACACTGCGTCTGGAAGCGGCCATGATCCTCGACCATGACAGCGACCAGCAGGCCACCTGCTTTTCCGTCGTCGCCTATTCGGCTACCGCGCTGGCGGTGCTCATCACGCTGGGCGCAGTTGTGCTGCGCGCACTGGCGCTGCCGGCCGCCGCGCGCATGTCGTGGCTGGCACTGCTGACGCTCGGTGCTGGCACCTGGCTGACCGCTTACATGCAAGTCACGCTCGCCTATGCCACTTCGCGCAACGCCTTCGGCCAAGCCGCCAAGGCCAAGATCTGCGGCGCCGCCAGCATCGCCGTAGCCCAGCTAGGCCTGCTGTTGGCCGGCGTCGCTGGCGCCGCGCTGCTGATCGGGCAACTGATCGGCATGGCCGCCGGCCTGCTCGCTGCCACCGTGCTGCTCAGACCACCGCAGCCGCGTCTGGCCCTGCGGCCCGACCCCGCCGTGCGCCACTACCTGTTGCGGCATCAAGCATTCTGGCGCTTTTCGCTTCCCTCCAATTTGCTCAACGTGCTGTGCGGCCAGCTGCCGCTGTTCATGATTGGCGCTCACCACGGGGCGCTGGCGGCCGGGCTGTATGCGCTGACCCAGCGCGTGTTGTCGGCACCGATCGGGCTGCTGGCAGCGTCGGTGCTGGAAGTGTTCAAGCGCCAGTCGGTGCTCGACTTCCAGCAGTATGGCAATTGCGGCGACGCCTACCGCAAGACGTTCAAGGTGCTGGCCTTGCTCGGCGTGGGGCCGTCGCTGGTGCTGTTCCTGTTTTCGCCACAGCTGTTCGCCTTCGTGTTCGGCGAGGACTGGCGCCCGGCCGGCGAGCTGGCGCGCATCCTGGCGCCGCTATATTTCCTCAATTTCATCGCCAGTCCGCTCAGCTACGTGTTTTTCGTGGCCGGCAAGCAGAAGCAGGATCTTTGGTGGCAGATCGTCCTGTTCAGCATGACAGCGCTGGCATTCGCGCTGCCCGGTACCTTGTACCAGAACCTGGCCTGGTATGCGGCCGGCTATTCGATGCTGTACCTGGTGTACCTGTACATGTCGTGGCAAATTTCGCTGAACCGCGCGGTGGCCGCATGAAACGCTGGAACAATCCCTTGTCCTGGTCCGGCCATTCGGTGGGTATGCTGGCCTACCTGGCACTGTTCCCTGGCTTCTTTTTCTACCACACGCTGCTCGGCCTGGGCGCAATAGGCGCCTTCCTGGGCGGCTATTTCGCACCCGTGTCGCTGCTGGTGGTAGGACCGCTGACGTTCTTCTACGTCTACCGGATCCGGCGCGACTGCGGCCGCGTCGGCCGCGCCGACCTGCTGTTTTCGCTGTACATCGGCTACTTCCTGTGCGTGGTGGCGATCCAGGCGATTGCCGGCGCCAATCGGGTCATCGTGTCCAACCACATCCTCGGCATTTTGTTCATCGTCAACTGCTTTTTCATGTTCCGGCTGGTCGACTTCGGGCGCCGCGACGTCTGGCTGGCAGGCCTGATCACGCTGTTCGGCATGTCGGCCATCGTGTTTGCGTTTTCGGTGGACGGCTCGTTCTACCTGGCGCCGCTGGGCACGGCCAAGAACCCCGATAGCCTGGCCACGTATCAGGGCTTTTCGCGCTCCTACCTGGTGACCTTCGCTGCCGTCATCGCATTTACCCGGCCCCTGCCGCTGCGGGTACTGCTGTACTGCCTGGCCGCGCCGACCCTGTTCGTCAATACCGCGCGCAGCGAATTTGTCGCCATGCTGTTCCTGATTCCGATCATCGAGCTGTATTATTCACAGCGCAAATTGCTGCTCATCTCCGTGCTGGCGGTGCTGTTCCTGATGTCCTACCACTACCTTGACGACATCCTGGCGCTGCTGCCGAATAACCGCATCCTCGAATTGCTCGACCTGTCGCAGTCGACGTCGGCCAACAAGCGCCACCATCTGAGCGTGTATGCGCTCAACACGATTGCCCACTTCCCCGTGTTCGGCGACTACGCCAGCTATTCGCCCGGATTTTATTCGCACAATGTGCTGTCGGCCTGGGTCGATACCGGCGCGTTCGGCTTCCTGTTCGTGCTGGCGCTGCTGATACTGCCGCTCGCGCAAATGCTCTTGCGCGGCTACTTTCATGGCAAATCGTCCGGCCAGTTCATCCTCGCCTTTGCACTGGCCTGCATCACGCTGCTCTTGCTGGCGAAGTCGCACTACTTCACCGACATGCTGATCGGCGCCAGCCTCGGTTCCTATTCTCGCTACCGGTACGGAAGAAAAAATGACCCATATCGCGCACCTGACCTCTGCCCATCCACGCTACGACACGCGGATCTACGTCAAGCAGTGCCGTAAGCTGGCCCAGGCAGGCTACGACGTCACGCTGGTGGTCGCTGACGGCCTCGGCGCCGAGCAGCGCGACGGCGTGCGCTTCGTCGACGTCGGACCGCCCGGTGCGCGCATGCGGCGCATGCTGCGCACTACCGCGCGCGTGCTGGCCGCTGCGCTCGCGACGGGCGCCAGCATCTACCACCTGCACGACCCGGAACTTATTCCGGCCGGGCTGCAGCTCAAACGTCTGGGAAAGAAAGTCGTTTTCGACGCCCATGAGGACGTGCCGCTGCAACTGCTGGGCAAGCCCTATCTGAATCCAGCGAGCCGGCGCTGGCTGGCGCGTGGCTTCGCCGCCTTCGAATCGCGCGCCTGCAGCCGCTTCGACGGCGTGGTCGCCGCCACGCCGTCGATCCGCGACAAATTCATTCGCATCCATCCGCACACTGTTGATGTCAACAACTACCCGATGGCGAGCGAATTCGACGCCAGCGCGCCATGGGACAGCAAGCCGCGCCAGGTGTGCTATGTGGGCAGCATTTCGGAACCGCGCGGCGTGCGCGAAATGGTACGCGCATGCACGCTGCTGCGCTCGGACGCGCAGCTGATGCTGGTCGGCCAATTCTCCGAAGTCGAACTGGAACAGGAACTGGCCAGCGAGCCGGGCTGGCCGCGCGTGCAGCGCCTGGCACACCAGGACCGGGCTGGCGTGCGCGCCGTCATGGCCGGCGCCATGGCCGGCCTGGTCACCCTGCATCCGGAGCCCAATTATCTCGAATCGCTGCCGGTCAAGATGTTCGAGTACATGGCCGCCGGCATCCCGGTGATCGCCTCCGACATTGCCCTGTGGCGCTCCATCATCGAGTCCAGCGGCTGCGGCGTGTGCGTCGATCCGCGCGACCCTGCGGCCATCGCCGCTGCGATCGACCTGTTCGTGCAGCACCCGGTGCTGGCGCAATCGATGGGGGCCAACGGCCAGCGTGCGATTGCAGAACGCTATAACTGGCCGGTCGAAGCGGACAAGCTGCTCGCGTTTTACGCGCGCCTGTGATGGACATTTACGCAACTTCAACAGCACGCCAGGCGAACTGGCTACAGTCAAACCATGAAACTCCTGACCCAGCATTACGCCACCATCAAGACCCTGCTCCAGCTGCCGGTCGCGCGCCTGCAATTCGATCCTGCGATCGAACCGGTCAACGTGGTCTCGACCTACCGCTATTACACCAAGCGCCATCCAAAGTACAAGGTTATCCAGAACAAGAGCTGGGGCGCGGCCCTGATCGACCTGGGCCAGTGCGCGAACCGCGACCATTATTTCGAGCGCATCAAGGCCAAGAACTTCGGCGCCTGGCATGCCAAGCGGGCGCGCGCGCGCGGCTATGTGCTCGGCGAAATCGACCGCAACTTGCATGTCGATGCGATCCATGAGATCAACAACTCGGTCGGCCAGCGCCAGGGGCGGCCGATGGACGCCGGGTATCAGGAAAAGCGGCTGGCGTTCGACACCTTGGCCAACTTCCGCTACTACGGCGTATTTGACGCCGGCGGCAAGCTGGTGGCGTACGCCAACATCGGGCGCTTCGGCAACTTCAGTTCCTTTACTCAGCTGATGGGCTACCGCAACAACGACGGCGTCATGCACCTGATGGTCAGCGAAATCGTGGCGCGCCTGATCGATGAAGGTCAGGTCAGCTACGTCATGTACGACACCTATTTCGGCGCCCTGCCCGGTCTGCAGCAATTCAAGACCGTGCTTGGCTTCCAACCCTACCGCGCGCGTTACAGCCTGGCCCCATGAAAACCCTGCTCAATCGCCTCTATAGCGACTACCTGATGCCTTCGCGCCTGTCCGAATATGACGCGCTGCTTGGCGCCGCATCCGACGACGGCTACTGTCAAACGTCGGTGCGCGACTTCCTGCACCAGGCGGTGCGCACGCCAACGTTGGTGCACCGGCACGACATCGACAGCGACACCCGCACCGCCGCCAAGATGTTCGCCATCGAAGCGCGGCACGGCATCACGGCCAGCTACTACTTCCGCCTGTCGACGCTGGACTTCGGCCTGATGCGCGAAATCGAAGCCTACGGCAGCGAAGCGAGCTACCATTTCGAAGAGGTGGCCGATTTCGCCAAGCGTCACCACATCAAGGACGCGCAGGTGATCCGCAGCCGCTTCCCGGCGATCCGTGCGCAGTTCCGCGAGAATCTCGAACGCATCGAGCGCGCGGTGGGACGCAAGCTGGTCACCGTGGCCAGCCACGGCGACTTCGCCAACCGGCGCCTGAAGGTGATCAACAACGAGATCTTGCACGACGCCGCGTTTCGCGCGCGCTGCGGCATCGAATGCGAAACCTACGACGACACGCTGCTGCGCCGCTTCGACCTGTACATCAGTGACCGCCCGCACCCGGTCTACTTCCACCCGATGGCGCCCGGCGCCGCGCTGGGCAACTACCGCAGCATCTGTCTGCTGACCCATCCGGTGCAATGGGAAACCAACTGGCGCGAAAGCACCAGGGGCAATGTGCGCCGGCTGGTCGAAGACCTGGCCTGGTAACGCCCCCATTGAAAAGGATGCGCGACCGTGAATATCCTGCTGATCAACCACTATGCCGGCTCGCTCAAGCACGGCATGGAGTACCGCCCGTTTTACCTGGCACGCGAGTGGGTGCGGCTCGGGCATCGGGTGCGTATCATCGCGTCGGCCCAGTCGCATATCCGGTCTCAGGCTCCGCACCTGGACGGCCAGGGCCGGCTTGACGAAATCATCGACGGCGTCGAGTACCGCTGGATCGCCACTCCCGCCTACCGCGGCAATGGCGCTGCGCGGGTGCTGAACATGTTTTCTTTCGTGGCCCAGCTGTACGCCCAGGGCGGACAACTGGCCAAGGACTTCGCGCCCGACGTGGTGATCGCCTCGTCCACCTACCCGCTCGACATCTGGCCGGCGCACCGCATCGCGCGCCTGGCCGGCGCACGCTTGCTGTTCGAGCTGCACGACCTGTGGCCGCTGTCGCCTATGGAACTGGGCGGCTATTCGAAATGGCATCCTTTCATCATGCTGCTGCAGGCGGCCGAGAACTTCGCCTGCCGCCACGCCGACGCCATCGTCTCGATCCTGCCCAAGGTGCGCGAACACCTTGAACAGCATGGCATGGCGCCGCACAAGCTGCACATCGTGCCCAATGGCGCCGACCCAAACGAGTGGCTGCAAGATGCAGCGGCGTTGCCGGGACTGGCCGGCGCGCGCCTGGCGCAGCTGCGGCGCCAGGGCAAATTCATCGTCGGCTATGCCGGCACGCACGGCATCGCCAACGCGCTCGACACGCTGCTGGCGGCGGCGCGCCTGGTGGGCGACGAGCGCATCGCCTTCGTGCTGGTGGGTGGCGGCCCGGCCAAGGAAGCGCTGGTGCGCGTGGCGCAGTCGATGAAGCTGACCAATGTACACTTCTTCGAGCCCCTGCCCAAGCAGCAGGTACCGGCCCTGCTGCGCAGTTTTGACGTCGCCTACATCGGCTGGCAGCGTCAGCGCCTGTACCGCTTCGGCATCGCGCCCAACAAGCTGATCGACTACATGATGGCCGGCTGCGCCATCTTGCACTCGGTCGACGCCGGCAACGACCCGGTGGCCGACGCCGGCTGCGGCCTGACGGTGGCCCCGCAAGACCCGCAGGCGGTAACGCGCGGCCTGCTCACGCTGTTCATGCTGGCACCGCAAGCGCGCGCGGCGCTGGGCCAGCGCGGGCGCGCGTACGCGCTGGCCAATCTCAGTTATCCCGTGCTCGGACGGCGCTTCCTGCAAGCGTGCGCCTGAGCCGCCACTTTCATACCAGGGGAACACCATGCCAGAAGACCATACGATAGTCGCCGAGACGCCCGCGTTCCTGCCGTTCGCCCTGCCCGACATTGGCGACGAAGAAATCGCCGCCGTCGTCGAATGCCTGCGCTCTGGCTGGGTCACGACCGGGCCCAAGACACGCCAGTTCGAACAGGAATTCGCAGCCTACCTGGGCGGGGAGGTGGAAACTGCGGCGGTCAATTCGGCCACCGCCGGCCTGCACCTGGCGCTCGAAGCGCTCGGCATCGGAGCGGGCGATGAAGTGATCGTTCCCACACTGACCTTCACTGCCACCGCCGAAGTTGTGCGCTACCTGGGTGCGCAGCCGGTGTTCGTCGACGCCGACCCGGTCACGCTGAACCTGGACCTGAACGCGGTCGAGGCGGCGATCGGTCCGCGCACGCGCGCCATCATCCCGGTCCATTACGCCGGCCTGGCGTGCGACATGGACGCGATCATGGCGCTGGCACGCAGCCACGGCCTGCGCGTAGTCGAAGATGCGGCGCATGCATTCCCCACCCGCTACAAGGGGCGCCTGGTGGGCACGTTGGAGAGCGACATCACGGTGTTCAGCTTTTACGCCAACAAGACCATGACCACCGGCGAAGGCGGCATGGTCGTCACGCGCGATCCGGCGCTGGCGGCGCGGGTGCGCGTCATGCGCATCCACGGCATCAGCCAGGACGCGTTCGCGCGCTACACTTCGCGCAAGCCGGCCTGGTTCTACGAAGTGGTGGCGGCCGGCTTCAAGTACAACTTGACCGACATGGCCGCGGCGATCGGCATCGCCCAGTTGCACAAGATCGACCGCTTCCTGCTGCGCCGCCAGCAGCTCGCAGCGCGCTACGACAACGCGCTGGCCGCACTACCGCTGCGCCTTCCGGCCGGCGCCAGCGGCACCAGCTCCCACGCCTGGCACCTGTACGTGGTGCGCCTGCAAACCGAAGCGCGCATGGGGCGCGATGAACTGATCGTCAAGCTGGCCGAGCGCGGCATCGGCACCAGCGTGCACTTCATCCCGCTGCACCGGCAACCGATCTGGCGCGACAGCTGCCATTTGAGTCCTGAGCAGTTCCCGGTGGCCGAACGGGCCTACCACAGCATGTTGACGCTGCCGCTGTATACCAAAATGAGCGATGCCGACCAGCAGCGCATTATCGACAACCTGTGGGAGTTACTATCATGAGCAAGCGCCTCTTCGATTTCTTTGCCGCCCTGATCGGCCTGCTCGTGCTTTCGCCCCTGTTCGTGGTGGCGGGCATCTGGATCAAGCTCGATTCACGCGGCCCGGTGTTTTTCCTGCAGCAGCGGGTCGGCAAGGACGGCGTCCCGTTCAACATCATCAAGTTTCGCACCATGCACGACGACACCCACGAGTCGCTGCTCACGGTGGGCAACGACAAGCGCATCACCCGGGCCGGGCGCTTCCTGCGCCGTCACAAGCTCGATGAATTCCCGCAGCTGCTCAACGTCGTGTTCGGCAGCATGAGCCTGGTCGGGCCGCGCCCGGAAGTGCCGCGCTATGTCGATTGCTATCCGCCCGATGTGCGCTGCCAGGTGTTGTCGGTGACACCCGGTATCACCGACTGGGCCTCGATCTATTACAAGGAAGAGAACTCGCTGCTGAGCCGCTCGCTCAATCCCGAACAAGCCTACCTGGACACCATCTTGCCGGCCAAGCTCAAGTACAACCTGCGCTACGTGCACGAACGCAGCTTCTGGAACGATATCCGGATCATCTTCACCACGCTGGCCTTGCTGGTGCGTTAGGCGCTGGCCATGTTGACCGACCGCCGTCCCCGCCTGCGCCTGCTGGCGCGCAGCCAGCTGGGGGAAGACTCTTACCATTCGCTGCTGCTGGCGCTGCTGCGCGGCCTGGCTGCGCTGCAGGTGGCAGCGGCGCACCTGCGCAACGAGTTTTTCCCCAGCCTGCGCAGCCTGCCCGATCCAGCCCAGTGGTACCAGGTGCTCGCCTTCGTGACCGGTTTTGCGCACCAGGCGGTACTGCTGTTTTTCCTGATCAGCGGCTGGCTGGTCGGTGGCAGCCTGCTCAACAAGTTCACCCGGCCGCAAGCACTCAAGCTCTATGCGATCGACCGCGTCTCGCGCCTGTGGACCGTGCTGATCCCGGCCTTCCTGCTGATGCTGGCACTGGCCGTGGCCAGCGGCGCCGACCTCGGCGACTATGCGCCGGCCACGCTGGCGGGCAACCTGGTCGGCTTGCAAACGGTGACCTTGCCCCAGTACGGCGGCAATTACCCGCTATGGAGCCTGGCCAACGAAAGCTGGTACTACCTGATGTTTCCGCTGGTGCTGCTGTACCTGGCCAACCGCCATCGCGCGCTGTGCGCCGTCGCACTGATGCTGATCGCCGCCTTGCTGCCGTTCGAGATCACGCTGTATTTTGCCATCTGGCTGCTCGGCGCCGCCTTTTCGCGGGTACGCCTGGCGTGTGATGCGCTGACCCGGGTCGCGCTAGTGCTGCTGCTGGCGGTGCTGTCGGTATGGGTGCGCATTTACGGCAGCAATGACGACTTGGTGATCGCCTCGTTCGGCCACGACGTGCTGCTCGCGCTGGTGTTCCTGACGCTGCTCTCGTCCACCGTGGTCAGGCCCGATCCGTCTCTGCCGTGGCTGGCGGCGCTGCGCAAGCTGGCCACGCTGCTGTCGAATTTTTCATTCACGCTGTACGTGCTCCACGTGCCGCTGATCGGCGTGCTGCACTGGCTCGGTTCGCGCCTGTTTGGCCAGGAAACGCTGCAGCCGGACGGCTGCTCCGAGCTGGCCGTCTATCTGGCCATGCTGGCAGCGATACTGGTGTTTTCCTATGGCTTTTACCGGCTCTCCGAAGCGCACACCGGGACCGTGCGGCGCATGCTGAAACAAACCCTGCTGGCCAGGCCTCAGCCCGGCTTGCGCGCCATATAACTGAAGTGCGCGCGCAGCACCGGCGCCAGAAAGTGCAAGTCGGCCCATGCCACCATAGGAGAGGGCGTGGCATGGGCCAACTTGACAGCTGCCAAATCAGTGCTGGTAAGCGCCGATGTCGTAGCCGGTGGTGGCGTTGCGCGGCTTGCCGTCGAAGTCGGACGTCAGGGCGTTGGTGGCCGTGCCCTTGCCCACCGCTGGCGAGGTGGCAAGAACGTGCAGGTCGGGCGTGCCGGTGCGGGTGTAGGCCGCGAACTGGGGTGGCGCGCTCACTGCGGAAGTCGCTTGCAGGCCGTTCTTCAGGCTGTAGTTATAGGTCGCGTTCTGATACACCAGGTTGTTGGTGTAGCGGTTGCCCGTGCCGGTCGTGCCCTGCTCCGAAATACCCATCGCGTTGTCGTACACGATGTTGTTGGCCACGATGGTGTTGTTGTTGCCCGCCGTCGTGAAGTAGTAGTCGCCGCCGCCCACGATGATGCCGGTATGCGACGCGACCACCGTGTTGTTGGTGATGATCACGTCATGCGCATCGTGCCACAGGTGGATCGCGCCTTCGGCTACCCGGTACACCACATTGTTTTTCACGCTGCCGGAGGTGCTGATGTAGATACCTTGCACAAAGGTGCAGCCGGCAGGGCCGATATCGTGCACCAGGTTGCCAACCACGTCGGTCATCACCCCATGGTAGTAGCTGTCCACGCCGATGGCCGAGCCGCCCGAACTGGTGCAGCTGACGGTCTTGGCGATATGGTGGATCCAGTTGTTGCGGATCATGCCGTACGAGCCGCCGTTGTAGATGCCGTGCGTCCACTTGGTGCCGCTTTGCGAGGTGGTGCCGTCCACATGAAAGCCGATGATGTCAATGTAGTTGCCACGGTTATCCCATGCGACGTCGTTGACCGAGCTGGCTGGCGGCACGATCGTGGCGCCCCATTTCGTGCTTGACATGAAATAGATACGCCCGCTCGCGGTGCCGCTGACGCTGGTGCGAAACCCGCCGGCGTAGCTGCCGCTGGCCACGTGCACGGTCGTACTCGGCAGTGCGGCATTGGCGGCGCGGGTAATGGTCTTGAACGGCGCGGCGGCCGTGCCCGGGTTGTTGTCGGAACCATTGGCGGCGACATAGTAGTGGTAGGTCGTGTTCGGCAGCACGACCGGGTCGGTCACCGGTGGCGGCGGCGGCGGTGGTGGCGGCGTGGTGGTGATGGTGGCCAGGTGCTGGTAAGCGCCCAGGTCGATGCCGGTGGTGGTGGTGCGCGCCTTGCCGTCGATATCGAGCCCTGGCGCGTCGCCCGCCAGGCCCTTGTTGATGAGCGGCGACGTGCTGGCCGGATGGTAGTCACCGCCGCCGGTGCGCAGGTAGTTGGTGAACTGCGGTTCGGCCGCGACCGTGCCGCTGGCCACCAGTCCATTGTTGAGCATGGTAGCGTAGCTGCCATTCTTGAAGATCAGGTTGTTCTGGTACTGATTGTGGGTACCGGTCGAACCGACTTCCTGGATGCCGTAGCGCGCGTTGTCATAGAACACGTTGTTGGAAACGCGGGTGTAATCATTCGGTGCCACGCTCAGGTAGCCGCCATCGCCGCTCACTTGCAGCGCGGTATCGGTATTGAACACGGTATTGTTGACGATCACCGCATTGGTGGCATCCTTGGACAGGCGAATGCCGGCATTGCTGATCGCATAGACCAGGTTGTTGTCGATGCGCCCGCCAGCCGAATTGATATAAATGCCAAGGAAATAGGCGCACGCGGTCGGGCCCACGTTATGCACCACGTTGCCGCTGACGTTGTTGGCCATGCCCTTGTAATAGCTGTCGGCCCCGATCCCGCCGCCGCTGCCGGTGCAGGCCACGCTGGTGGCGATGTGGTGCACGTGGTTGTTCTTGATGTTGCCGTAAGAGCCACCCGTGTAAATGCCGTTGAGCCATTTGGTGCCTGCCTGCACGCTGGTACCATTCACTTCGAAGCCATTGATCTCGACATAGCTGCCGCGGTTTTCCCAGGCGGTGGCGTTGCTTGAACTGGCCGGCGGCACGATCTTGGCGCCGTAGCGGGTTTCCGACACATAACGGATCGGCGCTTCGGCCGTGCCGCTGGCGTCGGTGCGAAAACCGCCCGCATACGTGCCAGGCTGGACCCGGATCGTCACGCCCGGCGTGGCAGCGCTCGCGGCGCGCGCGATGGTGCGAAACGGCAACGCTTGGGTGCCGGGGTTGGTATCGGATCCGGTGCTCGAAACAAACAAGTCCGCTGGCGCTGCGACGCCGTTGTAGGTGATGGCCGCCAACTGCGGCGCCTGGCTTGCTGCCGGCTGGCTGGCGTCGCCGCCGCCGCCACCACAGCCGGAAAGGAGGAGGGCCACACTGCTGCATACCAGGCCGCTGACTTTAACGTCGGACGCAAAACGGAAAAATGAGTTCATCAAAGAATTCCTTACTCTACAAAGTGATTGAGTAAGGTTTGACGAGAATCAAGTTCTTTGGTTCAACATTTTTCCAAGTAAATTTCTCTGCATAATCAATGATGTAAGTCAATTTCCCTCAGGGAAATTATCATGCATTTCCCCCAGTCTTTCAATCCTCCCCTTCCAGTTGCGGGACATGGCCGTAAGAAAATTGGTAAGTATAGCCGCCCAGGCGCAGCGGCAAGTCGTTGAACACCACGCCCTGCGGCGAAATGCCGGCGTGGTTCAGGCGCTTGACCGATTCGGTAATTTCGCCTTCGGTAGTCACGCCGGCGCGCGCCAGGATGAATACTGCACCCACGTGGGCGCCGATGATCAGCACGTCCGACACGGCCAGGATAGGCGGCGGGTCTATCACCACCAGGTCGTATTCGTGGCTGACGGCGTCGAGCAGGTTGGAAAAGTTCAGGTGCTGCAGGAATTCGGCGCGGTTCGGCGGCAATGCGCCGGTGGGGATGAAGTCCAGGTTGTCCAGCACCCGCCGGTGGATGATGTGTTCGAGCGGCATCGCGCCCGAGATCGCTTTGGTCAAGCCCTGTTCGCGCGAGACGCCGAAATAGCGGTGCAGGTGGCCGTTGCGCAAATCGGCGTCTATCAGCAGCACGCGCTTGCCGCTGGCGGCCAGCACGGCGGCGAAGTTGGCCGACAAGAACGACTTGCCCAGGCCGCGCCCCGGCCCGGCAAACATGACGATGTTGTTCTTCAAATAGGGCAAGGCGAACAGCAGCGCAGCACGGAAGCTGCGCAGGCTCTCGATCGCGATGTCTTCCGGGAAGGCCTGGGCCAGCATCGGCAAGTGGCCCGGCGTGTGACGCGCGCGCCGCGCCAGCCGGTCCTGGTTGCTGCTGTGGGGAATGCTGGCATACACGACGCGCGCGCCCAGCAGGCGTTCGATTTTTTGCGGATCGTCAATGCCCCCGGCCAGCGCCTTGCGCGCGAACGCCACCAGCGTGCCCAGGAACATCCCGGTCACCACCGCCAGCACCACGATCAAGGGCCGGTTCGGCTTGAGCGCTTGTTCCGGCGCCATCGGGGCGTCGATCAGGCGCACATTGCTGACCCGGCCCACGGAAATCAGGCGCAACTGCTGGGCGGTGTTCGACAGTGCTGTATACAAGTCGGTATTGACCTTGATCTCGCGCACCAGGCGCGCCTCGTCCTGCTCGAGCACCGGCAAGGTGCGGATGCGGCGCGCCACATCGTCGATCTCGGCCTCGACTTCGCGCCGCTGGCGGTCCAGCCCGATCACCACCGGATGGTCTTCGGTGAAACGGGTCAGCAGTTCGGTGCGCCGCTGGTTCAGGTCGATGCGCCGGGTGTGGGCGGTGGCCGCCTGTTGCAAGCTCATGCGCGCTTCTTCGCGCATGTCGATGGTGCCGTGGCTGTTGCGGAAATTATTGTATTTCTCTTCAGACTGCTCGAGCTGGCGCTTGAGCGCCGGCAACTGCTGATTCAGGAAAGCCAGCGACTTTTCCGCTTCCTCGGTCTTGCGCGCCAGGTTCTGGCGCATGTATTCGCGCCCGATTTCACTCAGCAGGCTGTTGATGCGCTGCGCATCCTCGCCCTGCAGGCGCACTTCGATGATGCCCGACTGCTTGCCCTGCTCGGTGATCACCATCGCGGTCTGGATGCGCTCGATCGCGCCCAGCCGCGACAATCGCCTGAGCGTGAATTGGGCGCCATCGCGCGCATCCAGGCGGTCGATGCGCAGTTCAATATTGCCGCCGCGCGCAGCGGCCTTCAAGGTGGTGCCGACGATGCCTTCATACACCACCGGCAAGCCCGTCCCGCTCAAGTGGTAGTGGCCGTTGCCGCGCGCGGTGATGGTAAACGGGCGGTTCTGCCACGCTTCGGGGATCTCGAACAGCGTCACGTCGGCACGCTCCGGGCCCCACACGAAGCCGCCCCGTCCGAAAATACCGGGCTCGGACAGTTCGGTCGCGTTGCGGTTGGCAAACCAGAAGCCCACCACCGGAAAGTACTTGGGCTTGACGTCGATATACAGCTGCAAATTGTCGACCGCATGCGAGATGACCATGCGCGAACGCAGCAGTTCCATTTCGGCAATCGCCGCCTTCTTGGTTTCAAACAGTGACGACACTTCGGACAGGATGTTCTTGGACGCGTTCGGGCTTTCCTCTTCCACGTGGATCATCAGGTTCGCCTCGTACACCGGGCTGGCAATGAGCGCATAGACGGTGGCCATCAGCGTCACCAGCAGGGTGATGCCGCCGATCAGCCAGCGGCTGTCGTACAGGATATTGAAATAGCCTTTCAGGTCGATGTCGTGTTCATCGCGCTCCGGCTCGGGAGGACGGGATGGCAACGCCACGCTCAGCACGGGCTGGCCATGTTGCGGGTTCGCCAGCGGGTGCGCTTCGCCAGGATAGTTCATCGTGATTCCTTCTCTGCAGATCAGGGCCGCGCCACGCTCAGCGCCTGCGTCAGTGCGCCGGGGAAGATCATGGACAGGTTGCGGTGCCAGTTCGCCAGCGGCGAGGCGGCCACGTACACCAGGTCCTTGGGACTGAGCTCGAACGACTCGGCCATGGCCAGGGCGCCGTGGGTGCGGGCGTCGAGCTGGTAGACGCGGATGCCGTCAGCGCTCTTGCGCACCACGTATACCTGGCGCGCATCGCCCGTCAGCGGACTGATGCCGCCCGACTCGCCCAGCGCCTCATTGAGCGTCAAGCGCCCGTTGTGCATGGTCAGCGCCTTGGGCGCCACCACTTCGCCCGACACGAACACCTTGCTCTCGTCGCGCGAATGGACCCGCACCACGTCGCCATGGCGCAGCATGACGTTGCCCGGATTGATGCCTTGCGCCACCAGTGCGCGCAAGTCGACCAGGTAACGCTGGTCGCCCCGCTCGAGCGCGATGCGGCTCTGGTCGGCCGTGGGCAGCAGGCCGCCGGCGCGGTTGAGCGCCTCCATCAGCGTCATCGGAATATCGTTGATTGGCTGCAAGCCAGGCGACTTGACTTCGCCATCGATGTAGACCCGCTTGCTGCGGTAGGCCTGCACCCGCAGCGTCACGTTGGGATCGGCCAGGTAGCGCGCCAGGCGACGGGTGAGCAGCGCGCGGGCCTGCTCTTCGGTCAGGCCGGCCACGCTCAGCACGCCGGCGAAGGGGAACTGGACCCGGCCTTCGTGGTCAACCACAAAGCCGGCCGGTGGCGCGCTCGGGCCCGTCTCGAGCATGGCCGACGAGGCAGCCACGCCCTGCCCGGCCAGTTCGGGATGGTCCCACACCACGATCGACAAGATATCGCCGCGGTCTATCGTATACGGCGGCGGGTTGGTCACCACCAGGTGCGCGATGTTCTGGTTGATGCGCCGTTCGCGCTGCGCGCGCTCGGCTTCGATCAGTTCGGCACTGATCATCTGCGTGACCGGCGCGCCCTCTTCGCGCACCGACATCGGCCTGGCCCCGGCCGGGTTCGACGAGGCACAGCCGGAAAGCGTGCCAAGCACGGGAATCATCAGGGTCAAGGCCCATCGAAATGCCAAAATAGTTTTCATGATAATTGCCAAAGTCAACACGGTCCGATCCAGAGTACGGGACGCCAACCTGCACGGCTTTGCCGGAGATCAAACGCGTGCCGCGGCAGACTGAGCCGCAGAGAGCGGTATTGCCTTTGGGTAATAATGCGAGATTTAGTGCAGCTCTTCCATCAGCTTGAGCTTGTCGTCGAAGTGCCAGACGCGGCGGATGTCGATCACGTCATAACGCTCGGCAATTTGCGGCGGGAAGGCCGAATAGCGGGCATTGACGCGCACGATGCGGCGCACCGCTTCGTCGACGTCGGCGCGGCCGCTGGAATTGAGGATGACCACGTCTTCCACCGTGCCATCGCTGCGGACTGCCACGCTGACCAGCGGATCGATTTGCACCGAGTCAGCCCATGAACGCGGGTAATTGAGCGCGCCATTGCGTTCGATTTTCTGGCGCCAGCTTTCGACATACATCTTCAGCGACAAGTCGCGCTCATTGAAGCCGACCGCGATGCGCCGTTCGCCCGGACGACGAGTTGGCGGCGGCGCGCCGCGCAGCACGTCGAGTCCCTTGACCAGCTCGCGCGCGCGGTTGCCCAGATCGCTGCCCAGCATGTTCTTGGGGATCTGGCCAGTCCCGCTGGCACCAGCGCCCGCCCCCGACGGCGCTGCGCCCTGAGCGCCGGGGCCGGGCTGGGCTGGCGCCAATTGCTTGCCGCGCTGCTCGGCCGCGGCGCGTTCGGCGGCTCGCTGCTGGTCGGCGGCACGCTGCTGCTCGGCGGCACGCTGCTGGTCGGCTTTCTGTTGTTCCAGCTTGGCTTGTTCAGCCTTCTGCTGTTCCAGCTTGGCTTGTTCAGCCTTCTGCTGTTCCAGCTTGGCCTGTTCAGCCTTCTGCTGTTCCAGCTTGGCCTGTTCAGCCTTCTGCTGTTCCAGCTTGGCCTGTTCAGCCTTTTGCTGCTTCAGCCTGGCCTGCTCGAGCTTCTGCTGGTCAAGCCGCGCCTGTTCCATTTTCTGCTGCTCAAGCTTGAGTTGCTCGGTGCGTTGCCGCTCCGCCAACACTTGCTCCGCCTTTTTCTGTTCCAGCTGCTGCTGTTCGTTCTTTAGCTGCTCGGCCGCGACGCGGCGTTCCTCATCCGCCTTTTTCTGTTCCGCCTCGCGCGTTTCCTGCACCAGCCTGGTCGCCTTGGCCTGTTCTTCCGCCTTGAGCGCGCCAGCCTTGGCCGCTGCCGCTTCGAGCGCTGCATTGGCGTCGGCGTCGCCGTCATCGTCGCCGTGCTGGGCTTGCTTTGGGTCGATGGTCTTCTGTTCGGCTTCGTCGGGACGCGCCAGCGGCACCACAAAGTCATTCTTGGTGCTGTCCTGCGCAATCACGCGCGGCGGCTCGACCAGCGTCTCGCGCGGCGGCAATAGCGATCGGATGCGTTTGGCGCGGCGTGGCTGGTCTTTCTTGACCACGACCACCGCCTGGGGCGGCGGCGGCGGCGTCGGCACCGCATCGACCACCTGCATGCCGCTGACCGGCGGCGGCGGCGGCAATGGCAGCGCGCGCGCCGCGTTTGTCTCAGGCGCTGGGATCGGCGCCGGCGCCGGCGCCGGCGGCGTTGGCACCGGCGCAAGGCGCACCGTCAAGGGCGGTGGCGGCGCGCCCGGCACGCCCAGTCCGGGCACGCCAAATTGCAGCAGCAGCACCAGGCCATGCAGCAGCAGTGACACCAGCAAGCCGCCGATCAGGCGCCTGTCCGGGTGATCGGCGCGGGACACGCGTCCCTTTGCCTTACCCCATGTCATGCCGCTGTCACCATAAAGCCTTTGTCAATAGTTGGACTTGCCCAAGGATTCTAAGCGAAAAGGTTGGTCACCGCTGAATTTATGGGACGCGAAGCCACTTGTGGCGCATCAAGGCCGGCAATCTGGCCGCATTTAGTATGGGTTCACTCCATCCCTCGATGCGGATCCTCCATGTCAGCCCTTCCTGCTTGCGGCGCGCCGCCCGCTTTCGACAGCAAACAATTTCGCCAGGCCCTGTCGCAGTTCGCCACCGGCGTGACGGTCATTACCGCGCGCCTGGACGACGGCAGCTTTTTCGGCGTGACCATCAATTCCTTCAATTCGGTGTCGCTCGAGCCGCCGCTGGTGCTATGGAGCCTGGCGCAAACGGCCAGCACCATGCCCGCCTTCACGGCCGCGTCCGGCTACGTCATCAACGTGCTGGCGGGCGACCAGATCGAGCTGGCCCAGCGCTTTGCCCGTCCCGGCCCGGACCGCTTCGAGGCGTTGCCGTTTGCGCTGTCCGAACAAGGCTTGCCGGTGCTGTCGGGCACCGTGGCCTGGTTTGAATGCCGCCACCGCAGCCGCTACGCCGAAGGCGACCATGTGATTTTTGTCGGCGAAGTCGACCGTTGCCACGCGCACCCGCACCGCACGCTGGGCTTCCACCGCGGCCGCTTCATTGCCATTTGATAGGCGCCGGCCATGAACAAGCTCACGTTCGTCAACCACGCCAGCTTTCACGTCGCCAACGAACGCACACTGCTGCTGGTCGATCCCTGGCTCGAAGGCGCAGTCTTCAACAATGGCTGGAGCCTGCTCGACAATTCAACCTCGAACAGTGCACTGGTGCGCGAGCTGTCGGCGCGCAAGCTCACTACCTTCATCTGGTTTTCGCACGAACACCCCGACCATTTTTCGATTTCCTTCATCAAGAAGCTGAAGCAGGAATTCGTCGGCAAGCTGACCTTGCTGTTCCAGCAAACCAAGGACCGGCGGGTAGCCGCTTTCCTGCTCAAGCAAGGCTTCACGGTCATCGAATGCGCGCCCGGCGCCACCATCAACCTGGACGCTGACCTGGCCATCACAGTGTTTCCGTACACCGGCGGCGATTCCTACTGCCTGATCAAGTCGGGCAAGCGCACCATCCTCAACCTGAACGATTGCACGCTGGCCACGCCCGCCGCCTGCCAGGCCGTCAAGGCCAGCATCGCGCCGCTGGCCCCCGCCGTCGACGTGCTGCTGACCCAGTTCGGTTATGCCAACTGGGTCGGCAACCCGTTCGAGCCGGCCTTGCGGCGCCGCGCCGCGGCAGAGAAGCGTCAGCGCATCAGCTTGCAGATGGACACGTTCAAGCCGGCCCTGACGATCCCGTTCGCCTCGTTCGTGACCTTTTCCACCCAGGAAAACAGCTACCTGAACGACTACCAGAATTCGGCGTACGCGATACGCCAATGGTCGACGCTGTCGCCGGCCACCGAATCGCTGCGCTTCATGAAGCCGCGCGACGCGTTCGACCTCGACACTGCCACCCCGGCCAGCCTGATGCGCATGAGTCACCTGGCAGTGGCGCACTGGGAGCGGCTGGGCCGGGCCGCGCGCGAGGCGCTGCCGCCGGAAGCGCCGCTCACGCCGGTCGAGGTCGAAGCCGCGTTTGCCAAGTACCAGGCGCTGGTGGCAGCGAACCTGCCGGTACTGCCGTGGCTGCTGGAAAGACTGCGCCTGATCAAGCCGCTGACTATCCACATGCCCGACATCGACTTGACCGCGCGTTTTTCCTACGTCAGCGGCTACCAGGTGCTGCCCAGCGGCACGCGTTTCGATATTTCCATGAGCTCGAACAGCGCAGTTTTCCTGTTCAACAACGAATACGGTTTCAACACCACCCACGTCAACGGGCGCTTTCGCACCGCCAACTCGGCCGCGCTGCTGCGCTTCAGCCGCTTTTTCATGCCGCAAAACCTGTGCCGCCAGGGCTATGGCATCCACCACCCGCTGGCCACCGCCGGCCACCTGGCCGGCAACGTCATTGGCCGCATCCGCGCCGGCGCCTGAAGGCGTGCAAACGCGCTAAGATAGCGCCCATGTGCGCCAATTACACACCCAGCAAACGCGAAGCGTTCAGCCATCACTATTGCCTCGAACGCGCCATCTTCGACCTGCCGCCGGAATCGTTTCCCGGCTACCTGGCGCCCATGCTGCGCGCATCGCGCGAGGCGGTCGGGACGATCGAATGCGTGCCAGCCATGTTCGGCATGGTGCCGCACTGGGCCGACACGAAACTGGCGCGCCAGACCTACAACGCGCGCACCGAGACGGTCGCCACCAAGCCCTCGTTTCGCAACGCGTGGAAGCGCAATCAGTTTTGCATCGTCCCTGCCGAGAATTTTTTCGAACCGAACTATGAATCGGGCAAGCCGGTGCGCTGGCGCATCGAACACGCCGATCAGCGCCCGCTATCGGTAGCCGGGATTTGGGAATGGAAGCCGAATGGCCCCGATGGCTTGCCGCTGCTGTCGTTCTCCATGCTCACCATCAACGCCGATGGCCACCCGGTGATGGGCCGCTTTCACAAGCCTGACGAGGAAAAGCGCATGCTGGTGTTGCTGGAACCGGAACAATACCAGGGCTGGCTAGCCGGCGCGCTGGTCAGCGACCCGGCGCTCTACCAGCCCTACCCGGCCGAGCGGCTGGTGGCGCTGGCCGATCCGATGCCGCCGCGCGCCAAGGCCACGCCGGCGCAGATGACACTGGCCTAGCCGTCCACCGTCATCTGGTAGGTCGTGCGTTCGGCTTCTTCCTCGCGCGCCAGCGCAATTTCGCGCATCACCGCGCCCACATCGGCCGGTGCGTCCGGCGCGGCCACGATGCCGGTCAAGGGCGTCTCGGGCGTGAGCACGCCGGCTTCATACAGTAGCCAGATTTCCTTGCCGTACTGGGTGGCCGCCAGTTCCGGCACCACGGCCGAGAAAAACGTGGCCAGGTTGCCCACATCGCGCGCCAGCATCGATTCGGCCACGCTGCTGCCGGCCGCGTCGATCGCCTGCGGTAAATCGATGATCACCGGGCCCTCGGCGTCGACCAGAATGTTGTATTCGGACAAGTCACCGTGGATCAGGCCGGCGCACAGCATCATCACCACCTGCTTGAGCAGCGCCGCGTGGTAGGCCAGCGCGCTCTCGCGCGTCAGTTCCACATCGTTCAGGCGCGGCGCGGCATTGCCATCGGCGCCAGTGACCAGTTCCATCAACAACACGCCTTCGAAGCAGACATACGGAGTCGGCACCCGCACCCCGGCCGCGGCCAGCCGGTACAGCGCGGCCACTTCGGCGTTTTGCCACACTTCTTCAGCCATCTGGCGCCCGTAGCGGGTGCCCTTGGCCATCGCGCGCGCCTGGCGGCTGTTCTTGACGCGCCGCCCTTCCTGGTAGGCCACGGCCTGGTGAAAGCTGCGCTGGTCCGCTTCCTTGTACACCTTGGCGCAACGGATGTCGTCGCCGCAGCGCACCACGTAGACGGTGGCTTCCTTGCCACTCATCAATTGGCGCATGACTTCGTCGATCAGGCCTTCTTCGACCAGCGGCTGGATTCTTTTCGGGGTTTTCAATAGGACCTATGGGGGAAACGGGCTGCGCAAACCCGCAGCATACGCTGTTTTTGTGCCATGCAACAATTTATGGCGCGCCCTGGTGCGCGCGCACGGCCCGCGCGGACGCCTCGCGCGTCACGGCCGCGGTGGCCGAGGCTTCGGCCATCAAGGGTTGCAAACGGTCCCAGCATGCGCTGTCGGGCGCGCGCGCGCACATGTCCGTCTCCAGCTCGCTCGCCAGTGTGACCAGGTGGTCGGCGCCGACCATACCGGCGATGCCCTTCATGATATGCAAGGCAGCAGCCACGCCGGCCGCGTCGCGCTGACTGGCTGCGCCGGACAACTGTTGCAGCAGTTTATCGACCTCCTCGGCAAAGCCCAGCAGCGCGATGTTGTAGATAGCTTCGTTCCCGCCCAGCCGTATCAGCGCCGGCACCCGGTTCAGCACCGGTACGCCGACGTGGTTGCGGATGGTGCTAATGAGCTGTTCAAGGTCGAACGGCTTGCCCACGTGATCGACCATGCCGGCCGCCAGCGCCGCCTGGCGGTCGCTTGCCAACGCATTGGCCGTCATCGCCACGATCGGCGGCGCGCGCTCGCCCGCCTGCGCCTTGATGGCGGCGGTGGCGGCGTAGCCGTCCATGTCGGGCATCTGGATATCCATCAGCACCAGGTCGAATTTCGTCTCGCCGGCGCCTACGGCGTCAATCGCCGCGCGTCCCGAATCGGCCACCGTGATGCTGGCGCCGACGGCGCCGAGCAGCTCGCGCGCCACTTGCTGGTTCATCGCGTTGTCGTCCACCACCAGCAGGCGCAATCCCGCCAGCGCGGTGCCGGCCACCGCCGCCACGGCCGCCAGGGCCGCCATGTCCTGGCTGCGGCTAAGCGGCGCCTGGCGCAGGTTGCTGACGGTATCGAACACCATAGACGCGGTCAAAGGCTTGACCAGCATGGCGTCGAGCACGGGCGCAAACTGGCCGTCGGTCCTGGCCACCAGCGCGCTGTCGTGCGCGGTGACCATGACGATCAGCGGTTGCGCGGCTACCTGCGCGCGCAGGCGCAAGCTGGTTTCCCAGCCATCGAGGCCCGGCATGCGCCAATCCATGAAAATGACGTCGTAGCTGTGCGCGGCGGCCGCTGCCAGCGCCGCTTCGCCGCTGGCGACGGCGTCGGCACGCCAGCCGAACATGCTGGTCATGGCCATGAGTACATCGCGGCAGGTGGCATTGTCATCGACGATCAGGCAGCGCAGCATCTGCAGCGCGTGGCCCACCTCGCGCGTGCTTTGCTGGGCTGTGCGGCGCAAGTCGATCGTGAACGCAAATTCGCTGCCCTGGCCCGGCTGGCTGCTTACCGTCAGCTCGCCGCCCATCAGGGCCACCAGGCGCTCGCTGATCGCCAGGCCCAGGCCGGTGCCGCCGTAGCGCCGCGCGGTCGATGCCTCGGCCTGCGAAAAGCCTTCGAAAATGTGCGCGATCTGCTCGGGCGCGATGCCGATTCCGCTATCGCGCACGTTGAAGGCGACCCGCATGCAGTCGTCGTCGACTGCCACCGGCACCGCCGTCAGCACGACTTCACCGCGTTCGGTAAATTTGATCGCGTTGCCGGCCAGGTTAAGCAGCACCTGCTGCAGGCGCAAGCCGTCGCCTTCCATCCAGCGCGGCAGCTCCGGGCTGATGTCGAAGATGACCTCGACGTCTTTGCCGCTGGCATTGGCCGACAGGATCACCGCCAGTTCGCGCAGCAGCTTGTCAACGCTGAACGGATGCGGATCGAGCGCCAGCTTGCCCTCTTCCACCTTGGAGAAATCGAGTATGTCGTTGAGGATGCCGAGCAGCGCCCTGGCCGAGATGTCGGCCTTGGACGCGTAATCGCGCTGCACCGGCGCCAGCGGCGTCCTTTGCAGCAGTTGCAGCATGCCCAGCACCGCGTTCATCGGCGAACGGATTTCATGGCTCATGTTGGCCAGGAAGTCCGACTTGGCGCGCCCCGCAGCGAGCGCCTGGTCCTTGGCCAGCATCAGCGCGTCGTGCGCAGCCGCTTCTTCGGTGATGTCGGTACTGCTGCCGACCCAGCACACGATGGCGCCGCTTGCGTCGCGCAACGGCGCGCCGTGGTTGTCGCACAAGCGCCAGGCGCCGTCATGGCGCAGCAAACGGCAAGGGCAGCGAAACTCACCGCCGCTGCGCATCGCGCTGATCCAGGCATCGCGCATGCGCGGCCGGTCATCTTCATGGACCAGCACTTCGTAGCCATGCAGACTGGCGCGCTCGAGGCCCGCGCGTCCGAAAAATCCCAGCCAGTGATGGCTGACATACTCGAAGTGGCGGGCATCGGTCGTGGTCCACACCATTTGCGGCAGCGCCTGGGTCAGCGAACGAAAGCGCGCCTCCGAATCGGTCAGCGCCACCAGCGACGATTGCAGCACCGCCTCCTTCGCTACCAATGCCTCGACCGCGTGGCGCTGGCGTTGCAGAGCAACGCGCACGCCGGCCAGCAAGGCCGTCGAGAGCAGCAACAGCACCGCCAGGAACGCGACGGCGGTACGTACTTCAGCATGCCACGGGGCGAGGAAGTCCTGCTCGGACAGGCCGACCGTGATGTACACCGGATAGTCGCCAATGCGCTCGATGCGGACGCTGCGGCGCTCCCCGTCCAGCCGGCTAGTGGCCAGAAAACTGGCATTTTTGGCGCCCGAGTCCAACACCGCGGTCGCAATCGGCGATCCCTTGCGCGGCACTCCATCGATCGCCGCAGCGTTGGCCGGATAGCGGTGCAACAGGCGATGGCGCGTGTCGACCAGCGCGATCACGCCATGCTGGCCCAGATTGAGCGACGCGATCAGGTCGTTGATGTGCGAGCTATTCATGTTGACGTAGGCGGTACCGCCAAATTTCCCGTCCGCGTAGGTCAATGCCCGCACCAGCGGGAAGACCATCTGGCCGGTCACGCGCGACTTGACCGGCACGCCAAACACCAGTTCGCGCTCGGTGGTGGCGCGCACATAGAATTCGCGCTTCGTCATGTCCAGCGGCGCGGCCAGATTGGTCTCATCGCCGTACACCACCAAGCCCTCGGCATTGGTGCCGCGAATCGCCGCCGCCTGCGGCAAGCGCTCCTTGAGCGAACGCAGGTAACTGCTGTAGCCTTCGGGCGTAAAGCGATGTTCGGCGTGCATCTGACGGAACTCGACGCCGGCGCGGCGCAGCGCCAGGTCGGCTTCCTGGAAGTGCGCCGCCAGCGCCTTCTCCAGCGCCAGCGCCAGGTTGCGCGCCGTGTTTTCAGCCTCGGCGTAGTAGCGTTGCTCGCTTTGCTGCAGGCTGTAGCCGACAAAGGCAGTCACGGAAGCGAGAACGAGCAGGACCGCCCCCACCAGAATGGGGAAGACGCCTTTGAGCTTTTGTAGAAATGCGAAAGTCATGTATCGCGTTGCAGGGCCGAAAATCGATACTGCACCTTAACATTTCTGACACAAAAACTGCGCAAAACTTGCTTTGCCAGCTAGACGCCAGGGCCGTCAGGTGGGTATTTCAGGAATGGCGCGCTCGTTTCAAGCCATTCTGACAAGTCCGCCAGGCCCGGATAGTTCGCGCCCGGCACCACGGCAGGCAGCATCGCCTGGGTAAATTGCCAGCTGATGGCGGCGGTGATCGCCGCCTGGCTTAGCGACGACGAAAACACGTCCGGGCGCTGCTGCACTTCGCGCTCGAGCGCCGCATACGCGGCCAGCAGCTGGCCCGTCACGCGCCCGATCCACGGTGCGTACTGGACTTCCTTGGGCCGCAAATTTTGCTCGTAGATGATCTGCGCGCTCTTTTCGCAGGCCGCCAGCGCCAGGCTGACGGCGCAAAACTGGTGCTGCAACTGCAGTGGGTCGCTCGACCACAGGTTGCGCCCGTCGGTCGCCGTGGCCTCGACGAACTGCAAAATCAGCGACGAGTCCATGATGATATCGCCGTCGTCGCACACCAGCGTCGGCGCTTTCACGACCGGATTGATTTCCTTGAATTGGTCGAAGGTGCTGAACACCGACACCGATTCGTGCGTGAATGGCACGCCAAGGATGTCCAGCGAAATAGCTACGCGCCTGACATAGGGCGAGTCGAGCATACCGATTAAACGCATAAATACCTTTCCCCGAGCCGGGACATGAAAACGGGGATCGCAGGACTGCATCCCGTGCGCTCAATATTAGGACAATTTTGCTTTGCGGGCACCATCGGCGCTGACGAGAAAAGCCTCGGCCGCAATTTGCAGATCCTGAAACTTGAGGAGTTCGCCAGTGGTAGGGATAGTGGTTGTCATTTCTGCTTATCCAGTTGTCTTGGTGTGAGCGACTTTGTTATGAATTTTTGTGTTTGCCCCAATTGGGCAAGGCTGGCCGGTTGGAAGCTGAAGGCAGGACAGGCGTTGTCGGCTGCAAACAGCCATGGCGAGCGCCCCCCCTCCATCGGCACCTTGCCCGCTGTCCCACATGTAGCCAGTGCGTTCAGCCACTACCTCGTTGGTTCTAAGATCGATGACTTTCAAGGAGCTTCCTGCGATCCAGAACTCGCGATCAGCATGAGTCGAGATATCCTCAAAACGCACGCCGTAGCGCGGAAGAGGGCCTGACGCGGGGTTCTTTTCCAGTACGAAGCGGATATAGCCCTTGGCATACTTATCATCGGTCAGGGCGGGCTCTTCGATACGGCCCGTATAGCGGTAGCGTTTGCCATCAGAAGGGTCAACGGCCTCGACGTAACTGTACGCCGGTTTAGGCGGCAAATTTTTCGCTTTTCCAGTCCTCGTTTCCTCAAATCCCTGGAGAAAACTTTCGATATAACCCGTTCCGCTAAAATCGGTGCCGTAGGGGTCATCCATGGCGAACTGCTGACTAAAGTTTGGTTCTTTCGGCCGCAGGTTGATTAAGAAAATCCCATCAACATCATCGACGGTTTGGTACACCTTTTCACCTGCGTTCTTGCAGTGCTCCTGAAACATCTTCGCCGCAGTGGCGCCCTTGCTAACAGCAGCGCCGGTGACTGCAGCGCTTCCTCGCGTCGCGTCATCGCGGCATCCTGAGAGCGCTGCGCAGACCAGCAATACCGCTGGCAGCCAAGTGCGGGGAGCGTCATGGCGCAAATCGTCAATTCCAATTTTCAAGTTTAGTGTCCTCGTCTATCTATTTCGGACTTACGCGCAACGGCGCTTAGACTGCCGGCACCAAACCTCGCACGCGAGGGTGCAAGGGGTGGCGAAAGCGCCTAGTCCAACACGTGAGTCAGGGCAATCGCATCAATAGCGAACCACGCTACGGTACACCAGTTTCGTGCTGCCCTCGGCTGGCACGCTCACCTTCCACAGCGCGGTGTTGCTGCTCCCCTTGACGTGCGGATGGCTTTCGCTGAGCACCTGCCAGTCGCCCGGCATCGGTTCCTGCACCGTCACCGTCACCGCTTCCTTCTTGCCGTTCTTGAGCACGATCTCGTAGGCGCTTTCGTACACGTAGTTGTACTTGCTGGTGCCCGAGACCTTCTTGAAGTCGGTCTGCGTTTTGTCGGCCGTCACGTCGAACGCGTCGCCCAGTTTCAGGCGCACCTTTTCATTTTTCGGCGTGTGGTCGACGTTGTCCTCGCCGATGAACTGGGCATTGCCGGCGCCGTCTTTCTTGTACACCCGGATCACGCCCTTGGGCAGCGCCATGCCCAGGTGCGCCGCTTCGCGGTTGTCGAATTCGACAAACACGCCGACCTTGATCTTCTGGCCCAGGTCGCCCACGCTGCTCTGGTAATAATAGTCGCTGCCCCGCAGCAGCAGCTCTTTGCGGACCGGTACGCCGGCCGCCGACAGCAGCGACACTTGCTTGGTCTGGTTTTCGGCGATCGTGGTCGGATGGCCAAGCGTGTACAGGTGGTATTCGAACAGCGATTCCTCGGCCATCGGCGCGCTCACCTTGCGTGCCAGTTCGGCCCCCGCCCTCACTCTGCTGCCGGTCACTTCCACCCGCTGCCTGGCGCGATTGACGTCGCCCGCCACCAGCTGCAGCTTGGCGTTGCGGTAGGTGGCGCCACTGGTATTGGTCAGCGTCACCCAGCCCGAGATATCGAGCTTGTCGTCGGCCGGATTGAGTTCGACCACGTAGTCGGCTTTCCAGCCAAGGCCTGCGCTCAGGTAACTGAGTTCGACGTCGTGCTGCGCCTTGCCGTCATTATCGAGCATCATCACCAGCGTCGGCCGGTCGCGCAGATTGGCCGGCACGCCGTCAAACACGATCCGTCCCGGCACCCCGGTTTCGATGCGCGGGCCGATTTTCAGCACCACGCCGCCGTTGGCCGCCAGCACCTGGGCCGCTTCCGTGGTTTCCTGCCCGGTGGCCGGGTTGGTCTTGATCACGTTGACGCTCTGGCCCACGTATTTTTGCAGCAGCGACTGCGGCGTGAGCAGGTCGAAGTCGAAATTCTGTTCGTGCACGGTCAGGCTGCCCGGCGCGCTCAAGCTGCGCAGCAAGGCCGTTTCCGGCCGCATCTTGGCTGACACGTCGCGAAACGCCAGCGTCGACATGCCGTTCTTGAGCTGCAGCTTGCGCTGGTCCTTGATCAGCGCCAGGTCATCGTTGTAAATGGTGATGGCAACGCCCTGCTGCTCGGCGAGGGTGCTGCGCTGTTCGTCGGTCTGGGCGCTGGCGTTGGCCACGGCCAGCGTCATCAGCAGCAGTGCAAAAGGAGAAGGTTGGCGCATGGTGGCTTCCGATCAAAGTGACTTGAATGAAAAAAGGCAGCACACCCGAAGATGAACTGCCTTGATGATGAATGCGCGAGAGCGCTTAGCGGTTGACCGAATTGCTCAAACGCGTCAACCAGCGGTACAACAGCGCGATCAGCAAGGCAAAAGCGATGCCACCCACCCACACCGACATGCCCGCGGCATACTCATTGCTGACCAGGTTGAGCGGGTAGTCGCGGTTCGAAAAACCCAGCTGCTCGGAAAACGCCACCAGCGCGGCCACGATTACGCCAACCAGGCCTTCGCCGACGATCATGCCCGACGCCAGCAGCACGCCCAGTTGCTTGGTCGCTTCCGGGTTTTTGGCCTTGCGGTCGGCGCTGCGGTCGAAATACCAGCCAGCGATGGCGCCCACGACCACCATCAGCGTGCTCTGGGTTGGCAGGTAGATACCCAGGCCGATGGCCAGCGGCGACAGGTGCGCACCCTTGGTGGTGCGGCGCAGTGTTTCGTCAAGCGCGATCGCAGCCACGCCGATCATGGCGCCGATCTTGATCAGGCCCCAGTCGATATTGTTCTGGATGACGCCCTGCGCCAGCGCCGAAATCAGGCCAGCCTGGGGCGCTGCCAGCGCGTGCTCGCGCACCGGACCGGGCGCGCCGACGAAACCGTAGGCCTGGTTGAGCAGGTCGAGAATGGGCGGGATGATGGCGGCGCCGGCCAGCACGCCGATCAGCAAGGCCCACTGCTGCTTGGACGGGGTGGCGTCGACCAGCTGCCCGGTTTTCAAGTCCTGCAGGTTGTTGTTGGCAATCGTGGCCACCGCAAACACGATCGCGGTGACGAACATCGCGAACGCCACCAGTGCTTTTTCGCTACCGCCTGGCAGCGACGAACGCACGCCAACGACCAGCAGCAACGCCGCGCCGATGACGACGATGATGCCGATACCCGACAGCGGGCTGTTCGACGAACCGATCAGGCCAGCCATGTAGCCGCACACGGTCGAGACGAAAAAGCTCATCAGCACGATGAAAATCAGGCCGCCAGCTACCAGCAGGCCCATATGCTCAGCCAGGCCGCCGCCGGCGGTCGAAACAAAATCGTAAAGCAGCCAGCCGATCGGCGCCAGGCAGGCAAGACTGATCAGGGCAACCTGGCCGATCGGGATGTCTTGTTCGGTGCGTGGCAGCGAACCGGCATCACCGGCGCCGCGCGCGCGCGATGCGGCCATGGCCGACGCCAGGCCGCTAATGACCGGCTTGACCAGCTTGGCCAGGGTCCAGACAGCGGCCACGCCGATGGTGCCGGCGCCGACGAAACGGACCTTGTGGCTCCATGCGGCGCCAGCCAGGTCGGCCAGCGCGCCGGCCGATGCCGGTTCCAGGCCCGAGAAGTGCGGCACGCCCCAGCCCCAGCCGATCACCGCGCCCAGCAGCATGGCCACGCCGACCCACAGCCCAACCAGGTGGCCGATGCCGAACAGCGCGAACGACAGGAAGAAGTCGAAGCCGGTCACGCCGCTGCGGTTCCACAGCGGGTTGAAATAATTGACGACGTCGCCGGCGAACACGCGGGTGGCAACCACCACGGCGAACGCGCCCGACATGATCGAGCCCCACATCACGGCCAACAGACCGGCGCGGTTCGATGCGCGCGCCGCGTCGGCGCCAGCGCCTTCGCCTTCGTCACCGGCGCCTACCTTCAGCACTTCGGCGCAGGCCACCCCTTCCGGGTAGGGCAAGTCGGAATTGGTCACCAGCGCGCGCCGCAGCGGGATCGAATACATGACGCCCAGGATGCCGCCCAGGCCGCAAATGGCAAACGAGGTCCAGTAGTTAAAGCCGGTCCACCAGCCGATCAGGATCAGCCCTGGCAGCACGAAAATGATGGCCGACAGCGTGCCCGCTGCCGACGCAATAGTCTGGACGATGTTGTTTTCCTGCAGCGTCGAGCCCTTGAAATAGCGCAGCACTGCCATCGAAATGACGGCTGCGGGAATCGAGGTAGCGAACGTCAAACCCGCCTTGAGGCCGAAATACACGTTGGCGGCGGTGAACACCAGGGTAATCAGAATGCCGATGATCACGCCACGCAGGGTCAGTTCTTTTCGGGGAGTTGACGAGTGGGGCGGTACTGCATTGACGGCGGGCTTAGACATCATCGGCTTCCAGTTCCAGGCAGGGTTGGTTGGATTGTGGCTGTTTGCTCAGGTGCGCCACGCGTCCGGATAGGCCGCGTTCGCGCCGCACATCATGCACGCCGTGGGCCAGGAATGTCAATAAAGTATCTCTTGCCGGTTCGCAAATGCCGTGTTCTGACTTAAACTGTCGCAAATAGATTCTTTTAGAAACATCATGCCTGTCGCCACCCTGGTCCGCCGCTTGCTGGTCCTCATCGTTTGCCTGCCTGCGCCCGTGCTCGCCGCCGATACGCCTGTCATTACCTGGGCGGTTACCCATTTCCCGCCATTTCAGATTCGCAGCGGCGAACACCAGGGCACCGGCAGCTTCGACGGCCTGCTGCAAACGATGACGGCCAAGCTGACCGGCTTTGAACATGACGTCGCGCTGATGTCGGTGACGCGCCGCGACGAAGAGCTGCGCGAAGGTAAAAACATCTGCACCCCGAGCATTTTCAAGAACCCCGCGCGTGAAAAAGTGTGGGAGTTTTCCAAGCCGGCGCTGCTGCATCTGGATAACCGGCTGGTCTTCCTGAGCGAGAACGCCAGGCAGTTCGGCGCCGGCGAGATCGACCTCGACGCCCTGTTCCAGCGCACAGATCTGACCGGCGGCATCCTGGCTGGCCGCTCGTACGCGCTGGCGGTCGATCCCGTCATCGCCAAATACAAGGACAGTCCGAACCTGGTAATCCGGTCGATGCCGATCGAGCAGTTTTTTGAAATGCTGGTCAACAAGAACGTCGACTACCTGATCCTGTTTGGACATGAGACCCAGTTTTTGGCCGACAAATTCAAGCAGCCCGAGTCGGCGTTCGCAAACCGCCACATCAGCGGCGTGCAGCCTTATATTTACACGCACGTGGCCTGCACCAGGAATGCCTGGGGCAAGGCGGTGATCAAGCAGGTCGATGCGCTGCTCGAGCGCGAACTGCCGACGCCGGCCTACCGCAAGTTTTCGGAACGCTGGTACAACGCCGACGACCAGGCGCGGGTACGCCGTTTTTATCCGCAGATGCTGAAAGACGCCCGCTAAGGTGGCGCGCCGCAGCTACCAGCGTTCGCTCGCCACCCGCCTGATCTCCACGGTCCTGCGCTGGTACCTGGCCTTCGCGGTCGGCGTCACGCTGGTGCAACTGGCGCTCGAATACACGTCCGTGAGCCGCACCATCGGCGCCGACATGGTGTCGCTGGGCCGCTCGTTCGCTCCCAGCGTGCGCGAGGCGCTGTGGCTGTTCGACCGCCCGCTACTGAATACCATGGCCAAGGGCCTGGCCCAGACTGCCTTCATCAGCGGCGTCAAGATCGAAAACCGGGACGGCGCCGTGATCGCGCAGGCGGGCCGGGTGCCGGCAGGCCCGGACCAGGGCGGCAACGGCTGGAGTGCGCAATACCAGGCGCACAGCATGGCACTCGAACAGAGCACCGCGCGCGGGGACGCCAAGTTCCTGGGCCGCCTGACGCTGTATTCGGACCGCGCCGTGGTGCTGGAGCGGATCAGGTACAGCTTCCTGGTGATCCTGTTCAATTCCATCCTCAAGACGCTCGGCCTGTGGCTGATTTTTTACTGGGTCGTCACGCGCTGGCTGGCCGGTCCCTTGGAAAGGCTGGCCGACGCGGTCGGCAATGTCAATTTCGACGACCGGCAGGACAACACCACCCCGTTCGACTATCCGCACAGTGATGAACTGGGGGTGCTGGTCAAGGCCCTCAATGACATGCGCGCGCGTCTGACGGCCTCGCGCGACGAACGCGAGCTACTGCACCAGAAGCTTGAGGAGCAGGTGGCGCAGCGCACCCAGACGCTCCAGGAAGCGCTGGACCTGAACCGCACCCTGATCGGCCAGTCGCCCCTTGGTTTCCTCGCCTACCGCCCCGATGGCCAGTGCATCCTGGCCAACCGCGCCGTATGCGACATCGTCGGTGGCACCGAAGCGGAGATATTGCAGCAAAATTTCCGCACCCACCCATCCTGGAAAGCCAACAACTTCCTGGCGCTTGCCGAGCGTACGCTCATTACCGGCCAGCCGGGCAAAGGTAGCGGTCAGCTGGTCACCAGCTTCGGCAAAACGCTGTGGGTCGAAGCGACGCTGTCGACGTTTGCGCTGGATGGACAGCCGCACCTGCTGGTGATGGTGTCGGACGTGACGGCAGCGCGCGCCAACGCCGAAGCAATGCGCGAGGCGAAAGACAGCGCCGAGCAAGCGAGCCGCAGCAAGAGCGACTTCCTGGCCAACATGAGCCATGAACTGCGCACACCGATCAATGCGATCGCCGGCTTCACCACGCTGGCGCAACGCACCGCGCTGTCGGTTCAGCAGGAAGACTACCTCGACAAAATCCAGCTGGCCTCGCGCGCGCTGCTGCGCATCATCAGCGACTTGCTCGATTTTTCCAAGATCGAAGCCGGCCACCTGGAAATGGAACGCATCACATTCCGGCTCGACCAGGTGATGGAGAACGCGTTCGCGCACGTGAGCCAGGCGGCCGAACGCAAGGGCTTGAAGCTGCTGCTGCACGTGGCGCCCGGCTTGCCGGCGCAGTGGATCGGCGACCCGCTGCGGCTGGGCCAGATCCTGACCAATTTGTGCGGCAACGCGGTCAAGTTCACCGAACATGGCGAAATCGAACTGCGGGTCGCGCCAGCCGGCACGCGCTTGCTGTTCTCGGTGCGCGACACCGGGATCGGCGTGACGCAAGAACAGGCCGCGAAACTGTTCCGCGCGTTCTCGCAGGCCGACATATCGACCACGCGCCGCTTCGGCGGCACCGGCCTGGGACTGGCAATCAGCGCGCGCCTGGTCAGCCTGATGAACGGGCGCATCTGGGTCGAAAGCGAGGCCGGACGCGGCGCGACGTTCCTGTTCGAAGTGGAACTGGGACAGGCCGAGCCGGGTGCGCCAGCGATCGAACCGGCGCCACTACTGGCGGCGCGCACCCATGGCGACCGCCTGCCGGGAACGCGATTGCTGCTGGTCGAAGACAATCCGATCAACCAGCAGCTGGCGCGCGAACTGCTGGAGCAGGAAGGCGCGCATGTGCACGTGGCCGCCAACGGCAAAGTCGCGCTGGCGCTGCTGGAGGAACTGGGACTCGACTATTTCGACGCGGCGCTGGTTGACCTGCAGATGCCCGAAATGGACGGCTATGAAGCGACTGCACGAATACGCGCCCTGCCCGGCGGCGCGCGCCTGCCGCTGATCGCCATGACCGCGCACGCAATGCTGGAAGAGCGCGAACACTGCCTGGCGGTCGGCATGAACGACCACTTGGGCAAGCCGATCGACACCGACCTGATGGTCAGCAAGCTGGCGCGCTGGATCGGCGCTGCGCGCATGGCGCGAGCAGCGGCGCGCCCGGCACCGCCGGCGCCAGCGCTGCGTGCGGCCGCCGCGCTGCCAGCCGACATCAGCGGCGTCGCGGTCGCCGACGGCTTGCGCCGCTGCGGCGGCAACGCCGGGCTGTATCGCGACCTGCTGCTGCAGTTTCACGGCCATTTTGGCGACGCCGCCCTGCGCATGGACGAACATTTGCGCGCCGGTGAATTCAAGCCGGCACGCCAGCTGGCGCATATGATCAAAGGCGCCGCCGCCAACCTGGCGATGGACGAGCTGGCGGCGGCGGCCGGCGCGCTCGAAGCGGGCCTCAACGCGCAAGGGAGCGCGCCATGACGATCTGGAAATCATGGTTGTGCGCGCTCGCGATGCTGCTCTGCTGCGGCGTCAGCCTGGCCGCAGCGCCGCTCACGCTTGGCGGCGCAGCGCCGTCCGACCTGTTCGGCCACCTGGAATTCATGGAAGACCCGAACCAGACGCTGACGCTGGACCAGGTGCGCGCGCTGCCGGCGGCGCGCTTTGCCACGCTCACCGATCTCAACTTCAGGCAGCGCTTCACCCATTCGGCATTCTGGCTGCGGGTGACGCTGGACAATCCCGCTCCGGACAGCCAGGAATGGGTGATCCGCCACCTGCTGCCGTTCACCGATTACGTCGAATACTGGGTTGTCGCCGGCGGCAAGGTGCGCGCCTACGCCACCGGCGGCGACCGCACGCTGCTCGCCCAGCGCGCCGTCTCCAGCCGCTATCCGGCCATTCGCGCTACCAGTGCCGGCGGCGAAAGCGTGCAGGTGTATATCCGCCTGCGCAATATCGAAGCTGCCCACGTGCACCTGTTGTTCGAACTGAGCTCCGGCCAGGCCTTCCTGCAAACGATGGCATTCGACCAGCTGCGCCGCGGCGCGCTGTACGGCATGCCGCTGACACTGGCCCTGATGGCGGTAGTGGGCTGGATCGTCACCCGCGACCGCCGTTTCTGGCTGTACGCGCTGTATGCGTTCTCGGTGCTCGGTTCCTGGCTCGGCATCAATGGCCAGTTGGGCGAGTTGCTGTTTGTCGACCAGCCCAACCTGGCCAACAACACGATGCACGTGTTCTTCCTGCTATCGATTATTTTCTCGGCGATGTTCTCACGCGACTTCCTCGGCACCCGCCAGAACCAGCCAGGGTCCGACCGCTACCTGCGGTGCATGATCTGGGCCTCGGTGGCCGTTATCGTCTTGCGCGTGTTGGGCGTGTTTACGCTGGTGACCCAGCTGGCCGTCCTGTTGATACTGCTCGACGCCGGCACGCCGCTGGTGGGCTGGCTGGCGTACCGGCGCGGCCTGCGCTATGCGCGCTGGTACGTGATCGCGCAGCTGCTCTACACGGCGCTGATGGCGACCCTGATCACGCTGGTGGCGTTCAAGGTGCGCGTGCTGTCGTACACCACGTTCGTGTATGCAGAAATGGCCTTCCTCGGGCAGTTGCTGCTGCTGTCGGTGGCGCAGTACGACCGCATGCTGATCCTGCGGCGCGACACTGCGCAAGCCGAACGGCGCTACCAGGAAGCGCTGGAACTGGCCGTGGCCGAGCGCACGCGCGAACTGGAAGATGCGCGCGAACGGGCCGACCGCAGCAGCCAGGGAAAGAGCGAATTTCTGGCCAACATGAGCCACGAAATCCGTACTCCGATCAATGCAATCGCCGGCTTCACCACGCTGGCCGCGCGCACCGACCTCAATCCGCGCCAGGCCGGCTACCTGGACCAGATCGACAACGCAACGCGCTCGCTGCTGCGGGTGATTGACGACCTGCTCGATTTTTCCAGGATCGAGGCCGGCAATCTGGACCTGGTGCGCCAGCCGTTCAACCTGTCCATGGTGGCCGACACGCTGCTGGCCCACATCGCGCCGCTGGCCAAGCGCAAGGGCCTTGGTTTTGCGATCGACATCGATGGCGCGGCGCCGGTGCGCCTGATGGGCGACGCGCTGCGCCTGGGCCAGGTGCTGTTCAACCTGTGCAGCAACGCAGTGAAATTCACCGAGCATGGCGACATCGCGCTGAGGGTGCGGGTGCTGGCCACGGGCGATTCTGGCGCAACGCTGCAGTTTTCGGTACGCGACACTGGTATCGGCCTGACGCCGCAACAGGCCGACAAGCTGTTCGCCGCGTTTTCCCAGGCCGACACGTCGACCACGCGCAAGGTCGGCGGCAGCGGCCTTGGCCTGGTGATCAGCCAGCGCCTGGCAGCCATGATGGGCGGACGCATCTGGGTTGACAGTGAAGCAGGCGTGGGCAGCACCTTTCACCTTGAAGCGACATTTGGCATTGCCGATTCGGCCCCGGCGCAGGGTCGGCTGGCAGGGATGCAGTTGGTCCTGATCGACGACGATCCGGCCAGCCGGCGCCTGACTGGCGAGCTGCTGGCGCAGGAAGGCGCAGAAGTTCATGCCAACGTGGCGGACGTGCATGGCGCCGACAAGGCCGTGGTCTTGCTCGACCTGCGCCTGGCCGAAGCAGACGGCTATGCCGGGTTGCGCCGGATGGCGCGCAGTGGGCTGCCCCTGATCGTATTGGGCAGCGAAGCGACGCCGCTGGCGCGCGAACGCTGTCTGGCCGAAGGCGCGCGCGACGTGCTGGCGCGGCCGGTCGCATCGGAACTGCTGGTATCGACCATCCTGTCATGGCGCAGGGACGCGAGCCGGTCCGACCTCAGCACCCTGCTCGACCGGTTTGCGGCCACGCTGTCGACCGTGCACCGCAGCCTCGATGCGCTCGGCCCACGCGTGCCGCAGCAACTGCGCCAGCTGCCGATGGACAAGCGCCCGCCGCTGGAGGCCGGCCAGATGGTGCTGGTGCAGGATCTGGTCAATTGCCTGCGCAAGAAAGACACCCATGCCGACCGCCTGGTCGCACAACTGGTGGCCGAAGTGGGCACCTCGTCGGCCGGAACCCACGACTGGGTGGCGGCGGTGGCGGCCGAAATCGATGCGCTCGACTACGAAGGCGCGCTGGACCTGCTGGCTCAACTGGGATGGAGCGATACTTAAGATGACCATCATGCCTACCATACTGATCGTCGACGACGTGGTCGAAAACGTGCGCATGCTCAAGCAGCACCTGCACGATATCGGGCAGATCGTGTTTGCCACCAGCGGCGAGGAAGGACTCGAACAGGCGCAGCGCCACAACCCCGACATCATCTTGCTGGACGTGATGATGTCCGGGATGGACGGCTATGAAACGTGCCGCCACCTGAAAGCGCTGCCCGAAACGCGCCATATCCCGGTGCTGTTCATCACCGGCGCCGGCGGCGAAAGCGACGAGGAAATGGGGCTGGCGCTGGGCGCGATCGACTACATCACCAAACCATTTTCTCCCAACATCGTGCGGGCGCGCGTAAAGAACCACCTGGCGCTGGTCAGTGCCGAGCGCGCGCACCGGCAGTGGGTGGCCGACACCTCGCACGAGCTGCGCACGCCGATCACGATCCTGGGCATGCACCTGGAAGCGATGCGCGACGGCGTATTTCCGATCAACGCCAGCACGCTCGGCGTGCTCTCGGACACCGTCAACGCCATGGAACGGCTGGTCACCGATTTGCACCAGCTGGCCAGCACCGACGCCGGCGCGCACACCTTCCATTTCGAGGCTGTGAACATGGCCGACCTGGTCGACGAGGCTTGCAGCGCCTTTGCCGCCAGCTTCCTCGCGCACGGGCTGACGCTGTCACAGGAGAACCAGGCGACAGTGCCGGTGATGGTCATGGCCGACCGCCAGCGTATGAGCCAGGTGCTGGCCAACCTGCTCGGCAATACGATACGGTATACCGACACAGGCGGCCAGGCGCGTATCACATTATCATTGGACGCAGCCGGCGCTTGCCGGATACGGGTCGACGACTCGGCGCCGGGCGTGCCTGACAGCGCCCTGCCACGCATGTTCGAGCGCTTTTTCCGGGTCGATGAATCGCGCAGCCGCGCCGGCGGCGGCTCGGGACTGGGACTGGCGATCTGCCAGGCCACGGTCCAGGCACATGGCGGCGCCATGACGGCTGCGCACTCCGCGCTGGGCGGCGTATGCGTCGAGATGATCCTGCCGGGAGCGACGCTGTGAGCGCCGGCCTGATCTTGCTGGTCGAGGACGAGCCGCGCATCGCCGAAGTGCAGATCGCGTACTTGCAGCAGGCCGGCATGACCGTGCACCATCTGGCGCGCGGCGACGAGGTGCTCGATTTCGTGCGCGCCACGCCGCCCGACGTGATCGTGCTTGACCTGATGCTTCCCGGGATGGACGGCACCAGCGTATGCCGCGAACTGCGCCGCACCCCCCAGCATGCGGCCATTCCCGTGATCATGGTGACCGCCAAGGTCGAAGAGATCGACCGGCTGCTGGGCTTTGAAGTGGGCGCAGACGACTATGTCTGCAAGCCGTTCAGTCCGCGCGAGCTGGTGGCGCGCGTGAAAGCGCATTTGCGGCGCAATGCCGCGCCGGTGGCGGCAACGCCGCCCTGCCCTTTGCTGATCGACGCGCAGCAGCAGCGCGCCACATGGAATGGCAAGCTGCTGAACCTGACGCCGCAGCAATTCCGGTTGCTGCAAGTGCTGGCCGGCAGCCCGGGGCGCATTTATTCGCGCAGCCTGTTGCTGGAACTGGCCTACCCCGACGGCACCGACGTGATCGACCGCGCGATCGACAGCCAGATCAAGAACCTGCGCAAGAAGCTGGCGCTCGACATTCCCGAGCTGGAGCTGATTCATTCGGTGTATGGCGTCGGCTATCGACTGGAGTTTGGAACGGCATCCTAGCCCCAGATACCGGGAGATGAATCGCGTTCAAGACTGCGTTGCGCTGGCATGGACATTGGATAGATCCAGCAGCCCAGCATCATCGCGCTTCGCCAGAAAATAAATTGGATCAGCGTCGTTAATCCAGAGATTCATCAAACGATTCGATGCGATCCACAGGGCGCAATGCCATTGCTCGATGCCCGCTGCAATGGCGGCTTTGTGCGCCAGAATCCACCGGACGTTGTCATCGTCTGCGGCAGACCAGGGGCGGTAGATCTGACCGTTTTGCATGCGGTGCTGGATATCTTTGGCTGCGCTCCAGGCGTCCCAGCTTTCCCAGATCGCCAGCCGGTCCTGGCCAGCGCGCCCGATCTGCGCAAAATACGCGCTGGCGTGGACATCGTAAAAAGGGAATTGCGCATAGCCTAGTGTTTGGCCGATCGCCCCTTCTGGCGCCGCCCCCAGTGCCGCCAACAGCGCATCAATATCACACTCTGGCGCCGCCGCTTCCAGTTCACGCACGAAGCTGAGGCTCTCGGTCGGAAAGCTCAAACCAGCCTCGAATCGCATCCTGATCGCATTCAGGCACTTGAGGCTCTTTTCCGCAGAAAGCGTGTGCAAAGGTGTTCCGAGCGGGGGCGCGACGACATGGACCTCAACCGGTTGGTCATAGGAAGAGGCAAGTTCGCCACAAAAAAACGAGAGCAGCGCGCCCGCCGGCAGCAGCGAGGGGCCGCTTGGAGTGGCGATGTCGTCAACATTGATTTGCCCATAAAACGTCAGACGGCTCCCGTCTTTCGCCCTCGGCCAGGCAGCGCCGATTGGCAAATCGGGCGCGCCGCCAAATCGGGAACATCCCAAGGAAGCGTCGGATGCCGCGCCATCGGGCAGGATATGGAAACAGGTGCGGGCCACACGGTGCACCAGCGGCGCCGCCGCTGCGCTGCCGGTTGCACTCAGCAGGGCATCCAGATCCGCCGCGGCGCGCAATGGTGTTGGCGGCCGCCCGGTCTGTGCGTCACTTCCCGCTTGGCGCGCTGGCCAGATGAGGTTGCGAATTCTGTCAAACAGGCGCATGGATCAAGCACTGCTAAAGTTGTCCGGCGTCCAGCGGCCCGCCAGTGAGCCGTCGCGAAAATTTAACGATTTTGTTTGCGATCACAACGCAGAGAAAGGCCATTGCCAGAGCTGCAACGCCATCGAGGGCATAATGCCAGGCGAGGACGACAGTTGAAATCCAGATAAGCACCGCGCTCGGAATTGCGCACCACAGCGCCGGCCGCCAATGGCGTGCGACGAACCAGGTCGCCATCGCAGTTAGCGCAACGTGCAGGCTGGGCATCGCCATCATTCCATAAAACAAACCATTTTGCGGAATGCGCCCCATTTGATAATCCCTCAGCAGATCTTGCAAATGTTTGCTAGTCGAACCTTTCAGATAAGCGAACAATTCTGGCCGATAGTATTCCGGGCCAGCAACAGGAAAAAACATCGCAACCAACGTGGTGCAATAGAAAGCAAGCACGATGGCGATGGCGAAGGTCATATAGCTTTCGGCCCGGTCTTTTTTAACCAGCGCCGCCATCACCAGCAACACATACACCCACATCAGGTAATAAACACATTCCCAAAATTTCAAAAACAGGAAATCGGATGCAATCAGCGCGCGAAATAATGGCTCTTCAATATCCCAGAGCAAATTGTCACGCCATACGGTGGTCGACGTACGATATATTTCAATCAAATTCGAATTGCCATTGATCGATAAAATGACGAGCGCCATGACGCCACCGCCGGTGAGCATGGCCGATTTCATCGACAGGCTTTGCCAGAGCGCCCCAATATCCAGCTGCTTGGTCTCCTGGTTCACAAAGCGATTGCTCGCCTTGAGCGACTCGACAATGAAAAGCAGGGACAATATCAATAGAAAACAAGCGACGAATTTGAACAAAAAATATATCTGAGGGAACGTTACCACGCCGATGGACAGTTTCCCGGCAAAGATAGCGGACAGCAATATCAAGGCTGATCCCAACAAAGCCAATGGCATGACCATTTTGATGAAATTTTTGACTGCATCCATAAATGAGGTCCGTTGGATCACTTTGACGATTCTACTCCGCGATGTACGGTCACAAAACGCTGATATTAAGTGAAGAATTGGCCTGCCCAACAGGAATCGAACCTGTGACCCTCAGCTTAGAAGGCTAAGCAATTAAACATAATTGGGCGTTGATTGGCATATCGAAGAAAGATAAATTTCAAGAAAATCAATAACTTAGCACGCTTAACTGACAAATTTGCATTCAACCATGTTGATTGATATACTCCCAGCCGGGGTACACACGGGGTACACGCGGCTAATTTAGGAGTACATGATGGCGAAGGTGAAGTTTACTTCCGGGCGAATTGAAGATTTCCGATGCGAGAAGGCGAAGATCCCTTCATTCCTATGGGACTCAGCAGCGCCAGGTTTGGGGCTGCGCGCCTCGCCGGGCGGAGCCAAATCCTTTATCTTCCAGGGCAAGCTAAACGGCCAAGTTATACGAATTACAATTGGCGACCCGAGGACGTGGACTCTAGCGGTCGCGCAGTCCGAAGCACGCCGTCTGAAGGTGATCATCGACAGCGGCCAAGATCCACGCCAAGTGAAAGCCGATGGACTTGCCGCCCAACAGGCAGAGCGCGAAGCCAAAGCGGCAGCCGTCGACGAGATGCGGACCGAAGCGGCCAGGCAAGGAATCACCTTGGCCGAAATATGGCCAAAATATGTTGATGCCCGTAAATCAAAGTGGAGTGCCGGCCATCTCCAAAATCATATGACGTTGAGTGCCCTCGGCGGCGAACCGAAAAAGCGCGGCAAGGGCATGACCGTTGCCGGCCCGATGGCTCCATTGATGTCGCTTGCGCTCTCCGAGCTTACCGGCCAGCGGATTTCGGAATGGCTGGAAAGTGAGGCCGCGACACGTCCCACCAACGCGGCGCAGAGCTATCGGCTGCTTCGCGCCTTTATTCGCTGGGCCGCCGACTTCCCTGCTTATCGCGGTATTATTGCCGCCGACGCCTACAGCGCCCGGACCGTTCGCGATGCGCTACCTAAGAGCCAGACCAAGGATGGCGATAGCTTGCAGCGCGAACAATTGCCCGCCTGGTTTGCAGCCGCTCGCACGATTGGTAACCCGGTCATCAGCGCATACCTGCAAGCCCTGCTGCTGACCGGCGCCCGGCGCGAAGAGTTGGCCGGTCTACGCTGGGAGGACGTGGACTTTAAATGGCGCAGCATTTGCATCAAGGACAAAGTGGACGGTTTGCGCACAATCCCTCTCACGCCGTATGTGGCTCACCTTCTGGCTACCCTGCCCCGCCGAAATGAATGGGTATTCAGCAGTGTCAAGGCGTCCGATGGGAAGCTGGCAGAGCCGCGAATCGCGCACACGAAAGCATTGGCTGCGGCCGGACTTCCCCACGTCTCCTTGCACGGCCTGCGTCGCTCGTTCGGCACCCTGTGTGAGTGGGTCGAAATGCCAAGCGGCATCTCCGCGCAAATTATGGGACACAAGCCCAGCGCACTGGCTGAAAAACATTATCGTCGGCGCCCTCTCGACCTCTTACGGAAATGGCACGACCAGATTGAAGTCTGGGTTTTGGAACAAGCTCAGGTGAATTTTGTCCCGGCGTCAGGATTGCGAGTGGTATCGTCGAGCTAAGCCCCACCTTGCCGCCAGGCGACCAATCTCAGGCCCACTCCGCGCTCAAGGTCTCAGCCTGCTGCATCACCAACGCAACCGCCGCTTCCTCCTTCACCGGGGGATATTTGTACTTGCGCAGGATACGTTTTACCAACAGGCGCAGTTTGGCCCGGACGCTGTCCCGAACGGCCCAGTCCACACTCACGTTTTTGCGCAAGCTCTCCGCCAACTCGTGGGCGATCTTCTTCAGAGTCTCGTCGCCCAGCTCGCGAACTGACTCCTCGTTGTCAGCAAGGGCATCGTAAAAAGCCAGTTCGTCAGCGTTTAGTCCGGCGCTTGCGCCACGCTCAGCCTCCTCCTTGAACTTCTTTGCCATTGCGATCAGCTCTTCCATCACCTGTGCCGTCTCGATGGAGCGATTCTGATAACGTTTAATGACGTTGGTCAGCATCTCGCTGAACTTGTTGTTCTGCACCACGTTGGTGGCGAACCGGGACTTGATTTCGCCTTCGAGAAGGCGCTCCAGCAGCTCCACCGCCAAGTTCCGCTCGGGCAGGTTGCGCACCTCGTTGAGGAAATCATCATCGAGGATGCCGATATTCGGCTTTTCGAGACCCGCCGCATTGAAAATGTCCACGACTTCATTCGACACGAGCGCCGAGCCAATGATCTGCCTTACGGCGAGATCGCGCTCCTCGTCCGTACGCTTCTTATTGCTGATTTCCTTCTTGGTCAGCAGTACTCTGATCGCCTGGAAGAATGCAACCTCATCGCGCACCGCCTTGGCCTCGTCGAGCGTGCAGCACAGCGTGAACGCCTTCGACATAGCCAGCGCCGTATCACCGAATCGTTTCTTGCCGTCCTTAAGGCCAAGCACATGGTTTGCTGCTTTGGCCAGCATGCTGTGCCCGCCCGTCAGGAAGTCGCTGTAGTCAATCTGGTGGAGCATGGCACGCAACACATCCAACTTCTCCTCCAGCACGGCGTAGGCCTCGTACGCATCAACAGTGGGGCGTCCACGGCCCTTGCTGGCGGTATACTCCTTGAGCGCCTGTTTCAGGTCGCTGGCGATGCCGATGTAATCCACTACCAGACCGCCCTGCTTGTCGCGGAACACGCGGTTGACGCGCGCAATCGCCTGCATCAGGTTGTGACCCTTCATCGGCTTGTCCACGTACATGGTATGCACGCATGGCGCGTCGAAACCAGTCAGCCACATGTCGCGCACAATAACCAGGCGTATTGGATCGTCAGGGTCCTTGAACCGCTTCTCCATGCGTTTCTTGATCTGCTTCGAGTATATGTGGGGCCGCAGCAGCGGCTTGTCGCTGGCCGAGCCGGTCATTACCACCTTAATCACGCCCTTTTCTGGATCATCGTCATGCCATGCTGGCCGCAATGCGATGATTGCGTTGTATAGGTGTGCGCAGATATCGCGGCTCATGGACACCACCATGGCCTTGCCTGACTGGGCCTTGTCGCGTTCTTCAAAGTGCTGAACTATATCCGCCGCGACCTGCTTGATGCGCGGTTCGGAGCCAACAACCTTCTCCAGCGCGGCCCAGCGGCTCTTGAGCAGCGCCTTCTGGTCATCCTCCTCGTCCTCCGCCAGCTCGTCGACCTCGTCATCGATGCCGTCGAGCGACTCTTCTTTCAGCCCGAGCTTGGCCAGGCGCGACTCGTAATAGATCGCCACAGTCGCGCCGTCGTCGCGGGCCTGCTGCATGTCATAGATGTGGATGTAGTCTCCGAAGACTGCCCGCGTGTCCTTGTCCTCGCTCGATACCGGAGTGCCAGTGAACGCCACGAAGGTGGCATTCGGCAGCGCATCTCGCAGATTCTGCGCATAGCCAACCTGATACCGTTCCAGATACTGCGTCGGCCCCTCTTCGATGGCCATTTGCGATTCTGGCACTACCCCGGTAGTGAGCAACGAAGGTTTTACCTTGCGGGTCTTTAGCTTCGCTTCAAAGCCGTACTGGGTTCGATGCGCCTCATCGGCGATGACCACAATGTTATGCCGGTCCGAGAGCAACGGGAACGCATCTTCGTCTTCGCCCGGCATGAATTTTTGGATAGTGGCGAAGACGATGCCGCCCGATGGCCTATTGGCCAGCTTGGCGCGCAGGTCCTGCCTCGTCAAAGCCTGAACCGGCTGTTCACGCAGCAGATCCTGCGACAGCGAGAAGACCCCGAACAACTGACCATCGAGATCATTGCGGTCGGTGATGACCACGATGGTCGGATTCTCCATCACCGTCTCGCGCATCACGCGCGCAGCGAAGCAGGTCATGGTGATGCTCTTGCCCGAGCCTTGCGTATGCCACACCACGCCACCCTTCTGAGTGCCTCCAGGGCGCGATGCGGCGACTACCTGCATGATCGCGGCGCGCACGGCATGGAACTGGTGATAGCCGGCGATCTTCTTGATCAACGTGCCGTCGTCCTCAAACAGGACGAAGAAGCGCAGGAAGTCTAGCAAGTAAGTCGGTGCCAGCACGCCGCGCACCAGCGTTTCCAGCTCATTGAACTGCCCCAACGGATCGAGCGCCACTCCGTCGATCGTTCGCCACGCCATGTACCGTTCGGCGTTGCTAGACAGCGATCCCATGCGGGCCTCGGTGCCGTCCGAGATCACAAGCACCTCGTTGTATTGGAAAACTTCAGGTATCTGCTCCTTGTAGGTCTCGATCTGGTCATACGCCTTCCAGATGTCAGCGTTCTCGTCGGCCGGATTCTTCAACTCCACCAGCACCAATGGCAAGCCATTGACGAACAGGATGATGTCGGGGCGGCGGGTATGCTTCGGCCCCTTTATCGAAAACTGATTCACCGCCAACCACTCGTTCGCGGCGACATCGGCGAAGTCGATCAAGCGGACGAAGTCGCCACGGGACTCGGCGTCGCGCTGGTACTCGACGGGTACGCCGTTGACCAACATGCGATGGAACATCCGGTTCGCCGACAGCAGCACGGGCGTGTCCAGGTTGAGCACCTGTTGCAGCGCATCCTCGCGCGCGGCAAGCGGAATTAGCGGGTTGAGACGGCCGATGGCGTCCCGCATGCGCTCTACCAGCACGACCTGCGTATAGTTGCTGCGTTCGGGTGCGTCGCCATCAACCGCAATTTCAGGGCCGTAGACGTGGCTGTAGCCGGTGTCGATCAGCCACGCTAGGGTTTCTTGTTCGAGTTGGTCTTCGGTCATCTATTAGCTCCATGTCCCCAATGAACGCATCGATTAAAAATCAGGTCGCCTGCGGCGCCATTTGGTGGGCATTCCAAAGGGGCAACTTGCCTGAGATCAAACGCGGGAGTAGTGCGTCACGCAATAACTCAAGCGTCTGCCCCTGCTTTTTGTTCGCCGATATTCGTTGATGCAGTTCGATCACTCGTTCTTCGTAGGCATTGATGCACTCAATATTGGGTATTACATAAGGCAAGCTGTGTATATGATTTCGATTCAACGTGGGAACAGCTGAACCTGCATTAAACGACGCCAGGTCCAAACGCCGAAGTAGTTCATAGGCAAAACACGGTGTGGACGCCTTGAAATCCTTGACCCATAACGCTGTATTTAATGGCCAATAGTCCTCAAGTTCTAAGAAGACGCGGCCGAGTACACCAGATCGACCAGTGATGACTCCGGGGCCTCGCGCCATTGGGACACTATGGGTTCCGCTCGGCCCACTCGCCGCGATTATAGGAAAGGCACCTGGAACACGATCACCGGCTGGTAAATCGAATCCCCGCTGAAGAATCAAGAGATCATCAAGTCTACCGATTTCCCATCCATTCGGTATCTGCCCCAACTCCGATGCATGCAAGTCGTCAGGGAAGAGCACGGCAGTGGCCTCGTCCATCCCTTCTGGCAAGCGACCATCCTGTTTGGCTCGCACCGGATCGAAGTCCACGAACCATGCGTTGTAAAGTGCCTGGGCGATGGATTCCAGAGTGATGTTTGTTTCGCGGAGTAGTGCGATGCGGTCATCGAGCAAATCAGCGATTGACGCGATTTGCCGTTGCACCCCCAAACTTGGCAGAGCTATAGCCATCTGTTTTATGTGGCTCGGTCCAAAATGACGAATAACGCTGCCGGTAGCCATTTGTTCAGCCTGTTCGACGAACGCAGCCGAAGACAAGAACGCGCGGAGATACCCATGGTCCAGCAAATTGGGCGAGGTGGTTCGGAACCGAATAATGCCTGTGTATGCGATTGATCCTGCCGTCGCGTTACCGACGACACTAACACGCCCCAGGGACGCGCTTGTGCTAATTAGCAGGTCACTCTCGCGCAAAGCAAAATGCGACCACTTCTTCGTCACCTTCTCTGGGTCTAGGAAATTACAGCCGTCTAATCGCACCTTTGGCGTTTCTATATTTCGCAATCGCAGAAGCGGCACTCCGCTCTCGTGGAAATCTTTGGCAAGAATTCCAGGGCCTTCCTGAAAGTCAGTCACTTCTGCAAGTGGACACACGATCCACCCGGCCGGTACCCTATTTTTCATTGCTAGGCACGTTGGCGTACTAGAACTCAAAACCCAGCCCTCCCAACTTCTGGCGTATCAGTTGGTCCAGCTCTGCCCCCTTCGCCATCTGCTCGCCAAGCGCCTCAGTCAGCTTCTGCATCTTGTCGGCGAATGCCTCGTCATCGTCCTCAACGGCTTCAGCGCCGACATAGCGGCCAGGCGTGAGCACATGACCATGCTCAGCGATCTCGGCAAGCGTAACGCTGCGGCAGAGACCTGCAACGTCCTGATACATGCCCGCGCCTGCATCACCACGCCATGCCGCTACAGTGTCGGCGATCTTGTCGATTACGTCCTCAGTGAACTCACACTGCACGCGGCTAATCATGCTGCCCAGCTTGCGCGCGTCGATGAACAAGACCTCGCCCTGGCGGGCGCGCTTTTCCTTGACAAGGAACCACAAGCAGGCCGGGATCTGCGTGTTAAAGAAGAGCTGCCCCGGTAGTGCGATCATGACTTCAACTTTGTCTGCGTCGACCATGGCGCGGCGGATGTCACCCTCGCTGTTCTGGCTGGACGACATTGAGCCGTTGGCTAGAACGATACCGGCGCGCCCGGTGGACTTGAGGTGGTACAGCATGTGCTGTAGCCAAGCGTAGTTGGCATTGCCCTGCGGCGGGGTTCCGTAGACCCAGCGCGGGTCGCCCTCAAGGCTGCCATGCCACCAGTCAGAAATGTTGAAAGGCGGGTTGGCAAGCACGAAGTCCGCGCGTAGGTCGGCGTGCTGGTCGCGCACAAATGTATCAGCCGGTTCCTTGCCCAGGTTGAAATCGATGCCTCTAATCGCCAGATTCATCGCGGCCAGTCGCCATGTCGTCGGGTTGGCTTCCTGCCCATAGATCGAGACATCGCCGATCTTACCGCCGTGCGCTTCGATGAACCGCTCGGACTGCACAAACATGCCGCCAGAACCGCAGCAGGGGTCGTACACCTTGCCGTGGTGTGGTGCCAGTACCGCGACCAGGGTCTTGACGATGGATGCAGGCGTGTAGAACTGGCCGCCGCGCTTGCCTTCCGCGCTGGCGAACTGGCCGAGAAAATACTCGTACACCTGTCCAAGCAGATCGCGCGCGTGGTTTTTGGCCGTGTCGCCGGACTCACCAAAACCGATTGTCGAGACCAGATCGACCAGTTCACCGAGCTTGCCATCCGGGAGCTGAACCCGTGCGTACCGCTTGTCGAGAATGCCCTTGAGCTTGGGGTTCTCGGCCTCGATCAGAGACAGCGCATCGTCGATGCGCTTGCCGATGTCAGCCTGCTTGGCTTGCGCCCGCAGTGTCTCCCAGCGTGCCGCCTCGGGCACCCAGAAGACGTTAACTTCCTTGTAGTAGTCGCGATCCTCCAGCTCTTCGGCCAGAATCCCGGCATCGACATCGTGGAGGAAATAATCGTCCGCAGCGTCGCCAAAACGCCGCATAAGCTCATCGCGGCGGGTCTGAAAGGTGTCGGATATGTACTTGACGAAGATGAGGCCCAGCACGATGTGCTTGTACTCCGCGGCGTCCATGTTGGCGCGCAGCTTGTCGGCTGTGGCCCACAGCGTTTTTTTGATGTCTTCGATCATGGATGGAATGCGCTCATAGCTACTTAGTTGAGCTGCATCTTATCTCATGCAAGGTTCTTTCCGAAGCCCAACCTACTCAAAGCCCGGCAGCTTCCATCAGTGCCGCGACGGACGTGTCGAGAGCCGCAGCAATTCTCACCAAATGTAATAGCCCAGCGTTTTGCTCACCGCGCTCGATGGCGCCAAGATATGAGCGGTCAATGCCGCTGCAAAGGGCCAACTCCTCCTGTGATATCCCGTTGGCGACCCGAGCCATTCTCACTGCCGCACCAAAAGCGGAGAGCGTGGGGTCTTTCGAGTGGGGAGAAGTGATTGGCATTCTCCGATCTTCCGGGTAAGATTAACCCCAATCCACGGGCAATCTTCCCCATCAAAGGATTCTTTTTCTGACCTAAATAATATTTGCCTGAAAGGCTCCATCTTGAAGAAATTTTTCGTCGTTTGCACCGTCCTCATCGCAGGTTGCGCCTCCACCACCGGCGTCGTTCCTATGGGAAAAGATACGTACATGATCGCCCGCGAGGACAACAGCCCGGCCGCATCACTCGGCGCGATCAAGGCCGCAACCTTCAAAGAAGCTGGGGCGTTCTGTGGCGGGCAGGGCAAGACCATGCAGGTGACCAAGGAGAGCGATACGCCGCGCTCGTTCGGTCAGTTCCCGCAGACCACGTTGCAGTTCATCTGTGTGTGATCTGTTTATTTTCAGCGAGCGCCATCCGTAGCCTCATGACACAACGATGAACCAAAAACTCAGCCCTATCAGGACGGCGTTCCTGAAACTGATAATGGCCAGTTACGGCCCGTGGTATCTGCTGCGCGGGCCGTTTGGCAACTGGTACACCTGCTCGCACTATGACGCCGAGAACGAGCAGGCTATGGAGTCATATCTCATCGACGACGACGACGACGACGTGGACGAGAGCTACTGCTTCACCACCCGCCGCGCGGCATTGAAAGAAATACTAAAGACACTCGACAGTGAGATCGACGACGGGGGGGGTGCAGGTTATGTCGCGGCCCGGCAGCGGGCCAGGGATAGTCTGATCGCCCCCACGGACGAACAAGACCCAGTGGCGGCGCAGAACGATTTTTCTGGCACGGCGGACGAGACGCAGCTCGTCGAAGCTTGGATCCGCTTAGATCAGTACGAGGCCCATGCGAAGGTTACGGCGGCAAAGCGTCGTGCGACCTATGTTGCTGCCTGCGCCGAGCAGGAGCGGCGCGAGCGAGTGTTTGAGCAGGTCGCCTTTGCCTTCGGCGATCAAGTCATTGAAGAGATAAACGCCGCCATTGCAAACGCATGGCTAGCTGGAGGGCCTAAGACGACCCGCACCGCGCATGGCCTGAAGGAGGGCGACGCGGTGCCTATGCCGCAGCTCGCCATCGTGTCGGGACGCGCAGTCTTTTGCATTTCAGGTCGAGTCAAGCACTTGCCGGTAAAGACGCCGCTCTCCAAGCGCGACACAAGTAAAGGGTACGTGAATTACTGGAAGCATTCCACGTGGCTGGATTTCGTGGTCCCAGCGATTGCTCAGATTATCGACCGGCATGAGCAGGAGGCGCAGACCGTAACATCGCACGGCAGCGGGGCGCGGCTATGGAGCAGCGGCACTGGTCAGTAATTACGTGAATCATTGGCGCACGATTTTCACGAGGGCATGGGTGGCCGTCAAGTCGATTGCGCTCGAACCTCAATAAATTTAAAATCCTTTCCATGACTTCCATTACCTTGCACTACAAGAAGAGCGCGACCGGTGAACAAATCGACCCGCCGATTAAAGGATTTCGCCTTCAAGTCTTTAGGTGGGATGGCCATCGGGCAACACGAGAGGAGGAATGCGAAGCACTTCAACAGTACTCTCGCGATGCAGTTGACCGATTTAAAAAAGTTATCGCGACAGACGGCTACGGCGACAATGAATGCCTACCTGGCGGATTCCATGTGACAGTTGAACGGGCCGATGGCCTGCCGCTAACGCTTGCAGATATCGATGTCGTGGTGCTCCAGTATAAGCTGATGTCCATGCAGGATGAAATTGAAGACAATGGTTTGGATACCATCGAGAGCATCAACTCACCACGCCTTGTCCAAGGTGCTGTCGCTGCGTTGGCACCGGCTGGGCTGAGCGCCTGGTTTGCAGCTATTCAACAGCTTGAACCCGGAACCGAGCCGCAGGTTGTTAGGCTGGCCGATCAGAGTGGGGCGATGCTCTTGCTGGATGCCGGGCTGATCGAACAATTTGATGAATCTAAAAGCCTGTACACTGTCCCCCGTACGGTCGCCTACTGCTCACTCGAATTCAACCCCTAGTGTTTACGTGATGCGATTCCGATGACCCGCTTCGCCGACTCAGCCGTCTACAAATGCCCAGGTTGCGAAGGATTTTTTTTGCGCCAGCAACTGGCAAGCATGAACTTTTCCTGCACCCGCGACTGGTCAGACGGCGCGCCGACCGCTTGGTGGGCGCAGATGCCATTGGTACGTTGTCATGCTTGTGCGGCGCTATTCTGGATCGACGATCTTGAGCCGGTCGGTGAGCTGCCCCGCAAGCCCAGGGATGTAGGCGGCCTATATCGCGTGCTGGCTCCCTGGCGTAGCGACACGAAGGGCTGGCTTCGCGCTGAGCAGGCATGGCTCGCAGTTCCCGACGGCTGGAAAGCCGCCGAGTCCGTTGGTTCGGTCGATTTTGAGGACGTGGCCTATGTGCTGAGCAAATCCGACGGATTGAGTCGCAGCAAACTGTTGTGGCTGCGCCAACGCATCTGGTGGAGTCTGAACAACCGTTACCGAGTTCGGTCAGACGGGTCGCCGATACCCAATGTGCCGACCATGGACGAGGTCGACGAGCGGGCCAACATGCAAGCAATACTTGAGCTGCTTGAGCAGGGGGAAATGGGGGCGCGCGACTTGCTCAAAAAGGGCGAACTGTTGCGGCTACTGGGACGCTTCGATGACGCAGTGGCTGTTCTGAAGGCCGTGCCACCGGATGGATACACCGAGATTCGGGCGAGCAGAATTGAACGGCTGGCGCGGCGCGGTGATTTACAGGTCCGGCCACTGGATACGGAGGCCCGATGGGTGTGGTGACCTTCGGCATGCGGATAGGCGATGCATTGGCCGCGCCATGGCCGTTTTGCTGAGCCGCAGAGGTATCTCACTTTGACAACACGGGACAGGGTGCGCCCCTACAGCGACCGCCAAAAAAATTTTCACATTTTGTGTGGCGAAAATTTTTTGAGGGTGACGTCGATTAATTGAATAGGATGGGGCCGGTGCCTTCGGCCCGCCCCCCCGGGGGAGGGATAGGTGGGGTAATTTCAATGGACACAAGACGCAGAAATTGCCACCTAGAGGGCGGCAAAGGCGGCGCACGCAAGCGACCCGGCGGAACGTACTTAATTCGACACGGCCTCTTCGGCAGCCATCAATAGAGCATCGTGTAATGGTGATCCTGGCACTGCCACCGCAAAGGGTTTCTGACCGTTGCCGTTTCCAGCGGTTGGACTAGCACCATTCTTTAGCAGTATCATCGCCTCCTCGTGAAACCCATAACGGGCGCATAGATGCAAGAGTGTGTCACCTCTGTTCCGGTCTGTCAGGCTAAGCAAGGAGGCATCGAAGTGTGACGCCCGTGCCAAGAACACGACGTCCTTTTGCGTGAAACTGGTTCCGGCGATCAAGCCTTTCGTTGCTTCGGCAATTCCGTCTAGTAGTTCCTGTGAAGCCAGTGCTTGCTGGATCGCTGCTGCCTTTTTTTGGGTCGCAGCATCATCGGTTAGTTGTTGCACTCGGTTTTTAAGGTACGCAGCTTTGGCCTTTACTTCATCGCCATTTTCCGTGGCGTAGCATTTTGCCCACAAGCCAGCACGACGCTGATCTCCTTCAAATTCTGCAATCGCAACGGCCCACAATTCGTCCTCATCATGTGGCGCATCGTTCGCCTGTTTCGATTCGGCCCTTTCGTTGAATTTGTCGGTCTTGCCTGCGGCGGCAAGTGGTGTTTCCTGAACTTGCAGGAGTTGAGAGGTCGGTTTCGATGTTGTCGGCATATTCGTGCCACCATCAATTTTGGTTTTCGCTGGGCGAACGACAAGTATTTCAAACCCGGCCGCAAAGCCGAAAACGACCACTGCGACCAAGGGATGGGTGAGATTGTAAGTCCCGATAACCCAAAGCATCACTAGTAGTATTATCGCGCCGGTCAGTCTTAGTTTTGTCGTCGTTTTCAAGATGATCCTGTTAGTTGTTCACTATGAATAAATGCAGTTACCCGTTTCCGCAAAATGGCGATCAATTCGGGCGGAGCAATCGTATACGAAATAGCACTTCAAATTCAAGCGGCAGACTGACAGTAGCTGTGACAACTAAACGCGGCGACTATGGCGTTGGAGAGTGCGGTTTCGGTGCTTCCACCAGCGTTATCTTGTCGCACTGTACCAACGGTGCAGATCCGTCGGGCCGAAACAGCGAGCGCAGACCGACCAGTGGCGATTTCGGCTGGGTGGTCCGACGTATACTAAAGCTGTGCCGGTCGAACCGTTGCCAAGACTGTCGCCCGTGAAACCTTATACAGCCGCGCCAGGGCGCTGACGCTCTGTTTCTGCCCGTAACCCTCAATCATCGCCTTGCGCTGCTCTGGCGTCGTTTTAGGGCGTCTGCCCAAGATCTTCCCCTCGGCCTTGGCGCGTGCCAGTCCCGCTTGTGTCCGCTCGACGATCAGATCGCGCTCCATCTCGGCCACGGCCGCCAACATGGCCAGCATCAGCTTGCCTGCGGGCGAAGTGAGATCGAGCTTGCCGAGCTGGAGGACGACAACCTCGACGCCAAGCGCGGCCAGGGACTTGATTGTGGCGAGCACGTCAGGCGCGTCGCGCCCGAGCCGGTCGAGCTTTGACACTACCAAGGTGTCGCGCGTCCGCAGCTTGCCCAGCAGGACGCTAAACTGTTTGCGTTGCGCGGCATGTGCTTTGCCGCTGACGGTATCGGCAAACCAGTACTCAACAGCATAACCAGCGCGCTCGATCTCAAGCCGTTGATTGTCGGCTGTCTGTTCTGCCGTGGAGACCCGCCCGTACCCGAAAACTGCCATGATCCGCTCCGATGATGTGTTGGAAAACGGTATCAATATAAATCAACATGTTGATATATGCAAAGGCTATTTTATCAACATATCGAAAGTACGGCGTTTCTGCCTGTTGGAAAACGGCCGTTTTCTGCCATTTAAATGATTCGGTAGATCGAAAGGTTCAAAACAGTAAAAAAAATGCAAGTTAAGTGCGAGCCGGCGTAATATGTTGAAAACCGGAGGAATCAAATGAAAATATGTGGCATTGAGATAAAGGGCAGCGAAGCTATTCTAGCCATCGTTCAACTAGACGGAGAGAAATTCGCACACATCAAAGTGGAAACCAAAAAAATTTCGCTTGCCGATGATGAGAACAGCGTAAACGTAAAATCTTTTTGTCGACTGATTCAGGAATTTGTCCGCGACAACGGATTGTCCAACATCGCCATCAAGAAAAGAATGAAAAAGGGGGAATACGCCGGAGGTCCCATTACTTTCAAAATTGAGGGATTGGTACAACTGGTCGAAAATTGCCTCGTTGAACTAGTGGCACCCCAAACGGTCGCCGCAGCGAATAAGAATCATAATTTTGCCTTGCCGGCATCACTGCTGAAATATCAGAGTGATGCCTTTTTGACTGCGTGCACCCTGCTCGCCAAGTCGATCAAATGACGTCCTTGTATATTGATGCAATCAGTGCGCCGCCGCCGATTAAGGCGCACCTCCTCGTACTGTCCAAGAATATTCACTTCGAGAAGGAAGATTCAAAAGCAGGCAATGGCTATGTTTTCTTCGGCAAAAACAAGGTCACTAAAGTCGACGTGACGGTCAAATTTTATTATTGGGGCGGCGATCAAGCGTTTCATGCGGAACCCAAACAACTCGCAGCCATCAATTCCGCCAATGTCCTGGCAATCCATGATGCTGGATTATTAGACGAAAACTGGGCCTACTTCCTTACACCCACTTGCGCTAACGGAGATTTGGACGATTTGCTTGATCAGACGAGCATCGGAAATCACGCGGCGCTTGACTTCACAAGCGAAATCCTTACTGGGGTCAATCACTTACATGCGCAACGGTTTTTGCATCGTGATCTTAAACCTGCAAATGTTTACGTGAACGCAGCACACAGTGCCGTCATTGGCGATTTTGGATCTGTTAGAAGAATTCCCGAGGGTAGCGCCGCAATACCCGCTTCAAGGCACTCGTTACTCTATCGTCCACCCGAAACTTTCTTGCTTGCCGAGTATGGTTTTACTGGTGATATCTACCAGTGCGGCATCATCATGTTTCAGCTTCTGGGCGGCTATCTGCCATATGAGGCAATGTCATACATGAACAAAAAGCAACAACTTCAATTGGCAAAAATAACCGACGCCGCAGACGCGAGTATTTACATTGATTCCTGTGTGAAGGAATTAATCTGCGCCGGGAAATTGCTCGATTACAACATGATGCCTCCTTGGGTTCCTGACAATCTGAAGAAAATCTTGAAAAAGGCTTGTCACATCGATCCCTCTAAACGTTTCCAAAGTCCTGCGGCGTTCATGGCAAAGATCCACGAGGTGCGTCCAAGCATCTTGAATTGGCGCGTCGTAGATGCCTGCCCGACGCTTGACGGGAAATTGAGTTATCGGGTGTTAACGTCTGGTGAGTCGGCAACCGTGCAAAAGCGCAAAGCTGGGCCATGGCGTAATGACAATGCTTTCGGTGTAGCGACGCTTCACCAGCAGGTTGGCGCGATTTCTGACGTTGTACAAGCCACGTAGCAGGTCCAAGGTGGCAAGGCATGGCGGCATATTTTTTTGGCGTGCGGGTTGAAAATTCAGCGCGCGCGCGTGTGCATCATATGGGGATACGCTCGGCCGTCTAGGGGGCAAAACCTGGGGCAGGCAAGCCTCGTCAGCGCAGGAGAATTTAGGTGCATTCTCCCAGGGTGAAGAGAAAGCAGAAAAAATCGCCCGAGACGACCGCCTCATAGGGGGAATCATAGTAATAAGTATAAATCATATATATATTTTATATACTTTCCACGCTTTCTCCCCCTCCCCCTTTTCTGCCCGCGTTCGGGCACGATCACATTCCAAATTAAACATCCAGTGAACCCTAGCGCCGCCATATATGCACGGCGGGCTGAAATGAGGATGTTGGCGCCTGTGAACGCCGGAACCCAGCAACCACAAGGGTTCCGGCCAAATGCGAACATCCACGATGGGTCGGATGTTCGCTGGAGGTTCATGGGAGTTCAAACCAAGAACGCCTTCTGGCGCTCAGGGGATTGGTCGTCCCGCGCTCGCCCCGCTGCGCCGGCCACTCCTAAACGAATATCCCGCCCTGTCTGAAGTGTCACCGCTCGACCGATACGCAGACGTAAAATCGTGGATGTTCGGGCCACTAACGAACTGAAACCCAGTACCCATGCGGCTTCCCGACCGCCCCGAACATCCGCAGCCGTATGGAAGTTGAATGAGTGTTCGCCTGAGATGGCATAGAAGCAAGACGGCCGGCCGTCCAAGATTGACGGTTGCCGGACGTGACCGCTATAGTGCTGCGGCCAGATACTAGCTACTTGCGTGTGCGTTGCCCACAGGCGGCCCTTTTCCGCGCATCAGGCGCAGATCGCGCACCTGCCCCACAACAGAAAAACGGAAACTCAAAAATGGAATCACAGCGTATTTTCACCCTGACAGAGGTGTGCGCTTTCCTGTCAGACAAAACTGACAAAGCATGGTCGCGCGGCGATCTACTTGAGCAAGCCCATTGCTTGTCGTTGCAGGTGTTTGCAACTACGCCAGTTTCGTCCCGTGTAATCATTCGCGGCGGCGACCGCGACTATGATGCCGGCTTGCCCGCTTCCGGGCGCCGTCTTGCACTGCTTTTAGCACCTCAGGTCAAAGATCTCTGGCTGCACGGCAGCGCGACCACCTCCAGGCCGGCATTAGAGTTTGGCGATCCCGGCTACCAAACCTTTACGGAAGTCCTCGCGGTGCGCGCGAAGCACAACCGCGCAGGTCACACGCGGGAAACCTGGCCCTATGATGGTTGGGACGATGGCGAATTCATGGGTGAATCCGACGTTTGCTTTTTCGCAGACGCAGTCCAGATAACGGACGAGACGTGCCGATTCCCGCTGCACACGGTCGAAGAACTTGTTCGGCATACGCTGGTGGCAGCGTTGTCGAACGCGCAACAGCTCAGCCACGACTCCCCCCTGCCGGCTGTGCGTGGCATCACGAAAGACCAAGTGCTTATCGCGTTTGGGGATCTCGTCACTACAAACCTTGCGAAACGCCTAAGTGATGCCGAAGGACTCTATGGTGACAACGGTGCGCGCGTGCAGCGTGGTACTGCCGGCGGACGACATAAGTCGCTCTGGAATCCGGTGGTGCTCGCCGTCGGCCTCCGCGACCCTGGTGGCATCGCGCGCCATATGCTGCACAAGGCGTTCCAGGAGCATGCATTCTTGAGCGGCTGGTGGGAAGAGTGGAAGACCGTTTACGCTGATCTTCCTTAAGTGTCGCGATAGCGACTTCAAATGCGGGTGGGTAATGCGGGTGTAATACCGGTCGCAAACCGTCTCCAAGGGCAGCGCATCGTTGTTGAATGCGGGCCGCCATTTATCAACGCGACCCGCAATTGAGTCTGGCATTTCTTAAAACACGCAGCAATGCGAAGGAATGCCAACATGAATACAACGCCATACCCATCAACGTCGCCAACTACGGTTAGCCAGCACGGCAACAGCATCGTTCATGGCGCGTTTCCGGCGATTGACACGGAAGCGCGCAGCCACGTCGAGACCGCCACCGCAGCCTACTGGTTGAACCGCAAGCCGCAGACCTTGCGCGCCTGGGCAAGCCAAGAAAACGGCCCCCTCCGCCCAACTCGCGTTCACGGCCGCCTCGCCTGGTCCGTGTCGGAAATCCGCACGATTATGAACGGTGGTGCCGCATGAGCACCGTGTTCGATATTGCGACCTCATCGCTTACGACCCGGAGAACGAGTTCGGCCCGTGCCGAAGCGTTCGCATGTGCTGCGGCTGGCTTGCCCGTCTTTCCGCTCCATGGCTCCAAGGACGGCGTGTGCGATTGCGGCTACGAACATTCGCAAAAAGACATCGGCGATCATCCGAGCTGCGGCTACTCGCATGTAAGCGCGTCGACAGACCCAGACTTGATTGCCGAGTGGTTCGACAGCCGGCCCAACGCAAATTACCGCATTGCTGCTGGCCACGAGATCGGAGCCTCGGGCATGAAATTGTGTATTTTCGAGACGCGTGCGACCGCATCGGAAATTATTTCTGCCTTGAGCATTCTCCAGAATTCTGGGATCGTTCATCACCTCTTGGCTGAGGTGTACACCCCAGACGGAACTCGCTATGACTACGTGGCCGTTCCGCTTAATCGGTCAATCGAAAAGCTCATCCCTAAAAACGCTGCGTTCAAATCTGTGCAGTTTGCGATTGGTCCAGGATCGGTCGATGCCTCCGGCGTCCAAGTTCAATGGACGTCCCGCGTATTCGTCGCGTTGCCGGTCGCTGAAACAGCCGTCACGGCGAGCGAGGAACTCCTGCGTCTTGATGAAAATGAAGCGCCAGCAGAAACGAATATCACGGTCGCGGCGGCGCATGCGACGGAAAGCCCCGCCAGTTCGCCAGACTGCGAGGTCGACGACGGCCATGGTGCATGTGCCGCGACCGCGACGGCGACGAACGCGCTTGAACGCACCGTAAAAATACGCAACGCGGCTGTGTCCTACGCCGAACACGGTTTCAAGCTCTGCCGCATCAAGAAGGGTAGCAAGGAGCCGCAGGGCAAGGCTTGGCAGAACAACCCAATCAACCCACAAGAGGCCGGCGACCATGGCCTCGGTCTCATTCACGCTCTGTCCCGGACTTGCGCTATCGACCTCGACGACTTGAAAAATGCGCAAGGCTGGTTCGCGGCCAAGGGGATCGACATCGGCGATCTGCTCGATGGCGATGATGCTGTCCAGATCAAATCCGGCCGCGCCAACCGCGCAAAGCTGTTGTTTCGCCTGCCAGCGGACTTGGCGCTACTGAATACGGTGAAAATCAAGAACAGCGACGGGTCCATGATGATCGAATTCCGCTGCGCGAGCAACGGCGGCTCGGGTATCCAAGATGTGCTGCCCCCGACCGTCCACCCGAATACCGGACGGCCATATGAGTGGGCCGGGGCCGGTGATTACCGAAACCTGCCTACCCTGCCCGCATCGCTGCTCGCTCTGTGGCAAAGCTTGGGCACGGCCGAAGTTCGCGCCAGCAACACCAAAACGGCCGCTGGGCGCACAATCGCCGAAGGAGGACGTAACGACACTCTCTTTAAGCTTGGAGGCGACATGGCCGGTCTGAGGCTGCCAGTTGAAACCATCGAAGCTGCGCTGCTGCTTGAGAATGCTAAGCACTGCACGCCGCCGCTGCCGGCAGCCGAGGTGCGCGCTATCGCGCGCAGTGCCAGCACTGGTAGCCGAGGGGCAAAGGCTGCTGCCGGCGCAGAGATTTCGACCGCAGAACAGGCGACGCTATTAACGCACGCAACGCAGGTCGTGGCCAGCGCATTGGCAAATAACACGGCTCAGCTCGATGCAGTGGGCACACGCTTGCCGCCTGTTATGGCCGCTATTGTCGAGTGGTGCAACGCCAACGCGCGCACCGTGCAGCCAGCGTTTGCACTGTGCACGGCACTCGCCTCGTGCAGCGGCGTCTTGGCGCGCGATTTTACTGGAGCTGCCGGTGCACACACGAACCTCTACAACGTTGCAATCGGCCCAACGGCATGCGGCAAGGAAAATGTGCTTCGCACAGTGGCACAAATCATAGCTGCGTACGAGGCGACGCGCCTCGCTGGTGTTCCTGCCAGCGACGGCGGTGTGCTCGCCGCCGTGAAGCGGAACCCAGCTTCCGTTTTTATCATTGATGAAATCGGCGAAGTGCTGAAGAGCATCTTTGACATAAGAGCGGCAAGCCATAAGGCGCTCATCGGGACGACGTTCATGGAGCTGTACACAAAAGGTGGCCAAGCTTACCGGGGCAAGGAGTACGCACAACAGACGGGTGCAAGTGGTCGCCCCCGCGAGGACATTTTCAGCCCGAACCCGTCGATTTTGGGCGCGACGACCGCAACCACCTTTTACGAAGGAATGAACAGCGCCGCCATCAACAGCGGCTTCCTGCCCCGCATAATGGTGTTCCGTGCCCCAGATGCAATTCCCCTGCCGAACACGGCGTACGCCCCTAGCGCGATTCCTGAGACTGTCACAACGTGGCTGGACGCAGTTCGCTCCCGCGTCGCTCAGCACGTTCGCCTCGTTGCAGAAAAAGGGAACCTGACGGGTGCGACATCAGACCAATACCTTCCAATTGACGTGCCATACTCCGACGCCGCCAACGCGCTTTTTGTCGCCGAACAGATCAAGATCGTGCACCGCAGGAACGCCGGCATCGACACGCTGGAAAGCAACATGCTTTCCCGCACCGTTGAAAACGCGGGGAGGGTGGCACTGACCCTCGCGCTGGCCAAGGACCCTTGGGCTGCCGAAGTCAGTGCGGAATGCTTCATCGACGCCATGGAAATTGTCGACCAGTCAACTTCCGCGTTCATCGCTGACATTCGCGTCAACCTTTTCGACAGCACCCACGCGAAGTTGGAGAGCAAGGTGCTCGAACAAATCACCAAGTTTCTCGCAGACAAGGGCATACCTATCACCGATGGCTCCTTGGTCGACCGCTGCAAGCCGTATGGCGCCGCGAAACCGCAAGACCGCAAAGGCGTTATTGAGGCGTTATTGCATCAGTGCAAGATTACCGTTACGCAAGGTCGGAATGCCGGGAGCGTACGCTACTCCCCTCGCTACCTGACTGATTAGTCCGCCTCCCTGATTCAAACCACCGCGCGCACAGCCGCGCGTTGGCTCATCTAGGCTCTGCCTGCCTCGATCCGCCTCCGCCCCCGATGCACTTCCGGCCGCCAGCAAGCAAGATCATTCGAGCCGTGGGCATCCTCAATTCTGTTATTTGATCGCGCTGCGCCGCCCTGCCACTGCCGACCCAATCCGTGATGCCGCAGCAACTGTTCCGGCCTCACAGTGCAAAATAATCTGCAAGCCTTCCGAGTCGAGGTAGGCTCCACAACACTCGCATCATTGAGCACGGCGGGGTACACACCGGGTACACGAATGCAAGGCGACCACGGAATTGGCGCTCAAGAAAACCGAAGTAAGCTATAACTCATTGATTTTATTGGCCTGCCCAACAGGAATCGAACCTGTGACCCTCAGCTTAGAAGGCTGATGCTCTATCCAACTGA